>JANREX010000092.1 GCA_030758115.1 Paracoccaceae bacterium | reverse complement strand
TGGCGGAGGAGGTGGGATTCGAACCCACGGTACGCTTTCACGCACGCCGGTTTTCAAGACCGGTGCAATCGACCACTCTGCCACTCCTCCGGCTCGGATCGTCTAACCATCATCACATGATTCTGAAAGCATCAAGAGGCAGAGGTTTCTTGCTCAATTTCGCCCCGGTCTCCGAGAGCCGCTTTTCTTGAAGCCCGCTTGCCGCTAATGTGCGCACAACGGTTTTGCCTCGGCAGGGATGACCGGCTGTCCGACCCCGTCGGACAAGGATCCCCGCCTGCGGCAGACAGGGTGCAGACAAGACCGGCAAACCGGCAAACATGTTCAGAGGCAGAGGGTTAGGGGCACGTCATGACAGCAGATCGTATCAACACACCATTTCGGCGCAGGGCGGGAACCGCCGTGCTTGTGGCGCTCGGCATGCTCGCGCTGACCGGATGCGATGAGAGCGGGCAATTCAGCCTGCTGCAAAACAATGGCGCCTCTGGCGACGAAACCTCCGCGAACCGCTCGGTTCGCCTGGTGGAGCGCGATGTCGAAGCCCCCGAGGTATTTCAGGTCACCGAGGCCGGCCTCTGGGATGGTCGCCCCTCGCTGGGCGGTGTCTGGGTGGCCCATCCCGATGTCACCGAACCCGAGCGTGTCATCATCCGCAACACGGCCAACGGGAATTTCGTGATCGGCGCGTTGTTCCGGCGCGAGGTCAACACACCCGGCCCGCGTGTCCAGGTCTCATCCGATGCGGCGGCCACCCTGGCGATGCTGGCGGGGCAGCCCGTGCAGCTGAACGTCACGGCCCTGCGCCGCGAGGAGGTCCCGACAGCAGCATCCGAAGAGGGTGCAGACCCGGAGATCACCGCCGAAGCGCTGCCCGCCCCCGGCGAGATCTCCGAGACGCGGCTGGATCCGATCGCCTCTGCCGCCGCCGCGATCGAGGCTGCACCAGCACGCCCGGTCGCAGCCACGGCAAGCCCGACACCACCGCCCGCGCGCCCGGCCGCCGCACCGGCCGCGCCGGTCCAGACGGCTGCGGCAGCCCCCGCGCCGCGCGCGTCGAGCCTCGACAAGCCCTATCTGCAGATCGGCATCTTCAGCATCGAAGCCAACGCAAACCGCGCGGCGACCGCCATGCGCAATGCCGGAATGGTTCCCGAAGTCCGGCAGCAGACCAGCCAGGGCAAGACATTCTGGCGCGTTCTGGTCGGCCCCGCCGGATCGGCCGCAGAGCGCAGCACGCTTCTGGCCAAGATCAAGGAAGAAGGCTTCACCGACGCCTATGCCGTCCGGAACTGAGACCGCGAAAGGGGTTTGACCCATGACGACACGAACGGACAACCGCCCGCGCCGGTCAAGGGGCTTGCGCTATATCCTGTCGGCGACGCTGACCTGCGCGATGTTTCTGGCACCCGCGGCACAGGCCTTTGACACCCGCGCCACCTCGGCCTGGGTGCTGGATCAGACCACCGGCACGGTGCTGCTGTCCAAGAATGCCGAAGTGCCGCTGCCGCCGGCCTCGATGTCCAAGCTGATGACGCTCTACATGCTGTTCGACGCGCTCAAGCGCGGGGCGGTGACGATGGAGACGACTTTCCCCGTCTCGGCCAAGGCCCGCGCGATGGGTGGCTCCACCATGTTCCTGAACGAGCAGGATCGCCCCACCGTGCGTGAGCTGATCCTGGGCATCATCGTCAATTCGGGCAATGACGCCTGCGTCGTGGTGGCCGAAGGCCTGTCGCCGACGGGAACCGAAGATGGCTTTGCCGCCCTCATGACCCAGCGCGCACGCGATATGGGGATGAATGACACGACGCTGGCCAACGCCTCGGGCTGGCCCCATCCGCAACATCGCATGTCGATGCATGACCTGGGCATCCTGGCCCAGCGCCTGATCGAGGATTTCCCCGATTACTACGTTTTTTTCAACGAGCGCGAATATGACTATAAAAACCGCGCACCGGCCAATCGCTTCAACCGCAACCCCTTGTTCCAGCTGGACATCGGGGCGGACGGGCTCAAGACCGGCCACACCCAGGAAGCAGGCTTCGGCCTTGTCGGCTCTGCTGCGCAGGGCGGCCGGCGCGTGATCTTCGTCGTGAGCGGGATGGAAACCGACCGGATCCGCGCCGAGGAGTCGGCGGCCATCGTCAACTGGGCCTTTCGCCAATTCGCCGAACGCACCGTCGCCCATGCCGGACAGGTGATCAGCCAGGCCGATGTCTGGCGCGGCAACGAGGCCACCGTGGGTCTGGTCCCGGAAAACGATGTGACGGTCCTGCTGCCGATCCTGACCAGCGATACGGTTCAGGCCGAAATCGTGCACAAGGGGCCGATCAATGCGCCCGTTGCCAAGGGCGATGTTCTGGGCGAGATGATCCTGACGCGCGAAGGCCTTGACCCGGTGCGCGTGCCGCTGCTGGCAGATCGTGACGTGCCGCTTGGCGGCTTTTCCACGCGCATCCTGACCACATCCCTGGTCCTGTTCGAGCGCTTCATCCAGCCGCCGCCCACCGCGTCCGAGGGCGGGTCTTGACCCCGCGCGGCGGCTTCATCAGCTTCGAGGGGATCGACGGCTCGGGCAAATCGACCCAGGCGCGCCATCTGGCGGCGCATCTGGAGGCACAGGGCCATACCGTCGTGCTGACCCGTGAACCCGGCGGATCGCCCGGCGCCGAGGAGATCCGCAAACTGGTGCTCGAAGGCCCGCCCGACCGCTGGTCGGCCGAGACCGAGATCCTGCTCTTCACCGCCGCGCGCCGGGATCACCTGGAGCGCACGATCCGCCCGGCCCTTGCCGCGGGCAAGATCGTGATCTGCGACCGCTTTGCCGATTCCACCCGCATGTATCAGGGCCTGCGCGGCGACGATCTGCGGCGCAAGGTGGACGCCCTGCATGATCTGATGATCGGTCAGGAACCGGACCTGACCCTGCTGATCGACATGGATCCGGCCACGGGCCTCGCGCGGGCCCTGGGGCGCAATGGTGGCGAGGAACGGTTCGAATCCTTCGGGCAGCAGATGCAGGAACGCATGCGCGCGGGCTTTCTTGATCTGGCCCGCAGCGCCCCGGCGCGCATCCGGGTTGTGGACGGCGCGCGCCCTCAGGACCTGGTCGCGGCGGATGTTGCCGGGATCGTCGCCGCACATCTGGCCGGGACTGATGCCGCATGAGCGAGGATGCCCTCCCAGAACCCGATCGCCTGGATGGCGCGCCGCACCCGCGCGACACGGCCACCCTTTTCGGGCAGGCCACAGCCGAAGCCGGGTTCCTGCAGGCCTTTGCATCGGACCGCCTGCATCATGCCTGGCTGCTGACCGGGCCGCGCGGCGTCGGCAAGGCCACCCTCGCCTGGCGGATCGCGCGCTTTCTTCTGGCAACGCCCGCATCGCAGACCGATGGCCTGTTCGGCGCGCCGCCACCGCCTGCCAGCCTGGATATCGCCCCCGACCACCCGGTCATCAACCGGTTGCGCGCCCTGTCCGAACCGGGGCTGTTCCTGCTGCGCCGCGGCCCGACCGACAAGGGCGACCGGCTGTCCAATGACATCCGCGTGGACATGGTCCGCAAGCTGGCGAATTTCCTGCAACTCAGCGCCACAGATGGCGGGCGGCGCGTGATCATCGTCGACAGCGCCGACGAGTTGAACCCGCAGGCCGCCAACGCCCTGCTCAAGATGCTCGAGGAACCACCCGCACGTTGCATCTTCCTGATGATCTCGCACCAGCCGACCGGCCTTCTGCCCACGATCCGCTCGCGCTGCCGCGAATTGCGCCTCGGCCCGCTGGACAGCGACGCGATGGCGCGCGCGCTGGATCAGGCGGGCATCGCGCTGCCCGCCGACACCGCCGCCCTGACCGCCCTGTCGGCCGGTTCCGTGGGCGAAGCAATCCGCCTGATCGCCCAGGACGGGCTTGCGATCTATGCCGAACTTGTCGGCCTCTTCGGGCGCCTGCCCGATCTGGACCGCCCCCGCGCCCTGCGCCTGGCCGAGGCCGCCGCCACGCGCGGCGCCACCAACCGGCTGGATCTGCTGCTGGCGCTGACCGATCTGCTGCTCGCGCGCCTGGCCCGCACCGGCGCCACGGGTCATCCCCCCGCCATCGAGGCCGCCCCCGGCGAGGCGGCGCTTCTGGCGCGCCTCTCCTCCAGCCCGGCCCGCGCCCGTGCCTGGGCCGATGCGGCCCATCAGATCAGCGCCCGCACCATGCATGGTCGGGCGGTCAATCTTGACCCCGCCTCCCTTGTCCTAGATACGGTCTTCAGGATTCAGAAAACCGCGGGCGGCTGATCAGGCCCGCAAGGTGGACAATGACCGACCAGCTTCACTCCAAGGCCCGGATCACCGACAGCCATTGCCATCTCGACTTTCCCGATTTCGACGGGGAACTGGATGACGTGATCGCGCGCGCCCATGCGGCGGGTGTGATGCGGATGGTCACGATCTGCACCAAGGCCCGAAACGAACCCGCCGTGCGCGCAATCGCCGAGGCGCATGACAGCGTGTTCTATGCTTTCGGCATCCATCCCATGTCCGTCGCAGACAGCCCGCTGATCAGCGTCGATCACCTGACCGCCATCGCCGCCCATCCCAAATGCGTGGGCATCGGCGAAACCGGTCTGGACTACCATTACACCGCCGAAAGCGCCGCCCTGCAGCAGGACAGCCTGCGCATCCACATCGCCGCCGCGCGCCTGACGGGCCTGCCGCTGATCATCCATGCCCGCGCCGCCGACGATGACATGGCCCGCATCCTGACCGAGGAATATCGCAAAGGCCCCTATTCCTGCGTGATGCATTGCTTTTCGTCCAGCGCGGAACTGGCCCGCGCCACACTGGATCTGGGCTTCTACCTGTCGATGTCCGGCATCGCGACCTTCCCCAAAAGCCAGGAACTGCGCGACATCTTCGCCGCGGCCCCGCTGGACCGGATCCTCGTGGAAACCGATGCGCCCTATCTCGCGCCCAAGCCCTTCCGCGGCAAGCGCAACGAGCCGGCCTACAGCATCCACACCGCCGAGGTGGGCGCCGAGGTGTTCGGCCTGTCGCTGCGCGACTTCGCCGCCGCGACCGAAGCCAATTTCGACCGGCTCTTCACCAAGGCCGCGAACTATCGCAGGGCCGCCGCATGACGGCCGAGATGCGCTTCATCATCCTGGGCTGCGGATCATCCGGGGGCGTGCCGCGCCTTGGCGGCCATTGGGGCGATTGCGATCCGGCGAACCCCAGGAACAACCGCCGCCGCTGTTCGCTGCTGATCGAACGCGAAGGCCCCGAGGGCATCACCCGCGTGCTCATCGACACCTCGCCCGACCTGCGCGCGCAGCTTCTGGATGCCGGTGTGGGCGAGCTTGACGCCGTGGTCTATACCCACAGCCATGCCGACCATGTGCACGGTCTGGACGATCTGCGCATGATCGTCTTCAACATGCGCCGCCGCCTGGCCGTCTGGGCCGATGGCGACACCCAGAACGATCTCTATTCCCGCTTCGGCTATGCTTTCGTGCAGCCCGAGGACAGCCCCTACCCGCCCATCCTCGACATGCATACGATCAAAGGGCCCTTCACCATCACGGGCAAGGGCGGCGACATCACCCTCACCCCGTTCCGGGCCAATCACGGGTCGATCGACGCGCTGGGTTTCCGCATCCTCGATCTGGCCTACCTGCCCGATGCCGTGCGCCTTTATGACGAGGCGCTGCCGCATCTGCGGGGCCTTGACTGCTGGATCGTCGATGCGCTGCGCCGCACACCGCACCCGACCCACGCGCATCTGGACATGACCCTTGACTGGATCGCACAGATGGCCCCGCGCCGCGCGGTGCTGACCAACATGCATATCGACCTTGATTACCAAACCGTCGCGGACGAGACCCCGGCCCATATCACCCCGGCCCATGATGGCATGGTCATCCGCTACGCACTCTGACTGAAGGCGCGCGCCCGCGTTCTTCTTGCCCCAAATATCCCCGCGCGGAGCGCTCCCGCCCCGCCCCCACAAAGCCAAGGCCCGATCCGATGCAAGCCCTTCTGGACGTGATCCTCCCGGTCTTCGGTGTCATCGGGATGGGCTATCTTGCTGTCAGGCTTGGCTATTTCAAGGACAGCTCGGTGGATGGGCTGATGAACTTCACGCAGAATTTCGCGATCCCCTGCCTGCTGTTCAGCGCCATCGCAAAGCTCGATCTGGCCCAAAGCTTCGACCCACGGGTGCTGTTGTCCTTCTACACTGGCGCGGCGACCGGCTTTGTCGCGGGACTGCTGGGTGCGCGTTTCATCTTCGGGCGCGACTGGGAAGACTGCGTCGCAATCGGCTTTTGCTGCCTGTTCTCCAACTCGCTGATGCTGGGTCTGCCGATCACCGAACGCGCCTATGGTCCCGACGCGCTCGAGGCGAATTACGCGATCATCGCGATCCATTCCCCCTTCTGCTACGGGCTGGGGATCACCGCGATGGAGATTGTCCGCGCGCGCGGCCAGGGCAAATCGCCGGCGGACCTGGTGCTGACGGTCGGGCGGGCGATGTTCCGCAACGCGCTGATCCTTGGCATCCTGCTGGGGTTCGCGGTCAATCTGGGGGGTATCCCGCTGCCCGCACCCGTCACCGAAACGGTCGACCTGATGGTCCGCGCGGCCCTGCCTGCCGCGCTCTTCGGCCTGGGCGGCGTGCTGGTGCGCTACCGCCCCGAGGGTGACATGAAGCTCATCGCCTATGCGGTGGCCATCTCGTTGCTGCTGCACCCGGCGACCGTCTGGATGATGGGCCGCGCGACAGAGCTGTCTCAGGCAAGCTTCCGTTCGGCGGTGCTGACCGCCTCGATGGCGCCCGGCGTCAACGCCTATATCTTCGCCAACATGTATGGCAGGGCGCGCCGGGTTGCGGCCTCGACGGTCTTGCTCGGCACGGCGCTGTCTTTCATGTCCGCCTGGCTCTGGCTGACCCTGCTGCCCTGAGCCAGCCGCCACACCCGCAACCTGAAGGCCGGACAGCCGGAGGGCTGCGGAAATCCGCCAGTCTCGCCCCCCACCTGATGAAGACGTGAGGCAAATCGGGTGGAGGTTTGCCGGCAAGCCCGTTAACCTTCTATCGAAAGGGCTGCGGCGTCTGCCGCCGCATGTCCGAAGAACGCCCAGGAAAGGACCGGACGTGTCCAGAGCCCGATCACCCCGCGCCCGAAGTAGCTTGTCCAAGGCCGCCACGCTGTCCGGACATCTGGGCGCAATTCTGGCGTTTGCGCTGGCCCTCGCAACACCCGCGCAGGCCCTGGACCGCACCGATGTCATTCTCGAAGAGGGTGGGTCCGACAGGCTGCGGGATCGTCTGGTCGAGGGATCTCTTCTGGTGGCGGCCCGCCGCGACCGTGTCACCGATACGCAGGACATCCTGGCCGCGGCCCAGGCCGATTACCGGCGGATGGTCGACCTGCTCTATGCCAGCGGATATTATGGCGGAACCGTCAGCATCCGCATCGACGGGCGCGAGGCCGCGACCATTCCGCCGCTCGATCCGCCCGCAACCGCATCGGTAGCCGAGATCCGCATCGACCCCGGCCCGCGCTTCACCTTCGGCCGCGCCGAGATTGCGCCGCTTGCCCCCGGCCGCCGCCCCGGCAATGACTTCCGCCCCGGTGAAATCGCGCGCGCCACAGCGATCACCGAAGCCGCCAGGACCGCCCTGACCGATTGGCGCGCGGCGGGTCACGCCAAGGCCGACATCGCGGATCAGCAACTGACCGCGCGGCACACCGAGGCCCGGCTCGATGCCGCCATCACCCTTGCGCCCGGCCCCGCGGTGACCTTCGGCACCCTTGTGGTGCAGGACGGCAGCCGCGTCCGCCCGACGGCGATCCGCCGCATCGCAGGCCTGCCCGAAGGCCGGCGCTACGACCCCGAGGACGTGGCCAAGGCCGCGCAGCGGCTGCGGCGCACGGGGGCTTTCCGCTCGGTCGTCCTGACCGAGGCCGAGTTGCTGGGTCCGGGCGAAACCCTCGACATCGGGGTGGCCGTGGTCGACGAACGCCCCCGCCGTTTCGGCCTTGGGGCCGAAATCGCAAGCGATACGGGGCTTGGTCTGAACGGGTTCTGGATGCATCGCAACGTCACGGGCCGCGCTGACCGTTTCAGGGTCGAGGGCAGCGTCGAAGGCATCGGCGCGGATACCGGCGGTTTGGACTACGGCCTGAGCGCCCGCTACGACCGTCTTGCCGTCTATGGCCCCGACACCGGTTTTTTCGCGATCATCGGCGCCGAACGTGAAGACGCCGAATTTTTCCTCACGGAACGCGTCTATACGGGGCTGGGCGTCACGCGCAGGTTTTCGGACACGCTCGATGCCGAACTGGGCCTGACACTGGAGCGGGCCCGCGTCACCTCGCGCATCTTGACACGCATTGCGGGTGCCACATCCCCGGTGCGGGAATACAACCTCGTGACCCTGCCCGGCGCCCTGACATGGGACCGGCGCGACGATCTGCTGGACCCGACAGAAGGCTTCTATCTCAAGGCCCAGGCCACGCCATTCGTCGATACCGACACCCAGGACCCCGGGGGACAGTTGCAACTGGACGCACGCGCTTATCGCGCACTGGATGAGGGCGGGCGGATCGTTCTGGCCGGGCGCGTCCAGCTTGGCGCGCTGATCGGCCCCGACCTGCTGGAGACGCCGCCGGAATTCCTGTTCTACTCGGGTGGCGGCGGCACGGTGCGCGGCCAGCCTTTCCAGTCGCTTTTCGTCGATCTTGGCGGCGGCGGCGGGATCGGCGGGCGCAGCTTTCTGGGATTTTCAGGCGAAGTGCGCGCCAAGGTGACCGATACGATCAGCCTCGTGGGCTTTGCCGATGCGGGCTATATCGGCGCGGAAAGCATCTATGACGGGACGGGCGCCTGGCATTCGGGCGCGGGTCTTGGCCTGCGCTATGACACGACCGTCGGGCCGCTCAGGCTGGATATCGCGGGACCGCTGGGCGGCGATACCGGCAATGGGGTGCAGATCTATATCGGGATTGGGCAGGCTTTCTGATGCGCATGTTTCGACGCTTCCTTCTGCGGTTTCTCGTGCTTGTGCCCCTCTGGCTGGTCCATGGCGCCGCCCTGCCCGCCAGCGCGCAAACGCCGGATCAGGATCGCGGCTATCTGCAGGGTCTGCTGGAGGACAATCTGTCCGGTCTGGGGCGCGATGTGCGGATCAGCGGTTTCGAAGGGGCGCTGAGCGCGCGCGCGAGCATCGCGGAACTGACCATCGCCGATGGCGAGGGGGTCTGGTTGCGCCTGTCCGATATCGTGCTGGACTGGAACCGCGCCGCCCTGCTGCGCGGGCGCATCGACGTGAACGAACTGACCGTGGCCCGGATCGATCTGATCCGTCCCCCTGTGCCCGATCCCAGCCTGCCCGCGGCCGAGGCGACATCGGGTTTCAGCCTGCCCGAACTGCCGGTCTCGGTGCAGATCGGCCGGATCGCCGCCGCCCGCGTCAGCCTTGGCGACGGGTTCATCGGTCAACCGGTGGAAATCAACATCGAAGGCTCCGTGACCCTCGGCAACGGCGAGGGCGAGGCGGATCTGCTGATCGCGCGGATCGACGGACCACGCGGCGAGGTCCAGCTGTCCGGCGCCTATGCGAACGCAAGCCGCCAGCTGACGCTGGATCTGGGCGTCGCGGAGGATGCTGGCGGGATCGCGGCAACCCTGCTGGGTCTGCCCGGCACGCCATCGGTGCGGCTGGCCGTGACCGGGGATGCCCCGATCGACGATTTCACGGCAGAGCTGAGCCTTGCCACCGATGGCCAGGACAGGCTTGCGGGGCAGGTCATCCTGCAAACGCTGCGCGAACCGGCCCCCGCGACCGAGGGCGAGGCCGCGACCGTGGATGACACCACGCCAGCCGCGTTGATCACCCGCCGCGTTGTGACCCGGATCGGCGGTGACATCGCCCCGGTCTTCGCCCCCGACTACCGCGCCTTTTTCGGCCCCGACATCCAGCTGATCGTGACCGCGACCCGGACACCCGATGGCCGGATGCTGCTGGAAGGGCTGGACCTGACCGCCGAGGCGATCCGCCTGTCGGGCGATGCCGCGCTCTCTGCCGAGGGCTGGCCCGAGCGGCTGGCGCTGTCAGGTCAGATCGTGGCCCCCGACGGTCGCCCCGTCCTTCTGCCCCTGTCCGGCCCGCAGACGCGGGTAAACCGCACCGACCTGGACCTGACCTACGACGCCGCGACTGGTGATGCATGGACCCTGCGCCTTGACATCGACGGGCTGGATCGGCCCGACCTGACCGCCAGACGCGCCGCCCTGACCGGCGAAGGGCTGATCCTGCGCGGTGACAGCGAGGACGCCATCGGCCGGGTGACAGGGCAGTTCCGTTTCGATACCGAAGGCCTGACGCTGGCCGACGCCGCCATGGCCGATGCCCTGGGTGGCGATGTGGCGGGCGCGCTGGGCTTCGACTGGTCCACGGACGGACCGTTCATGATCCCACGCCTTTCGCTGACCCTGGCCGATACCCGCCTCAGCGGCAGCGCCGAGATCGACGCAGGCACAGCCGCCGAACTGGGCGATCTGAGCGCCGCCTTCGACCTGCGTCTGGTGACGGCGGATCTGTCGCGCTTTGCGGGACTGGCAGGCCAACCGCTGGCAGGCGGCGCCGACCTTGCCGCGCGCGGGCAAATCCTGCCCCTGACGGGCGGGTTCAACATCGACCTGTCGGGCAAGGCGCAGGATCTGGCCATCGGCCAGCCCCGCGTCGACCCCTTGATCACCGGTGCCAGCCGGATCGCCTTGCAGGCCAGCCGCGACACGGCAGGCACCCGCGTCGATCTGTTCGAGATCGTGACAACGGGCACGGACCTGCGTGGGCGCGCCGCGCTGTCATCGGGTGGAAGCACGGTGGATCTGACCGCGCAGCTTCTGGATGCCGGGCTGATCCTCGAGGGGATCAGCGGCCCCGCGAGCCTGGTGCTGGACGCGCGCCAGCAGGCCGAAACCTGGCAGATCACCCTGGATGCCGCCGCACCCGGCGAAACGACCGCGCGGTTGACAGGTACCGTCACGGGCGACGGGATCGACAGGCTTCTGGCCGAGGGACAGCTCAGCGCAGCGGTCGCCGACCTGCGCCCCTGGGCCCGACTGGCAGGCCGCCCGCTGGCGGGCGCCATGCAGATCAGCCTTGATGCCTCGGGTGACGTGCTCGGGCGCAGCGGCACCGCCAGCGGCCAGGTGAACGGCACGAACCTTGCCATGGGCCAGGCCAATGCGGATGCGATCCTGCGCGGCGACAGCAGCCTTGCCTTCGAAATCCGCCAGACCCCCGAGGGCATGACCATTCTCGACAAGGTCGAACTGCGCACCCCACAGGGCATGACCGATGTGACCGGCCGCGTCTCGGCCACTGACAGCCGCTTGCGCTTTGACGCCTTCATTCGCGATATCGCGCTGATCGCGCCCGAAGTATCCGGACAGGCCACGGCGCGCGGCACGGTGCAAAGCACCGGCGGCGACTGGCAGATCGAAACCACCGCGACCGGGCCGGGCGGGATCACCGCCGCGGCAGCCGGCACACTGGCCCCGGACGGGCGGCGGATCAACCTGACACTGCGTGGCAGCGCGCCGCTGTCGCTGGCCAACAACCGGCTCAGGCCAAATTCGGTCTCGGGGCTGCTGTCCTATGACCTGGCGGTCAACGGCCCCCCGGCGCTGTCCTCGGTCTCGGGCGTCCTGTCCACACAGGGCGCGCGCGTCGTGCTGCCCGGCGCGGGTCTGGCCCTGTCCGATCTGGGGGCAACGGTGCGCCTGTCCGCAGGGCGGGCGCAGGTCGATGCCGCCGCGGCGCTGTCAACGGGCGGCCGGATCTCGGTCGCGGGGCCGGTGGCGCTGAGCGCGCCCTACCCCGCCGACCTGACGCTGGACCTGACCCGCGCGGTGTTCAGCCAGCGCAAGCTCTATGAAGCGACGGCAGACGGGCAGGTCACCCTGCGCGGCCCCCTGACCGGTGGCGCGCAGATCGGTGGGCGCATCGCGCTGGAGACGGTCGAATTGCGCATCCCGGAATCCCTGGGACCGAGCTTTGCCAACCTGCCCGAGCTGCAGCATCGCGGCGACAGCCCTGCTGTCCGTCAGACACGGATCTGGGCCGGGCTGATCGCCGATCCGGCAGCGGCCAGCGGCCCGTCGGTTGCCTTTCCGATCGACCTGATCATCGACGCGCCCTCGCGGATCTTCGTGCGGGGCCGGGGTCTTGATGCCGAACTGGGCGGACGGCTGCGGCTGACCGGCACGACGGCCGCCCTTGTGCCGCAGGGACAGTTCGAACTGGTACGCGGACGGCTGAGCATCCTGGGCAAGCGTCTGGACCTGACCGAAGGCCTGGTGCGGCTGCAGGGCGCCTTCGATCCCTACCTGCGCTTCATCGCCGAGACAGAGGCGCAGGGCAGCGCGATCCGCATCGGGCTTGAAGGCGTCGCCTCGCAGCCCGAACTGACCCTTACATCAAGCCCGGAACTGCCACAGGATGAAGTCCTGGCGCTGCTTCTGTTCGGACGCGGGATCACCGAGATCTCGGCCCTTCAGGCGGTGCAGCTGGCCAGCGCGATCCGCACCCTGTCCGGCCGAAGCAACGGGCTGAGCGAAGGGCTGCGCGGCGCGATCGGCGTCGACGACCTGGACCTGAGCACGACCGAGGACGGCCAGACCGAAGCGCGCGTGGGCAAGTACATCTCGGAGAACATCTATACCGACGTGACGGTGAACACGGCCGGTGAGACCGAGATCAACCTGAACCTGAACGTCAGCCGGTCGATTACCGTCCGGGGCCGCCTGGGATCGGACGGCGGCACCGGCATCGGCATCTATATCGAGCGCGACTACTGAGCCGGGCGGCGCGGGGGACACGGTCGGAATTGGATATTTGAAGCAAGAAGAAACAGGGCGCGCGGATGCCCTTCAGGCCGCGCGCCGCCCCGCCGACCAGACCCCGCGCACCACGGCGCTGCCCGCGACAGGGCGAAGCCGCACGAGATCGGCGCGCAGCCCCGGCGCGATACGTCCCCGGTCGGACAGGCCCGCCGCCTGCGCGGGGGCAGCCGTGACCGTCGCGATGCCGCGTGCCATGTCGCCCCATATCTCGCCGAGCATCAAAGCCGATGTCAGCAGCGAGGCGGGAACGTAATCGGACGACACGATGTCCAGCAGATCCATCCCCGCCAGTTCGGCCGCAGCCACATTGCCCGAATGCGACCCGCCCCGGATCAGGTTGGGCGCGCCCATCATGATCGCGATACCATGCGCGCGACAGGCCGCCGCGGCCTCGGGGGTGGTGGGAAATTCGGCCAGCCGGATGCCATGGCCCGCCGACACCGCCACGTGATCGGCGGTGGTGTCGTCATGGCTGGCCAGCACGGCGCCATAGCGGCGCGCCTCGGCCACGGCTGCCGCCTCATGCGCCTCGCCGAACCGGGCGCGCATCTCGCGCAGCCGGGCGACATGTTCGACGAACTGCGCCTCGGTGATGTTGTTCTTGCCCATCACATAGGCGCGCAGCTTGTCGATGTCGCGGAACTGCCGCTGGCCCGGGGTGTGATCCATCAGGCTGACGATGCCCACGCGGTCCTCGGGGCCGAAAAGGGCCATTTCGTCGATCAGGGTTTCGGAACAGACCTCGGCGCGCAGGTGCAGGAAATGGCTGATCCTGAGCGCGCCTTGCGTCCGCAGCTCCAGAAGCTCCCGCGAGAGTCCCCGCGCATAGGCCTTGTAGCGCCCGATCCCCGAGGGGATGGACCCCACGCGCATCGCGTCGAACACCGTGGTGATACCCACGCTGGCCAGTTCCGCATCATGGGCGATGATCGCTGCCGCATGGGGCCAGTCCACGCCGGGGCGCGGCTGGATATGGCGTTCCAGGTTGTCGGTATGCAGCTCGATCAGGCCGGGGATCAGCAGATCGCCTTCGCAATCCTCGCCGCCTTGCGCGCGACCTGCCCCCATATCGGCGATCTTTCCGTCGCGGATGACCAGGTGTCCCTGCATCGTGCCGTCGGGCAGCACCAGAACCGCGTTGTTCAGGATGGTTTCAGTCATTTCATGCTCCTGCCGGGTGCTGTATCAGGGCTTGTGTCACCGCATTGTGACAAAACTGGTGCAAGCCCGACCCATGACCCGATTTCAAAGATATGCGATCTACGTGATGCCCGAAGGCGCGCTGGCGCGCTTCGGTGCGGATTGGCTGGGCTGGGATGCGCAAGCAGGCCGCCCCACCGTTCACCCGAAAATCGATGGCCTGCCCCGCCCGCTGGACGAGATCACGGCCACGCCCCGCAAATACGGGCTGCACGCCACGATCAAGCCGCCCTTCAGGCTGGCCGAGGGCCGCCCCCCGGCGGGGCTGATGGCCGATCTGGCCGCCTTGTGCGACCGGCTGGAGCCCGTCACGCTGCAAGGTCTGGCGCTGGCGCGGCTGGGCGGTTTCCTGGCCCTTGTGCCCGAAGGCCCGACCGATGCGCTGAACACCATGGCCCGGCAGGTGGTGACCGTGCTGGATCAGCACCGCGCCCCCCTGACCGAGGCCGAGCTGGCGCGCCGCCGCAAGGCGCGGCTGACCCCCGTGCAGGAGACGCTTCTGGCGCGCTGGGGCTATCCTTACGTGCTGGAGGAATTCCGCTTTCACATCACCCTGACCGGCAACCTGCCCCGCCCCGAGGCCGAGGCGGTCGCCGCCGCCCTGACACCGCATCTGGGCCCGCTGCTGCCGCACCCCTTCGTGATCGGCAGCCTGTGCCTGATGGGTGAGGATGGCGAGGGGCTGTTTCACCTGATCCATCGCTATCCCCTTGGCGCCGCGGCGACCCGGTCAAGCACGGCCACCAGCGCCTGAACCCCCTCTTCGATCGTGCCGCTGTTGTCGATCAGCTCATGGGCAATACCCTCGGGCATGGCGAAATCGGCACGGGCCAGGCGGCGATCCAGGTCTTCGCCGCTTTCGCGACCGCGCGCGGCCAGACGGGCGCGCAGGGCGGCGCGATCCGCCGCGATCAGGATGACGGACAGATCGGGAAAGAGCGCCTGCGCCCGCGGCAGCATCGCCCGCGAGCCGTTGAAAAGCACGGTCTGCCCACCCGCAATCTGGGCGCGTATCCCTGCGGGTATGCCGTAGGACATCCCGTGTGCCACCCAATGCAGCGCAAAGGCGCCGCGCGCCTTGCGGGCTTCGAATTCGACCAGGCTCACGCCTTCGAAAGGCTCGCCCCCCGCCTCCTCTGGCCGGGTGATGACCCGACGCGCCAGCACGAATCCGGGCCGCCGCGCCAGCGCGCCGGCCAGCAGCGTGTCCTTGCCCGCGCCCGAGGGACCGACCACCGCGATCAGGCGGCCAGAGGCAGGCTGCCGCGCCATCATGCCGCCAGACCCGGCGTGAAGCGGGTGACGTCCACGACGCGGGTACAGACACGCGCGCGCGCGGCCTCGTCATGGAAGATGCCCAGGATCGCGGCGCCCCGCGCCTTGGCCTCTTCGATCAGGGTCAGGACCACCTCGCGGTTGGCCGCATCAAGGCTGGCTGTCGGTTCATCCAGCAACAGCGCCGGATAGCCATGCGCAAAGCCGCGCGCGATGTTCACGCGCTGCTGTTCGCCGCCTGAAAAGGTCGTGGGCGACAGCGGCCACAGCCGTTCGGGAATGTTCAGCCGCCCCAGCAGGTCGCGCGCGCGGCCCAGGGCCTCCTCTCGCGCGACGCCCAGCGCCAGCAGGGGCTCGGCCACCACATCCAGCGTGGGCACGCGCGGCACCACCCGCAGAAACTGGCTGACATAGCCCAGTGTCGCGCGGCGCAGCGCCAGCACCTCGCGCGGGGCGGCCTGTGCCACATCCACGTCACCGACCCGGATCACCCCGCGATCGGCCAGGTAATTGCCATAGACCATGCGCATCAGCGTGGACTTGCCCGCACCCGAGGCGCCGATCAGCCCCACGCATTCGCCGGGCGCCACCGACAGCGCCGCATCGCGCATCACCGGGATCACCGCGCCGCCCTGATTGTGCAGCACGAAATTCTTGGACAGGTTCGATATCTCGATCATCGCCATTCCTCCGCTCAGGCCTGCAAGACGCTGGAGACCAGCAATTGCGTATAGCCATGCTGCGGGTCGTCCAGCACCTGATCGGTCAGACCCGCCTCGACCACATGGCCCGATTTCATCACCATCAGCCGATGCGCCAGCAGACGCACCACGGCCAGATCATGGGTCACGATCACGGCGCTCAGCCCCATCTCGCGCACCAATCCGCGCAGCAGGTCCAGCAGCCGCGCCTGCACGCTGACATCCAGACCGCCCGTCGGTTCATCCATGAACACCAGGCGCGGCCCGGTCACCAGGTTGCGCGCGATCTGCAGGCGTTGCTGCATGCCGCCGGAAAACGCCGTGGGCCGGTCGTCGATCCGGTCGGCCGCAATCTCGACCCGGCCCAGCCAGTCCTGCGCCTGGGCGCGGATATCGCCGTAATGCCGCGCGCCCACCGCCATCAGCCGCTCGCCGACATTGCCGCCCGCGCTGACGCCCATCCGCAAACCGTCGCGCGGGTTCTGATGCACAAAGGCCCAGTCCGTGCGCGCCAGCATCCGCCGTTCGGGTTCGGACATCGCGCGCACATCGCGCAGCCCCTCGGCGCGGGTGTCGAACATCACATGTCCGCTGTCCGCCTCAAGATGTCCGGCCAGACAGTTCAGCAGCGTCGACTTGCCCGAGCCGCTTTCGCCCACGATCCCCATCACCTCGCCGGGATAGAGATCAAAGCTTACATCCGCGCAGCCGATCCGCGCGCCATAGCGCTTGGTCAGCCCTTTCACCTGCAACAGCGGGGTCATGCCGCATCCTCCTGCCCGGTGGCGGCCAACCGCCCGCGATGGCCCGCGCCGCGGCGGGTTTCGCAATAATCGGTGTCGGAACAGACGAACATGCGCCCGCCCGCATCATCCACGATCACCTCATCCAGGTAGGAAGTACCGGACCCGCACAGATCGCAATCATGATCGGCCTTGCTGGCCTCGAAGGGATGATCCTCGAAATCAAGGCTCACCACCTTGCAATGGGGCGGCAGCGCATGGATGCGCTGCTCACGCCCCGCGCCGAACAGCTGGATCGCCTCGCTTTCCAGCTTGGGATTGTCGAATTTCGGGATCGGCGAGGGGTCCATGACATAGCGCCCCTCGACCTTGACCGGATAGGCGTAGGACGTGGCGATCTGCCCGTGGCGGGCGATATCCTCGTAAAGCTTCACATGCACCAGACCGTATTCCTCAAGTGCGTGCATCTTGCGCGTCTCGGTCTCGCGCGGTTCCAGAAACCGCAGGGGTTCGGGGATCGGCACCTGGTAGACAAGGATCTGGTCACGCGTCAGCGGCTCTTCGGGGATGCGGTGGCGCGTCTGGATCAGCGTCGCCTCGGACGTACGCCCCGTTGTGGCGACACCTGCGGTCTTTTCGAAAAACCGCCGGATCGACACGGCGTTCGTCGTATCGTCGGCCCCCTGGTCGATCACCTTCAGCCGGTCCTCGGGCACCAGGCAAGCGGCGCTGACCTGCACACCGCCGGTGCCCCAGCCATAGGGCATCGGCATCTCGCGGCTGGCAAAGGGCACCTGGTAGCCGGGCACGGCCAGCGCCTTGAGAATGGCGCGGCGGATCATCCGCTTGGTCTGCTCGTCCAGATAGGCAAAGTTGTAATCGCTCATTCCGCAGCCTCCTGTTGCGCGGCTTCGGCCTCGGCGCGCAGGCGGCGCACCAGTTCCAGTTCGGACTGGAAATCGACGTAATGGGGCAGCTTGATATGCTCCAGAAACCCGGTCGCCTGGATGTTGTCGGCGTGGGACAGCACGAATTCCTCGTCCTGCGCGGGCGCGCCAAGGTTGTCCTCACCCAACTCGCGCCAGCGCAACGCCCGGTCGACCAGCGCCATGGAAATCGCCTTGCGCTCGGTCTGCCCGAAGACCAGCCCGTAGCCGCGGGTGAATTGCGCAGGCTCGGTCTTCGATCCGGCGAACTGGTTGACGGTCTCGCATTCGGTCAGCTCGACCTCGCCGATCTCGATGCTGAAACCCAGCTCGGGGATCTCCATCTCGACCGGGACGCGGCCGATGCGCAACTCGCCCACGAAAGCATGGTTGCGCGCATAGCCGCGCTGCGTGGAATAGGCCATGCCCAGCACGAAGCCCTCGTCGCCGCGCGTCAGGGATTGCAGCCGCAGCGCGCGGTTTGCCGGAAATTCCAGCGGTTCGCGGGTCAGATCGGGCGGGGTGTCGTCATGACGATCCTCGGCCTGTATCAACCCGTCACGATTCAGGAAATCCGTGATATGCGGCACCGGTCCGGATTGTGGCGCCGCAGCCTTCGCCGCAGCAGGCACCTCGCCCTCGGCGGCCAGTTTGAAATCCAGCAGCCGGTGCGTATAGTCGAAGGTCGGCCCCAGCACCTGCCCGCCCGGCGCATCCTTGAACGTGGCCGAGATGCGCCTGTCACAGCGCATGTTCGCCGTCTCGACAGGCAGCGAGGCCCCGAAACGCGGCAGCGTGGTGCGATAGGCGCGGATCAGGAAAATCGCTTCGATCAGGTCGCCCCGCGCCTGCTTGATCGCCAGCGCCGCAAGATCGGGATCGTATAGCGAGCCCTCGGCCATCACCCGGTTCACCGCCAGCGCCATCTGTTCGCGGATCTGCGCCAGGCTCAGCTCGGGCACGGACGGGTCGCCGCGCCTTTCTTCGGCCAGCCAGGCATGTGCATTCTCGATGGCGCGCTCGCCACCCTTGACGGCCACATACATCAGGACACCTCCGCCGGGGTGGTGACATGCGTGCTGCGCGGCAATGCCGCGAGCCTGTCACCACAAGTCAAAAAGAAGTCCAGACCCAAGGGATACAGCCCGCGATTGGCCCGAAAGGCCGCCGCATCCGGCAGGTTCAGGCCAGCGGCCTGCTTGATGCCCGGACCGGTCAGAACCGCCCCCTCGGCGCGCAACTCATCCATCTCGACGATCAGCGTGGCGGATCGGTCGGGATATTCCGGCGTGCCGATCCGGTAGTCGCGCAGCGGCACCAGACTGTCCCATGTGCCCAGCGCAAAGGCCGCCTCGCCCCGCGCCGCGACCACGGGCGCGCCGGTATGAAAGGCGATCCAGCGGCGCAAGGCATCGCTGTCATGCGATGGCGCCAACCAGACAGGTGTCTCGGGATCGCACAGCACCAGCATCAGCACGGCCGCCGCCACGCTGACCGGCGCCGGCGCCTGCGCGCCCTGCACGGCAAGAATATCGCCGGGACGCGCCATGGCGTTCATCGCCGCGCGAAATCCCCATGCGGACTGGATCGATGGATCGGAAAACCCGCCCGTCATGACAGCCTGATCCATCAGTCGTCCCCCCGTACCAATGTGAAGAATTCAACCTTCGTGGCTGCCGCCTTGGCCGCGCGCATATCACGCGCCGCCTGCACCTGCGCCGCCAGCGGCTCCAGCAGCGCCGCCCTGACATGCGCCGCCAGATCACCCTGCATCAAGGCATCCACCATCGCGGCCTGCTCCGCCTGCCGCTTGTCGCGCCCCTGCACATAGCCATGCCCCACCGCGCCACCATCCAGCGCCAGCGCGCAGCGTGTCACTGTCATCTCGCCCAGGTTGAACGCGGCACCCGTGCCACCCATCCGGCCGCGCACCATCACGCCGCCCACCTCGGGCGGGCGCAGCCAGCTGTACCGGGGCGAAAGATCCAGCTTGCGCCACAGCCGATCCAGCGCATCGGCGGGCGCCCGGGCCAATAGCCCCATCCATTCCTTGCGGTCCATCACCGCCCCCTTTTTCCAGCTTGCGTGACCAGGCAACCGACATCTTGCCAAGTTGTCTAGACCACTATACAACTATACAAATCCTTACCGGCAACCACCACGCCACGCAAGCGCGGCTTCATGAAATTTTGGTGACACTGCATGACGACAACCCCGCTCTGGTCCATGATCGCCGAGGCTCTGCGCAGCGAAATCGCCAGCGGCCAGTACCGGCCCGGTGACAAACTGCCGACCGAAGCCGCGCTGGCGCGCCGCTTCGGCGTCAACCGGCATACGGTGCGCCATGCCCTGTCCGGGCTGATCGAGGATGGCACAGTGACCACAAGGCGCGGGGCCGGGGCTTTCGTGTCGCGCCCGCCCACCGAATACCCGCTGGGCCGGCGCGTGCGCTTTCACCAGAACCTTGCGGCAGCGGGTCGCTTGCCGCAAAGGGTCTTTCTGCATATCGACACGCGCAACGCGGACCCCGACGAGGCCGAAGCCCTGGCCCTTCCCCCCGGCGCCCGCGTCCACCGCGCCGAGGGGATATCGCTGGCCGACGGCCTGCCCATTGCCCATTTCATCAGTACATTCCCCGCCAGCCGCCTGCCCGACCTGCCCGACCATCTGCGCCACACCGGATCGGTCACGCAGGCCCTGGCCGCCTGCGGCGTGCCCGATTACACCCGCGCCGTGACACGGCTTTCGGCACGCCGCGCCGCCGCGATGCAGGCGCGCCACCTGATGCTGCGCGAAGGCGATCCCGTGCTGCACAGCGTCAGCATCAACCATGATGCAGCGGGGCGACCCGTCGAATACGGCCGGACCGTCTTTGTCGGCGATCACGTCACCTTGATCATGTCGCCTGACGGCTGAAACCGTCACAGAACAGATACGATTGTCGGTTATCCACAGGCCCAGCCAGTCAGGGAACCGATGATGTCAGCCCAATTCCACCCGCCATTGCGCCTTGTCGGCGCGACCGTCCTGCGCGACGGCATGATGCAGGATCGTTCCGTCGCCATCGAGGGCGGCGTCATCTCGAAAGGTCCCCTGCCCGAGGTGGACCTGACCGGATACCTCGTGCTGCCGGGCATCATCGACCTGCATGGCGACGCATTCGAACGCCATATCGCGCCGCGCCCCTCTGCCCCTTTCCCGATCGAGACCGGTCTGCATGCCACCGATCGCGACGCCGCGGCCAATGGCGTGACCACCGCATGGCTGGCGCAAAGCTGGTCCTGGGAAGGCGGGCATCGCAGCCCCGACATGGCCGAAGACATGATGGAGGCGCTGGCCGCACTGCGCCCGCAGATGATGACCGACCTGCGCCTGCAACTGCGGGTCGAGACGCATACGGTCGATACCGCCGACAGGCTGCTGGCGGCCGTACGCCGCTTCGGCGTGGATTACGTGGTGTTCAACAACCATCTGGACGAAGCGGTAAGCCTGGCGCAGGCGCGTCCGGTCGAACTGGCCCTCTGGGCCGCGAAATCCGGCCGCACCCCCGAGGCGCAGATGGCCCTGGTCGAGGCGACGCGCAAGCAGTCGGCACAGGTCCCCCGCTACCTCTGCCGGCTGGCCGAAGCCTTCGATACGCTGGGCGTGCATTACGGCAGCCACGACGACCCCGATGGCGAAACGCGCGAGCGTTTCTCGATGATCGGCGCACGGATCTGCGAATTTCCGACCGCGCGATCGGCCGCAGCCCTGGCGCGCGCGGTGAATGATCCGGTGCTGATGGGCGCGCCCAACGTGGTGCGCGGCGGCTCGCAATCGGGCAATATCGCAGCCGTCGACCTGATCCGCCGCGGGCTGTGCGACGCGCTGGTCTCGGACTATTACTACCCTGCCCTGTCACGTGCGGCCTTCCGGCTGGTCGATGACGGCGTGATGGACTTGCCTGCGGCCTGGGGCATGATCTCGGCCCGCCCGGCTGACATCATGCATCTGCCGGATCGTGGCGTGATCGACTATGGCAAGCGCGCCGACCTGTGCGTGATCAATGCCACCACCCGGCAAGTCGAGGCAACGCTTGTCGCGGGGCGGCTGACCCATCTGACGGGTGAGGCGGCACGCCGGTTTCTGGGCGGCAAGGCGGGATTGACGCTGGCCGCGGAATGACGGGCGCTAGCCCTCGTATCGCTCAAGGAAATCCGCGACAGGCAGGGCGCGGAAATCGGCCAGCGCCGCACGCAGGCGCGCATGATCCCAATCCCACCAGCCCAGCGCGATCAGCCGCGCGGCCAGGTCCTCGGGCAGGCGCATGCGGATCACCTTCGCCGGCACACCCGCCACGATGGCATAGGCCGGCACATCACGCGTGACCACCGCGCCCGAAGCGACGACGGCACCGTGGCCCACCGTGACCTCGGGCTTGATCTGGGCGTTATGCCCGATCCATGTGTCATGCCCGATCACCGCCCCCCGCGCGCGCCGTTTCGCGAACCAATCCGCATCATCCTGCGCATCCGGCCAATAGGAAGCGCTGCGATAGATGAAATGATGCAACGAGGCCCGATCAAGCGGGTGATCCGTGGCCCCGATCCGCACGCAACTGGCGATATTGGCGAATTTGCCGATCGTGGCATTGGCGATGTCGCAAGCCCGGTCGCAATAGCTGTAATCGCCCATGCTGACATGCGCCATGCGCGTACCGCGCCCCACCTCGCACCAGCCGCCGAATGTGACGTCGGTGATCTCGCAATCGGGATGCAGCAAGGGCGCATCGGCTTTCAGTTCCTTCACGACATCCTGCCCTTCATCGTTCTGCAAATACTCATTGACCCGGTCTCAATGCCCGCTGCCATCGCCCTTGATCAGGCGACGCCGCAAGGCGCCTGACAGCGTATCCATCACCATGACCATCAGCACGATCAGCACGATGTAATAGGTGACCTCTTCCCAATCCTTCTGGGTGATGATCGCCTGCGTCAACAGCAGGCCGATGCCGCCGCCGGTGATCGCGCCGATCACGGTGGCGCTGCGGGTGTTGCTTTCCAGGTAATACAGCACCTGGCTGGCCAGGATCGGCATGATCTGCGGGATCACGCCAAAGCGGTAGCGCTGCAGGGGCTTCGCACCGGTCGATTGCACGCCCTCGATCTGCTTCTCGTCGACGTTCTCCAGCGCTTCGGAAAACATCTTGCCGAATCCGCCGGTATCCGTGATCAGAATTGCCAGCGCCCCGGTCAGCGGGCCTGGCCCGAAGGCCCGGCTCAGGATGATCGTCCAGATCAACCCGTCGACACCACGCACGAAATCGAACAGGCGGCGCAGCGCAAAGCGCACCGTGCCCAGCGCCATGAAGTTGCGCGCCGCCATGAAGGCCAGCGGCAGGGCGATCAGCGCCGCCCCCATCGTTCCCAGGAAGGCCATCAGGATCGTCTCGAAAATCGCCCAGACCACATCCTTGTGCCGCCACATCTGGTTGTTCCAGACGTCATGCACCATCGCGCCAATGTTCGACCGTTCAGGGACAACACGCTCTCCCGAAAGGGCCAGACCGGCCAGATCGCCCAGCGATTTGCCATGAAAGGGGCTGTCCAGCGTGAACCAGAACAGCTCCCAGCCGAAGGAATAGCGGAACACCTCGGTCCGGGCGCGGGTCATGCTGATGCGCCCCGCATCCGTGGTGATCATCACCCGGTTCGCGGCCGCGTTGATCCAGTCCGGCACATCCGGCGTGGGCAGGTCCATATCGACCCCGCGCGCGGTGGGCTGCAACACGATCACGCCATACCCCGGCACGGTCACGCGCGTCACATCCCCCGCGATCTCGACCCGGTGGTCGCGCGGCAGGGTGATGACCGCGGCGTCCTCGCCGTTCAGTTGCACCCAGTCGGGGGCCGCGCCCGGCGCATAGGCGCCCTTGGCCTCGCCCTCGATGGCGATGCTGATGCCGCCATTGCGATTGTCGCGGGTGACATGGGTCTTGTAGCTGTAGCTGTCGGCCACAAGGATCTTGGCATTGTCCATCCGGGCGCGATCCGCAAGGCCCGGAATGTCGAAGGCAAAGAAGATATAGACGAAATAGGCCAGGATCACCGCGGGCACCGCCATGGCGATCAGCCGCTTGCGCCGGAACAGCGCCAGTGCCGCCGCCTCGCGCGGCATCGTTGCATCAAGCATCGCCATGATCAGACCCGCCCCACCAGTTTGTTGCGATAATGGCCCGACAGCTGATCGAAAAAGACGATCGTGCCGAACAGCAGCAGAAAGATCGCCGCCACCTCGTCATAGCGGCCCTGCCCCCAGCTGAAGGCGTTCTTGAGGTCATAGCCGATCCCGCCCGACCCCACGAAACCCAGGATCGCCGAGGCGCGGATATTGATCTCGAACCGCAGCAATCCATAGCTCAGGTAGTTGGGCGCCACCTGCGGGACCACGCCCAGCACCATGCGCTGCGACCAGCGCGCGCCCACCGATTGCAGCCCCTCCACGGGCTTGAGGCTGGCGTTCTCGTTCACCTCGGAAAACAGTTTGCCCAGCGCGCCTGCGGTGTGGATCGCAATCGCGATCATCGCGGGCACCGGGCCTGCCCCCATGATGAAGATCAGCACCAGCGCGATCACGATCTCGGGGATGGCGCGCATCATGTCCATCAGCCGCCGGAACACCGGGATCAACGCGGGCCACAAGGCAAGCCCGCGGGTCGACAAGAGCGACAGCACGATGGCCGCAAGCGCCCCCAGCAGGGTCGAGGCCGCGGCGATGTTGATCGTCTCGATCAGCGAGGGCAGGAATTTCACCATCAGGCCGGGCAGAAGCGCGATCTTCTCGCCCGCCTCGGCCAGAACCTCGGACGGGAACTGGAAGATATTGCCGATGCCGGACCAGAACCCGCCGGCGTTGCGGCTGTCTGCCAGCATGAAACCCGACACCATCAGCGCCACGAACAGCGCCATCATGATGCCGCCATACATCCGTTTGCGGCGCACCATCTGCATGTAGCTGTCCTGCACGCGCTGCGTGGTCGGGCCTGTTGCGGTGATCACATCTGCCATTCGTCTGCTCCCGGCAAAAAGAAACCGGGCCCCGTGTCAGGGCCCGGCCGGTATCGTCCGCGCGATCACATCTTGGACTTGCGTGCCTCGATGATCGACAGGTAGGCGTCATGGTTGATCGGCATCATGCCCAGCGCTTCACCCGCCATGAAGTTGTAGGCGCATTCCTTGTCCATGTAGGGCATCGAGGCCATCAGCCCGATCATGTCCAGTTTCACGCGCTCGGGCAGGGCCGTGCGCAGCACGACGGGGCCTTCCGGGATCGGCTTCGACTTCCAGATCTCGACCAGGTCGTTCATGTCGACCAGGCCCGCGTCCGACGCCTTGCGCAGCGCGCCCGAGTTGTAGCCGTCTTCCCATGCGCCCAGGCCATCGGCCCAGG
The DNA here is from genome assembly GCA_030758115.1 of Paracoccaceae bacterium. Classification (GTDB taxonomy): domain Bacteria; phylum Pseudomonadota; class Alphaproteobacteria; order Rhodobacterales; family Rhodobacteraceae; genus Seohaeicola. The sequence goes on along the minus strand of JANREX010000092.1, from coordinate 41,004 downwards.
TCACGCCGCCATCCACATCGCCATTGGCCACGGCGACGATGGTCTGCTCATGGCCGCCCACGAAACGGACCTCGCCGAAATAATCGCCCGATTCCATGCTGGCGCCGGTCGCTTCGGGGATCTCGATCGACGGGATCAGGTAACCGCTGGTCGAGTTCGGATCACCGAAGGCAAAGACCTTGCCCTTCAGATCCTCAAGCGAGGTGATGCCGCTGTCGGCGCGGGCGAACCCGATCGAGTGATAGCCGTAAGAGCCGTCCACATTGACCTTGACCAGCACCGGCTCGACCGCTTCGGGATCGGTCAGGTAGGTCTTGGCATAGGCCGAGGCACCCAGCCAGGCCAGGTCGATCGTGCCGCCCAGCAGGCCCTGGATCACACCGTCATAATCGGCGGGCGTGAACAGCTTGGTGGGAACACCCAGCAGGGCCTCGGTCTTGGCGCGGAAGCACTCGTTCGAGGTCATGCGGTCCTGTGCGTTCTCGCCGCCCAGGATGCCGATGCGGAATTCGGTGATCTGGTCCTGCGCGATGGCAGGGCTGACCAGGGCGGTGGTGGCCACGATGGCTGCGATGATTTTCTTCATGGGTCTCTCCGGTTTGCAAACCCCCGCGCGGTGGCGACGGGGGCGGGTTTCAGGTTTCGGATGTCAGACGGCGGCCTCGGCCTCGCGAATGGCGCGGGCAGCGGCTTCGCTGCGCGCCAGCGCCTCGATGCTGGTGCTGGTGGCCTCTTCGCTGAAGCTGGCGTCGGCGCCATAGATGTCGCGGGCCGCGCCCGTCGTCAGTTGCTCGGGCGTGCCATCGAAGACAACGCGCCCATCGCGCATGCCGATCACGCGGTCGCAATAGCGCCGCGCGGTATCCAGCGTGTGCAGGTTGGCGATGACCATGCGGCCATCTTCCTCGTGGATGCGGCGCAGCGCCTCCATGACGACCTGGGCGTTCATCGGGTCAAGGCTGGCGATGGGTTCATCCGCCAGGATGATCTGCGGGTCCTGCATCAGGGCGCGGGCGATCGCCACGCGCTGCTGCTGGCCACCCGACAGGGCCTCGGCGCGCTTGGGCGCATGATCGGCAATGCCCAGACGATCGAGGATGGCGATTGCCTGCGCGATGTCCGAGGCCGGATAAAGATTGAACAGCGTCGCCAGGGTCGAGCGGCGATTGAGCGTGCCGTGCAGGACGTTGCTGACCACATCCATGCGCGGGACAAGGTTGAACTGCTGAAAGATCATCGCGCAATCCGACTGCCAGGCGCGCTTCCGGGCGCCGTTCAGGGTCAGGATGTCGCGATCCTGGTAAAGCACCTCGCCCGACGTGGCATCGGTCAGGCGGTTCAGCATGCGCAGCAGCGTGGACTTGCCGGCCCCCGAACGGCCGATGATCCCGATCATCTTCGGCTCGGATACCGAAAAGCTCACGTTATCGCAGGCCGTATTCGCGCCGAAACGCTTGGTCAGCTTCTTGACGGCAAACATGTCAGTCCCCCTTGCGGTCTGGGAACCCGAATAGGACGGCTGCGCGACCGATTTGTTGCGATCATGTGAAACTTTTGTAAAGGAGGGCGCAGGGTGCGGCCCGATACGCCGCCCGCCGCGAAAGGGCAGAACCTCATGCAGACCACCGACATCGCCATCATCGGCGCAGGCCTGGCCGGGCTGACCTGCGCGCATGTGCTGCACGGGCGGGGTGCGACCGTCACGGTGATTGACGCGGCCGATCGCATCGGCGGGCGTATCCATGCCCTGCGCGACGCGGATGGGACGGCGCTGGCCGACCTGGGGCCGACATGGGTCTGGCCCCCGCATCAGCCGGTCGTGGCCAGTTGGCTGGACAGGCTGGGTCTTGCCAGCTTTGGGCAGGCCAACGATGGCGACGCCGTGATCGAAGGTTATCACCCGGCGCCGGTCCGCGCGCCGCTGCCCGGTCAGGATGGCATGGTACGGATCGTGGGCGGTCCCGCCGCGATGGTGCAGGCCATGGCCGCCGGATTGCCTGACGCGGCCCTGCGACTGGGCCGCCGCATCACCCGGATCGAAAGCGCGATCGACGGGCTGATCCTGACCGATGACACCGGGCGACAGACAACCGCCTTGCAGGTGGTGCTGGCCACGCCCCTGCGTGTCGCCGCCGCCGGCATCGCCATGCCCGATGCCCCCGCCGCCCTGCTGCAGGCCATGCGCGCCACGCCCACATGGATGGCCGGGCAGGCCAAGGCGGTGATGCTCTATGATCGCGCGTTCTGGCGCGCGCAGGGCCTGTCAGGCCGGATCGCCAGCCGCATCGGCCCGCTGACCGAGGTGCATGACCACAGCAGCGCCGGCGGGCAGGCCGCACTCTTCGGCTTTGTCGGCCTGCCACCTGCCGCACGCGATCCCGCCGCGCTGAAGGCCGCAATCCGCGCGCAACTCGCCCGCTGCCTTGGCCCGGACGCCGGCAACCCCCAGAGCATCACGATCCAGGACTGGTCGCGCGACCCGCTGATCTGCACCCCGGCCGATCATGCGGGCACCCATCCGGACCTGCCCCCCGCGATCCTGCGCCAGCCCCACATGGGCGGTCGCCTGCACCTGGCCGTCTCCGAGACATCCACCCGCAGCCCCGGCCTGATCGAAGGTGCGCTGGATGCAGGCCAGATCACGGCCGAGGCGATCCTTTCCCAACCCTGACGCCATCACGGCATTTCCAGTGGCGCTGTCGCGACGCCCTGTTTCTTCTTGCTGCAAATATCCATGCCGAAGGGGTCAGCCCAGCGCGTGGATGCGGACCGGGGGACAGACGTTCCGGGCAATGTCGCACAGATGCCGATGATGCGTCAGGTAAATCACCTGCCCTGCGCAAGCCATGTCGGCCAGCAGCGAAAATGTCTCGGCGGCGCGATCGTCATCGAAGGTTTCCATGATGTCATCGGCGATGAAGGGCACCGTCGTTCTGGCCCCCGCAATTTCATGATAGCCCGCCACGCGCAGCGCCAGATACAGCTGGAACCGCGTTCCCTTGGACAGATCCCGCGCCAGCTTCGATCCGCCTTCCGCGCCGATCGCCACCAGCACCTCGCGCTCGGCCTCGGGCTGGGCGGCAAGGCCGCTGTATTCGCCCCGCGTGATCGTGCGGAACGCCTCCGAGGCGCGCCGCATCATCGCGCTGCGATGGGTGTCGCGGTAGCCCTGCAACGCATGATCCACCGCCATCGCGCCAAGCCGCAGCCGCAAGAACCCGCGCGCCGCATCCGCGATCTGCAGCAGCAGGGTCTGGCGCGCCGCCTGCAAGCGGGCCACGGCATCATCGCCGCCAACGGCATCAAGGCGCGCCCGCGCCTGTGACAGGGTCGCATAAAGCGCCTGCAATGCCTGCGCCTGCTGCGCCTGTGTAGCACTCAGCCCGTCGCGTTCCGCCGCCAGCGCCGGCCGGTCCAGCCCGTCAAGCGCGGCCACCGCCTGGTCAAGCTGATCCGTGCCCATCGTTTCGCAGATATCGCGGGCCAACTGGTCGCGCTGCGCCAGCAGATCGTCGCGCCGCTGCGCCTGCGCCACGGCCTGTTGCAAGGCCTCGGCGCCGATGCCGCCAAAATGCGCGCACATCTCGTCAAGCCGCGCGACATGCCTGGCCTGTGTCTGCGCCAGGCCATCCGCAAGGCGCGCGGCCTCCTGCAACCGTTGACGCAGCCGTCCGCCCTGGACCTGCCCCTCCCGCGCCGCCTGAAGCCTGTCGCGCAATCCGGGCCAGAGCGCTGCGCCGTCATCGGCAGGCAGACCCAAAGCCCGCGCCAGATCGGCCATGGCCGCATCGAACGCCGCGCAATTGCCCTCCATCTTGGCGATCCGGTCCTTCAACTGGCCCAGCGCGGTCCAATGCCGGTCAAGCTGCTGCAACAGGTCCAGCGCCTCGCCCATCGCGGCGACGGTCTGCCCCGCATCGCCAAGCGCGGTCTGCGCACAGGCCGCCTGCCAATCGGCCTGCCAGGCCTGCATGGCGGCCTCGGCCCGTGCCTCGGCCGCCTGCCGCCGCGCCAGGTCGTTGGCCGCAGCGGCCCTTGCCGCAGCCTGCGCCGCCTGATCGCGGACCCGGTCCAGCATCAGCCGTGCCTGGAGCATCAGCACCTCCAGTGGCGCATCCGCCGCAGCCTGATGACCGCAAGCCGACAAGGCCGCACCCAGCGTGGCTTGGGCCGCCTGCACCCTGTCCTGCGCCGCGCGTTCATCCCGTGCTGCAGCCTGCGCGGCCTCATGGGCCTCGAGCGCCACCTCGCGGCGGCGCATCCAGTCTTCCAGCGCATCGAGCGGCAGCGCGGGGTCCAACCCCTGCGGCACGGCGGCGGACAGTGCGGCGCGCAACTGCGCGTCGGCCTGCAGCGCATCGTCATGCCGGGATTGCTGCCGCGCGAGCGTTGCGGCAAGCGCCGCCAGACGGCTGTGCGCGTCGGTGCGCTGGTGCGCCTCGGCCATGGCGCGAGCCTGGGCGGCGGCCAGCTGATCATCCTGCCTGAGCGCCGCCTCGAAACGATCGGCGCTGTCCGTCGTCAGGGCGGCGCGATGCTCCGACCAGAGCCTTTCGCGCCGCGCCCGGACCTCGGCGGCCTGCTCGACCGTCACCGTCCCCGCGGCCGTGGCCGCATCCAGAGCGGCCTCGACAAGGGCCATGTCCTCGGCAGTCTGCGCGATCGCGGCGCGCGCGCGCTCGATGGCATGGCGGGTTTCGGACAGCCCTTGGCGCCAGGCCTGCATCTGGGCAGGCGCAGGCACGGACAGCCCCGCCAGCCCCGCCCCGTCACCCTGCCAGGGCGCAAGCCGCGCCAGCGCCAGGTCACGCTTGTCAGCTGCGGCGCGACTGGCCGCCGTCGCCCGTTCCAGCGCGGATTGGGGATCGCTGCGCGCCAGCCCCTGAACGATCTGCTCCAGCAGGGCCAGATCGGGCGGGTCCGGGTCATCAGCGCCGGCATCCGCGGCAAGCGCGGCCTGCCGCTGCGCGGCGGCGCGTGTTTCCTCGCGCGCGGTGTCCAGCGCCGCGACCACGCCCGAGTGACGTTCCATCAGGGCCCGCAGATCAGCTGCCAAAGGGGCCGGCACCAGCAAGCCCGCCGCATCACCATCGGCATGTCCAAGACGGCGCAAAAGATGATCGATCTGCGCCTGCAGGCTGGCCGCCTCGGCGCGGCGGTTGGGCAGATCGCGCAGCGCCCCGTCACGATCTGCCTTCAGCGCCTCTGCCGCCGCCATCGCATCGGCCTGCGCCAACATCGTGGGATCGTCAATCGTGGCCGCAAGCTCGTCTTGCATCGCCGCGATCTGCCGCTCCTGTTCCTCGATCCTGACCGCGATCTGACCATGATCGCGCCACAGCTCTGCCAGTTCATCCGCCCACCCCTCGGGCAACGGGGCCACGACCGGCAAGGCAGCCAATTCTGCCGCGAACCGATTGAGCCGCACCACAAGCGGCAAGGCTGCCAGCAGGCGTTCCACCTCGTGCAACCGTCGCAGCGTCTGCGCCTGCGTGGCATCCGCAGTGGTCCATGCCTCCTGCGCCTTGTCGCGCTCCTGCGTCAGCGTGGCGTATTCGCGGGCGCCCACGTCCTTGTCCTGGATCGCCTGGTCCAGCGCGGCCAGTTCCTTTTTCAGATCGGCCAGCCCGCCGCTGCGCGCCGCCGGACGGAAAAAGCCATGCGCACGGCCGCGCAGATCGTCCAGCGCCTGTCCCATCTCGGCAAGGCCACTGGAGGCGGTAAACAGCATCTGGCCCAGATCGCCCTGGCTGGACAGGATGCTTTCACCGCCCTTTTCCAGCGTATCGTCATCAAGGCTGAACATCGCCTCGTAACCCGCGCGGTCGATCCCGCCCAGGATGCCCTGCAACATCGCCTCGGGGATCGCGTTGCCTGCGGGGTCCGTCAGCGTGCCGGTGCGCCCCTTGGTGCGGATCACCTCGTGCCGATCGCCGCCCGCCTCGATGCAGGCACCCAGCCGCATCGCGCCGTAGGGATGCAGGAAATCCATCCGGCTTTGCGCGGGAATACCATAGAGCAGGTCAAGCCAGCCCTGCATCGTGGTGGATTTTCCGGCCTCGTTCGGCCCGTAGATGATATGGAAATCCGGCCCCTGCGCAGGCCGCTCCCCGAAATCGAGGCTGCGGTCGGTGAATTTGCCATAGCGTGTCAGATCAAGCCGGTGCAGGCGCATCAGGCGTCATCCTCCAACCCGTGCAGATGCGCCAGGACCTCGGCCGCGCCCTCGCGCAGAAGGGCATCGCGCGCCGCATTCTGCGCCGCCGGGTCATCGCCCAGCAGGTCGCGCAGATCGCGCGGCAAGGCCTTGAGCAGCGTATCGATCAGCGCGTCCGCCTCGGTCAGGACGGGGCCCGGCGCAGTTGCCGGCGGCGTTGTCATCGCAGCGACCGCGCGCCCGAGTTCCGCCAGCGGACCGGCGGTATCGGCGCGCGGCACATCGCTGCATTCGACCGAAATCCCGTCGATCCAGAGCGTGCCGATCGCCTCGCCGGTCAGCCGCGCCTCTTCCAGCAGCAGCCCCAGATCGCGCCTGAGCCGCCACAAAAGCCCGGTCCGCCCGGTCAGCACGGGACGCAGCACCAGATGATCCTCGGCATGGGCGCGGCGCGCGGCGCGCAAGGCCGTGCCCAGCGCCGCCACGATCCCCGGCCAGTCCATCGCCTCGTCCAGCGCCACATCCAGCCGCGCGAAACGGGCCATCGCGGTGCTGCGCTCTTCGACGGTCAGGCGGCCATCATCCGCAACGGTGACCAGCGTCACGGATTTCGCCCCGGCCTCGCCGATGTCGCGGCCCTGCGGAATGCCGGGCATGACGACATGAACCGCGCCGGGGTGATGCGCACGGGCGTGAATATGGCCCAGCGCCCAGTAGTCGAACCCGCTTGCCTGCAGATCGGCCAGACGGCAGGGCGCATAGGGGTCGTGACCGGGCGATCCATCAAGGCTTGTGTGCATCATCCCGATATTGACCGCGCCGGGCACCGGCGCCTTGAACCGTTCCAGCAGGCTTTCGGGCGCATGGGGTCGGGCAAAGCTGATGCCGTGGATGGCAAGATGCAGACCGCCCTTGTCACGCCGCTCCAGCCCTGCCCTGGCCCCGAACACGGTCACCGAGGGCGGCAGCACCAACTGCCCGGTGATGCGCGCCTCGGCATCGTGGTTGCCCCGGATGATGAATGTCTCGATCCCGGCCTCATCCAGCCGCCTGAGCTGCTGCGCCAGAAAACGCGCCGTCTTCATCGAGGTTTGCGCCCCGTCGTAAAGATCGCCCGCGATCAGCAAGGCATCGACCTGTTCGTCCAGGCACAGCGTGATGATCCGCTCGAACACGGCACGGCTGGCATGGCCGATGACCTCGGCCAGCGCCGGATCGCGCAGCGCCAGCGACCTGAGCGGCGAATCGAGATGGAGGTCGGCCGTGTGAACGAAACGGTAGGGCACGCGCAGGTCCATCCGGAAAAGGGCAATGACGGGACCGCCAGCCTGTCGCCATGACCCAGGGTTGTCAAATCCAAAGCGGTGCGTTCCGCAGGGGCGATTGCGCCCTTCGTGGCGAGTGGCGCGTCTGAGGGGTTCAAAAGCTGCCCAATTTGTATTCTTTTACCCATGCATAAGCAAAAATTGTATACAATTTTTGCCTCAGGACATGACGCCCGGCCTGCTGCCCCTGCCCCTGCGGCGCGGCACGGCCTAGCTGTCGGCCCACGGAGGAGACCAACCAGAACCGGACCGCACCATCCAAGCAAGGTGCGGACCAGACAGAGAGGTCACATCATGGAACGTCGCAGATTTCTGACGGCCACTGCCGCCGCCGCCATCGCAACCCCGATCGCCGCCCCGCGCGTGGCACGCGCGCAGGACAGCTTCACCTGGAAGATGACAAACTCCTACGGGCCGGGCTCGCCCTTCTACACCGTGGGCCCCGGCAGCCCCACCGACATCATCGAAAAGATCGCCACCATGTCGGGTGGCCGCCTGACGATCCAGCACTTCGCTGCGGGCGAGCTGATCCCCGCCTTCGAGGGGTTCGACGCCGTGCAGCAGGGCGTGATCGAGATGAACGCCTCGAACAGCTATTTCTGGTCGGGCACGACCTTCGCCGCGCAGTATTTCACCACCGTCCCCTTCGGCATGAGCTTTGCCGGACATATGGCCTGGCTCTATCATGGCGGCGGGCTGGAGCTGTGGCACAAGGTCTATGAACCCTTCGGCCTGGTCGCCTTCCCGATGAACAACACCGGCGTGCAGATGACCGGCTGGTTCCGCGAACCGATCGAGGACATCAGCCAGCTTCAGGGCCTGCGCATGCGCATTCCGGGTCTGGCAGGGCAAGTCTATGCCAGCCTTGGCGTCGATGCCCGCGTCCTGCCGGGCGGCGAGATTTTCCCCGCGCTGGAACGCGGCGTGATCGATGCGGCCGAATTCGTCGGCCCCTACCAGGACCGCCGCCTTGGCCTGCAGAATGCCGCCAAGTTCTACCACACGACCGGCTGGCACGAACCCTCCACCACGGGCGAGTTGCTGATCTCCAAGGCGGCATGGGATGCCCTGCCCGCCGATCTGCAACAGATCGTCAAGACCGCCTGCATGGCCGCATGCCTGGAAAGCATGACCTGGTCCGAGGCTGTCAATGGCGAGGCGCTGACCGATCTGGTGGACAATTTCGGCGTGACCGCCGCCGTCCTGCCCGAAGCCGTGGTCGAGGCGCTGCGCACCGCCACCGCCGACACGCTGGCCACCCGCGCCGCCGCCGATCCCTTGGTGAAGGAAGTGCATGACAGCTACATGGGCTTCAAGGCGAACCATGATCGCTGGGCCGGCGTCAGCGAAGGCCCCTGGCACACATCGATCCTCAAGGCCTGAGGATGGGCACGCTGTCACGCTTCGTGAACGTGATCGAGGGTGCGGTCCGGCTGTTCGGCTGGATCGCGGCCTGGACCTGCGTGGCGCTGGTGCTGCTGGTGGCGGGCGATGTCTTTGTCCGCTACCTGTTCCGCACCGGGGCCGTCTGGTTGCAGGAACTGCAATGGCACCTGATCTCGCCCATCGCGCTTTTCGGCATGTCCTATGCGCTTTATTGCGGCGAACAGGTCCGTGTCGACGTGCTGTTCGAACGCTTTCCCGCATGGCTGTGCCGTGTGATCGAAGTGGTGGGCGGTCTGGCACTGATGGCCTTTGCCATCTACGCCGTCTGGCTCTCGATCCCATGGGTGCAGCAATCATGGCTGCGCGCCGAAGCCTCGCCCAATCCGGGGGGCTTGCCCTGGCGCTGGGCGCTCAAGTCGCTGATCCCGCTGGGTTTCGCCCTGCTGGCGCTGCAAGGCCTGGCGCATGCGCTGCGCCACGGCTTCGGCCTGCCCAACCCCGCGCACAAGGCCGGGCCTGCGGGACACTGAATTTCAGGAAAGAACCAAGATGTCTCCGAACGATCTTCTGGCGATCGGCATGATCGCCGCCTTCTTCGTGCTGCTGATCGTGGGTATCCCCGTCGGCATCGCCATTGCTGTCTCAGGACTGGTCTTCGGCTATGCGGGTTTCGGCCCGATGCTGTTCAACCTGCTGCCCGCACGGATCTTTGGCGTGGTCACGAACTACACCTTCATGGCGATTCCGCTTTTCGTCTTCATGGGCGTGATGCTGGAAAAATCGCGCCTTGCGGAAGAACTGATCGACATCATCGGCCATGTCTTCGGCAAGGTCGCGGGCGGCATGGGTGTGGCGATCATCCTTGTCGGTGTTCTGCTGGGGGCCGCCACGGGGATCGTCGGGGCCACCATCGTGACGCTGGGCCTTTTGACCCTGCCCACGCTGCTGCGGCGCGGCTATCCCAAATCGCTGGCGACCGGCATGATCTGCGCCAGTGGAACGCTGGGCCAGATCATCCCGCCCAGCCTTGTGCTGATCCTTCTGTCCGAGATCCTGGGCGAATCCGTCGGCACGATGTTCGCCGCCGCGATGATCCCGGGCCTGACGCTGGCGGCTGTCTATATCGTGGCGATCCTGGTGCTGGCCGCGTGGAAACCCGGACTGATGCCCCCGATCCCGCAGGCGGAACGCGACGCCATGAGCGGGGCGCAACTGGCGAAAAAGGTCGCGCTGGTCGTGGGCCCACCCATCGGGCTTGTGATCGCGGTGCTGGGCTCGATCATCGGCGGGCTTGCCGCCCCGACCGAGGCCGCATCCATGGGTGCCATCGGCGCACTGGTCTTCGTGGCGCTGTCGGGTCGCCTGACATTCGACCTGCTGAAACAGGTGGCGCGCGCGACGCTGCTGATCTCGTCTATGGTGTTCTTCATCCTGATCTGCGCGCAGGTCTTTGGCCTGGCCTTCCGTGGCCTGGGGGGCGAACATCTGGTGCAACTGATGTTCGACTGGGTGCCCGGCGGTGTGAACGGCGCGCTACTGTTCATGCTGCTTCTGGTCTTCGTGCTGGGATTCTTCCTGGAATGGATCGAGATCACATATATCGCCCTGCCGCTGTTCCTGCCCTTCTTCATCGCCAATGGCGTCGATCTGGTCTGGCTGGGTATCCTGATCTGTCTGAACCTGCAGACATCCTTCCTGACCCCGCCCTTCGGCTGGTCGCTGTTCTTCCTCAAGGGTGTGGCCCCGCCGGAAGTAAGCACTCTGGACATTTACAAGGGGGCAGTGCCATTCATCGGTCTGCAGGCGATTGCTCTGGCACTCGTCTTTCTCTTCCCCGGGCTTGCCCTTTGGCTGCCCCAGGCAATCGGATGGTGACATGCTGACTTCTTCCATGGGCTACAAGGGCGCGATCAGCGCGCCGCATCGCGCCGCGGCGCTGGCCGGACGCGACATCCTGAACGCGGGCGGCACCGCGATCGAGGCCATGGTGGCCGCCGCCGCAGCCATCGCCGTGGCCTATCCCCACATGAACGGGATCGGCGGCGACGGCTTCTGGGTGATCCACCGCCCCGGTCAGGCCCCTGTCGGCATCTCGGGCTGCGGGCGCGCCGCAGGCCTTGCCACACCGGAATGGTATGCCGAACGCGGGCAGACGGGCGCGCTGCCCGCGCGCGGTCCGCTGGCGGCGCTGACCGTGCCCGGCACCATCGACGGCTGGGCCAAGGCGCTGGCGCTGGTGCCCGCAGACCGCCGCCTGCCCCTGTCGGACCTGCTGGCCCCGGCCATCGCGCTGGCGAAAGACGGCATCGCCGTCACCGCCAACCAGTCGCTGACCACCGCAGCCAAGCTGGACACGCTCAAAGGCGTGCAGGGTTTCGACGAGACCTTCCTGGTGAACGGACAGCCCCCCGCCCCCGGCCACCTTCTGCGCCAGACAGCGCTTGGCAACACGCTGGCGCGCCTGGCCGAGGTGGGTCTGGACGACTATTACCGGGGCGAGATCGCCGCGACGCACGCGCAATTCCTGGCCGATGCGGGCAGCCCCCTGCGGCTGGCCGATTTCCACCTTTTCGCCGCCGACCAGGTGACCCCCCTGACCGTGGGCACCAGCGCGGGCCAGCTTTACAACATGATCGCGCCCACGCAGGGCGTGTCATCGCTGATGATCCTGGCCCTTTTCGACCGGCTGGGCGTGACGCAAGGCGAAGGCTTTGCCCATCTGCACGGGCTGATCGAGGCGACCAAGCAGGCCTTCATCCAGCGCAACGCCGAACTGGGCGATCCCGACACCATGGCGACCCCGGCGCAGGACTGGCTGAAGGCCGCGCATCTCGACACGCTGGCGGCGAAGATCGACATGGACCGGGCCCTGCCCTGGCCGCATGAGGCGAAACCCGGCGACACGATCTGGATGGGCGCTGCGGATAGCGACGGCATGGTCGTCAGCTTCATCCAGTCGGTGTTCTGGGAATTCGGATCGGGTCTGACCTGCACCGACACGGGTGTTTTCTTCCAGAACCGTGGCGCGGGCTTCTCGTTGGCCGAAGGGCCGAACCAGCTGGGCCCGTTCCGCCGCCCCTTCCACACGCTGAACCCGGCGCTGGCGCAACTGAAGGACGGGCGCGTGATGGCCTATGGCACCATGGGTGGCGAAGGCCAGCCCCAGACGCAGGCGGCGGTCTTTACCCGCCACGTGCTCTACGGGCAGGACCTGCAGGCCGCCGTCACCGCGCCACGCTGGCTGCTGGGCAAGACCTGGGGCGACACGACCACGACCCTGAAACTGGAAGACCGTTTCGATCCGGCTCTTGTGACCGCGCTCAAGGATGCCGGCCACGAGGTCGAGATGATCGCACCCTATTCCGACACCGCAGGCCATGCGGGTGCCGTCGTGCTGCATCCCGAGGGCCTGATCGAGGCAGCATCCGACCCCCGCGCGGATGGCGCGGCGCTGGCCTTCTGACCAAGGAAGAGAACGGATAACATATTGGAACTGCTTACGACTTTGCAAATCACCCTCCTTGTCGGAGGCGTGGTACTGGCCGGCGGCTTGGGTGGGCTTCTTGCGGGCCTGCTGGGCGTGGGTGGCGGCATCGTCATCGTGCCCGTGCTTTTCTGGGTCTTCACCTTCACACGGTTCGACCCAGCGCTTGCCATGCATATGGCGGTGGCCACCTCGCTTGCGACGATCATCGCAACCTCGATCTCCTCGGCGCGGGCGCATCACAAGCGCGGCGCGGTCGACATGGCGCTGGTCAAGCGCTGGGGTCCGTGGATGGCGGCGGGCGCACTGGCGGGCGGGGCCTTTGCCGGACTGGTGAACGCCGCGGCCCTGATGATGGTCTTCGGCATCGTGGGTCTGGCCGTATCGGTCAACCTGGCAAGGCCGAAATCGCTGGTGCTGGCGCCGGACCTGCCGTCCGGCAAGGTCGGGCAACCGGTGCTGGCCTCCGGGATCGGCCTTGTCTCGGCCATGATGGGGATCGGCGGCGGCACCCTTGGCGTTCCCACGCTGACGGCCTTTTCCGTGCCGGTGCATCGCGCGGTCGGCACGGCGGCCACCTTCGGGTTGATCATCGCGATACCCGCAGCCATCGCGCTGGTCGTGGCCGGCCAGGGCGTTGCGGGCCGCCCGCCGCTGTCGCTGGGCTATGTCAACCTTGTCGCAGCGGCGCTGATCCTGCCGATGTCGATCTTCATGGCCCCGCGTGGCGCCAAGCTGGCCCATGCGCTGGATGCCAAATGGGTCAAGCGTTCCTTTGCCGTCTTCCTGACGATCACCTCTGTCAGGATGCTTTGGACGGCATTGGCATAGGCTCTTCGCGCTGACGCCTCCACTTGTGCAACATGGCTTGCGCCGCACTCAGCAGATGGCGGCGCAGCGCCTTTTCAGCGGCCTGCCCGTCGCGCGCGACGATCGCCTCGACGATCTGGTCATGTTCGGCGGTGGATCGCGCCATGCGCTCCGCATCGGCCAACTGGGACCGCCGGAACGGCGACAGCTTCAACCGCATCGCCTCGGCCATCTCGGCGAAATCCTCGTTATGGCTGCCGCCATAGATCATCTGGTGAAAGCGGGTATTGGCCGCCTCATAGGCCTTGGCATCGCCCGCGGCCGCCATCCGCACCATCGCCTCATGCTGGCTCAGAAGGGCCGAACGTTCCTCCATCGTCATGCGCTGCGCGGCGAACCGGCCGCAGAGCGCCTCGATCTCGCTCATCGCCTCAAAAAGCTGATCGATCCTTTCGGGGGAAATGTCGGTGACAACCACGCCCTTGTAGGGTTGCCGCAGGGCAAGGGCGCGGGCGACCACGATCTGCAACGCCTCGCGCACGGGCGTGCGCGACACGCCGAACCGCCGGGCCAGTGCCACCTCGTCCAGGCGCGTGCCAGCCGCGATCTGCCCCAGCAGGATCTCTGCCTCCAACGCGGTGGCGATGGACTGGCTGAGGACCTGTTTGGGAACAGCGACCGGGTCGGACATGGGCTTGCCTTTCATCTTGTGCACAAATTATCTCGTATGCCACGACTCGCATACAAAAAATTCGATCTTTCCGAAAGCCGCGACGGACCGGTCGCCGGCATTGCCCATTGTTTGCGCAAGCCCTTCTGCCTTGGCCCTTGCCATGGGTCAACCTGCAGCGGATAAGCGGGCGCATGACAGACAGCACCCGCTTCGAGATATTTCTGGCCGTCCCTCCGGGGCTGGAGCCCGCGCTGGCCGAAGAGGTCGCGCAGCTTGGCTTTCCGGCACCCGCCATCGTGCCCGGTGGCGTGACCTTTCAGGGCGGCTGGCCCGATGTCTGGCGCGCGAACCTGTCCGTCCGGGGTGCCACCCGCGTGCTGGCGCGGATCGGCAGTTTCCGCGCCATGCATCTGGCGCAGCTGGACAAGCGCGCGCGCAAATTCGACTGGGCCGCGGTGCTGCGCCCCGATGTGCCGGTACGGGTCGAGGCGACATGCAAGGCGTCCAAGATCTATCACGCAGGCGCCGCCAGACAGCGGATCGAGAAAGCCCTGCGCGAGACGCTGGGGGTCGAGGTGCTGACCGGGCCCGCGGCCGAGGACGCGCCCGAGGATATGTCGGAACTGCGCCTCAAGGTCCGGATCGAGGATGACCTGTGCACCTTCAGCATCGACACCACAGGCATGTCCCTGCACAAGCGTGGCCACAAGCAGGCGATGGCCAAGGCCCCCCTGCGCGAAACGCTGGCCGCCCTTTTCCTGCGCCAATGCGGCTATGACGGCACCGAATCCGTAGTCGATCCGATGTGCGGGTCAGGCACGTTCGTGATCGAGGCGGCCGAAATGGCCATGGGGTTGCTGCCGGGGCGCGCGCGAAGCTTTGCCTTTGAAAATCTGGCGAATTTCGATGCCCCATCATGGGACACCCTGAAAAAGGCGGCACCTGCCCGCGATACCGCGCTGCGCTATCACGGCTCTGACCGCGATGCGGGCGCGATCCGCGCGGCCACCGCCAATGCCGAACGGGCGGGCGTTTCGGGGATCACCAGCTTCCAATGCCACGCGGTCAGCGATCTTCAGCGGCCCGATGGCCCGCCCGGCCTTGTCATGGTCAACCCGCCCTATGGCGCGCGGATCGGGGATCGCAAGCTGCTGTTCGCCCTTTACGGAGCCTTGGGAAAAACCCTGACGGAACGCTTCCGCGGCTGGCGCGTGGGCATCGTGACCAGCGATCCGTCCCTGGCCAAGGCAACGGCCCTGCCCTTCGTGCCATCCGCCCCGCCCGTGTCGAACGGCGGGCTGAAGGTCACGCTTTACCGCACCGCCCCCTTGCCCTGATACTGCGCTTGACTGCTACAAAGGACCGACACCGATGACACACCCCCTTGTGACCCAACAGAACATCGACGATTTTCAGCGCGACGGCGTCGTCCTGATCAAGGGCCTGTTCAAGGATCATGTCGACACCCTCGCCGCCGGGATTGAGCGCAACATGGCCGAGCCCGGCCCCTATGCCGCCGAGAACCTGAAAGCAGGCGAAGGCGGGCGCTTTTTCGACGACTATTGCAACTGGCAGCGCATCCCCGAGTTCGAAGAGGTGATCCGCACCTCGCCCGCCGCCGAGGTCGCGGCCGACCTGATGGGATCGCAGGCGGTGCAGCTCTTTCACGACCATATCCTGGTCAAGGAGCCGGGCACATCCAAGCCCACGCCCTGGCATCAGGATGGCCCCTATTACTTTGTCGAAGGCCGGCAGACCGTCAGCTTCTGGTCGCCGCTGGATCCGGTGACCAAGGCCAGCCTGCGCTGCGTCGCAGGATCGCATCTGTGGCCGCGCCCGGTGCTGCCGACCCGCTGGCTGTCGGAGGAGAATTTCTATCCCGACGCGGATGCCTACATGCCGGTGCCCGACCCGGATGCCGAAGGCATGGAAATCCGCGAATGGCCGATGGAGCCGGGCGATGCGGTGGCCTTTCACTACAGCACCCTGCACGGCGCGCGCGGCAACGAGACCACGCAACGCCGCCGCGCCTTTTCGCTGCGCCTCGTGGGCGATGATGCGCGCTATGTGGAACGGCCCGGCCGCACCTCGCCGCCCTTTCCGGGGCATGACATGCAAGCAGGCCAGAAGCTGCGCGAGGACTGGTTCCCGGTGCTGTTCAACCGCTGAGCCTGCCCTCGCGGCAGGGCTTTCGCCCCTGCGCGGACAGGCCTAGTGTCGGGCGGGCACGAAAACAAGAAAGTTGCCGATGCGGTTGCCGGTCCTGTTCATCCTGATCACTGTCGTGATCGACGCCATGGGGATCGGGCTGATCCTGCCGGTCATGCCCGACCTGATCCGCGAGACGACAGGCGGCAACCTGGCGCAGGCCGCGGTCTGGGGCGGCATCCTGTCCACCGCCTTCGCCGCGATGCAATTCCTGTTCGGTCCGATCCTTGGCGCGCTGTCCGACCGTTTCGGGCGGCGCCCCGTGCTTCTGACCTCACTGCTGGTGATGGCTGCGGATTACGTGGTGATGGCACTGGCCGGCTCGATCTGGTTGCTGCTGATCGGGCGCATCGTGGGCGGGATCACGGCCGCGACGCATTCCACCGCCTCGGCCTATATGGCGGACATTTCGCAACCCCATGAAAAGGCGCGCAACTTCGGCCTGATCGGCGCGGCCTTCGGCGTGGGCTTCGTGCTGGGGCCGGTCATCGGCGGGCTGCTGGCCGAGTGGGGCACGCGCGCGCCCTTCATCGCGGCGGCGCTGCTGGCGCTGGCCAATGCCGGTTTCGGCTGGCTGGTCCTGCGCGAGACCGTCACGGACCGGATCCGCCGCCCCTTCGAGTGGCGCCGCGCCAATCCTTTCGGTGCGATCCGCGCGGTGTCGCGGCTGGCCGGGGTGGGCGCGCTGATCTGGGTCTATTTCCTCTATCATTTCGCCACGGTCGTCTATCCGGCGATCTGGGCCTATTTCACCGCCGAACGCTTCGGCTGGTCGCCGGGGCTGATCGGCGTCTCGCTGGCGGTCTACGGCATATCGCTGGCCGTGGTGCAGGGCACGCTGATCGGCCCTGCGATCCGCGCCTTCGGCGAGGCGCGCACCGTGCTGCTGGGCCTCGTGATCGAGGTCGTATCGCTGGCGATCCTTGGCTTCATCTCGTCCGGGCTGATCCTGTTGCTTCTGATCCCGGTCACGGCGCTGGGGGCGATCGGGCTGCCCGCGCTGCAAGGCATCCTGTCGCGCGCCGTCGCGGATAACGCGCAGGGCGAATTGCAGGGGGTGCTGACCAGCCTGACAGCCGTGGCCATGGTGCTGGCACCGCTGGTGATGACGCAGACCTTCGCCAGCTTCACCCGCGCCGAGGCCGCGATCTATCTGCCGGGCGCGCCCTTCCTGCTGTCGGCGCTGATCATGGCGCTGGCCACGGTGATCTATCAGACGCGCGGGCGGCGCATCACCGGCTGAGGGCGCTGAATTCCGACATGCGAACGGCTGTTTTGCACTTGCACGGCTGATCCGGGGCGGGCAGGTTCGGGCGAACCGACAGGACCAGACTGGAAAGGAACCCGCCATGCAGATGATCAAGGCCGCCGTATGCCATGCCTTCGGCACCCCCCTGACCATCGAAGAGGTGCGCCTGCGCGCGCCCGAAATGGGCGAGGTCGAGGTCAAGCTTGACGCCGTGGCGATCTGCCATTCCGACATTTCCTTTGCCGAAGGCGCCTGGGGCGGCACCCTGCCCGCGGTCTATGGCCATGAGGCGGCAGGCCGGGTGACCGCCGTGGGCGCAGGTGTGGCCGGGCTGGCCGTGGGTGACAGCGTGGCAGTGACCCTGATCCGCGCCTGTGGCGGCTGCACCAATTGCGGATCGGGCAAGCCGACATTGTGCGAAACCCCCTACAACGGCGACAAGGGCCCGCTGAGCACCGCCGATGGCGGCGTGCTGCACCAGGCCATGGCCTGCGGCGCCTTCGCGGAATCCGTGGTGGTCGATCAAAGCCAGATCGTGAAGATCCCCGACGAACTGGGCAAGGATGTCGCGGCGCTGCTGTCCTGCGGCGTGATCACGGGCGTCGGTGCTGTGGTCAATGCCGCCGGTCTGCGCGCCGGGCAGGATGTGGTCGTGATCGGTGCGGGCGGTGTCGGCCTGAATGCGATCCAGGGCGCGCGGATCGCGGGCGCGCGCCGCATCATCGCCGTCGACATGAGCGAGGACAAGCTTGCGATCGCGCGCGAATTCGGTGCCACGGACGGGATCCTGGCGACCGATCCCAAACCCTGGAGCCGCGCCAAGCGGATCCTGGGGCGCGGCGCCGACGCGGTCATCGTGACCGTGGGCGCGATCCCGGCCTATGACACCGCGCCGCGCTACCTGGGCTATGGCGGGCGCGTGGTGATGGTGGGGATGCCCCATTCCGGCCAGACCTCCAGCTATGAGCCGGTGGTGATGGCCGCCGTGGGCCAGGGGCTGATCGGGTCCAAGATGGGCGATGTGGTGATCAAGCGCGATATCCCCTGGATGGTGGACCTCTATCAGCAGGGGCGGCTGAAGCTGGACGAGCTGATTTCCGGCCGCTGGACGCTTGATCAGATCAACGAGGCGATCGCCGACACCAAAACCGGTGCCGCGCGGCGCAACGTGATCATCCTGAACGACTGACGACACCTTTCACTGTTCCAAAAATACTCAAGAGGAGCGACGTACGATGAAGCTGGTTGATCTTGATATCATCGTCACCGCGCCGCCCGCGCCGGGCTGGGGCGGGCGCTACTGGATCTTCGTGAAGGTCACGACCGACACCGGCATCACGGGCTGGGGCGAATGCTATGCCTCGACCGTCGGCCCCGACGCGATGCGCGCGGTGATCGAGGATGTGTTCGCCCGCCACATGCAGGGCGAGAACCCCGAGAATATCGAGAAGATGTTCCGCCGCGTCTACTCCTCCGGCTTCACGCAGCGCCCCGACCTGACGGTGATGGGTGCGTTTTCGGGACTCGAGATCGCCTGCTGGGACATCCTGGGCAAGGATCGCGGACGGCCTGTCTGGGCGCTGCTGGGCGGCAAGATGAACGACCGCCTGCGCGCCTATACCTATCTCTATCCGCTGCCCCATCACGAACACGGCCCCTTCTGGGTCTCGCCCGAGATGGCGGCGGAATCGGCCATCGACGCGGTGAACCGCGGCTATACGGCGGTCAAGTTCGACCCGGCGGGCCCCTATACGATGCGCGGCGGGCACATGCCCGCCATGTCCGACATCACGCGCTCGGTCGCCTTCTGCCGCGCGATCCGCGAAGCCGTCGGCGATCGTGCCGACCTGCTGTTCGGCACCCATGGGCAGTTCAGCACCGCCGGCGCGATCCGGCTGGGCCAGGCGCTGG
This sequence comes from Paracoccaceae bacterium, assembly GCA_030758115.1. Taxonomy (GTDB): domain Bacteria; phylum Pseudomonadota; class Alphaproteobacteria; order Rhodobacterales; family Rhodobacteraceae; genus Seohaeicola. The sequence goes on along the minus strand of JANREX010000092.1, from coordinate 21,801 downwards.
AGCCCTATAGCCCGCTGTGGTACGAAGAACCGATCCCGCCAGACAATCTGCTGGAATTCCAGCAGGTTGCGCAGGCCGTGCGGATTCCGCTGGCCACCGGCGAGCGGATGACCACCAAGGCGGAATTCGCCACGCTGCTGCGCACCGGCGGGGCCGAGATCCTGCAACCCGCGCTGGGGCGTGCCGGCGGCATCTGGGAGATGAAGAAAGTGGCCGCCATGGCCGAGGCGTTCAACGTCCAGATGGCCCCGCATCTTTACGCAGGCCCCGTGGAATGGGCGGCAAACATCCATCTGGCCGCGTCCATCCCCAACCTTCTGATGATCGAAACCATCGAAACGCCCTTCCATGACAGTCTGATCAAGGGAATGATCCGGGTCGAAAACGGCCATGTGATCCCACCCGAAACACCCGGCCTCGGCATCGAGATCGACGAGGATCTGGCCCGTGCGCATCCTTTCACCGGGACGGGTTTGCACCTGCAAATGCAGGAAGACCCTTGCGATTATCAGAATGAGAACCATTTTGAAGGCGGTGCTCCGGCTGACAAGCAGTAATGTCGCACTTTCCGGAGGGGTGTGATAAGAGAGATGAGCGACCCCATGCAGGATCTGGCAGAATTGACGACAACAACACAAAGCCCACCAGCGCCCCCGTCTGAAATGGCGCGCAGCGCCGAGGCAGCCGCGGCCTATCTCAAGACGCTGGCCCATGAGGGGCGGCTGATGATTCTGTGTCATCTCGGCTCGGGCGAGAAATCCGTGGGCGAGCTGGAAAACCTGCTCGAGATCCGGCAGGCCGCGGTCAGCCAGATGCTGGCGCGGCTGCGCGAGGAAGGTCTTGTGACCACCCGGCGCGAGGGCAAGACGATTTTCTACAGGCTGGCCGATGAAAACACCTATGAGGTGATCGGCCTTCTGTACCGGCTGTTCTGCAGCCCGGAAGGCAAGAACACGACCCGCACCTCCTGCTGATCGCGGGTCTTGCGCCCTTAGCCCTGTGACCACCAGTCGGCGATATCGGCCCGCGCAATTGCGGATTGCGGACCGATGGCCACCAGCCTTGTGCGCGCGACCCTGTCCAGCGCGGGCTTGATCTCGATGCTGCGCCCCACGACCTGGACCTCCCAGCCGGCGCTGTCGGGCGCGGCGACCAGTCCCTTGATCCGGTAAAGCGCCTGCGGCGCCTGCGCCAGTTTCGCGGCCAGCGCCGCGCGGCTCATCGCCTCGTCCCCGTCATGGCTCCAGCCGACATAGGCGGGATGCCCGCCGCCCTCGCGCTTGCCCTGCAAGGGCGCAAGCCCACCCAGCAGCAGCGGCGCCACGGCGGCGCAATCGCCGATATCGATCTGCGGTGCGGCGCTGAGCGCGGCAAGACGCGCGGTCAGGGCGGGCGGCACGCCATCTTCCGCCTTCGAGATCAGCAAAAGGTCGGCCACCGCCACCTGGCCCCGGATCTGCGCACCGATCTGCGGATCATCCGCCAGCGCGCCCCAGTGCATCGCATCCACGACCACCGCGATGCCGCCATAGGCCATGTCGGGTTCGGCCCGCGCCGCCGTGGCAATGCGCGCGGGATCCGCGATGCCTGACGCCTCGATCACAAGGTGATCAGGGCGCGGGCGTCGATCCAGCGCATCGCCCATCGCCATGAACAGGTCCGCCCCCATCGTGCAGCAGACGCAGCCATTGGTCAGGGTCATCGTGTCCCCATCGGCCGACACCAGCAGATCGGCGTCGATGTTGATCGCGCCGAAATCATTGACCATGACCAGCACGCGCTGGCCATGATCCTCGCGCAGCAGGCGGTTGATCAGCGTGGTCTTGCCCGCGCCGAGGTAGCCGCCGATCACCGTGAGGGGCAGACGCGGCAGGCTCATGCCAGGTGCACCCGCCCGTCCAGGACCGTGCCCAGCACCGGCACATCCTTCAGCGCCATGGGATCGACGGCCAAAGGATCATCGCCCAGGATCGCGAAATCCGCGCGCTTGCCGGTTTCGATGCTGCCCACCTCGTGATCCATCTTCAGCGTGAAGGCCGCCCCCAGCGTGATCGCATGCAGTGCTTCGGGCACGGTGATGCATTGCGCCGCCCCCAAGGTGCGGCCCGACATGGTCTGACGGTTGACCGCGCACCATGCGGTGAACAACGGGCCCAGCGGCGTCACGGGCGCGTCCGAATGCAGCGCCACATGCACGCCCGCATCCAGCGCCGCACGCGCCGCGTTCATCCGGCAGGCGCGATCCTCGCCCACGGTCAGGGCGGCGTGCTGATCGCCGAAATACCAGATATGATTCGAGAAGATGTTGGTGCAGATCCCCAGTTCCACACAGCGCAGGAACTGGTCCACGCCCATCAGCTGACAATGCTGCAACACGTGCCGCGCATCCTGCCAGGGATGGTTGCGCGCGGCATCTGCGATGGCGTCGATGGCGACGCTGCTGGCCTCGTCCCCGTTGACATGGATATGCATCTGCACACCCGCTTCCTGCATCGTGGCCACCATGCGCTGGATCTCGGCCGGGGCCATGTTCCAGATGCCGTTGGCCTGCCCGCCGACATAGCCGGGCCACTTCACCCGCGCGGTCCAGCCCTGGATCGAGCCGTCGGTCATCAGCTTGACCGCCCCCATGCGCAACTTGTCGCGCGACTGGGCCTTGAGCGCGAGGGCGCGCGCCGCCGCCTGTGCGGGATCGGCCCCTGCGACCCCCAGCACCGGCACCAGCCGGGCGGGAAAATCGGCATCATCCGTCACCGCGACCAATGTCGCCAGATCGGCATCCTCCATCTGCGAATAGAGATCGGTGACGGTGGTCACGCCTGCGCGCATGCAGACCTCGCCATAGCTGCGGATCGCGCCTTCGGTTTGGGACAGACCGCGGAAATCCATGCCGACGCGCCGCATGACCGGGAACATGGCCGCCATTTCCTGCAACTCGCCGGTGGGGTCGCCCTTGGCATCCTTGACCACGCCTTCGGCATTGGTGGCGCGATCATAGCCCGCCATGTCCAGCGCCTTGGAGTTCACGCACATCAGGTGGAAATTCGAGAACATGATCGCCACGGGGCGATCCGTGCTGATCTGGTCCAGATGCTTGCGGCTGAGGCGCTCGCCCGCGAAAAAGATCGGGTCCAGCCCCCAGCCCAGCAACGGCTGACCAGGCGCGAGCGTCTTTTCATAATCGGACAGGTCGCGGACCACAGCCTCCAGATCCGGCTTGCCCTTCCACCATTTGCCCTTGGGATCCATCCGGTCATGATACCCGGCATAGGCGAAATTCCACATCGCGCCGGCCATCATATGCGCGTGCCCTTCCACCAGGCCCGGCATCAGCACCGCATCCTTGAGGCTGTCATCATGGCGCACAGCGCCCCAGGCATCCGCGCAATCGGCGCCACCTACCGCAAGAATTCGGCCATCCCGGACAGCGACATGCGTGGCCTCGGGCCGGTTCGGATCCATCGTGATGATCTTGCGGGCGCTGTAGACGATGATTGTGGACATCGGGTTCCTTTCCTTCTCAAATCAATGCATCGACATGGCCGCCGATGACGGTGCCCAGTACGGGCAGGTCTTTCAGGCGCATCGGGTCGATGGCAAGCGGGTCCTCGGCCAGAACGGCGAAATCGGCGCGCTTGCCGGCCTCGATGCTGCCGATCTCGGCCTCCAGCTTCAGCGTCCGGGCGGCACCCATCGTGATGGCGTAAAGCGCCTCGGGCACCGAGATGCATTGCGCCGCCCCCAGGGTGCGCCCCGACATGGTCTGTCGGTTGACCGCGCACCATGCGGTGAACAGGGGGCCCATCGGCGTGACAGGGGCATCTGAGTGGATCGCCATGGTCAGGCCCGCATCCAGCGCCGCGCGGCAGGCATCCATGCGCGCGGCCCGATCCGGCCCGATGGTCAATGCGGCATGCTGATCGCCGAAATACCAGATGTGATTGGCAAAAAGGTTCACGCAAACGCCCAGTTCGGCCGCACGGGCAAAAAGGGCCGGCCCCATCATCTGCGCATGTTGCAGCACGTGGCGGGCACCGGGCCAGGGATGCGCGCGGGCCGCCGCCGCCAGCGCATCCAGCACGACGGTGCTGGCCTCGTCGCCATTGGTGTGGATATGCATCTGGATGCCTGCCTGCTGCATCATTGCGCAGGTGGCGTGAATCTGCGCGGGCGGCATGTTCCAGATGCCATTGGGCTGACCGCCCACATAGCCAGGCCACAGGATGCGCGCGCTGAACCCCTGGATCGAGCCATCGGTCATCAGCTTGACAGCACCGAAGCGCAGCTTGTCATGGTTCAACTGGCGCAGGTCGGCCATCTGGGCGCGCACCTCCTCGGGGGTGCTGTGCAGGGTCGACACCGCGGGCACGATCCGCACGGGATAATCGGGCCGCGCCGTGGCCTGGGCCAGGGCTTCGGCGCCCTCTTGCGTGACCATGGCGAAAAGATCGGTGGCGGTGGTGACGCCCGACCGGCGGCAGATCCGCCCGAAAGCATCGACATAGGCGCGCTGATGCGAGCGGGTGCGGAAATCCATCCCGATCCGGCGCATGACAGGGAACATCGCCGCCATTTCATGCAGCTCGCCATTGGGCTCTCCGTCGGGTCGGCGCTGGATGCCCTCGACATTGCTGGCGCGATCATACCCCACCGCCGCAAGCGCCGCGGAATTCACGCACATCAGGTGGCCCGACGAAAACAGCACCACCACCGGACGATCAGCGGTGACACTGTCCAGATGATCGCGGGTCAGACGTTCGGAGGACAGGAAAATCGGATCGAAGCCCCAGGCGATCAACGGCTCGTCAGGACCAAGGCGCGCGGCCGCATCACGCAGACGCGCCAGAACCGCGCCGATTTCGGTCAGGCCGGGCCATGGCTGGCCGTCAGGGTCGATACGGTCGTGAAAGCCCACATAGGTATAATCCCAAAAGCAGGTTTCCGACATGTGGCTGTGCCCTTCGACAAAGCCGGGCATCAGCACGGTTCCGGCAAGCCGGTCGTCGTGATGCACCCGGCCCCACTGATCGGCGCAAGTGGCATCGCCCACGGCCAGAACATGGCCGTCGCGCACCGCGACATGCGTGGCCGTGGGCCGGTTCGGGTCCATGGTGATGATCTTTGCGGCCTGAAAGACGGTAATACCGGACATCGCCACCCCCTTTTTCCCTCAAGGCGTAAACGAGCTTTGTCCTGTGGGAAAATGGTTTTACTGTCAGGAGAAACTTGATCCGATGGGGGAACGCGATGCATTTCACGCTCAAGCAGCTACGCTACTTCGATGCCGCAGTGCGCAGCGGCTCCATTTCGCGCGCTGCCGCCGAAATGCATATCTCGCAATCCTCGATCACCGCCTCGATCGACGCGATCGAAGAAAGCCTGGGGATGGAGCTGTTTCGCCGCGTGCCCGCCAAGGGCGTGCAACCGACCGAGGCCGGGCAGACCGTGGCGACCCGCATCGCCGATTTCCTCGAACAGGCACGGATCTTCGAATCCGACCTGATGTCTCTGTCGGGCGATCCGACCGGCACGCTGCATCTGGGCTGCTATGCGCCCACGGCGCCCTATGTGCTGCCCCGCGTGCTCAAGCATGTGTCCAAGATCTATCCCGCGATCCGGATCGACCTGAAGGAGGACAACCTGGAGGCGCTTCAGGAACTACTGCAGACAGGGCGGATCGACCTTGCGCTGACATACCGGCGACGCGGGGCGGAAACCGGACCATTCCAGCCCCTCTTCATGGCGCGACCCTGGGCGCTGCTGCCGCTGGATTCGCCCTTGGCCGAGAAGGACAGCGTGGCCTTGTCCGACCTGTCGGGCCTGCCGATGGTCCTGCTGGATCTGCCCACATCCAAAAGCTATTTCCGGGGCGTGTTCCGCGATCACGGGCTGGAACTGAACGTGGTGCATACCACGAAATCAAGTTCGGTGCTGCGCGGCCTTGTAGCGGCGGGATTCGGATATTCGATCCTGAACATCTGCTCCAAGGCCGATCGCGACGGATCGAACGGCTATGTCGCCCGCCCCATCGAAGGGCAGGTGGACACACCCGAATTCGGCGTGGCCTACACGCAGGCCTCGCGGCGATCGACAATCGTTCAGGCCGTGCTCGACATCAGCGCCGATCTTGCACGACAGGGGATTTTCAACGACCTCATCCTCACACCCGCCGAAAGCGGGCACGCCACGGGCCAAACGGCAGCTTCCCCCAAAATTTAGCCTTTTCATCCACAGAAAACACTGTTTTCCGGGGATAGGGTCGCCGCTAGCCTTTGCATCAAGGGAAAAAACAAAGACCCAAGCCACAACCGGGAGACAGACATGAAAATGATGACACGCCTGATGGGCGCGGCGGTGATTGCCGCATCCGCACTTTCCACAGCCCCTTTGCAGGCTGAAGGCACCTTGGTGATCGCGTCCAGCCAGGTGCCGCGTCACCTGAACGGCGCTGTGCAATCCGGCATCGCAACCGCCGTGCCTTCGACGCAGATCTTCGCCTCGCCGCTGCGCTATGACGAGAACTGGGAACCGCAGCCCTACCTGGCGGAATCCTGGTCGGTCAGCGACGACGGGCTGAGCGTGACACTGAACCTGGTGCAGAACGCCACCTTCCATGACGGCAAGCCGGTCACATCGGAAGATGTCGCTTTCTCGATCATGACGATCAAGGAGAACCACCCCTTCAAGTCGATGTTCGCCCCGGTCGAGGCGATCGAGACACCGGATGCCCATACGGCTGTCATCAAGCTGAGCAATCCGCACCCCGCCCTGCTGCTGGCCCTGTCGCCCGCGCTGGCGCCGATCCTGCCCAAGCACATCTATGGCGACGGCCAGGACGTGAAAGCGCATCCCGCCAACGCGGCCCCGATCGGCTCGGGCCCCTTCATGTTGTCGGAATTCACCCCCGGCGAAGCCATCGTTCTGAAGAAGAACCCGAATTTCTTCATCGAAGGCCGCCCCATGCTGGATGAAATCATCATCCGCATCATCAACGACCCCTCCGCGCTGCTGATCGCGATGGAAAACGGCGAGGCCGATGTCTATCCCTTCATGGCCGGCAGCCAGGAGATCAAGCGCCTGAGCGAAGCCGATCACCTGACGGTCAGCAACGAAGGCTATGCCGCCGTCGGCCCGATCAACTGGCTGGCCTTCAACACCAAGTCGCCGAAACTGTCGGACGTCCGGGTGCGCCAGGCGATTTCCTACGCGGTCGACCGCGACTTCATCACCAAGGCGCTGCATCGCGGCGTCTCGACCCCGCAGCGCAGCCCGATCATCGAAAGCTCGCCCTTCTTCGATGCCGCTGCTGTCGCCGCCTATGATGTGGACCTGGAAAAGGCCAAGGCCCTGATGACCGAGGCCGGTTTCGGCGACGGGATGGAGCTGACCGTGGATTACATCCCCGGCCCGGCCGAGCAGCAGAAAAGCATCGCCGAATACCTCAAGTCGCAGCTGGCCAAGATCGGCATCGACGTGACCGTGCGCGCGGCACCCGATTTCCCGACATGGGCGGGCCGCGTCGGCGGGCATGACTTCGAGCTGACGATGGACGTGGTCTTCAACTGGGGCGACCCGGTGATCGGGGTGCACCGCACCTACCTGACCGACAACATCCGTCAGGGCGTCATCTGGTCCAACACGCAAAGCTATTCCAACGCGCGCGTCGACGAGATCCTGGCGCAGGCCGCGATCGAGGGCGATTTCGCCAAGCGCAAGGCGCTCTATTCCGAGTTCCAGGCCCTGGTGACGCAGGATGTGCCGATCTACTTCATCAACGCGACGCCCTATCATACGGCCTACAAGAAAGAGCTGATGAATGCCCCCATGGGCATCTGGGGCACCATGCATCCGATGGACCGCGTCCACTGGTCCAAGTGATATGAACCGAGGCACGGGCCGCCCGCACTCTGCGGCGGCCCGTCACTTTTCTGGCAAACGGGACATGTCATGACACCCTCCTACCTGCTGAGGCGCCTGTTCTACGGCCTGTTGCTCATGCTGGGCGTCGTGGTGCTGAACTTCCTGCTGATCCGGCTTGCGCCGGGTGATCCGGCGGTGGTGATCGCAGGCGAGATGGGGGGCGCGGACGAGGCGCTGCTGGCCGCGATCCGGGCCGACTATGGCCTGGACAAACCCGTACTGACCCAGCTTGGCATCTATATCGGCAATGTGCTGCAGGGCGATCTGGGGCAATCCTTCTTTTTCAATCAGCCGGTCGCGACCCTGATCGGGGACAGGATCGGCCCGACGATCCTGCTGGTGCTCTGCGCGCAGGTCATTTCGATCCTGCTGGGGGTCTTCCTGGGGGTGATCGCCGCGCGCAAGCCCAACGGTGTGCTGTCGGGCTTCGTGTCGGTCTTTGCCACCATCGGCTATGCGGTGCCGGTCTTCTGGACCGGGATCATGCTGATCATCCTTTTCGCCAGCGTCTTTCCGATCTTTCCCGTCGAGGGCATGCAATCGGTGCGGCTGCGCGATGCGGGCTTCATGATCCGGGCGCTGGATGTGGCCCATCACCTTGTGCTGCCGGCCTTCACCCTCGCGCTGATCTATCTTGCGCAATACGCGCGCCTCAGCCGGGCCTCGATGCTGGAGGTGCTGGGATCGGATTACATCCGCACCGCGCGGGCCAAGGGGGCTTCGGAACGTTCGGTCCTGTTCAAGCATGCGCTGCGCAACGCCTCGCTGCCGATCCTGACGGTGGCGGGCCTGCAGTTCGGCAACCTGATCTCAGGCGCGCTTCTGGTCGAGACCGTGTTCAACTGGCCCGGCATGGGGCGACTGGCCTTCGACTCCATCCTGCGGCGGGATTATCCCACGATCATGGGGGTGCTGTTCTTCGCCAGTGCGATGGTCGTGGTGGCGAACCTGCTGACAGACCTCAGCTACCGGCTGGCCGATCCGCGTCTGCGGGGCAAATCATGAGCGGGGCCCTGCGGATACCGCTGTGGTCATGGGGGCCAGCCCCCGTCGCCGCCCCTTGGGCTGCGACTCCCCCGGGATATTTGGGGCAAGAAGAAACAGCCCGAAGGAGCAGGCCGTGACCGAGGCGACCGAGTTCAAGGCCGAAAGCCCAGCGCGCGAAGCCTGGCGCATGTTCCGGCGCAACATCCCCGCCGTGGCGGGCGTGATCATGCTGACCGGGATCGTACTGGCGACGCTCTGGGGGACGTTCTTCTATGGTGGCAACCCCTATGAGATCGTCTGGGCGCCGCATGAGCCGCCCGGCGTGACCCCGGAATTCCCGCTCGGGACCGACTACCTGGGGCGCGACATCTTTGCCGGGCTGGTCGCGGGCGGCGGGCCGACCCTTGCCGTGGGCGCGGCGGCCGCGGCGATCACCATGGTGATCGGCGTCAGCCTGGGCGCGCTGGCGGGTTTCTACGGCGGCTGGGTGGACAACCTTCTGATGCGGATCACCGAATTCTTCCAGGTCCTGCCGACGCTGCTGTTCGCCATGGTGCTTGTCACGCTGTTTTCGCCCACGCTGTTCACCATCGCCATGGCCATCGGCGTGGTCAGTTGGCCGCAGACCGCGCGCCTGACGCGGGCCGAGGTGATGAAGATCAAGGAGCTGGAATATGTGACGGCCGCCCGCGCCATCGGCGCGAGGAACCGGCGCATCATCTGGACGGTGATCCTGCCGAATGCCGCGCCGCCCCTGATCGTGTCGGCGACGCTGACCATCGGCGTCGCGATCCTGTTCGAGGCGGGGCTGTCCTTTCTGGGCTTGGGCGATCCCAACACCATGAGCTGGGGGCTGATGATCGGCTCGAACCGCGCCTATATCCTGGATGCCTGGTGGCCCGTGACCTTCCCCGGCCTTGCGATCTTCTTGACCGTCTTCTCGGTCAGCCTGATCGGTGACGGGCTGAACGATGCCTTCAATCCGAAGCTGAGGGAAAGATGAGCGCGCTGTTGCAGATCGAGGACCTGCGCGTGACCTTCAACACGCGCTACGGGCCGGTGACGGCGCTGGATTCCGTCTCGCTTTCGGTGAACGCGGGCGAGACGCTGGGCGTTGTGGGCGAAAGCGGCTGCGGCAAGTCGATCACCGCCCTGTCGGTGATGGGGCTGATCCCCAGCCCGCCGGGCAAGATCGCGGGCGGCGCGATCCGGCTGGCGGGCGAGGATCTGACCCAGGCCAGCGAGGCGCGGATGCGCGCCCTGCGCGGGGCCGAGATGGCGATGATCTTTCAGGAACCGATGACCAGCCTCAACCCGGTCTTCACCGTGGGCGACCAGATCGCCGAAGCGATCATGCTGCATCAGAAGGTCAGCGCCGATCAGGCCTTTCGCGATGCGGTGGCGCTGCTGGACCGCGTGGGCATTCCCAGCCCCGACCGGCGCGCGCGGGATTATCCGCACCAGCTGTCGGGCGGCATGCGCCAACGGGTGATGATCGCCATGGCGGTCAGTTGCCGCCCCCGCGTTCTGATCGCGGATGAACCCACAACCGCGCTGGACGTCACCGTGCAGGCGCAGATCTTCGATCTGCTGAACGAGATCCAGCGCGATTTCGGCGCGGCGATCATCCTGATCACCCATGACATGGGCGCGATTTCCGAAATGGCCGACCGTGTGGCCGTGATGTATGCGGGCCGCGTGATCGAACAGGGGCGCGCCGATGACGTGCTGGACCTGCCGCAGCATCCCTATACGCGGGGTCTGATCTCGTGCATCCCGGCCCTGGGCAAGGGCGAGGACACGCTGCGCGAGATCCCCGGTGTCGTACCGCCGCTGCACATGCTGGGGGCGGGTTGCGCCTTTGCCGACCGCTGCGCGCATCGCGCCCCGCGCTGCGACAGCGAGAAGCCGCTGTTGCAGGCGCATGGCCATCACCCCGTCGCCTGCCATGCCGTCGCGGAGGGCCGGATATGACCACGCTTCTGGATGTGCGCGACCTGACCGTGCAATTCGCGCTGCCGCGCCAGGGTTTCTTTGGCCCCCGCCCCATGCTGGAAGCGGTCAGGCAGGTCTCGTTCAGCCTGGAACAGGGGCGTGCCCTGGGCATCGTGGGCGAAAGCGGATCGGGCAAGACCACGACGGCGATGGCCACGATCCGCCTGGTCGAAGCGGCCGGCGGCCAGGTCATGTTCCAGGGCGAGGACCTGCTGCAGCTGGATGACGAGGCCATGCGCCAACGGCGCCGCGACGTGCAGTTGATCTTCCAGGATCCCTACAGCAGCCTGAACCCGCGCGCCCGCGTGGCCGATATCGTGCGCGAACCGATGGACCTGATGGAGATCGGCACCCCCGAGGAGCGCCGCGCGCGGGTCACCGAACTGTTCCGCCTCGTGGGGCTGCGGCCAGATCAGCTGAACCTCTTTCCGCACCAGTTTTCGGGTGGCCAGCGGCAGCGCATTTCCATTGCCCGCGCCTTGACCACCAACCCCAAGCTGCTGGTCTGCGACGAGCCGGTGTCCGCGCTGGACGTGGCGATCCAGGCGCAGATCCTGAACCTTCTGGCCCGTCTCAAGGCCGAGCTTGGCCTGAGCTACCTGTTCATCAGCCATGACCTTGGCGTGGTGCGCCATGTCTGCGACGATGTGGCGGTGATGTACCTGGGCAAGATCGTCGAGATGGCGCCGCGCGATGCGCTGTTCGACGCGCCGCAGCATCCCTATACGCAGGCGCTTCTGTCGGCCGCCCCAAGCCTGGCGCGGCGCAAGTCGCGCGGCTATGTCCGTCCCGTCAAGATCAGCGGCGATCCCCCCAGTCCGATCAACCCGCCCAAGGGCTGCGCCTTTGCCGATCGCTGCCCCAAGGCGCAGGATGTCTGCCGCAAGGTCCAGCCGGTGCTGGAACCGATCGGGCCCAGCCGTGTCGCCTGCCATTTTCCGGGGTGATCACGGATCAGCCGGGGCTTCGGCCTCGCTCTCGATCTCGGCGGCGATCTGACCGATCAGGCCGCGCAGCCAGCGATGCATCGGCGAATGATGGGTCCGCGCCGTCCAGTAAAGGTCGATGGCGAAAGGCGCGGGAAACGGGCAATCGACGATCCTGAGGCCCGCACCGAAGGACTGCGCCGTGCGCAGCGGCACGGTGGCGATCAGGTCGGTGCCCGGCAGGATCGCCTTGAGCGTGGCCGGGCTGGGCAGTTCCAGCACCATGTTGGGCGCAAGGCCCGCCGCCTCCATCTCGACCAGGTAGCGCGAGCGCCAGTTGCCCCCATAGGTCACCACGACCTGCGGCGCGGCTGCAAATTCCGCCTGATCAAGGGGGCTGTCGCCCAGCGGATTGTCCGGCGCCATCACGCAGACATAGTGATCCCCCAGCAGGCGGCGCCCGAAGAAACCGGCATCACCGATATGGACCGGACCGATCAGCAGATCGCTTTCGCCACGGCTGAGCTGTTCGCGCCCGCGCACGGTCGAGGTGATCACCTGCACCTTCAGCCCCGGCGCCAGCGCCCGCAGCCGCCGCACCAGCAGCGGCACCAGCGTGGCGCGTTCGTAGTAATTGCACGACAGGGTCACTGTCGCTGCTGCCCGCGCCGGATCGAAGGCGCGCGGGGTGGACAGGGCCAGGAACTCGTCCAGCATCCGCGCCGCCTCGCGGACGATCTCTTCGCAGCGATCAGTCGGCACGACACCGGCCCCCTGCCGCACGAACAGCGGATCGCCGAAGGCGCGGCGCAGCCGGTCGATCGTATAGCTGACCGAGGACTGGTTGAGGCCAAGCACCTCGGCCGTGCGCGAGAACGAGCCGTAGTCATGCACCAGCCGCAGCACCCGCAGCGCCGCGAAATCCACGCCCATGGGGTCACTGTCCTTGGGTGTCGCCATGTCCCGCCCTTTGATTCCGCAGCCCTTCCCGATCAGATTAACCGATACCATGTATCGATTCCATCGGATTGTCCCATGCCACCCGATCCGATAGGGTCCTTGTGCAGGTTCACGCAGGGGAGGGCAGGACCATGACGCTCGATACGCCCATGGCACCGGAGGCACCGCTGGATGACCAGATCACCATCCAGCAACTGACGCTTGATCCCTATACCGTCTACAAGCGCCTGCGCGCCGAAGCGCCGGTGCTGCGGGTCAAGGCGGTGGGGCGTACGCTGCTGACCAAGGCGGCCGATACGAAATACGTCAAGGACAATCCCGCGCTGTTCAGTTCGAACGACCCCAACACGCCGATGCAGCGCGCCTTCCGCGCCCATACGCTGATGCGCAAGGACGGGGCCGAGCATGCTGCGGAACGTGGCGCGATGGCCCCCGCCTTCACCGCGCGCAACATCAAGCAGTGCTGGGAGCCGATCTATACCCGGATCGCCGAGGATTACGTGGCGCGCCTGCCGCGCGGTGAAACGGTGGACCTTTTCACCACGCTGGCCGGACCTTTTGCGGCGCGCTGCCTGACGCATCTTCTGGGCATTCCCGAAGCGTCCGACGACGACATGCAGCGCTGGTCGCAGATCCTGATCGACGGGGCGGGGAATTTCGGCTGGGCGGATGCGCTTTTCGCGCAATGCGATGCCGCCAATGACGAGATGGACGCCCTGTTCGCCGCTGCATCGGAACGCCTGCGCGCCGATCCCGACCAGAGCGCGCTGTCCGTGATGGTCAATGCCGAGGACCCGATCCCGACAAGCCAGATCTATTCGAACATCAAGATCGCCATCGGCGGCGGCATCAACGAGCCGCGCGACGCGCTGCTGACGATCCTTTACGGGCTCATGATCAACCCCGACCAGTTCGCCGCAGTCAAGCGCGATGCGCTTTGGGCCGATGCCTTCGAGGAAGGCGTGCGCTGGGTCGCGCCGATCCAGGTCTCGTCGCGCCTGGTCACCGAGGACACCGAGATCAGGGGCTTCCACATTCCCAAGGGCGACACCGTCATGACGATCCAGGCCTCGGCCAACCATGACGAGGATATCTATGAGGACGGGCATCTTTACAATGTGTTCCGCCCCAAGCTGCCGCACCAGGCCTTCGGCAACGGGCCGCATTTCTGCCAGGGCACACATGTGGCGCGGCGGATGCTGGCCAATATCATGCTGCCCCTGCTCTGCGACCGCTTCCCGAACATGACGCTGCCCGATCCGGCGGCGGTGCAATTCTACGGCTTCGGCTTCCGCGGTCCGCGCAGCCTGCCCGTGACCCTGAACTGACAAGATCCCCGCCAGCGTGAAAACTAGCTATGACAGATAATCAATTGCGCTGGTCGGAAACCTGACACAAGATGCAACGAAGGGTCGGCCAAACCGACCCGTTTCTGGGAGGAAACCAATGATTCGACGTAACCTGATGAAGACCGCCGCTGCGGCCGCATTTGCCTTGGCGCTTGCCCCGGCCAGCCTGTCCGCGCAGGAGGTGACGCTGCGGCTGCACCAGTTCCTGCCGCCGCCCGCCCCGGTGCCGGCGCATATCCTCAAGCCCTGGGCGACTGCCGTGGAAGAACGCGCAGGCGGCAAGCTGAAGATCGAGCACTACGACGCCATGGCCCTGGGTGGCCGTCCGACCGATCTGATGGATCAGGCGATCGATGGCACCGTGGACATGGTCATGACCGTGGTGGGCTATACCCCCGGCCGCTTCCCCAAGACCGAAGTGTTCGAACTGCCCTTCATGATGACCAACCCCGTCGCCACCTCGAAGGCCTTCATGCAGCTGGTCGACAGCGAATGGCAGGCCGAGGAATACAAGGACGTCAAGGTTCTGGGCGCATGGGTGCATGGCCCCGGCCTGATCCATTCCAAGGATCCCATCAACAGCCTGGAAGACATGGCCGGCAAGAAGCTGCGCGGGCCGACCCGCGTGATCACCGACATGCTGAACGAACTGGGCGCGACACCGGTGGGCATGCCCCTGCCCGCGATCCCGGAATCGCTGTCCAAGGGCGTGATCGACGCAACCGTGATCCCGTGGGAAGTGACCACCGCCGTGCGCGTGTCTGAACTGGTCAGCAACCACGTCGAATTCGGCGGCCCCGAGGCGCTTTATACGGCGACAATCGTGCTGGTCATGAACAAGGATCGCTATGAATCCCTGCCCGAGGATATCCGCGCCGCCATCGATGCGGAATCGGGCGAGAAGCTGGCGGCCTTCGCGTCGCAGGTCATGTGGGACTATGACGTACCCGCCCGCAAGATCGCCGTGGATCGTGGCAACAACATCGTTCAGCTGGACGAGGCCGAAGTCGCGCGCTGGAAGGAAAAGGCGCAGCCCGTCGTCGACCGTTGGGTGGCCGATATGGAAACCAAGGGGATCGACGGCCGCGCGCTGATCCAGCAGGCCAAGGACCTGATCGTGCAGAACGGCGGCTGATCGCTCTGCCAGGAACAACGGGCAAGGCCGCCGGAGCGATCCGGCGGCCTTTGTCTTTGGATGCGACTGCACGCCAGAATGAGGCCGCCTGAACGAAGGTGCTGCATCTATTCGCGGGCAATGCCCTCGGGGCCGTCGAAGACCCGCGCCACGGCATCCGGCCTGTGACGGATCACGGCACGGGCGTTGATCGACCCTTTGTCCGTCACCTCGCCCAGATCAAGACTGGGCGGATCCCGCAGGATCAGCATCCGCGCAATCCTGTTGGAACTGCCCGTCGCATCGGCAAGGAAGGCGGCGTGGCGCGCCTCCAGCTCGGCCATGATGCCGGGGCGATCCATGACACCCTCGGCCGCGAACAACAGGGCCGCCAGGGCCGGACGATCCTCGCCCAGGATCACCGCGTCGCGGATCAGCCCGCCGAACTGATCCACCAGCCGGGCGCGCAAGGCGCCCACGGCAACCCAGGTGCCGGTCGCCAGCTTGAAATTCTCGGCGATGCGCCCGTCGAAAAAGAAGCCTTGGGTCAGGTCATCGGGATCGGCGGGGCGCAGCGCATCGCCCAGGCAATAGAAACCCTCGTCATCCAGCATCCTGGCGCTGTTGTCCGGATCACCCAGATATCCCGGCGTGATCGAGGGGCTTTTCAGACGCGCCTCAAGCTTGCCCTCGTTCGGGACCAGTTTCAGCGTGATGCCCCGCGCCGGCAGGCCGACATTGCCGGGTGCCGCCTGCTGCCGGGTACACATCAGCGCGAAGGGCCCGGTTTCGGTGGCCCCCAGGGCCGTGGTCAGCAACACATCGCGCCCCGTCACCTGTCGGGCCATGTCGCGCAAGCCATCCCAGAGGTGCTGCGCCATCCCGGCGCCCGCATACATCATCATGTCCATCCGGCTGAAGAAGCGCGCGGCAAGGTCCGGATCGGCGCGAAAGGCGGCCAGCAGCATCTCGTATCCGGCGGGCACGTTGAAATACCAGGTCGGCGCGACCTCGCGCAGGTTTTCCAGCGTGCGCCCGATCAGGGCGGGCGTCGGCTTGCCCTCGTCGATGTGATAGGTGCCGCCATGGCAGAGCACCATGTGAAAGACCTTGTTGCCGCTGGCCGTATGGCTCCAGGGGGCCCAATCCATCACGACGGGCGGATGATCGGCCAGAAAGCGGAAGCAATCGGCGACCATGTCCTGATTGCGCGCGATCATGTCATGGGTGTTGATCACCGCCTTGGGGCTGCCGGTGGATCCGCTGGTAAAGAGGTATTTCGCCACCATGTCACCCCTGAGCGCGGCAAAGGCGGCATCCGCCATGGCCGGATCGGAGAGGGGCAGATCCGCGAAGGCCAGCGCCCCGGCTGGCGGGTTGACGGAACAGGCGATCCGCACCCCCGCGGGCAGGGCCGCAAGCGCGCGGCCATAGCGCGCGCCATCCGCGGCATAAACCAACCCCGGCTTCAACAGGTCCACCGCGTCGCGCAGCTTGTCATGGCTGTCCGACAGCAGCGAAAAGGCCGTGGACAGCGCCGCGGTGGGCACACCGGCATATTGGCCAGCCAGGGCCAGAACCGCATGGTCCAGCGCGTTTTCCGACAGGATCAGCACCGGACGGTCCTGGCCAAGGCCCAGTGCCAGCAATCCCGCACCCAGATGCCGCATCCGGTGCCAGAGCACGCCATAGCTGATGCTCTGCCATGTCCCGTCCGGTCCGCGCTGCGCCAAGGCCGCGCGATCCGGCACCGTCCGCGCCCAATGCCCGATCCGGGCCGCGATCGTGTCGGCCAGGCGCGGGGCCTGTCCTTCATGATGCATCAGGATCGTGCCATCGGCGCGCCGGTCGACATGAAATGCTGGTGTCCAGAAACGTGCTTGCGACATGATCCCCCTCCCCCAGGCCCGGATGTGCCGATCCGCTGGACAGGCTCCGGCATGGGTAGTTATGGTTTATAGCGATAGCGTCTTTCACTCAATCCCGATCAAGCACGGAGCGCCGCATGACACAGTCCCTTTCCACCCCTGGCCTGCGCCATGTCTGCGACCTGTTCGTCTCGCTGGATCCGATCCGCGAGATGGGTGCCGGCCAGGCCGGGCAACGCCGGATCATCCCCATCATCGGCGGCACCGTGTCAGGTCCCGCCCTCAATGGCCGCATCCTGAACCTTGGCGCGGACTGGCAGACGATCTGGACGAATGGCGTGGCCGAACTGGACACGCGCTATGCGATCGAAACAGGGGATGGCGCGACCATCGAGATCCGCAACTACGGCTACCGCCACGGCCCGGCCGAGGTGCTGGCCGCGATCGCCAGGGGCGAGGAGGTGGATCCCGCCAGCTATTACATGCGCACCCATGCCCGGCTGGAAACCGGGGATCCCCGCTATGACTGGGTGAACGGCACCTTGTTCGTCGGCACCGGCGCCCGCAAATCCGGGCAGGTCGTCATCTCGCTTTTCGCGCTGGAATAATCCGCAGGCAGGGCTGGACCCGGCCCTCCCGCTGCCAGACAGTCATGCGATCATGAGCCTGATTCTCGTCTTCCTCGCATTTGGTCTTGGCGGCATCCTGAAAGGGGCGACCGGCGCCGGTGCACCCATCATCGCGGTGCCGGTGATGACGATCTTCTTCGGCGCCCCCTTCGCCGTGGCGGTCTTTGCGATCCCCAACCTGGTCACCAATGTCTGGCAGGGATGGAGCTTTCGCCGCCACGCCCTGGCCAGCCCGCTGACCCTGCATTTCGCGGTTGCGGGTGCTCTGGGCGCGGGAATCGGCAGTTTCCTTCTGGCCTGGCTCCCCTCGGAGGCGCTGAACCTGGCCGTGGCCTTGTCGGTACTGGCCTATGTCGGTTTTCGCGCGTTTCGCCCGGGCTGGGTGCTGAGCCTGGCGCGGGCCGAAAGGCTGGCCGCCCCCATGGGTGTGCTGGGCGGCATCCTGCAGGGGGCGGCGGGTCTGTCCGCACCGGTATCGCTGAGTTTTCTGAACGCGCTGAAACTGCAGCGGCCGCAGTTCATCTTCACCATCTCGGTCTTCTTTCTTGCCATGGCACTGGTGCAGATACCGCTTCTGGCCGGTCTGGGCATCCTGACTGGCGAGCGTTTCGTCATCAGTTGCCTTGCACTGATTCCGCTGGTGGCAACCATGCCCTTGGGGGCATGGCTGGGCAAACGCCTGTCGGCCGCGATCTTCGACAGGGTCATCCTGGGCCTTCTGGTGATCCTGTCACTGCGCCTTGTCTGGCAGGCGGTGGCGGTTTGACGCCACCCCCCGTCCAGCCGGCTTGAAAGCCGCGCGGGGCCTTGCCATCTAGCGCAAGACAAGGTGGCGGGGCAAACCCCGCCCAATGGGCAGACTGACACCAGAGGACAGGACGATCATGCGCTTTCGTGCGACCATCGCGGGCATGGCCATAGCCATTGCATGGCTGAGCAGCACCCCGGCCACGGCGGCGCCGACGCAATGCACGACCAAGATAGACGGTGAAAGCGTCACGATTTTCTATGACGATGACGAACCCACCTATTCGTCGTTCCGCGAGCGGTATTTCAGCCGCCGCAACACCTGCCCCGGCGCCGTGGTCATCACCTATCTGATGCCGGACCTGACCGCCGAGGAACGCCTGGTCTTCTGCGCAAATTACGATCCCGAAACCCAAAGCCATTCGCAGCCCGCCCAGGGCCCACGTGACGCCTTTGGCCGCTGTGACGCACCCTCGCGCACCTGCAGGCTGGTCAATGCGACAAAGCAGGAAGCCATGGCACTGGTCGGCATCGGCGAACGGACCGAGGACGGCGGATTGTCGGACCGGCTGTCGTCCACCGTATCGGCGGTGACGCACAGCTCCGGGGCGATGATCCTGTCAGGCAACACGGCAAGCCTTTCGAGCCTGGTGTCATCGGCAGGCACCGCGATCGGCACCGCGCTGAGCACACCTGCGGTGCTGGCAGGTGCCGCGGCCAGCGTCGTGGTCATCGGGGGCGCTGTCTATCTGTGCAGTGACGCGGATTGAAGCAGCAAGCGGCGATCCGGGAAGACACCAGGCCCGCTGATCGGCAGATCAGGCGATGCTGCGCTTCATGATCTTGCCATTGGCGTTGCGCGGCAGCGGGTCTTCGGTCAGCAGGTAGGTTTCGGGGCATTGATAATCGGACAACTGCCCCGCGCAATGGCGGCGCAAATCGTCCTCGGCCACCATGCCGGGCTTGATCGTCACGACCGCATGGACCCTTTCGCCAAGCATGGGACAGGGGCGCGGGACCACCGCCGCTTCGACCACGCCGGGCCATGCGGTCAGCACGCTTTCGACCATGGCGGTGTAGATCTTGTGCCCGCCGCGGTTGATCATCTCTTTCTTGCGGTCGAAGACATGCACGAACCCATCGGCATCCACGCTGCCGATATCGCCCGATTTCCAGAAACCGGCCACGAATTCGCGCGCGTCGGCCTCGGGGTTGCGCCAGTAGCCCGGCACGACCATCGCCCCCCGGATCCACAGCTCGCCTGCCTCGCCACGGGGCACCTCGCGGCCTGCCTCATCCATGACGCAGATCTCGACACCCGGCGCGGGCAAGCCCACCGACAAACGCCGGGCGGCTGTCTGGTCGGCGGGCATGATCGTCGCCGGTGAGGTCAGTTCCGTGGCGCCATAGACATTCATCAGGCCCAACCCCGGCAAAGCCACCGCCAGACGCTCGATCGTGGCGGCAGGCATCGGCGCGCCGCCATACCCACCGATCCGCCAGCGGGACAGGTCATAGTCCGACAGATCGGCCTGATGCAGGCACAGATTGTACATGGCAGGCACCATGACCGAAAACGTCATCCCCTCCCGCGCGGCCAGTTCCAGGAACTGCGGCGCCTTGAATGCCCGCTGGGCGATCATCGTGCCCGCCGCGCGCACCATCGTATGAATGCAGGCGACAAGCCCGGTCACATGGTTCATCGGCACGGTGACGATGGTGCTGTCCTGCGGACCAAGCCCCATGACGGTCACGAAACTGGTGGCGGAATGGATGATGCCCAAGCCCGTCAGCATCGCCCCCTTGGGCACGCCCGTCGTGCCCGAGGTATAAAGGATCGTCGCGACATCCTCTTCACCCGCCGGGGACGGCGCGTCATGGGGGGCGGCATCGCGCAGACCGGCGTAATCGTCAAAGCCTTCCGCGGCACCGATGGCAAAGCGCGCGCGCAGATGTGGCGTCTCGTCCGGCGGGGGCACGATCGCGGTCAGATCCGCCTCGACCACCAGCGCGCAGGATTCCGATTGCGTCAGGGCATGGCGGATACCGGGCATCTGATCGCGGATGCTCAGCGGAACAAAGACCGCCCCCAGCCGCGCCACGGCGAAACAGAGGATCACGAAGGGTGCACCATTGCCAAGAATGGCGGCAACCCTGTCCCCGACCCCCACACCCCGCGCGGCCAGACCACCGGCGACCCGGCCCACCTCGGCGTTCAGATCGGCATATGTCAGGCGCAGGGCGCCATCGATCAGCGCGATCGTGTCGGGATGATGGGCCACGGCCTGGGCCAGCATGGCGTCAATATTCGCCGGGCGGTCCGGATAGCAGGCCACCACCCGCTGATCGAAATGGCGTTCCTTGCGAAGCGGCGGCGTGAAAGTCATCGGTCCGTGGTCTTTCATGTGGTGATGCGCGGATCACTCCGCGCGGTATGGCGGCACGAAATGCGCGATGTTGCGTCCCATCGCGGCCTTGGCGCGCTTCAATTCCTCGCGCGCGATGACCTTCAGATGCACCTCGTCCGGCCCGTCCAGAAAACGCATCGCGCGGCCCCATGTCCAGAGGTAACTGAGCGGCGTATCCGGCGTGATCCCGGCCGCACCAAAGACCTGAATGGCGCGGTCCACCACTTGGGTTTGCAACCGCGCAGCCATCACCTTGATCGCGGACACATCGACCCGCGCCGCGCGCGCGCCGTCGCGGTCCATCTTCCACGCCGTTTGCAGCATCAGCAGCCGCGCCGCGTCGATCTCGATCCGCGACTGCGCGATCCAGTCCTGGATATTCGCGTTGTCGGCCAGCGCCTTGCCGAAGGTGCGCCGTTCCAGCCCGCGTTCGCACATCAGTTCCAGCGCCAGTTCGCATTGACCGATGGTGCGCATGCAATGATGGATTCGCCCCGGTCCAAGACGCGCCTGCGCCAGCATGAAACCGTCCCCCTCGTTGCCCAGCATCGCATCGACCGGCACGCGCACATCGCGCATCAGGATCTCGCAATGTCCCTCGGGTGCGTGGTGATGCATGATCGGCACATCGCGCACCACCTGGAAACCGGGTGTATCCATCGGCACGAGGATGAAGGAATGCTTGCGATGCTTGTCCGCATCAGGTGAAGGATCCGAGACCCCGAACACGATGCACAGCTTGGCGTTAGGGTGCTTGGCCCCGGTAGAGAACCACTTGCGCCCGTTGATGACATATTCATCCCCCTCGCGCCGGATGGTGGTGGCAAGGTTCGTCAGGTCCGATGACGCGGCATCGGGTTCCGTCAACCCCACGACCGAGCGGATCTCGCCACGCAGC
>JANREX010000091.1 GCA_030758115.1 Paracoccaceae bacterium | reverse complement strand
ATCCTTCCACAGGATCGAGGCGCAGCCTTCGGGGCTGATCACCGAATAGACCGAATGCTCCAGCATGGCGACGCGGTTCGCGGTGGCAAAGGCCACGGCCCCGCCGGAACCGCCTTCACCGATGATCACGCTGACCAGCGGCACACCGATCTGCAGGCATTTTTCGGTCGACCGGGCAATCGCCTCGGATTGGCCACGCTCCTCGGCGCCCTTGCCGGGATAGGCGCCGGGGGTATCGACAAGAGTGATCACAGGCAGGCCGAAGCGGTGCGCCATGTCCATCAGGCGAATGGCCTTGCGGTAGCCCTCGGGGCGGGCCATGCCGAAATTGCGTTCGATGCGGCTTTTGGTGTCATTGCCCTTTTCATGACCGATCACCATGACGGGCGTATCGTTGAAACGGGCAAGCCCCCCCATGACCGCGTGGTCATCGGCAAAATTCCGATCCCCGGCCAGGGGCGTGTATTCGGTGAACAGCGCCTCGATGTAATCCTTGCAATGGGGACGGTCGGGATGGCGCGCGACCTGGCATTTGCGCCAGGGCGTGAGATCCTTGTAAAGCGACACCAGCAGATCGGCGGCCTTCTTGTCCAAAGCGGCTGCTTCGGCCTCGATATCCATCTCGGCATTCTGCCGCGCCATGGCGCGCAGTTCCTCTGCCTTGCCTTCGATCTCGGCAAGGGGACGTTCGAAATCGAGATAGTTGGTCATCCGATCACTCCGGCTGTCGACGCATGGTATATGGCCCCGTCAGACGCCGGATGCAACGGGATCATGACCGATGGGCGCCAGCACCCGCGCTAAACCGGGGCAAAGAGCACGGGGATCAGCGAGGCGACCAGCAAGGCCGCCATGCTCCAGTTGAAGGCACGCAACCGCGCCGGGCTGGACAGAATGCGCCCCATCTGCTGGCCCATCACGGTCCATGTGCTGACGGACGGTATGTTGATCACGACGAACACCAGCCCCACCCAGAGAATGGCCGCAACGGACCGGTCCGGCGCATAAAGCGTGATCGCCGTCAGCCCCATCTGCCATGCCTTGGGGTTCACCCATTGGAAAAGTGCGGCCTGCAGGAAGGTGAAGGGCCGTGCCCCTGCCCTTGCGGCATCGGGGGCTGCGGCATGGGCGATTTTCCACGCGAGCCACAGCAGATAGGCCACGCCGACGCCCGTGAGAATCAGATGCGTGACCGGAAAGGCATCGAAAATGCGCACCAGACCCAGGCCGATGAGCACGATCATGATGCCGAATCCCAGACCGATTCCCAGCATATGCGGCACCGTCCGGCGAAAACCGAAATTGGCACCCGACGCCATCAGCATCAGGTTGTTGGGTCCCGGCGTGATCGACGAGACAAGGGCAAAGGCCGCGAGTGCAAGAAAGCTGTCAAGTGTCATGACGCAACACTATGCGAATCGGAACGCAATTTGTTTGCTATTTTGCAAGAATCATGCCATCAAAAACAACAAATGACCGATACAGACAAGATAAACGCACACATATTGCGAGAGCTTTCTCGCAACGGCAGGATCAGCAACACCGATCTGGCCGACAGGGTCGGCCTGTCTCCCTCTGCCTGTTTGCGCCGGGTCCAGGATCTTGAGCGGCGGGGGGTGATCCGGGGCTACCGGGCGATCCTCGACCCTCTGTCGATGGGTGTCGGGTTCACGGCCTATATCACGGTCGGGCTGAATTCTCATACGAAAACTGCGCAGGAAGCCTTTGAACGCGCCATCGCGCGCGCGCCCGAAGTCCGCGAATGCCACAACATCACGGGCAATGTGGAATATCTGTTGCGGATCGAGGCTGCGGATCTGGCGGCCTACAAACGGTTTCATACCGATGTGCTGGGCACCCTGCCGCAGGTCAATTCGATCACGTCTTTCGTCGTGATGGGATCACCCAAGGACGAACGCGGCTGAGGCGCGCCGCGCCTGCCGTTTCTTCTTGCTTCAAATATCCAGATAACAACCGCCCCGCCCATGCGACGGGGCGATCATCGCGTGATGGTCAGCCCGCGATCATCTCGGACTGGCGCACGATCACCTCGGCCTGCTTGATCGAGGCGATATCGACCAGGCGGCCCTTGTAAACGGTCGCACCTTCGCCGCGGGCCTTGGCGGCCTCCATCGCATCAAGGATTTCGCGCGCTTCGGCCACGGCCTCTTCGGAGGGGGTGAAGATCTCGTTGGACAGCGCCACCTGCTTGGGGTGGATCGCCCATTTGCCGACCATGCCCAGCGTGGCCGAGCGGCGCGCCTGGGCGCGGAAGCCCTCGTCATCGCTGAAATCGCCGAAGGGGCCGTCGACCGGCAGGATACCATGGGTGCGGCAGGCGGCGACGATGGCGGTCTGCGCCCAGTGCCAGGGATCGGACCAGTATTTCGCGCCCTCGTGCAGCATGTAGTAATTGGCCTGCGTGCCGCCGATGCCGGTGGTCTGCATCCCCATGGAGGCCGCGAAATCGGCAGCCCCAAGGCTCATGGCCTGCAGGCGCGGGCTTGATGCGGCGATGGCCTCGACATGGGCGATGCCGGCGGCGGATTCGATGATCACCTCGAAGGTGATGGGGGTCTTGCGGCCGGTGGCGCGTTCGATCGCGGTCACGAGGGCGTCGACGGCATAGACATCCTCGGCGCAGCCGACCTTGGGGATCATGATCTGGTTCAACCGCTCGCCGCCCTGCTCCAGCAGGTCGACGACATCGCGGTACCACCAGGGCGTATCCAGCCCGTTGATCCGCACGGAGAGGTATTTGTTGCCCCAGTCCATCTCGTTGATGGCCTTGATCACATTGGCGCGCGCGCTGTCCTTGTCCGAGGGGGCCACCGAATCCTCGAGGTCGATGTTGATCACATCCGCGGCGCTGGCCGCCATCTTCTCGAAAATCGCAGGGCGCGAGCCGGGTCCGAACAACTGGCAGCGGTTCGGACGGGCTGGGGCGGCAGGCTGGATGCGGAAGCTCATGGGCTTGGACCTCTCGGGTAAGGATATTGCGTATTTCTGGCGCCATTGGGTATGAAATTGCGCAAGCAGGCGCAAGCGCCTTTTGCAGGCGCGGCATTGACGCTGCAACGCCGCATCCGCGGCGCCTGTCGGGCGGGGGTGGCGAATATCCTGCGCACGAATTCAGCATTTGCCGGAGGATCTTGCGCAATCGCCCGTCAAAGCCACGGATTTGCAATGCAATCCCGCACCGAATCCGTAACGCTGGCGTCAAACGCATGCAAAAGGGTAATCCGATGATCGAGACGCCGTATCTTCTGTTTCTGGGCGATGCGCCCGACGCCCTGGCCGCCAAGGTGGCGCAGGGCATCAAGGACTGGCGCCCGCACAATGCCGTGGGCCAGTTCCGCATGGAGGGCTGCAAAGCCGATATGCGCCTGCCCGACATGACGCTGGAGGAGGCGCGCGCCGCCGGGGCCAGAACGCTGGTGATCGGCGTGGCCAACCGGGGGGGCGTGATCTCGGCCGCGTGGAAAAAGGTACTGGTGCAGGCACTGGAAGAAGGGTTCGACCTGGCCTCGGGCCTGCACAACCTGCTGCGGGACGAGCCCGATCTGGTGGCCGTGGCGCAGGCGACGGGGCGGCAGCTGCATGATGTGCGCGTCCCGTCGGTGCAGTATCCGATCGCCAATGGCGTGAAGCGCAGCGGCAAGCGTTGCCTGGCCGTGGGCACGGATTGTTCGGTGGGCAAGATGTATACCGCCCTGTGCATGGACCGCGAGATGAAGGCGCGCGGGTTGAAATCCAGTTTCCGGGCGACGGGCCAGACCGGCATCCTGATCACCGGCGACGGTGTGCCGCTGGATGCGGTGATCGCGGATTTCATGGCCGGGTCCGTGGAATGGCTGACGCCCGACAATGACGCCGATCACTGGGACATGATCGAGGGACAGGGCAGCCTGTTCCACGTGTCCTATTCCGGCGTGACCATGGCCTTGATCCATGGCGGTCAGCCCGATGCGCTGGTCGTATGCCATGAGCCGACGCGCGAGCACATGCGGGGATTGCCCGGCTACAGGCTGCCCACGCTGGAGCAGGTGCGCGACATGGCCCTGGCGCTGGCCAAGGTCGCCAACCCCGCCTGTCAGGTCATCGGCTATGCGATCAACACCCAGCACATGAGCGAGGATGAGGCGCAGGCCTACCTGGCGGATGTGGAGGCGCGGCTGGGCCTGCCCGCCACGGACCCCTACCGCTATGGCGCGGACAAGCTGGTGGACGCGCTGGCGGCGATCTGACAGGTTTTGCCCGATATCCCCCGGCGCGTGTGAGCGGGCCGGGGGATTTTGAGTATTTTTGGAACGATGAAGCGGGGGGCGGTCATGCAGATCACTGTGACGCGCGATATCTTCAAGCTGGCGCAGGTCTTTACCATCAGTCGCGGGTCGCGGACCGAGGCGAAGGTGCTGACGGTGCGGATCACCGATGGCGGTGTGACCGGCTGGGGCGAATGCGTGCCCTATGCGCGTTATGACGAAACACTGGAGAGCGTGACCGCGCAGATCGAGGGGCTGCGCGGGCCGCTGAGCCGTGCGGCGCTCCATGATCTGCTGCCTGCGGGGGCCGCGCGGAATGCGGTGGATTGCGCGCTGTGGGATCTGGACGCGAAGCGGACGGGCAAGCGGGTCTGGGAACTGGCGGGCTTGGCGAGGCCCGGGCCGGAGATCACGGCCTATACCCTGTCGCTGGCGGAGCCTGCCGCGATGGAGGCGCAGGCCGCGCAACATGCGTTCCGCCCGCTGTTGAAGATCAAGCTGGGCACGCCTGACGACATGCCCCGGCTGGAGGCCGTGCGGCGCGGCGCGCCCAGGTCGACGATCATCGTCGATGCCAATGAGGGCTGGTCGGCGGACGTCTATGCCGATCTGGCACCGCATCTGGTGCGGCTGGGCGTGGCTTTGGTGGAGCAGCCGCTGCCCGCCAGCGAGGACGAGGCACTGATCGGGATGGCGCGGCCCGTGCCTGTCTGTGCCGATGAGAGCTGCCACGACCGCGCGAGCCTGCCGCATCTGGCGGGCAAATATGACGTGGTCAATATCAAGCTGGACAAGACCGGCGGGTTGACCGAGGCGCTGGCGCTGCGTGATGCGGCACTGGCGCAGGGCTACAAGGTGATGGTCGGCTGCATGGTCGGAAGCTCGCTTGCCATGGCGCCTGCGACACTTGTTGCGCAGGGGGCGATGGTGACGGATCTTGACGGGCCGCTGCTTCTGGCCGAAGACCGCGATACACCGCTTCGGTTCGACGAGGCGGGCGTGCATCCGCCCGAACCGGGCCTTTGGGGCTGACCGGAAGCCCAGCAGCGAGGAGACTAGATCATGCGCACCGTCTATGTGAACGGAGAGTACCTGCCCGAGACCGAGGCGAAAGTGTCGATCTTCGACCGCGGCTTCCTGATGGCCGATGGCGTCTATGAGGTGACATCCGTTCTGGGCGGCAAGCTGATCGACTTCGAGGGGCACCGCGTGCGGCTGGAGCGGTCCCTGTCGGAGCTGGACATGGACAAGCCCGAGGGTTTTGACGACCTGCTGGAAATACATCGCGAACTGGTCCGGCTGAACGGGATCGAAGAGGGGATGATCTATCTGCAGGTCACGCGCGGCGCGCCCGGTGACCGGGATTTTGCGTTCCCTGACCCGGAAGTGACCAAGCCCACCCTGGTGCTGTTCACGCAGAACAAGCCGGGTCTGGCCGCCAATCCGGTGGCGCAGAAAGGCATCAAGGTGATCAGCATCGAGGATATCCGCTGGGGCCGGCGCGACATCAAGACGGTGCAGCTGCTTTATCCGTCGATGGGCAAGATGATGGCGAAGAAGGCAGGATGCGACGATGCCTGGATGGTCGAGGATGGGGCGGTCACGGAAGGGACCAGCAACAATGCCTATATCGTCAAGGGCAACCGGATCATCACCCGCCAGCTGAGCAACGACATCCTGCACGGGATCACCCGCGCTGCCGTGCTGCGCTTTGCGCGCGAGGCGCAGATGGAGGTGGAGGAGCGCCCCTTCACGATCGCCGAGGCGCAGGCGGCTGACGAGGCCTTCATCACCTCGGCCTCGACCTTCGTGATGCCGGTTGTCGAGATCGACGGCGCCAAGGTGGGCACCGGCGCGCCGGGCAAGGTGGCGGCACGGCTGCGCGAGATCTACCTGGACGAAAGCCTGAAGGCCGCAGTCTGAGGCATCAAGGGTCGCGTGGGGGCCTTGCCCCCACACCCCCAGGATATTTCCGGCAAGAAGAAACGTGTAGCTTGAGGGGCGCCGGGGGTTACTTCGGCGCTTTTTTCGTGACGTTTTCGGCAAAGGCCTTTTCGAATTCAGCCTGCTTTTCGGGGCTGGCTTCTTCCTGCTTCGCGCGCCAGTCGTCATAGGGCATGCCGTAGAAGATTTCGCGCGCCGCGTCCTTGGTCATGTCGATCCCGCGCGCATTCGCGGCCTCCTGATACCAACGGCTGAGGCAGTTGCGGCAGAACCCGGCAAGGTTCATCATGTCGATATTCTGCACATCCGGGCGCTGCACCATCAGGTGATCGCGCAGGGCGCGGAATGCGGCGGCTTCCAGTTCGATGCGGGTCTTGTCGTCCATCGGTCTTCTCCTTTCGGGGATGGTCACTGGCCTGTATCGGCCAGCGCCTGTTGCAGGATCGGGGCAAGGCGGGCGGCCCATGCCATCTGTTGGTCGGTCGTGGCGATCAGGTCGTTGCGGACCTCGATCAGCGCGTTCAGGCGCTCCCATGCGATGGCATGGCGCGCGATGGCGTCGCCGGGCAGATGCCCGCCATAGGGCTCGTTCTCGCCGATGCATAGATCGGCCTCGGCCCGCAGGCGCGCCAGCAGGGGGCGGGCAAAGCGCGTGTCGGCGGCATAGAGCACGCCCACATGCCAGGGGCGGGGGGGACGGCCCATCAGTTGCGGGGTGAAGCTGTGGACCGAGACGATCACCGTGTCGTCGCGCCGCGCGGCCAGTTCGGCCAGCGCCGTGTGATAGGGCCGGTAGCAGCGGTTCAGGCGCATCTCGCGCTCGTCGCGCCCGGCATGGCGGTTGGCGGGGATGATCGTGCCATCGTAGAGCTTCATCAGCAGGGTCGGATCATCCTCGCCCCGGTTGGGATCGATCACGAGACGCGAGAAATTCGACAGGATCGCGGGGCATCCCAGCGCATCGGCCAGCGCGCGGCTGACGCCGGCCGCGCCCACGTCATAGGCGATGTGGCGTTCCATGTCGCAGCGCGCCAGACCCAGATCGCCGCCGTTGACGAAAGCGGGCACGGTATTGGCGGCGTGGTCACAGGTCACCAGCCAGCGCGATGCGCGGTCATGGCCGGTGATTTCGAAAGGCGCGTATGTCATGGGGCTGTCATTTCCTTTGTGGAAGACCTAGGACAGTTGGCGACGGAATGGAATTGCAGAGCGTTCGCAATTGCGCGATTGCTAGCGATAACATGCAGGATGCAGGCCAGAGATCGAGGAGACAGGATGAGACGGCACCGGAATGTGAAGATCGTGGCAACGCTGGGGCCTTCGTCGAACGACTATGCGATGATCCGCGCCCTGCATGAGGCCGGGGCGGATGTCTTCCGCCTGAACATGAGCCATGGCACCCATGACGATATCCGCGCGCGTCACGAGATCATCCGCCAGATCGAAAAGGATCTGGACAGCCCGATCGCGATCCTCGCGGACCTTCAAGGCCCCAAGCTGCGCGTGGGCAGCTTTGCCCAAGGCGAGGAAGAGCTGACCGAGGGCGCGGCCTTCCGGCTGGATCTTGATCCGGCCGAGGGTGATGAGACCCGTGTCTGCCTGCCCCACCCCGAGATTTTTGCAGCCCTTGAACCGGGTGCGAACCTTCTGGTGAACGACGGCAAGATCCGCCTGACGGTGCAGCGGTGCGGGCCGGATTTCGCGGATTGCACCGTGACCGTGGGCGGCACGATTTCGAACCGCAAGGGGGTGAACGTGCCCGATGTGGTGCTGCCGCTGGCAGCCTTGTCCGAGAAGGATCGCAAGGACCTGGAGTTCGCCTGTGCGCTTGGCGTGGACTGGCTTGCGCTGTCCTTTGTCCAACGCCCGGAAGATGTGATCGAGGCGCGTGAACTTGCCGCCGGACGCGCCGCGATCCTGTCGAAGATCGAAAAACCCGCCGCCGTGAAATGCTTTGACGACATCCTTGCCGTCAGTGACGGGATCATGGTGGCGCGCGGCGATCTGGGCGTGGAACTGCCGGTGCAGAACGTGCCGCCGATCCAGAAACGCCTGGTCCGGCGCTGCCGGTCTGCCGCGAAACCCGTGATCGTGGCGACCCAGATGCTGGAATCGATGATCGAAAGCCCGATGCCGACACGCGCCGAAGTGTCGGATGTGGCAACTGCCATCTACGAGGGTGCGGATGCGATCATGCTGAGTGCGGAATCCGCCGCCGGGCATTACCCGGTCGAGGCGGTCAGCACGATGAACAACGTGGCCGTCGAAGTCGAAAGCGATCCCACCTATCGCGAGGTGATCGAGGCCAGCCGCAAGGCGACCCGCACCAGCGTGGCCGACGGGATCGTGGCCGCGGCGCGCGAGATCGCCGAGACCACGGATATCAAGGTGATCTGCTGCTATACGCAATCGGGCACCACGGCCCTGCTGACGGCGCGCGAGCGCCCGCGCGTGCCGATCATCGCCATGACCAGCCTGCGCGGTACCGCGCGGCGCCTGGCCCTGACATGGGGCGTGAACTGCGTGATGACCGGGTCTCTGGACCGGTTCAAGATGGCCGTGGTGAATGCCGCGCGCGCCGCGCGGGCGCAGGGATATGCAACCGAGGAGGACCAGATCCTGGTCATTGCGGGTGTGCCTTTCAACAAGGCGGGCACAACCAACATCCTGCGCGTCGCCCCCTGCGCGGAACGTTTGATTTTCGCCACCGACCCGGAGTAGTGTAATCCGATAGTATAGGTGCAGTCTTCCTGGTTGGGGGTACGATCATGGATCCGGATCTTGCATTGGTCATCGGACTTGTGGTGCTGGGGTTGTCGGCACCATCGATCGTCAGCGCCATCTCGGACGGGCGCGCGCCGCGCACCGCGATGCTGACGCTGGTCATCGGCGGGGGGCTGACGCTTTATGCCCTGACCCAGAAGCCCGGCGGCTACCGGATCGACCAGGTGCCTGAGGTGTTCATCAAGGTGATCGCCGATTTCGTCTGAGCGATAGGTGCCGGAAAGCGGCAAAGCGGCTTTTCCCGGTGGCTTTGGACTGGACAGCCCGTCCGATCCCTCGTATATCGCGCGCTCTTACTGCGGGACCGGCCAATGTGGCATGCCGAGTCGCGCGTGAACCGACCCAAAGTCAAGGAGACGGAAATGCCCAAGATGAAGACCAAGTCGAGCTGCAAGAAGCGGTTCAAAGTGACGGCGACAGGACGCATCCTGACCGCTCAGGCCGGCAAGCGCCATGGCATGATCAAGCGGCACAAGAAGTTCATCCGCAATGCACGCGGCACCACAGTCATGTCGGCACCTGATGAGAAGATCATCAAGTCGATGATGCCGTACGATCGTTAAGGAGAACCGAACATGTCTCGCGTCAAGAGCGGTGTAGTCACCCACGCCCGTCACAAGAAGATCATCAAGGCCGCAAAAGGCTATTATGGTCGTCGCAAGAATACTTTCCGCGTTGCCGCACAGGCCGTGGACAAGGCCAACCAGTACGCAACCCGCGACCGCCGCGCCCGCAAGCGGAACTTCCGCGCGCTGTGGATCCAGCGGATCAACGCCGGTGTGCGCGCATTCGATGAGACCATGACCTATTCGCGCTTCATCAACGGTCTGGCCCTGGCCGGGATCGAAGTGGACCGCAAGGTTCTGGCCGATCTGGCCGTGCACGAGCCCGAAGCCTTCGGTGCCATCGTCACACAGGCGAAGGCCGCGCTCGCGTAAGCCACTCCCCTACCGGAGTTGCAGATAAAGGAAGCCGCGGACCTGTTCAGGGTCTTGCGGCTTCTTGCATGAACGGGCCATGCCCTGCGGGGACGGGTCACAACAGCAAGGAACGCCATGTGATGGATGATCTGAAACGCAAATACCTGGACCTGATCGCAGGTGCCGCGGATGAGGCCAGCATCGAAGAGGTGCGCCTTGCCGCCTTGGGCAAGAAGGGCGAGTTGAGCCTGAAGATGCGCGAACTGGGCCAGATGAGCCCGGAAGAGCGGCAGATCGCAGGCCCCGCGCTGAACGCGCTGAAGGACGAGATCACCAGCGCGCTGTCCGCCAAGAAAGCCGCCCTGGGCGATGCCGCCCTGGACGAGCGTCTGCGCGCCGAATGGCTGGACGTGACGCTGCCGGGGCGTGGCCGTCGCGCGGGCACGATCCATCCGATTTCGCAGGTGTCCGAAGAAGTGGCGGCAATCTTTGCCGATATGGGCTTTTCGGTGGCCGAGGGCCCGCGCATCGACACCGACTGGTATAACTTCGACGCGCTGAACATCCCCTCGCACCACCCTGCACGGGCCGAGATGGACACGTTCTACATGCATCGCGCGGCGGATGATCCGCGCCCGCCGCATGTGCTGCGCACCCACACCAGCCCGGTGCAGATCCGGTCGATGGAGGCGCATGGCGCGCCCATCCGCATCATCTGCCCCGGTGGCGTCTACCGCGCCGATTACGACCAGACCCATACGCCGATGTTCCATCAGGTCGAAGGCCTGGCGATCGACAAGGATATCTCGATGGCCAACCTGAAATGGTGCCTCGAGGAATTCGTGAAGGCGTTTTTCGAAGTGGATAACGTGGAGCTGCGCTTCCGCGCCTCGCATTTTCCGTTCACCGAACCCTCGGCCGAGGTGGATATCCGCTGCTCGTGGGAGGGTGGCACGCTCAAGGTGGGGACGGGCGATGACTGGCTGGAGATCCTCGGCTCCGGCATGGTGCATCCCAAGGTATTGCAGGCGGGCGGGATTGATCCGACGCAATGGCAGGGCTTTGCCTTCGGCATGGGGATCGACCGGATCGCGATGCTGAAATACGGCATCCCCGATCTGCGGGCCTTCTTCGATTCAGACCTGCGCTGGCTGCGGCATTACGGCTTTGCAAGCCTGGATGTGCCGACGCTGCATGGCGGCCTTTCGCGATAATCTCTGCGCGGGCCAGGCCCGCCGCATCCAAGACACGGGTGGGTCCGATCCCACCGAACGAGACGGGACAGCAACATGAAATTCACCCTCTCCTGGCTGAAGGATCATCTCAAGACCACCGCTTCGGTGGATGAGATCACCTATGCGCTCACCGATCTGGGGCTTGAGGTCGAAGGCGTGGAAAACCCCGCCGCCAAGCTGGCAGATTTCACCATCGGCAAGGTCATCCATGCCGAAAAGCATCCCGACGCCGACAAGCTGCGCGTGTGCAAGGTCATGACCGACGAGGGCGAGACGCAGATCATCTGCGGTGCGCCCAATGCGCGTGAAGGCATCACCGTGGTCATCGCCAAGCCCGGCACCTATGTGCCCGGGATCGACACCACCATCGGCGTGGGCAAGATCCGGGGCATCGAAAGCTTCGGCATGATGTGTTCCGAGCGCGAGATGGAACTGTCCGAGGAGCATGACGGCATCATCGAACTGCCCTCGGGCGAGGTGGGCGAGCGGTTCATCGACTGGCTGGCCCAGAACGATCCGGCCAAGGTCGATCCGGTGATCGAGATCGCGATCACGCCGAACCGGCCCGACGCCTTGGGCGTGCGCGGGATTGCGCGCGATCTGGCGGCACGCGGTCTGGGCACGCTGAAACCTGCACGCGAGGCCGAGATCAAGGGCAACTTCCCCTGCCCCATCACCGTCAGCATTGACGAGGATACGCGCGTGGGCGGCTGCGAGGTCTTCGCCGGCCGCCTGATCCGTGGCGTGAAGAACGGCCCCAGCCCCGAATGGCTGCAAACCCGGCTGCGCGCCATCGGGTTGCGCCCGATTTCGGCGCTGGTGGATATCACCAACTTCTTCACCTTCGACCGCAATCGCCCCCTGCATGTCTTCGACGCCGACAAGGTGGCAGGCAACCTGCGCATTCACCGGACCTCGGGCGGCGAAACACTGGTGGGTCTGGATGACAAGACATACACGTTCGGTACGGGGCAGGTCGTGATTTCCGACGATGCGGGGATCGAATCCATCGCGGGCATCATGGGCGGCCTGTCCACCGGCTGCACCCATGACACGGTCAACGTGTTCCTTGAGGCAGCCGTCTGGGATACCGTGCAGATCGCCATGACGGGCCGCGCGCTCAAGATCAATTCCGACGCGCGCTATCGCAACGAGCGTGGCATTGATCCTGCGTTCAACATGGAAGCGGTGGACCTTGCAACGCAGATGATCCTTGATCTGTGCGGCGGCGAGCCGTCCGAGGTCGTGGTGGCGGGACAGGTGCCGGATGTCAGCCGCGCCTACCGTCTGGATACCGCGCGGGTGCAATCGCTGGTCGGCATGGACATCCCCGAAAGCGAGCAGCGCCAGACCCTGACCAAGCTGGGCTTCCGGCTTGAGGGGAACATGGCCCATGTGCCAAGCTGGCGCCCCGACATTCTGGGCGAGGCTGACCTGGTCGAGGAAGTGGCGCGTATCGCCTCGCTGACCAAGCTGGTCGGCAAGCCGATGGCGCGCGCACATGTCGGCGTGCCCAAGCCGATCCTGTCGCTGGGCCAGCGCCGCGAGCAGATCGCGCGACGCACCGTGGCGGCGCTGGGGTATAACGAATGCGTCAGCTACAGCTTCATCGATCAGGCGGCGGCCGCGCTGTTCGGGGGCGGTACGGATGCGACGATGCTGGCCAATCCGATCAGCGCCGACATGTCCCACATGCGCCCCGATCTGCTGGCGGGGCTGTTGCAGGCCGCCGCCCGCAACCAGGCGCGCGGTTTCGCCGATCTGGCGCTGTTCGAGGTGGGCCATGCCTTCACCGGCGGCGAGCCGGGCGAACAGGTGGTCCAGGTCGCAGGGCTTCTGGTGGGTCGCACCGGCCCGCGTGATCCGCATGGCGCGGCGCGGGCGGTCGATCTGTTCGACGCCAAGGCCGATGCCGAGGCGGTGCTGGCCGCCCTTGGCGCGCCCGAGCGGGTACAGATCCTGCGCAATGGTGCGGGGTGGTGGCATCCGGGGCGGCACGGCGTGATCAGCCTTGGCCCCAAGAACCCGCTGGCGGTGTTCGGCGAGGTGCATCCGAAAGTGCTTGCCGCGATGGATGTGAAAGGGCCAGCCGTGGCCTTTACCATCTGGCCCGCCGCCGTGCCCGCACCGCGCAAGACCGGGGCCACGCGCCCCGCGCTGGTGATGCGCGATCTGCAGGCGGTCGAACGCGACTTCGCCTTTGTCGTGGACAGCCAGGTCGAGGCGCTGACCATCGTCAATGCCGCCCTTGGGGCGGACAAGGCCCTGATCGACCAGGTGCGCGTCTTTGACGAGTTCACCGGCCCCAAGGCCGAGGCGCAGATGGGCGCGGGCAAGAAATCGGTGGCGATCACCGTGCGGCTTCAGCCGGTCGAAAAGACCCTGAAGGAGGCCGAGATCGAGGCGGTAGGTGCGCGCATCATCGAAAAGGTCGCCAAGGCCACAGGCGGCGCGCTGCGCGGCTGATCCGGTTGACACGAAAAAACGCCGCCCCCTTGATCCGGGGCGGCGCTTTTCCTTTCATCGTTCCTCAAATACTCATTCCAAACGTGCCGGAAAGCCGTCGGCCCGCAGGTCCGTGCCCAGCACATCCTCCAGCAGCTTCACGATCTGCGTCGATTGCGCCTCGCCGCCATAGGCCGCGCGGCCCTTGACGAAGGTCTGCTGCACCTGTCCCGCCAGATCCAGCGGCACGCCGAATTCCTGTCCGAACCCCATGGCAAACCCCAGATCCTTCAGCGCCAGATCCATGCTGAAGGCGATGTCATAGCTGCCATTCAGGATCAGCTGGCCCTCGGTTTCATGCACGAAGGAGGTACCCGACGATGCGGAAATCGCCTCCCACGCGGTCTTGAGGTCAAGGCCCGCGCGTTTCGCCAGCATCAGCGCCTCGCCATCGGCGACCAGGTGGATGAAGGCCAGCATGTTGGTGATGACCTTGATCACCGCGGCCGAGCCCAGCGGGCCGATGTGGAATATCCTGTTTCCCATCGCCTCCAGTGCCGCGCGATGCGCCTCGAAAACATCCGCATCGCCGCCCGCCAGCACCGTGATCTCGCCACGCGCGGCCAGGTGGACACCGCCGGTCACCGGGGATTCGAGCATCCGCACGCCCTGCGCCTGCACCAGTTCCGCCAGCCGCAGGATATCGTCACGGCCCAGCGTGGACATTTCGACCCAGGTCATGCCGGGGCGCATGGCGGGCAGCATCTGGCGCAGCACCGCCTCGGACACCGCGGGCGATGGCAGGCAGGTCAGCACCGTATCGGAGGCCGCCGCGACATCGGCGGCGCTGTCGGCCCATGTGCCGCCCATGGCCAGAAGCCTGTCGGCCAGGCTCCGGTCGCGGTCGTGCACGGTCACGCTGAATCCTGCACGCAAGAGGCTGGCGGCCAGATGTCCGCCAAGGTTGCCCAGTCCCACAAACCCCAAACGCATCATGCTGTCCTTCCGTTGAATGCGATCTGGAATCGCGCGCGTACTTCTGCATCGACGGCGGGATCGATCAGTGATCCGGCCTGCGACAGGATCCGGTCCATCCGCCCGCGCGCCTCGCGCAGCAGGTCGGGCTTGCCGGCTTCGGCCCATTCCTTCGGGCTCATGCGGTTGCCGATCTCGGGATAGATGTATTCGGTCTGCATCAAGGCCAAGGTCTGCGCCGATCCAAGGTAATGGCCCGGACCCTCAAGGCAGACCTGGCGCATCGCCTCGATGCTGACGCTGTCCTCGGTCACGTCGATGCCCCGCACGCAGCGCATCACCTGCCCCAGCATGTCATCGCCCAGAACCAGCGATTCCAGGCAGAAGCCCAGCAGGGATGCATGCATGCCCACGGCCTCGTAGACCATGTTCAGGCCGGACAGGCCCGCCAGCACGTTGGAAATGCCCTGTTCCCACCCGGCCTGCATGTCGGGCAGCTTGCTGTCCGCGATGCCTGCCGCAGCTCCGCCCGGCAGGCCGTAGAACTGATGCATCTGCGCGCAGCCTGCCGTAAGCAGCGCCTGTTCGGCGCTGCCACCCGACATGGCCCCGGTGCGCAAGTCGGACACGAAGGGCCATGTGCCGAAGATCGCGGGATGGCCCGGCGCCATGGCGTTGACATAGACAACACCCGCCAGACATTCGGCCACGGCCTGCACGATGGCCAGCGCGATGGGCGCGGGGGCGGTAGCCCCGGCCTGCCCTGCCGACAGCAGCAGCACGGGCATGCCTGCGCGGATGCAGGCCTCCATCGTCTGGCAGCTTTCGGTCGCGAATTTCATCGGCGGCACGACGAAGCAGTTGGAGTTGCTGACGAAGGGGCGCGCGCGCCAGGCCTCCTCGCCGCCCGCGATCATGTGCAGCAGGTCAAAGCAGCCATCGACATGCGAGGGATCGGAAAACGATGTGCCCACATGTTTCGTGGTGCCCGCGCAGCAGGCATAGAGCGTGTTGATATCCATCTGGAAATTGTCGACCACGTCGCGGCAGACCATCGCGCGCTGGAAGAAATGCACATTGTCCAGATGCTGGGTCAGGCGCGCCGCATTGTAGAGATCCTGTGCCGTGCTGTCGCGATAGCTGTTGGTTTCCAGATCGACGATATGCACCGCCGCCCCGGCGGTGCCGAAATGGACCTTGCTGCCCGACAGGTGCAGATCAAACTTCGGATCGCGGCCGTGTAGCGTGATGTCGCGAGAGGCCAGCGCCAGCATATCCTCGACCAGCGCACGGGGGAAACGAAGGCGTCCGTCTTCGCCAAGGATCGCGCCGGCCTTTGTCATGATCTCGATGCCCGTGGGCGGCGCATCGGCCAGACCGATGGTTTCCAGCGCATCAAGTGCGGCCTGATGGATACGTTCCATCCCGGCAGGGGTCAGGGGTTTGTACTGCCCACCGGACATGCCCGCGCGCACGGGCCGCAGGTTATCGGCAAGAGGTGCCCCCCGTGCCGCGACGCGGGCCGCCCGCCCGCCAGACCGCAGGGCGGCGCGCTTTGCACGTTCGGGTGCACAGCCTTCGACATTCAGGTCAGTCATGCCTTCATCCTTTCGCCCATGGGGTCATAGAGGGGGGTCAGAGACGGCGTGGCGGCGAAACGCCGCCCCGCCACTTCGATCTCGTAGGTCGAGGCCAGCACATCTTCGGTGGTTTGCCCGGCGCAAGGCACATAGGCCATGCCGACGGCACCGCCCAAGGCGTGACCGTAATTCGCCGAGGTGACGATCGAGACGATCTGCCCGTCGCGCACCAAGGCTTCGTTGTGAAAGAGCATCGGTTCGGGATCCTGCAGCAGGAATTGCACCATGCGGCGGTTCAGCCCCGCCTCGCGCTTGCGCAAGACCGCATCGCGGCCGATGAAATCGCCCTTGGCCGTACGCACGGCAAAGCCAAGGCCTGCTTCGAGCACGTGATCCTCGTCGGTGATGTCATGGCCCCAATGGCGATAGGCTTTTTCGATCCGGCAGCTATCGAGTGTGTGCAGACCGCAGAGGGCAAGGCCCATGTCGGACCCGGCCTCCTCCAGCGCCTCGAACACATGGGCGGTCTGGTCGCTGCTGACGTAAAGCTCCCAGCCCAGTTCGCCCACGTAGGACACGCGATGCGCGCGGGCCAGGCCCAGTCCGATCTCGATCTCGCGGGCGACACCGAATGGATGCGCGTCATTGCCCATGTCATCGGGGCTGACGCGGGCCAGAAGGTCGCGGGATTTCGGACCCATCAGGCACAGCACGGATTCGGCGGCTGTCACATCGGTGATGACGGCGAAATCATCGCCCAGATGACGCCGCAGCCATGCCAGATCGCGCTGGAGCGTGGCCCCCGGCACCACCAGAAGATAGGCGGTTTCGGACAGGCGCGTGACGGTCAGATCGGATTCGATCCCGCCACGGTCGTTCAGCATCTGGGTATAGACGATACGGCCCGGTTCCACGTCCATCTGGTTGGCGCAGAGGCGTTGCAGGAAGGACAGTGCGCCGGGCCCTTCAACCCGGATCTTGCCGAAGCTGGTCATGTCGAACAGGCCGACACCGTTGCGCACCGCCATATGTTCGGCGCGCTGGTTGTCGAACCAGTTCTGACGGCCCCAGTCGTAGCGGTATTCCCTTTCCTGCCCCGGACGCGCGAACCAATTGGCCCGTTCCCATCCCGCGACCTCGCCGAACACCGCACCGCGTTCGGCCAGATGGCCATGCAGCGGCGAGCGGCGCACGCCGCGCGCGGTTTCGACCTGACGGTAGGGGTAGTGATCGGCATAGAGCAGGCCCAGCGTTTCGGTGACGCGTTCCTTCAGATAGCGGCGGTTGCGCTGGAAGGGTTGGGCGCGGCGGATAT
>JANREX010000090.1 GCA_030758115.1 Paracoccaceae bacterium | reverse complement strand
ACCCCTGACCTCTTGCATGCCATGCAAGCGCTCTCCCAGCTGAGCTAAGGCCCCATCTTTTCAGCCCTGTCGGACTGAGATCGTGTAACCCTGTCGGGTTGTCGCGGTTCTTTAGGCAATGGCGCGGGCGGGATCAAGCGGAAAATTCCGCCCGCGGCCAGTCATTCGACGAGGTCAGATTTCGTCATCATCCGAGGCGACATCGGCGATATCGTCAAGCGATACGTTGTCATCCTCGTCGTCATCCAGCAGATCATCATCCAGATCCACATCGACCTCTTCATCGTCCAGAACATCCTCATCGGCATCCAGATCGACGACTTTCATCTTCTTGGTCGCAGCATCCTCGGCATCGGCGGCGATCATGCGGCTTTTGCCGATGTCGAATTCCACCACTTCACCGGTGTAGGGGCTGACGATCGGGGTCTTGTTCAGGTCGTAGAAACGCTTGCCGGTTGTCGGGCAGACGCGTTTCACACCCCATTCTTCCTTGGGCATGGATATCCCTTTCAAATCTTGTGTCTTGTCGACGATCCGCGCCAACTGCCATAACGGGTCACGCGTGTCAAAGGCTTTAACGGAACGCTTGGCGCAGGGTCGAGAGGGCATATGGGACAGCATTTCCTGCCGGGCAACCCCCCGGTGGCAATCACACTTCGCAAAACCGCGCAGGCGCGTCGCATTTCCTTGCGGATCTCGCAGCTTGACGGGCGTGTGACACTGACCTGTCCCTTGCGGGTCAGCGACCGCGAGGCGCTGGCCTTTGCGCATGAAAAGGCGGATTGGCTGCGCCGCAACCTGATCGCCCATCCCGGACCCGCGCAGGTCCGGATCGGCGCGGACCTGCCGTTCGAGGGACGCCTGCTGCGAATCGCAACCGGACCGGGGCGGCTTGTCCGTGTCGAGGACGCGCAACTTCTGGTGCCGGGCGCGCCCGAAAGGTCCGCCGCCCGGATCGCCGGTTTTCTCA
Organism: Paracoccaceae bacterium; assembly: GCA_030758115.1. Lineage (GTDB taxonomy): Bacteria > Pseudomonadota > Alphaproteobacteria > Rhodobacterales > Rhodobacteraceae > Seohaeicola. The sequence continues at coordinate 2,521 of JANREX010000090.1, read as the reverse complement.
AGCAAGTGGCGCGTAACCGGCTGGCTGCGGCCTCGGACCATTATGCGGCACGGCTTGGCCGGGGCTACAACCGCCTGACGCTGCGCGACACCCGCTCGCGTTGGGGCTCCTGCACGGCGGATGGGGGGCTCATGTATTCGTGGCGGCTGGTCATGGCCCCCCCCGAGGTGCTGTCCTATGTTGCCGCCCATGAAGTCGCGCATCTGGCCGAGATGAACCATTCCGATGCCTTCTGGTCTGTGGTCACGCGGCTTTACGGTGACTACCGCGCGCCGCGCCGCTGGCTGCGCGAGAAGGGCAGCGCGCTGCATCGCTACGATTTCGGCGGCTGATCCGAGGTTGACCCCTTCCCTATTTGTGATCACATGGCGACATGCAGACAGTCACTACACGCACTGACCCGCTTCCCAATGCCCATGACAGGGTTTATCGCGGCCTGCGCAGCCGGATCATGCATGGCGACATCGCGCCCGGTCAGGCGCTGACGTTGCGCGGGATCGGCAAGGAATACGGTGTGTCGATGACGCCCGCGCGCGAATCCGTGCGCCGCCTTGTGGCCGAGGGTGCGCTGACCCTGTCCTCGTCCGGTCGCGTCTCGACCCCTGAACTGAGCAATGAGCGGATCGAGGAACTGGCCGCGCTGAGGTCCCTGATCGAGGTGGAACTGGCCAGCCGCGCCCTGCCCCGCGCGCATATGGCCCTGATCGAACGGTTGCAGACCATCAACGCCGCCGTGGGCGATGCCGCGATGCGCCAGGATGCCGTCGCCTATATCCGCACCAATCTGGAATTCCACCGCACGCTTTACCTGCGCGCGCAGGCCCCTGCCATGCTGGCGATGGCCGAAACCGTGTGGTTGCAGATGGGCCCCACGATGCGCGCGCTTTACGTGCGGCTGAAACGCAAGGATCCGCCGCATTTTCACAGGCTGATCATCGCCGCGCTGAAAGCCGGGGACGAGCCGGGGCTGCGGCTGGCGGTGCGGTCCGACGTGACGCAGGGCCTCAAGATGCTGGCTGGCTGAAAGGGGGCCGCATGGCACTCTCACAGAGTTTCCTGGTGCTGGCGGGCCTGTTTCTGGCGGGTCTCGCCGCCGATTGGCTGGGAACGCGCACGCGGCTGCCCCGCGTCACGCTGCTGCTGCTTGTGGGCGTGGTCATGGGCAGCGCCGGGTTCGACCTGATCCCCGCCGAAGCCGTCGCCTGGTACGAGGCCTTGTCCGTCATGGCCCTGACCATGGTGGCCTTTCTGCTGGGCGGATCGCTGACCCGCAAGACGCTGGCGGCACATGGGCGCGCGATCCTGTTCATTTCGGTCGCGATCGTTGCGGTCACGCTTGTGCTTGTCTCCGCCGGTGCATGGCTTTTGGGTGTGCCGCCGGGTGCAGCACTGGTCATCGGGGCCGTCGCCACCGCAACCGCGCCCGCCGCCACCCAGGACATCATCCGGCAGTCCGGCGCCAAGGGACCATTCGTCGATACGATCAAGGGCATCGTTGCGATTGACGACGCCTGGGGCATGATCGCGTTTTCGCTGGCGCTGATCCTTGCCATCAGCCTGTCCGGCGGTGGCGAACAGGGCAACCTTCTGGCAGAAGCGGGCCACGAGATCTTCGGCGCCATCGGCCTGGGTCTGGCCATCGGCCTGCCCGGCGCGTTCCTGACCGGCCGCATCAGCCGCGGCGAGCCCCTTCAGACCGAGGCGCTGGCGCTTGTCTTCCTGACGGCGGGCCTGTCGCTGTGGCTGGGGGTGTCATTCCTGCTGGCGGGCATGACCGTGGGCGCGGTGATCGTGAACCTCGCCCGGCACCATGACCGCGCCTTTCACGAGATACGGCATGTCCAATGGCCGTTCATGCTGCTGTTCTTCCTGCTGGCGGGCGCTACGCTGGAGGTCGAGGCATTGCGGCAGATCGGTCTGCTGGGTGCGGCCTATGTCGTGCTGCGGATGGTGGCGCGTCTGATCGGGGGATGGCTGGGGGCGCGGATCGCGGGACGCAGCCCCAAGGAAGCCTTGCTTTACGGCCCCGCCCTTTTGCCGCAGGCAGGCGTGGCGGTGGGCATGGCGCTGGTGGCAGCGCAGGAATTGCCGGGCAGCGGCGAGATGATCCTGACCCTCACGATCGGCAGTACGGTGATATTCGAACTGATCGGGCCGCTGGCCACACTCTGGGCGCTGCGCAGGGCCGGTGCCATCGGCAAGCGGTCAGCCTGATCAGGCCGCCAGCCCCTTGCGCCCCATCTCGATGTATTTCTTGCGCCGATCCTCGATCAGTTTCTTGCCCTTGAGGTCGGACAGTTCGGCCAGCATCGCGGCAATCGTCTCGCCCACGGCCTTGATCGTCTTCTGCTTGTCGCGATGCGCGCCGCCCACGGGTTCGGGGATCACGCGATCGGCCACACCCAGCTTGCGCAGATCCTGCGCGGTCAGGCGCAGGGCTTCTGCCGCCTCGCGCATCTTTTCGGCATCCTTCCACAGGATCGAGGCGCAGCCTTCGGGGCTGATCACCGAATAGACCGAA
>JANREX010000089.1 GCA_030758115.1 Paracoccaceae bacterium | reverse complement strand
TCTTTCAACTCGACGAAGGCGCAGGGCACCTCGCCCCATTTCTCGTCGGGTTTGGCGACCACGGCGCAGAGCAGCACGTCGGGATGGGCCATCAGCACGCCTTCGACCTCGACCGAGGAGATATTCTCGCCGCCCGAAATGATGATGTCCTTGGCGCGGTCCGCGATCTGCATGTAGCCGTTGGGGTGCTGCACGGCGATGTCGCCCGAATGGAACCAGCCGCCGCGAAACGCCTCCTCGGTCGCTTTGGGGTTTTTCAAGTAGCCTTTCATCACGCCATTGCCGCGGAACATGATCTCGCCCTGCGTGACGCCGTCCATCGGGATCTGGTGCATGGTGTCGGTCATGACGGTGACGTCTTCGAGGAAGGGCATGGCCACGCCCTGGCGCGCCTTCATGGCGGCGCGGTCGTCGCCTTGCAGATCGTCCCAATCGGCGTTCCATGTGCATTCGGTGCCGGGGCCATAGGTTTCGGTCAACCCGTAGACCTGCGTGACGTTGAAGCCCATCGGTTCGATCTTGGCCAGTGTCGCGGGGGCGACGGGCGCGCCTGCGGTAAAGACCTCGACCGTCTGGGGGAAGTCGCGGCGTTGGGCGGCGGGGGCGTTGACCAGCGTGTTCAGCACGATGGGTGCCCCGCCGAAATGGGTCACGCCTTCATCCGCGATGGCGTCGAAGATGGCGGGGGCGGTGATGTCGCGGCAGCAGATCAGCGTGCCACCCAGCACCGGCATCATCCATGTGTGGCACCAGCCGTTGCAATGGAACAGCGGCACGATGGTCAGGTAGCGCGGATGCAGCGTCATGCGCCAGCTGATGACCTGCCCCATGGCGTTGAGGTAAGCGCCGCGATGGTGGTAGACCACGCCCTTGGGCCGGCCCGTGGTGCCGGAGGTGTAGTTGAGCGCGATGCTCTCCCATTCATCCTCGGGCATGATCCAGTCGAAATCGGGATCGCCCGCCGCCAGCAGGCTTTCGTAATCGGTGTAATGGCCATGGGCATGCACGCCCGCATGCTCGTCCGGCACTTCGATCACGATGGGGGCGGGGCCTTCCATCCGCTCCATCGCCTCGGCGGCCAGCGGCAGGAACTGCGGATCGACCAGCAGGACCTTCGCGCCGCCGTGATCGAGGATATAGGCGACGGTGTCGGTTTCCAGCCTTGTGTTGATCGTGTTGAGGATCGCGCCACAGGCGGGGACGCCGAAATGCGCCTCGGCCTGGGCGGGCAGGTTCGGGATCAGGGTGGCCACCACATCGCCGGGCTGCACGCCCAGTTTGGTCAGCGCCGAGGCAAGGCGCGTGACCCGGTCGATATAGTCCGCATAGGTCTTGCGATGCGCGCCGTAGATCACCGCCGGATGATCGGGAAAGACCTTTGCCGCGCGTTTGAGGAAGGACAGAGGCGTCAGAGGCGTGTAATTCGCCGCCGTCTTGCCAAGACCCGTTTCATCCTTGAGCCAGCCCATCGCGTCCCTCCCGTTTCGAAGCGTCACCTTGCGGTTCGTTTTGGGTACAGTATTGCGCGCGGGGGCGGGAAGGGAAGGGGGGAAAGGCGCGGACCGTCAGACATGCGGCCCGCGCCCGTCAGGTCAGCCGACCACGTTGAAATCCGGCCCGTAGGGATAGCCCGTGATGTTCTCGTTCCCGGTTTCGGTGATCAGCAGGATGTCATGTTCGCGGTAGCCACCGGCGCCGGGGGCGCCTTCGGGCAGGGTCAGCATCGGCTCCATCGAGATGACCATGCCGGGTTCCAGCACGGTGTCGATATCCTCGCGCAGTTCAAGACCCGCCTCGCGGCCGTAGTAATGCGACAGCACGCCGAAGCTGTGGCCATAGCCGAAGGTGCGGTATTGCAGCAGGTCGCGCGCGGCCAGGAAATCGTTGACCTTGTGGGTCACCTCGGCGCAGCTGACGCCCGGTTTCAGCAGGGACATGCCGTATTCATGGGTGGCGACGTTGGCCTCCCAGATGGCGAGGCTGGCGGCGTCGACCTCGGCCACGAAAAGGGTGCGTTCCAGCGCCGTGTAATAGCCCGAGATCATCGGGAAGGTATTGAGCGACAGGATATCGCCACGCTCCAGCGCGCGTGATGTGACGGGGTTATGCGCGCCATCGGTGTTGATGCCGGACTGGAACCAGACCCATGTGTCGCGGTATTCGGCATCGGGAAAGCGCTTTGCGATCTCGGCCTCCATCGCGTCGCGGCCGGCCATGGCGATGTCGATCTCGCGCGCGCCCAGGCGCACCGCATCGCGGATGGCATAGCCGCCCACATCGGCCACATTGGCGCCGGCGCGGATCAGCGTGATCTCGGCCTCGGATTTGCGCATGCGCTGCTGCATGGTGGCAGGCGCGATATCCACCCGTGCGGAGGGCGCGAGGAAACTGTCGAGCTTGGCCGATTGCAGCAGGGTCAGGTGGTCGGCCTCATAGCCGATCACGCGGCCTTCGCCGGTGACGGAGCGCACGGCGCGCCAGTAGTTGTCGCGCGCCCAGTCGGTATAGGTGATGTTGTCACCCACGCTGCGCCGCCAGGGCTGGCCCGCGTCGATCCCCGCGCTGATCGTCACGCATTCGGTGGGCGTGACCACGCAGGCATAGGGACGCCCGAAGGAGCAATAGAGAAAGCCCGAGTAATAGGCGACGTTGTGCATCGAGGTCATGACGCATGCGTCCACGCCAAGATCGGCCATGGTGGCGCGCAAGCCTGCAAGGCGGGCGGCATATTCGGATGGGGCGAAGGGCAGGGGCGCTTTCTGGCCGTTGTGAAAGCGGTACATCTCTGGTCTTGAGGTCTGTGTCATCATCGGTCCTGTGGGGCCGGATTGCTGCGGGCCCCCTTGTCAGAGGTCCCGGCGTACAGGACGACGGCGGAGTGATCCGCAGGAAAGGGATGGTCATCCCCGCGCCGACGCCATCGGCACGCCCTTGGCCCGAGTATACATGACATTGCGGCCCCCCTTCAAGCATCGCTTGAGATCGGCCTTGCGGCAGCATAAGCAGGACATTGACCCAGACGCCGGACACCCCATGACAGTTGCTGCCCCTGCCGACCTGAACAGGCCATTCGCCGCCGCCAGCGTGATGCTGGTGGCCATGCTGATCATCGGCTTCATCGACAATTACGTGGCCGCCATCGCCGCCGAGATCGGGCTTTGGCAGTTCCAGGTCATGCGCACGCTGCTGATGTTCCCGATGCTGCTGGCGATGTCATGGGCGGGGCTGGGCACACTCAGGCCCTATTCCATCCTGCGGGTGGGCGGGCGGTCGGCCTTCGCGGGGATCGCGATGATGTGCTATTTCGGGGCGCTGGGTTTCATGCCCATCGCGCAGGCGCTGGCGGGGCTGTTCACCTCGCCCATCTTCATCCTGCTGATCACATGGGGTCTGATGGGCCACAGTATCGGGCCTTGGCGGATCGTGGCGGTGGTCATGGGGTTCATGGGGATCCTGCTGGTCTTGCAGCCCGATATGAACGCCTTTTCGATCTGGACGCTCTTGCCGGTGGCGGGCGGGCTGTTCTACGCCGTGTCGATCATCGCGACCCGGTCCTGGTGCGAGGGTGAAAGCACCATGGCGCTGCTGCTGGGGGTGATGCTGTTTCAATGCCTGTTCTCGGGGGCGATGGCGCTGGGGCTGATCATTCTGGACATGCCCGAGACGGGGTTTCTGACCCGGCGCTGGGTCTGGCCGCTGGTGGATGTCTGGCCGCTGCTGTGGTTGCAGGCCGTGGGGTCGCTGGCGGGGGTCTGGTGCATCATCAAGGCCTATCAGATCGGCGAGGCGGGCTTTGTGTCGGTCTTCGAATATTCGGTGATGATCTTCGGCCCGTTCTTCGCCTGGTGGCTGTTCGC
>JANREX010000088.1 GCA_030758115.1 Paracoccaceae bacterium | reverse complement strand
CGGAAATAGGTGTATTTCTTCTTCTGCGTCAGAAAGCCCAGGTTCACGGCAACGCCCGCTTCGCGCAGCGCATCGTTGATGAAGCCGGCGTGGCGTGCCTCGTCGCGGGCCATGAGCTGGAACAGCTGCGTGATATCGGCATTGCTGCCGCGCCGCTTCATTTCCTTGTAAAGCACGCAGCCCGAGAATTCCGCCGTGCAGGAACTGATCAGGAAATCCAGGAATTCCTTTTTCAGCTGCGGTTCCATCCCGTCCCAGTCGACATGATCCCAGTTCTCGTTCTTCTTGAAATGGCCGCGGTTCGGGTCGCTCTGCATCTGGGCGATCAGCTTGTCCCAGTCTTCGCGTACCGGCGTCACGTCGATCGCGTCCAGCTCATCGAAATCGGTGGTGTAGAACCGCGGTGTCAGCAGCGTATCCTGCATCGCAACCTGGGTTGCGGCTTCGCTGTCGAATTTTTCCTGATTGGCTTCCTGGGTGGCCAGGGCCTCTTCTGCGGTCAGCGCATCTGCGGAATGGACGTTCATAGCGTGGCCTCCTCGGAGAACGAGAATTCGCAAAGCTCCATGAATTCGAAGTCGCCCGTCAGGCGGGTCCAGAGCCGTTCAAGCTTGCTGGCGCGGATGATCGTGGCTTCGCGATCCTCGATCACCACCTCGCCGTAGGGGGCCATGATCATGGGCCCGTGTACCTTGACCTCGTCGCCGGGATAGATCACGGCGCCGTTGTTGAATTTCACATGTGCATGCAGGCTTTCGAACCTGTGGCTTACCTCGACGGTGCAAGGCGCTTTCTCGAAGTCTTTCGTCAACAGTCCCATATCGATTCCCTTTTCGAAGTCAGTCCAGCAGCCTGGCGAAGGCCCTGGTGTTTGTAAGCCCGAACCCCATCAGGTCCGCGCTCCATCCGGTCGTGTCGTCGTAAATGGCAATGCGATTGCCCTGCGTGCGGACAAGCCGCACGGGTGCGTCAAGGGCTACACCGTGCTTGGTGCGTTCGCGCACCAGAACCCGGTAGACACCCGAGATGAAACCGCCTTGTTCTGGCGTCAGTTCCGCAATCACCTGTCCGTTGGCATCCAGAACGCGCGCTGCGCCGCTCATGTCGCCAGACAGGATGATCATCCGTTCGGCGACGATGGGCATTACCGGGGGCGTGGCTTCCAGTGGCCGGTCTGTCAGGCGGGCCATTGCCACCAGCGCGAGGCAGATCAGAACCAGCGCCGTCAGGGCGCGTCCCAGAACGCGCGGGATGAGTTCGGCCTCCGGGCTTGCCTTGTAGGGGTGAACAGGCATCGTCATGGTCAGATCCTCATTCCGCCGCAACGGCGCTACCCTGCGCGGGTGCGGCATTGCGGGTGATGACAGGGCTTGAGACACGCTTTTCCGCAGCCTCGCTCAGAAGCCTGGCCACATTTTCCGCATCCGGGATGCAGCGCAGCGCAGGCTGTGTGCGGCGCATGACCCAAGGGCGCACATGCGGCCAGCAGACCAGGTAGGACAGACGCGTGTCACCCATCAGATCCAGCGCGATCGTGCCTGTCCCCCGCTTGCGCAGATCCAGCGTGGCATTTGCGATCTGCGTGTATGGCAGGTTGAGGGTCACGGTCAGCGCCGCCCCGATCCGCATCGCAACGCGCCGGTTCGTGATCGTATAGACAGTGGCGCGCGCCTGGGTGACCGCGGTCAGCATCAGAAGCGCGCAGACGATGGCCCCCAGCACCAGAAAAGGTGTCGAGCCGCTGAAGGCCTGCGCCAGCGTCACCTGATCGCTCAGCACGATGAAGCGCCAGGCGAAGAGAAACAGAAAATAGCCGATCACCCAGTAGATGTTCAGGGCTTCGCGGGTGAGGGCCCACCAGTCGGGACGACCTTGCCAGAGGATGACTTCGCCCTCGGGCGGAAGCTCTGGCAGGCCTTTTACCGGTTCCTGGTCAAAATCGTCATGGGACATGGTGGACCCCCTTTCTGCGTATCAGAGTTGCGGCTCGAGCCGGTCCTGGCTGGCATAAAGCTTGCCGCCTGCGTAGTAGCCCGAGATCTTGTCTTCCTCGAGCAGGGTGACCTGCCGGGGCGACGCGGTTTTGGGCACGTTGTTGAAGTGCTTGCCGAAGATCGAGTGGATCTTGACCCGGTCCGATTTGATCCGGCACAGGGTCATCGGGACCAGGCGGGTACCTTCGCCCCATTCCGCGTCCAGCTTGATCTCGAGATAGCGCACCAGCTGTTCCGGCTCGTCGATCCACATGTCGACGATGCTGCCGACGATCTCGAGGTCGCCCGCCTGCACCGGCAGACCGCGCGGATCGCGACCGGCCGAAACATGGAAATGTTCGGTTGCGGCCATCGGGATGATCTTGGGATGACCCTTGCCATCCAGCTCGGGCACATCGCGGCGCGGCGCCCATGAGGCGGGGCCAACACCGTCGATCATCGGATCACCGGTCGGCTCGAAGGGAAAGCCGTTGCCGGCGGCTGTCTTGCGTACCGCGATATCACTGCGTTCGGGGTTCTGGCCGCTGGGAACGGTCACGTCACCGCGTCCGTGGGACAGCTTGAAGGTCTTGTCATCCGGCACCGGGAACAGGCCCTGGTTGGCCGAAACATTGCCGTCGTCATCCTCAAGCGGATAGCCTTCGCGCATGTTCTCGCGCTGGATGTAGATGATCAGCAGGGCGAAAAAGCCGTAGAACAGCCAGAGCGTCAGGCTGGCCAGATCGAATTCGCCGAAGAAAGTCTCTGTCATTGTCGTGTCCTCCTTAGGGGAGCCTTGGATCAGGTGGGAAAGTCGGCCAGGCCGATGCCGGTCGGTCCTTGGTCGGGTTGGTCGGATCTGGTCGTGGCGGTCCGCACCAGCGGGCCCAAGGCAACCAGGGTGATGAAAAGAATTGCGATTTCAGTATGGTAAACCACCGAATAGCCCGTTGCGGGGCTGTTCAGCGCATCGCCCAGCTGTGCGTTCAGCGCCATGTGGTTGACCCAGTCGCGCAGGGTGCCGCCCAGAGCGATGGAGGAACCCGCGGCCGTTGCCTGCGCCGCGCCCCAGGCGCCAAGCGCCAGCCCCCGCCCCGCAAGGCCCTGCGCAGGCATGGTCATGGCTGCCATCAGGGTCGAAATGGCGAACAACCCGCCGCCAAAGCCGATCATCATCGCGCCCGCGAAGAAAATGCCGGGAGAGTTCATGGGTGCCGCGAAGATGACGATCGAGAAGGCGATGATGCCCGACAGGATACCAGTGCCCGCCATGCGGTAGGGATTGGCGCGACGGCTCAGCATGCGGGCCGCCAGGGCGAAACCCAGCAACGCGCCGACAGCCCAGAGCGCGGTCAGGGTGGTCGTGGCCGCAACGGACAGGCCAAGGATCTCGCCGCCGTAGGGTTCAAGCAGAACATCCTGCATGTTGAAGGCCATCGTGCCCAGAAAGACGACGGCCAGCAAACGGCCGGCCGTGCCCCCCGCCATCAGGTCAGCCCAGGCATCGGAAAACTTCGGTCTCGGCGCCTCGCGTTCCGCGCGGCTCATCGGGCGGACATGTTCCTGTTTCCACAGCGCGATGACGTTGAGCACGATGCCGATGACGGCGGCGCCCTGTACCACGCGGATCAGCTTGAGGCTGGTGAAGTCCTGCAGCAGGAAGCCGATGATCAGGGCCGATGCGCCCATGCCCAACAAGAACATGACGTAAAGCAGGGCCACCACGCGGGGGCGCGTCTCATCCGTCGCGCGGTCGCTGGCCAGCGCCAGACCGGCTGTCTGGGTCATGTGAAGACCAAGGCCGGTCATCAGAAAGGCCAGTGCCGCCAGCACTTCGCCCGCAAAGGGGATGGAATGGACCACATCGCCGCCCAGCACCAGAAGGGCAAAGGGCATGACCGCCAGCCCGCCGAACTGCCACAGTGAGCCAAACCAGAGATAAGGAATGCGCTTCCATCCGATCGCACTGCGATGGGTGTCGGATCGGAACCCCAGCAAAGCCCGGAACGGCGCGATCAGAACGGGCAATGCGATCATGAAGGCGACGATCATCGCGGCCAGGCTCAACTCGACGATCATGACCCGATTCAACGTGCCCAGAAGCATCACCGACGCCATGCCGACCGACACCTGGAACAACGACAGCCGCAGCAACTGGCCCATCGGCAAATCGACACTGGCCGCGTCCGCAAAGGGCAGCATGCGGGTTGTGATCCGGGTCAGGACTTGGGGCGCCTTGCGTGTCATGTCCTGAACTCCAGCGCCTGCGAAATGTAGAACCCCGATGTGATGCGGCCCAGATCGCGAATGCGGCCTGCACCCTGCAGACCTTGCGCCAGAGAGGCGGGAGAATGCGGGATCATGACGGGGGAACGGTCCGAACGCGGAAACAGCTTGCCTGCGTACCACATGCCCATCAGCAAAGTGGTGCGTGGCGCAACGGTGAAGACCACCGCTCCGGCTGTGCGTTTTCCAAGCGTTTCCAATGCGTTGCGAATGTCGTTGTCACCATAGTAGATCAGGCTGTCCATCGCCATGACGTGATCGAAACCGCCCAGATCCGGCGAGAGCATGTCGCCGGATGCAAAGGTCACCCGCCCGGCCAGATCGGCCGGCAGGCGCCGGCGCGCGATCTCGACCAGGGCGGGAGAAATATCCACCGCCAGAACATCGGCGCCGCGCGCGGCCAGTTCCGCCGTCATCTGACCTGCGCCGCAACCTGCATCGAGCACCCGCGCGCCGCGCAGATCCTGCGGCAGTTGCGCCAGCATTTTCGCGCGCATCCCGTCCCGCCCACGCCGCACCGTTTCGCGGATGCGCGAAACAGGCGCATCCGAGGTCAGCCGCTCCCATGTGCGGGTCGCGGTCTTGTCGAAATAGGTTTCGACACGCGTCAGGGTGCGGTCATAGCTCATCAATCGAATCCAAGCAGTTCAAAGATCTCGCGATCGGGCAGGGGCGCGGGGGCCAGGGTCTCGGTCGAATTGTAAAGCGCCTCGGCCAACCGCATGTATTCGGCGCGGCACTGAACGATGTCCTCGTCATCGGGCATCTCGAAAAGGGTTTTCTTCTTCAGCCGCGACCGGCGCAGCGCATCGACATCCGGCATGTGGCCGATGCGGTTGAAACCCACGGTGCGGCAGTAGCGATCCACCTCGTCGGTGTCCTTGCTGCGGTTGGCCACACATCCGGCCAGACGCACCTTGTAGTTGTTCGACTTGGCCTGCACGGCGGCAATGATCCGGTTCATCGCGTAGATGCTGTCGAAATCATTGGCCGTGACGATCAGGGCCAGATCGGCATGCTGCAGGGGTGCTGCAAAACCACCGCAGACCACATCGCCCAGCACATCGAAGATCACCACATCGGTGTCTTCAAGCAGGTGATGCTGCTTGAGCAACTTGACGGTCTGGCCCACGACATAGCCGCCGCATCCTGTCCCGGCGGGCGGTCCGCCCGCCTCGACGCATTTCACCCCGTTGTAACCTTCGAAGACAAAATCCTCGGGGCGCAATTCCTCGGAATGGAAATCCACATCCTTGAGGATGTCGATCACGGTCGGCACAAGGCTGCCGGTCAGCGTGAAAGTGCTGTCATGCTTGGGATCGCATCCGATCTGCAGGACGCGCTTGCCCAGTTTGGAAAAGGCGGCAGACAGGTTGCTGGACGTGGTCGATTTCCCGATCCCGCCTTTCCCGTAGACCGAGAAAACCTTTGCCCCCTCGATCTTTGCCTCTGCATCCTGGTGAACCTGGACAGATCCTTCGCCATCAAGGCCGCGCAGGTTCGGAATTTCGTCGCGTGGGCTCATGAAAGCCTCCTTTCAAACCGGGCAGGGCGCCCTGTATCTTCTTGCCGGAAATATCCCGGGGGTGTGGGGGCTGGCCCCCACTGCGATGTCGATGTGATGGTCGGTGTTCCGGTCATTCCGCGGCCACCCCTTCCATCCGGTCTTCCAGTTGATCGGCCGCGGCCTGCAGTGCGGCCAGTGTCGCGGCATCGGGTGTCCAATAGGCGCGGTCGCTGGCTTCCAGCAGGCGATTGGCCATCCGGCTCGAGGCAACCGGGTTCAGATCGGCGAGCCTTTTGCGCATGGCTTCGTCCAGTACGAAGGTCTCGGAAATGCGCTGATAGACCCAAGGGTCGACTTGTCCGGTAGTCGCCGACCAACCCAGTGTGTTGGTTATCGAAGCCTCGATCTGGCGCACGCCTTCGGATCCATGCTTCAGAAGGCCTTCGAAGAACTTGGGGTTCAGCTGTCGCGAACGGGTTTCCAGCGCGACCTGTTCCTTGAGTGTGCGCACCTTTGCGCCGCCCCGGGTCTGATCCCCGATATAAACGGCGGCATCCGAACCCTTGGCCCGTTTCACGGCGCGGGCGATTCCGCCGAGCGTGTCGAAATAGTGGTCGACCGTGGTCACGCCCAGTTCGACCGATTCAAGGTTCTGGTAGGCCACGTCCACTTCGGCGAGCCGCGATTGCAGCAGGGCAGCATTGGCCGATGCCTTGCCATCCACACCGTAGGCAAAGCTCTTGCGCGCCTCATAGGCATCCGCAAGTTCATCCTCGTCACCGAAGGCGGAACTGTCCACCAGCGCATTGACGTTCGAGCCATAGGCCCCTTCCGCATTCGAGAAGACGCGCAGTGACGCTTCCTCGATGCTGCAACCCGATGTTTTCATATAGGTCAGGGCATGGGCGCGGATGAAGTTCATGTCGGCGGGTTCATCGGCCATGGCACATTTCAGCGCGGCTTCGGCCAGCAGACGGGTTTGCAAAGGCAGCAGGTCACGGAAGATCCCCGACAGCGTCATGATCACGTCGATCCGGGGGCGCCCAAGTTCGGACAGCGGCACAAGATCCGCGCCCGAGATACGTCCGAAGCTGTCAAAGCGCGGCTTGCAGCCCATCAGCGCAAGGGCCTGCCCAATCGGTCCGCCATCCGATTTGATGTTGTCCGATCCCCACAGCACCAGCGCAATGGTGCGGGGCAGGGTGGGATGGGTATCCAGCAGCAACTGCGCCTGCTTGGCGCCGTCGCGGCAGGCATATTCCGTGGGCATGCGGAACGGGTCGAACGCGTGGATGTTGCGACCTGTCGGCAAGACCTCGGACGAACGGATAAGATCTCCGCCGGGCACAGGCTCGATGAACCGGCCCGACAGCGCGCGCATGAGCGCCGGAATTTCCGTCTGCTGTTGCAGCAGATGATCCACCCTTGCCAGGGTCTCGGGGTCGGCGCCATCCATGACGCTCAGGTATTCGGCGCGTGCCGCATCGCTGAATCCCTTGCCCAGAACATGGAGCCCGTCAGGAATCAGCGCGTCCTGCGTTTCAAGCAGCTTGAGCCACAGAGTCTCGGGATCGGCACCGGGCATATCCACGGCGGCAGCCTGTTCGGCGATCAGCGCGCGCAGCTCGTCGCGCTCATGCGAGTCGGGTTCTGCGCTGCGCCAGCGGGTCAGGCTGTCCTTGAGTTCAAGCAATCCCTTGTAAAGGCCGGATACGGCCAGGGGCGGTGTCAGGTGGGTGATCGTCACCGCGCCCGAACGCCGTTTGGCAAGGCTCGCCTCGGACGGGTTGTTCGATGCATAGAGATAGACGTTCGGCATCTCTCCGATCAGGCGGTCAGGCCAGTCGCGCGCGCCCAGCCCCGCCTGTTTGCCGGGCATGAATTCCAGCGCCCCATGCATGCCGAAATGCAGGATTACATCCGCTTCGAATGTGTTTCTCAGCCAGAGATAGAAGGCGGTAAAGGCATGGGTCGGCGCGAAACCTTTTTCGAACAGAAGGCGCATCGGATCGCCCTCGTAGCCGAAAGTGGGCTGGACCCCGACAAAGACATTGCCGAAGTGCTTGCCCAGAACGAAAACACCCTGTCCGTCGGACTGGATCTTGCCGGGCGCCGGTCCCCAGACCTGTTCGATCATCTTCAGTGGCGGCGTTGTGCGCACGATCGTGTCGGCGCTGACCTTGTCGGCGACATTCGCCGCTTGACCATATTGGCGCGCGTTGCCTTCAAGAACGGCCTCACGCAGCGCATCCACGCTATCCGGCACGTCAAGCGAATATCCATCTTCCTTCATTTGAAGAAGCGTATTGAACAGGCTTTCAAAGACGCTGAGATAGGCGGCCGTGCCGACCGCGCCCGCGTTGGGTGGAAAACCGAACAGGACGATGCCAACTTTCTTGTCGGCGTTCCGTCTTTGGCGCAGCCGCGCCAGCCTGAGGGTTTTTTCCGCCAGGCTGTCGATCCGTTCCTGGCAGGGGGCCATCGCCTTGTTGCGGGCTTCGCCGGTGCACATGTAGCTGCAGCCCTGGCACCCTTCGACCCCGTGACGGCCTGCAAAGATCGTCGGGTTGGTCGCGCCATCAAGCTCGGGCAGCGCGATCAGCATCGTGGTCTCGATCGGGCCCAGCCCTTGCGCGCTTGTCGCCCATTGGCCCAGGGTCTGGAACTCCAGCGGGTGCGCGGCGATGTAGGGAATATCCAGTTCTTTCAGAACCTTGATCGCGGCCTCGTTGTCGTTATAGGCTGGCCCCCCGACAAGCGAGAACCCGGTCAGCGACACCATCGCGTCGATCTTGGCGGCGCGGAAATACTGCTCGATCGCAGGGCGACCATCCAGACCACCTGCAAAGGACGGGATCACGCGAATGCCACGCGCCTCGAAGGTACGGATCACGCCATCGTAATGCGCGGTATCCGCCGAAAGAACGTAGGACCGCATCAGCAGCAGGCCAACCGTGACACTGGCGTCGGCAGGCGCGGGCAGCAAGGCAGGGTCCGTGGTGATGCGCCCCGGCAGGTCCGGATGATAGAGACCGCAATCCGGATACTCGATCGGCGCAGCCGCCTTGGGCGCGGGCTTCCAGCCTGTATCCTTGGCATAACGGTTGAGCAGGAAACGCAGCATGGCTTCCACGTTTTCGTCGCTGCCGCCCAGCCAGTACTGCATGGTCAGGAACCAGGCGCGCAGGTCCTGGCTTTTGCCGGGAATGAATCGCAGCACCTTGGGCAGGCGGCGCAGCATCGCCATCTTTTCGGCACCGGATGAGCTGGACGGTTTGGACGATCCACGCAGCTTTTTCATCAGCTGCATCGTCCCCGATGCCGGTTTCATCATGTCCAGCGAGCCCATCCGCGTCAGCTTGACGATAGAGGCATCCGCGATCACGCCGACCATGGCGTCGCAATGGTCGCGACGGCGCTCCAGCGCGGGCAGGATGCGGGCGACATGTTCTTCCAGGAACAGCAGGTTGGCGACGATGATGTCACCATGCGCCACGGCCTCTTCGGCGGCCTCGAAAGCGCCGGGCGTTTCGCCCCATTCGGCTGCGGCGTGAATGCTGATGGACAGGCCGGGGTAGTCGCGCGCCAGCTTTTCCATGGCGCGCTCTGCCGGACCGGCGGCGTGGCTGTCCAGCGTCAGGATCACGAACCTGTAGCCCGGAAGAGGCGTGTTTGCTGTCAGGTCATCGCGCATAATGGGCCTTTGCCTCGTAAAGCGTATCGACGCTGATTTCGTGCAGGCCCTTCTGCTGTGCGAAGGTTTCGGTGTTGCGCCGTGCCTTTCCGCGCACGAAGAACGGTATCTTCTTCAATTCGCGTTCGGCATCCGACAGCCAGATGACCTCACCGCTTTGGGGGGTGGGGGCGTCGTTGTTGGCGGCCACGATGGGCAGGTCTTCCATCTCGGGCGCCGGCACGGCCTTGCCGCCATGGTGGCTTGCCCCGGCGGCATCGTGGAATTCGAAATCCTCGCGGAACATGTGCAGCAGGTGCTCTTCAAGCCCCATCACCAGCGGATGGACCCAGGTGTCGAAGATCACATTGGCGCCTTCAAACCCCATCTGTGGACTGTAGCGGGCCGGAAAATCCTGCACGTGGACAGGCGCGGAAATCACCGCGCAGGGAATACCCAGACGCTTGCCGATATGGCGCTCCATCTGGGTGCCAAGGATCATCTCGGGGGCCAGGGCCTCGATCGCGGCTTCGACCTCCAGGTAATCCTCGGTGATCAGCGCGCTGAGGCCGAAGTCCTTGGCCAGCGCACGGATATCGCGCGCCATCTCGCGATTGTAGCAGCCCAGGCCCACGACTTCGAAACCCATTTCGTCGCGGGCGATCCGCGCGGCAGCCTTCACATGCGTGCCGTCACCGAAAACGAATACACGCTTGCCCGTGAGGTACGTGCTGTCCACGGAGGCAGAGTACCAGGGCAGACGCAGGCGGCTTTCATCCACTTTCGGGGCCAATCCGGTGATTGCTGCGACCTCGGCGATGAAATCGCGTGTCGCGCCGACGCCGATGGGCACTGTCTTGGTGAAAGGCAGACCCAGGTCCCGCTCCATCCAGCGGCAGGCGCTTTCGCCCGTTTCGGGATACATCAGTACGTTGAAATGTGCGGCACCCAGACGGGCAATATCCGCCGGGGTAGCCCCCATCGGCGCGCAGACATTCACGTCAATGCCCATGTCCGACAAAAGACCTGTCAGTTCCTCGATATCGTCGCGGTGGCGATATCCAAGGGCTGTCGCACCGATCAGGTTGCAGGTGATGCGGTCGGTTTTCTCGACAGGCCGGGCCAGGTGACGCACGATCTGGAAAAAGGTCTCATCCGCGCCAAAGTTTTCCTTGCGCTGATAACTGGGCAGTTCCAGCGCGATGATCGGTACCGGCAGGCCCATGGTTTCGGCCATGCCACCAGGATCGTCCTGGATCAGTTCGGCCGTGCAGGAGGCGCCGACGATGATCGCCTCGGGCTTGAAGCGCTCATAGGCGTCGCGGCAGGCATCCTGGAACAGCTGGGCGGTGTCGGACCCCAGATCGCGCGCCTGGAACGTGGTGTAGGTGACAGGCGGGCGATGATTGCGCCGTTCGATCATCGTGAACAGCAGATCGGCATAGGTGTCGCCCTGCGGGGCATGCAACACGTAATGCAGCCCCTTCATCGCGGTTGCCACGCGCATCGCACCCACATGGGGCGGTCCTTCGTATGTCCAGACCGTGAGCTTCATTCCGCGGCCTCCAGCTTGAGAAGGTCGCGACGGCGCATCGGGCGCGAGAAGAGCCCGGCAAGATCGCCGGCCTGTTCGTAGAAATGCACCGGCGTGAACACCAGTTCGATGGCCCATTTGGTGGTCATGCCCTCTGCCTCCAGAGGGTTGGCCAGACCAAGACCGCAGACTGTCAGATCCGGACGCGCGGCGCGGCAGCGATCA
Organism: Paracoccaceae bacterium; assembly: GCA_030758115.1. Taxonomy (GTDB): domain Bacteria; phylum Pseudomonadota; class Alphaproteobacteria; order Rhodobacterales; family Rhodobacteraceae; genus Seohaeicola. The sequence continues at coordinate 9,286 of JANREX010000088.1, read as the reverse complement.
AGTTGCAGATCGACATCCTGTCCCTCGCTCAGGACCGGACCCTCGACCAGCAGGTCAAGGTCGGGGCCGACGATATTCTGGTGGATATAGGGCGCGCCGACCTCGATGGCCGTCATGCCGCATTCACGGGTCAGGAACCGGGCCAGCGGTATTTCAAGCTGGCTGTCAGGGAAGAAGAAGACCGATTTGCCACGCAGGCTTTCCGAGGCCTGCGCCACGGCGCGGCGGGCGCGGTCGCGTGGTGCTGCGGTGACGCGGTCGAATACCTCCTGCGACACGCCGAATTCGTGGGCAATAGCGGCCAGCCATGCGGTTGTGCCCTCCTCGCCGAAGGGGAAGGGGGCCGCGATGTGTCGGGCGCCGCGCCGCTCCAGTGCGGCATGGGTGTCGCCCAGGAAGGGCTGCGTCAATGCAAAGACGGTGTTTTCACCCACGCCGAACTGATCGGCGGCGCGTGGTGCGGGCAGCACCCGGATCGGACCGATACCCATCTGGGTCAGCAGGTCGATCGCTTGTTGCTCGACAACATCCGGCAGGGCGCCGACCAGCATCAGCTCCCGCGCCGTCGACGTCGGCAGAACGGGCACCATCGAGGCCAGGCAAGCGTCCTCACCCTGTGTGAAGGTGGTTTCGATTCCCGAACCCGAGAAATTCAGCACCCGCACATGGGGCGCATATGTCTGGGTCATGCGTTCGGCAGCCCGCGCCAGATCAAGCTTGATCACTTCCGACGGGCACGAGCCGACCAGGAAAAGCTGCTTTATGTCAGGCCGGCGTGACAGAAGCTTTGCGACGACACTGTCCAGTTCGTCTTGTGCATCGGCCATTCCGGCAAGGTCGGTTTCTTCCAGAATCGCTGTTCCGAACCGCGGTTCGGCGAAGATCATCACGCCCGCGGCGCTTTGCAGAAGGTGCGCGCAGGTGCGTGATCCGATGACCAGAAAGAAGGCATCCTGCATCTTGCGGTGAAGCCAGATGATACCTGTCAGCCCGCAGAAAACCTCGCGTTGGCCGCGCTGTTTCAGGACCGGTGTTTCCCGGCATCCTGTGGTCGTGGGAAGGGGGCGGGCGACGGTCATGCGAGCCCCTCCGACTGAAGCCTTGCGGCGCGCAGTTTCAGGAGGAACTGAACAGCGTTGATGACATAGGCGGCATAGGCAGAAAGGGCCAGAACCATAAGGCCGGTCGGGTCGAGAGAATTGGTGTAAAGTGCTATTAAATAAGCAGAATGTAGCCCGATGACAGCAAAGCTGAACACGTCTTCCCAGAAGAAGGCGGGGGCGAAAAGGTACTGCCCGAAAACGACCTTTTCCCAGATCGCTCCGGTGACCATGATGAGGTAGAGAATGCCCGTCTTGACGACGATCGACAGCGTTGCCGCGTCATAGCCGAGACCGGTCGCCAGATAGCGCAGAACAAGCCCCAGCGAGATCAGGAAAACGAGGAACTGAAACGGGGCCAGAACCCCCTGGACGAGGGTCCAGATAGTCGAGTCGCGACGCTGCCGCTCGGCCTCGGTGTAGAGGCCCGTGCGGTCCGATTTGCCTGCTAGGCTATGCGACATTGCCGACTCCCTCCGCGTGCCTTCAATGAAGCGTAGCGGTGTCTGGTCAAAAGTGTCAACTAAAACTTACACAACCGCACTGTAACTATCGATGTGTAATTCTGACTGGACGGACATCTCAATTCGCCATGAAACTCAACAAAAATAAGGCTTTACTGATTTGCGCGATTTGAATTCACTACTTAAGTTGGGCAGACTGTCTATTATCTTTGACATTTGTGTGCCAAAACTCGACAATGTCCGGAGTCGGAGGCTTGATTTCCGCGCATCGCGCCGGAAAAACGAAAGCCTCTCAGGCCTGTCGCGGAGCGCATATGTCAAAAAGACCCAGCCATAGGCGACCCGGTGACGCGCAGCCTCCTGCGATCAGGGGGATCTTCCAGGTTGGTGATCTTGCAAATCGTGTGATCTCGGTGCTGCGCGAGCGCAGCATGGCTGAACGTGCCTTGTTGTGCGACGCCATCATTGATCGTCTGTTGGTGTCCATCGCCGACCCCGCCGGTTTTGACCCTGAGGTCACGCTGTCCATGCTGCGCGCCGCGCATCTGTCGGACAAGGACATCATCAGCTGTTACATTCCCGAAGCTGCGCGCCATCTTGGCTGTCGCTGGAACCAGAGCGAAATGAGTTTCGCACAGGTGACGACTGCCAGCGCGCGCCTGCAGGACATGGTGCGCCTGGTGTCATCCGACTGGTCCGACCGGGCAGCAAACGGATCGACATGCGATCAGTTGGGCGTCTTGCTGGTGATTTGCGAGAACGATCTGCACACGCTGGGATGTGTCACGATCGCCGCCAGTCTGCGCCACGAAGGCCATTCCGTTCGCCTGATCCTTGGCGCGACAGGGCAGGAATTTCGCCGCGCACTGAAGCAGGATTGGTACGATCTGATCATGTTTTCCTGTGCGAGTGCCCAGGCGCTTGAAAATGTTGCCGAATTCGTTAAACACGCCCGGATGTCTCTTCGTAATGTTCCCCCACTGATCTTGGGGGGTGCGGTTTTGAATCAATTCAGCGATGTTCAAGAGAGGGTTGGCGTAGACCTTGCCACGAATGACTTGCAGATGGCTCTCAGGCTTCGCGACACCGGATCTGTTCGCAAAAAGCTTGTGGCAGAATAGATGACGAAGGGTGGATCCCATTTCTGGTCCAGCGGCTCTGTTCCGCTGATAGAGCCCGAATTCCTGCGCAGCATTGTCGCGGCGGCTTCGGATATTGCCCTGGTGATCTCGCGCGATTGCGTCGTGCAATCGGTTCTCATCAACGCCAATGACACGTCATACGGCAATCTTGATCATTGGGAGGGACGCAGGATCCAGCAGTTCCTGACCCTCGAGAGCGTTCCCAAATTCGAAGCGACGGTGAAGCGTTTCGTCGATACCGACGAGATCCTGCGTCCCGTGGAGCTTAACCATTCTGACAATGCGGTCTGGGAATTCCCGATCCGATATACCTTCCATCGGATCGGAACAGATGGTCAAATTCTGATGCTGGGTCGCGATCTGCGCCTGATCGCGGAAACCCAACAACACCTTGTGCAGGCGCAAATGGCGTTGGAACGCGGCTATGAGGCGCGGCGCGAGTTCGACTCGCGCTATCGTCTGCTGCTGGCCACGACGCGTGACGCGATCGTCTTCGTCTCGGTCGGGACAGGGCGAATCAAGGACATCAACGATCCTGCGGCAAGCCTTTTGGGTGCCTCGCGCGACGATCTGACCGGCGCAACCTTCGCGCAGGAATTCAAGGACAAGCGCAGCGGGGAATTCGTGGAATCCCTCGTGAATCTGGCCATTTCGGAATCCATGTCCGATCTTGAGGCGCAGACAAGGCGCAGCCGCAAGCGCGTGACCATTACCCCAACCGTGTTTCGGGCAGGTGGTGAAAGGGTGCTGATCTGCCGGCTTGATCCCGGTGAAGATGCGCGCGTGGTCGATGACCAGTTGATGCAGAACCTGTCCACGCTCTATCAGAATGGGGCTGACGCCGTTGTTTTCACCGATGCCAAAGGCGTGATTGCCGCGGCGAATGACAGCTTCCTGAACATGGCAGATGCCGCGCATATGTCGGATGTGAAAGGGCGCAGCCTGGGTGATTTCCTGGCGCGCGGGCAGATCGACCTGAATGTCTTGATCGACAATGCGCAAAGATCCGGCAACATGCGCATGTATGCCACCCAACTGGTGAATGACTATGGCGCCAAGGTTGCCATCGAGGTGGCGACGACCTGGCTGAACGACCGCAGCAGCCCGGCGATCGCCTTCGTGCTGCGCGATGTCAGCCGCGTCGATACCGTGCGCAAGCCGGTGACAACGGTTGATGACGGATCGCAGCACAGTGTCATGGAGCTTGTCGGTTCTGCGACGTTGAAAGAGATCGTGGCCGAAACCACGGATGTCGTCGAAAAGATGTGCATCGAAACGGCTGTCACGCTGACCCGCAATAACCGGGTAGCTGCCGCCGAAATGCTGGGCCTCTCCCGGCAGAGCCTTTACGTCAAGCTGCGCAAGTACGGTTTGCTCAGCAAGGACGGCGAGGAATAAGGCGCAGCGGCGCGCCTTGCCTTCACGGATATCCTGACGTTGCGGCGTGTTTTGACGCAGTTGTTTTCCTTGCGTCGACTCGAAATGTAATGTCATAGTTTACACATGAGTGTAAACCAAGCCTTACATATTCGCACCCTGCCGGAACCGGCAGCCATGTTGCGGCTGATCAAGCCGATCACATGGTTTCCGCCGATGTGGGCCTATCTCTGCGGTGTGATTTCCTCAGGGGTTTCGCCTGACGGCCAATGGGGCATGGTATTGCTGGGTGTGCTGCTGGCCGGTCCCATCGTTTGCGGCATGTCACAGGCGGCGAATGACTGGTGTGACCGGCATGTGGATGCAATCAACGAACCGGATCGGCCGATTCCGTCGGGCCGCATACCGGGGCGCTGGGGCCTCTGGATTGCCTTGGCGATGACTGTCTTGTCGCTGATCGTGGGCTGGCAACTGGGTCCCTGGGGCTTTGGAGCAACCGTGGTCGGCGTTCTGGCCGCTTGGGCCTATTCGGCAGAACCCATTCGCATGAAGCGGTCCGGCCTCTGGGGGCCGGGTCTTGTCGGCCTGTCCTATGAATCGCTGCCCTGGTTCACCGGGGCCGCCGTTCTCAGCGCGGGGGCGCCGTCCTGGCCGGTGGTGATCCTGGCCCTGCTTTACGGCATTGGTGCGCATGGGATCATGACGCTGAACGATTTCAAGGCACTGGAAGGCGACCGGCAGATGGGCGTGAATTCGCTGCCTGTCACGATGGGTCCCGCCCGCGCGGCGCGCCTGGCCTGCTGGGTCATGGCCGTGCCGCAGGTGGTCGTGATCCTTTTGCTGCTGACATGGGACCGTCCGCTGCATGCGGCCGCCATCGCAGCCGTTCTGGCCCTGCAGCTCTGGGCGATGCGTGTGCTTCTGACAGATCCGAAAGGGCGCGCGCCCTGGTACAATGGCACCGGGGTCACGCTTTATGTCGGCGGGATGATGGTCGCCGCCTTTGCTGTCCGGACGCTGGAGGTGATGCCATGACACTGTCCTGGGTGTCGATCATTCGTCTTGGGCTGGTTCAGATGTGCCTGGGCGCGGTCGTCGTTCTGACCACCTCGACCCTGAACCGTCTGATGGTCGTCGAACTGGCTTTGCCTGCGCTGTTGCCCGGATTTCTGGTGGCCCTGCATTACGGGATCCAGATCACGCGGCCGAACTGGGGTTACCGGTCTGACACCTCCGGCAATCGGACACGCTGGATCATCGGTGGCATGGCCATCCTGTCATCGGGGGCCTTCATCGCGGCACTGTCCATCCCGGTTCTTGAAAGCAGTTTTGCGCTGGGGTTGGCGCTGTCGATCCTGGCCTATGCCATGATCGGCCTGGGGGCAGGGGCCTCTGGCACATCGTTGCTTGCCCTGCTGGCCACGGCGACCGCACCGCGTCGCCGCGCGGCGGCCGCCACGATCACCTGGCTCATGATGATCTTCGGCATTGCGGTGACGGCCGGAACGGTCGGGGCCAATCTTGATCCCTATAGCCATGCGCTTTTGATGCGGATCGTCGCCATCGTGACCCTGGGGGCCGTGATTCTGACCGCGCTGGCCATCTGGCGGGTCGAGCGCGGTGTCGATGCCCAGCCCGAGCCTGATCGGATGCCCTTCGTCGAAGGGCTGCGCGAGGTCTGGTCGGAACCCAAGGCACGGATGTTCACGCTGTTCGTCTTTCTGTCGATGACCGCCTATTTCATGCAGGAACTGATCCTCGAGCCCTATGCGGGGCTTGTTTTTGCGTTCACGCCGGGACAGTCGACATCCCTTTCGGGCGCACAGAACGGGGGCGTCTTCGTCGGTATGCTGAGTGTCGGCATCGCGGCTACCGGTCTGCGGCTGGGCAGTTTGCGGTCATGGGTCGTGGCCGGCTGCCTGGGATCCGCCGCCAGTCTTGGCCTGTTGACATTTCTTGGCCCGATCGGACCAGGGGCACCGCTTGTGCCTGCTGTTGTGACGCTGGGATTTTTCAACGGCATGTTCGCCGTCGCGGCCATCGGGTCGATGATGGCGCTGGCCGGTGAAGGGCGCGGCGCGCGCGAGGGCACGCGCATGGGCCTGTGGGGTGCGGCACAGGCGATTGCCGCGGGTTTCGGCGGGCTGCTTGGCGCCGCTTCGGTCGATGCACTGCGCGCGATCCTCGGACAGGATGCGCCGGCTTTCGGCGCGGTGTTCCTGGCAGAGGCCGCCTTGTTTCTGGCCGCGGCCTTCATGGCCACACGTATCATGGAAAGCCGCCGCGGCGGCGCACAACTGGTTCCGGGGGAATGATCATGTTCGATGTCGTTGTTGTGGGCGCAGGCCCGTCCGGTGCCACCGCCGCCGAAGATCTGGCGCGATCCGGCATCAAGGTTGCCATGCTGGACAGGGCAGGGCGGATCAAACCCTGCGGAGGTGCGATCCCACCCCGGCTGATCGCGGATTTCGACATTCCCGATGAACAGCTGGTGGCCAAGATCACTACTGCGCGGATGATCTCGCCCACGGGGCGCGCCGTCGACATCCCGATCGAGAACGGTTTCGTCGGCATGGTCGATCGCGAGCATTTCGACGAGTTCCTGCGTGTACGTGCGGCCCAGGCCGGGGCAACCCGGCTGACCGGTACTTATCTGCGGATCGAAAGGGACGCGGCCGGGACCCATGTCATCTATCGTGACAAGGCCTCGGGCGAAGAAGCGCATCTGACGACCAAGCTGGTGATCGGCGCGGATGGCGCACGCTCCAGGGTTGGCCGGACCGAAGTGCCCGGCGGCGACAAGATACCCTATGTGCTGGCCTATCACGAGATCATCGAAGCGCCCGCGAAGACGGCCATATACGATCCGGAACGCTGTGATGTGATCTATGACGGTGCGATTTCGCCGGATTTCTACGGCTGGGTTTTCCCGCATGGCAAATCCGCCAGCGTCGGCATGGGCACCGAAATCGACAGCGTCGATCTGAAACAGGCAACCGCCGATCTGCGCGCGGCAGCCGGGCTGACCGATTGCAGGACGATCCGCCGCGAGGGTGCGCCGATCCCGCTTAAACCTCTGGACCGATGGGACAATGGCCGTGATGTGGTGCTGGCCGGGGATGCCGCCGGTGTCGTCGCACCTTCCTCGGGCGAAGGCATCTACTATGCGATGGTTGGCGGGCGTGTTGCCGCGACAGCGGCGGCGGCCTGCCTGGCTTCGGGCCGGGTGCGCGATCTGAAACTGGCGCGGCAACTTTTCATGAAGGAACACAAGATGGTGTTCCGGGTTCTTGCCTCGATGCAGAACGCGTATTATCGGTCCGATGAACGGCGGGAAAGGTTCGTGTCCCTTTGCCATGACATCGATGTGCAGCGGTTGACCTTCGAGGCCTATATGAACAAGAAACTGGTGCGGGCGCGCCCCATGGCGCATCTGAAGATCGGGCTGAAGAACCTGGCCCATCTTACCCGCCTGATCCCTGCGAGCCGCGTATGAGCATCATGATTCCAGCCTGGGTCGATGACAAGCTGACGCCTGTCGACAAGCTTGAGGTCCACCAGCGGGGCCTGCGTCACATGGCCGTATCGGTTTTCGTCATTCGCGGCATGGATGTGCTGATCCAGCGCCGCGCCATGGGAAAATATCACACACCGGGGTTGTGGGCGAATACCTGCTGCACGCATCCTGACTGGGACGAAGCGCCAGAGGTTTGCGCCGTACGGCGCTTGCGCGAGGAGCTGGGGATAACCGGCCTGCATCCCGAACATCGGGACCGCGTGGAATACCGCGCCGATGTGGGCCGGGGCATGACCGAGCATGAGGTGGTCGACATTTACCTGGCCCGCGCCGATACGGGTCTGAAAGTTGTGCCCAACCCGGATGAGGTGATGGAGGTCCGCTGGATCAACTATCAGGATCTGGTCGCCGAGGTGGCCCGTCGCCCGGAACGGTTCACGCCCTGGATGAAGATCTACCTTGCGGAACATAGTGACCGGATTTTCGGGCCTGACATGGTCTATCTGGCCAGTCTGTCGCAGGGCTGAGTCCTGCGGACATCAGAACTTCCCTCGCGTCTGGCTTTTGCTGGTGTGAACCGCCCTCAGCTGGTACCGCCAGCCACCAGGCTGAAGCCCACATCCGTCATGCGCGCGGTATCTTCACCGGTTAACCGCTTCAGGATGCAGGCCGCTGCAGTTTCGCCGATCAATGCACGGTGCGAGGCTGTGGTTGTCAACGGAATGGGCAGGCTTTGCCCGATCTCAAGTCCGTTGAAGCCTGCGATTGCAAGCTGATCGGGCAGGCTGATGCCTGCCGCCATGCAGTGAAAGACGCCGCCCACGGCCATGTCGTCATTCGAGAAATAGACAAGATCCGGACTGGCGCCATCGCCCTCCAGCAGCATGCGCAGCCCGCGCCGACCCAGCGCAACAGATGAGGGTTCTGCAAATGTCACGCAGGCGGACAGTGTCGAACCAGCCTCTGTCAGGGCGGATTTGAAGCCTTCCAGACGGGCGGCAGCGCGGTGGTCGCGTGCGATGTCATGGCCGATATAGGCAAAGCGACGATAGCCGCGTGCAAGCAGATGCCGCGCCATGGCCAGCCCTGCGCCACGATGTGACATGCCCACCGCCATGTCGACCGGATCGGTGTCGATATCCATGATCTCGACCACCGGCAGGTCAGCACCGGACAGCATGGCGCGACTGGCGTCGGTCATGCCGCTGGGGGCGATCACAAGCCCGGCCGGTCGCCAGGACAAAAGGTTGCTGATCAGCTGCTGTTCCTGCTGCGGGTCATAGTTTGAAATCCCCAGGACCGGGTGGAAGCCTGCGTGTTCCAGTCGATCCTCCACCCCCTTCAACACATCGGGGAACACGATGTTGGACAAGGACGGAAGGATCACGCCAACCTGATTCGATGGTCCACCGGCCAAGGCACCCGCAAGACGATTGCGCAGATATCCCAGCGAAGCCGCGGCCTCCTGCACTTTCCGGAGGGTCTCGGGGGTCACCACATTGCTGCCGCGCAAGGCGCGTGAGGCGGTGATCTCGCTCACGCCCGCGCGGGCGGCCACTTCGTATAACGTCGGTTTTCTGGGGGGTTTTTGTTTGTTCACGTGCGGTAGGTTCCTCGGGTGGGGCCATGTTGCGACCCATGGTCGAAAAGGTCGAGACCCCTTTTGAATTCATGATTCGCGATGAA
>JANREX010000087.1 GCA_030758115.1 Paracoccaceae bacterium | reverse complement strand
GGACCGAGGCAAAGAGGATTTCGGCATCCGCCTCTTTCTCGGTGCCCGTGTAGCGGCCCAGCTTGGCCTCGGGGCGGACCTTGCGAAAGGCCGCCATGGCCTGCGTCAGGATCTCGTCGCGATGGGCCACGAAGAGGATGCGGCCCGCCTTGGCGCGTATCGTGTCGAAGGCGGCCAGCCAGGTCTTGCCCAGTCCGGTGGCCAGCACGACAAGCCCGGCGCGATGGCCGTTGGATCGGCTCTGCGCGAGCGCTTCCAATGCCTCATGCTGGATGGAATGCGGCTCTGGTGGCGGGCCTTCCTCTGCCACCACGCGCGCTGTGAACGCGGGCAGGGGTCTTGCCCTGCGGCGTTTCGCATAGGCATCGATCCACGCTGCCGTCAGGGGCTTCACCTCGGGGCGCGCCAGCAAACCCTCAAAGGCGACAGCAACGCTGTCCGCCGCATCTTCGGAATGCAGGTTCCATTCCACGCCATCGGTCAGCGCCGATTGCGACAGGTTCGAACTGCCGACAATCGCAGCCCCCCGTGCATCAGCGGCGCGGAACAGCCAGGCCTTGGGATGAAAGCTGAGACCGCCGGTCTCGAACACGAACAGTTCCGCGCCCTCCAGGTCCAGCAGTCGTGCCAAGGCGGTCGGATCGGTCGTATCCAGATAGTCGCCCACGACGATCCTCAGCCGTCCGCCCCGCGCCAGCAACTCGCGGAACCAGGGGTCGAGCAGCGCCACGCCGCTGTTCATCGCAAAGGCAATGGCCAGATCAACCGATTGCGCCCTGTCCAGACGTTCGGCCAGCAATGGCAAAAGCGGGTCGCGCCCGCCGGTCGTCAGACGCGGGCCGGTGGTTTCCCTCAGGTGGAAATGACCGTGATCGGATGAGGCAACAAAGCCGGCTGTGCCACGCCCCAGCGCCGCGCCGACTTGTCCCAGCATCGCCATCTGTTCGGACCCGGTCAGGTCATCCCACGCGGGCACATGTCGCGGGGCGGGGATCAGTCCGGCCTCACGGTGCATGCAGATCGGGCAGGTAAGGCGCGGGTCAGTCACACTCGTCCAAATCGTTAAAGGCTACGCGGACCATTGGTAAGGATTGCGGCGATCATGTCCAGGCGCCGATGCAACCCCGGCGTGTTCGCGGCGCAGGGGTCGTGCCGCGGCCTTGCGCGGCGCGGGTGCGTGATGTGACACCGTAGTGGACCCCACCACGGGCCGTGTACCGGACAGGGATCTGCGCTGGCAGGCAACCGGCGCTTGACAGCGGCACCGGCGCGATCAAGTATTCTACCTATCGTTAGGTAGAAAAAAGTTCACCCCATGTCATCCGCACGTCCATCGGTCCAGAGATCGGCGAACCCTTCGAATAAAGCCGCGAACCCCGCCGCGCGGCCCGATCAGATCATGGATATCGCGGCGCGCCAGTTTCGTGCGCGGGGCTATGCGGCGGTATCGCTGCGCGACATCGCGACCGAGGCGGGGATGCGCACACCCAGCCTTTATTACCATTTCCCATCGAAGGACGATCTGGTCATCGCGGTGATGAATCGCGGGATCGTCGTGGTGCGCGAGGCCGTGACAGCCGCGCTTGCGGCCTTGCCATCCGGGACGGACCCTTTCGCACGGCTGGGCACGGCCATGCGTGCCCATTTGCGCGCCCTGCACGGGCTGAGCGATTATACATCGGCGAATGTGCGCATCTTCGGGCAATTGCCGGAGGACCTTCGCCGCGCCAACCTGCCCGAGCGGCGCGCCTATCAGGCGATCTGGGCGGATCTTCTGTCCCCGACCTGCGCCGGCAACCCCGAGGTTCTGGCCGTCCGCGTTCCTTTCGTGATCGGGGCGCTGAATGCCACGCTGGAATGGTTCGACCCGGCGCGCGGCGATCTTGACGCGCTGGCCGATCAACTGGGTCAGGTCCTGCTGACTGGCCTGAAAGAGCAGGGGGGCAAGTGATGTTCCAGACGGCGATCCGCCCGGACAGCGACGCATTCGCGGCCAACAAGGCCGCCTATCAGGCTCTGACGGATGAATTGCGCGCCCGCCTCGCGCAGGTCACGCAAGGCGGCACCCCGGCACATGTGACCCGCCATCTGGCGCGCGGCAAGCTTGTGGTGCGCGACCGGATCGACAGGCTGTGCGATCCGGGAACCGCTTTCCTGGAGCTGTCCAGCCTTGCGGCCTGGGGGCAATATGGCAACGAGGTGCCAGGCGCCGGGATCGTCACCGGTATCGGCATTGTGCAGGGACGGCCCGTTGCCATCATCGCCAATGATGCCACCGTCAAGGGCGGCAGCTTTTTCCACGAGACGGTCAAGAAACACGCCCGCGCCCAGGAAATCGCGGCCAACCTGCGGCTGCCCTGTCTTTATCTGGTCGATTGCGGCGGTGCCTACCTGCCCGAACAGGACCGCGTCTTTCCGGATCGTGACCATTTCGGCAACGCCTTCTGGCGGCAATGCCGGATGTCCGCCTCGGGGCTGGCGCAGATCGCCATTGTCTTTGGCGGCTGTACGGCGGGCGGGGCCTATATCCCGGCGCTGGCCGATCAGGTGATCATGGTCGAAGGCAATGCGCGGATTCATCTGGGCGGGCCCTCGATCGTCAAGGTTGCCATCAACGAGGATGTGGACGGCGAAACCCTTGGCGGCGCGGGCATGCATACGACCGTGTCGGGCGTCAGCGATCACCGGGTGGCGACCGAAGCCGAGGGGCTGGAACTGCTGCGCCGCCTGGTGGCCGATCTGCCCGATCCGCGCGCAGGCTGGACCCCGCCGCGCGCGCCTGTGCCGCCGGTTCTGGATCCGGCCGAGATCCCCGGCATCGTCAGCGCCGATCCCAAGCGCCCCTATGATGCGCATGAGATCATGGCCCGGCTGGTCGATGCCAGCGCCCTGTCGGTGTTCAAGCCCGAATGGGGCGCAAGTGCCGTCTGCGCCTTCGCGGCCATCCACGGCTGCCCGGTGGGCATCATCGGCAACAATGGCGCGCTGGTCTCGGAGGCCGCGCTGAAAGCCGCGCAATTCATCCAGATCTGTGATCAGCGGCGTATCCCGCTGCTGTTTCTGCACAATATCACCGGCTTCATGGTCGGCACCGCGGCCGAGCGGGGCGGTATCGCCAAGGACAGCGCCAAGATGGTCTATGCAATGGCCAATGCGCGCGTGCCCAAACTGTCGCTGATCGTTGGCGGCTCTTACGGGGCTGGCAATTACGGCATGTGCGGGCGTGGGTTCCGGCCCGATTTCCTGTTTGCCTGGCCCTCGGCCAAGTTGGCGACCATGTCGGCCGATATCGCGGCCAATGTGATGCTGGAACTGCGGCGCGGCAACCTGCGCCAGCCGCCCACACAGGCCGAACTGGATGCGATCGAGGCACAGGTGCGCGCGCAATACGGTGAGCAGAGCGATCCCTATTACGCCACCTCGCGGCTGTGGGATGACGGGATCATCGAACCGGAACAGTCGCGCGATGTGCTGGGCCTGTGCCTTTCGTTGCTGGCCTCGCGGCCTGACGACGCCCATTTCGCCCCCGTCTACAGGATGTGAGCCATGCATGATTTCGAGACCCTGACGCTTGAGACCGACGCCCGTGGCGTGGCGCGGCTGACGCTGAACCGGCCGGACAAGCATAACGCGCTGAATGCGGCGTTGATCGCCGATCTGGCGCGCGCGGCGGCGCTGCTGGCGGCGGATGATGCGGTGCGCGTCGTGGTGCTGACCGGGGCGGGGGCCAGTTTCTGCGCGGGTGGCGATATCGGCTGGTTCCGCGATACGCTTGCGCTGAACCGGGCGGGGCGCGTGGCGCAAAGCGCCGATCTGGGCCATATGCTGGCGGCGCTGGCGCATCTGCCCAAGCCCCTGATCGGGCGGATCAATGGCCCGGCCTATGGCGGCGGCGTGGGCATGATCGCGGTCTGCGATGTGGCCATCGGCGCCGATGACGCCCGTTTCGGGCTGACCGAGGTGCGGCTTGGCCTGATCCCGGCCAATATCGCGCCCCATGTGATCGCCCGGATCGGCGCGGCGCGGTCGCGCGCCACGATGCTGTCGGGTGCGCTGTTCGATGCGGTGCATGCCGAACGGATCGGCCTGCTGGATCGCGCCGTGCCTGCCGCCGATCTGGATGCCGCAATCGAGGATGTGATAGCCGCGCATCTGCAAGCGGCCCCCGGCGCGGTGGCCGCGACCAAGGCGCTGATCCGTGACGTGGTGGCAACCGCGCCGGCGGATCATGTGGCGCTGACCGCGGAACGGCTGGCCGATGCCTGGGACAGCGCCGAGGGCAAGATCGGGATCGACGCCTTCCTGTCGCGTCAGACCCCACCCTGGCGGCGCGGCGCATGAGCTTTGACAGCGTCCTGATCGCCAACCGGGGCGAGATCGCGCGCCGCATCATCCGCGCCTGCAAGGTGCTGGGTCTGCGGTCTGTCGCCGTCTATTCCGAGGCCGACCGCAACGCGCCCTTCGTGACCGAGGCCGATCTGGCCCTGCCCATCGGCCCGGCCGAGGCCGCGCAAAGCTATCTTGATCCCGACCGCTTGCTGGAGGCCGCGCGCCGCGCGGGCGCGCAGGCCGTGCATCCGGGCTATGGCTTTCTGTCGGAAAACGCCGATTTCGCCCGCGCCGTGGTGCAGGCCGGGCTGGTCTGGATCGGCCCTGCGGCGGAGGTGATCGCGCTGATGGGGTCGAAAGCCGCCGCCAAGGCCGAAGCGCAGGCCGCCGGTGTGCCGATCCTGCCGGGCTATCGCGGGTCCGATCAATCCGATGCGACCCTGGCCGCCGAGGCGGCCGCCCTTGGCGCGCCCTTGCTGATCAAGGCAAGTGCGGGCGGTGGCGGGCGCGGCATCCGGCGGGTCGCGGATCTGGCTGATTTTCCCGCCGCCCTTGCCGCCGCCCGGCGCGAGGCGCAGGCGGCCTTCGGCAATGCCGATGTTCTGCTGGAGCGCTTGCTGGAGGGCGCGCGCCATGTCGAGGTGCAGGTGCTGGCCGATCATCACGGGACGGTGCTGCATCTGGGCGACCGGGATTGCTCGGTGCAGATGAACCACCAGAAACTGATCGAGGAGGCTCCCGCGCCCGATATTCCCGACAGGGTCCGCGCGGCCATGGCCGAGGCCGCCGTGAACCTGGCGGCAAGGATCGGCTATCGCAATGCGGGCACGGTGGAATATCTTTATGATCCGGCCGGGGGCGATTGGCATTTCCTGGAAATGAACACCCGCCTGCAGGTCGAACATCCGGTGACCGAGGCGGTGACCGGCATCGATCTGGTCGCCTGGCAGATCCGCATCGCACAGGGGCAGGCGCTGACGCTGGCGCAATCGGCGATCCGCACCGAAGGCGCTGCCATCGAGGCGCGGATCGCGCTGGACGGGGCAGGGGGCAACCACGTGACCCGCTGGCACCTGCCCGATCTGCCGGGATTGCGGCTGGACAGCGCGGTCGAGGCGGGAAGCCCGGTCTCGCATCACTATGACCCGATGATCGCCAAGCTGATCGCCCATGGACCCGATCGCGCCACCGCGCTGGCGCGGCTGCGCGCGGGGCTTGCGGCGCTTGATCTGGGCGGGATCGGGACCAATACGGCGCAGGTGGCGGGGTTGCTGGCGACCGCCGATTTCGCGGCGGCGCATCTGGGGACGGACTTTCTGACGCGGCATCCCTTGTCAGATGCGCGCCCTGATCCCGCTGACGCCCGCGCCCTTGCGGCGCTGGCGCTCGCGCTGGCCGCGGCAGGCAGCAGCACGGCTCCCGGACCCTGGGGGCAGCTGGGCCATTGGCGCGTGACAGCCCCGTCCGGGCGGCGCGGGGCAAGCTGGCATATGGTCGAAGGCGACAGCCTTTGCGTAGCCGAGGCCCCGGATGGTCATCTGGTGACGGACAAGGCCGGCACGGTCCTGCTGCATGTCGCCCATGCAAGGCTGACGGACGATCTGCTGGACCTCGAGGCTGACGGTTTGCGCCGCCGTCTGGCCTGCGAGATCACGACAGACCGGATCACCCTTGCGGAAGGGACCGCCACCTTCCGCCTTTCGCACGGGGCGCAAGCCGCGGCCTTGCAGCGCGGCGCGGCGGGCACCGACATTACCGCCCCCATGCCCGGCCTGCTGGCCGAGGTGCTGCACCCCGTCGGTGCGAGGCTGACACAAGGCGAGCCGGTGCTTGTCTTCGAGGCCATGAAACTGATGCAGACCATGGCCGCGCCCTGCGACGGCATCCTGACCGAACTGCCGCATACCGCCGGCGCAACCGTTCCCGCCGGGGCCTTGCTGGCCCGGCTGACCCCTGACGAGGATACACAGACATGACCGACATGCCCTTTCTGACCGATGAGCACCGCATCTTCCGCGATCAGTTGCGCCGCTTCGTCGACGACGAGGTGCGCCCCCATGGCGATACATGGGAGGAGGCCGGCCAGATCCCGCGCGAGATCCTGCGCCGGATGGGAGAGCTGGGCTTTCTGGGCATCCGCTATCCCGAAACCTACGGCGGGGCGGAAATGGACACGCTGGCGACGGTCATCTTCGCCGAGGAACTGGGCCGGTCGGGCTATGGCGGGTTTGCGATCACCGCGCTTGTGCATACCGACATGGCCTCGCCGCATCTGGCCAATGCGGGCAACGCCGATCAACTGGCGCGCTACATGCCCGACATCATCGCGGGAAAGAAGATCACCGCCGTGGCGGTCACCGAACCCGATGCAGGCTCGGACGTGGGCGGCATCAAGACCCGCGCGCGGCTGGACGGGAACCACTGGGTGCTGAACGGACGCAAGCTATACATCACCAACGGGGTGTTGGGGGATCTCTATTTCGTGGCGGCGCGGACCAATATGGATCAGAAATCCTCGCGCGGGACGACCATCTTCATCGTCGAGAAGGGCACGCCGGGTTTCACCGTCGCGCGACCGCTGGACAAATCGGGCTGGCGCAGTTCGGACACGGCCGAGCTGATCCTCGAGGATGTGCGCATCCCGGCGGATCAGGTGCTGGGCCAGATCGACGGCGGGTTCTACGCGATCATGCAGAACTTCCAGAACGAACGCATCGTGCTGGGCGCGCAGGCCATGGGCGAGGCGCTGCGCGCGCTGGAGATCACGCTGGATTACGTCAAGGATCGCAAGGCCTTCGGGGCGACGCTCTGGGACAAGCAGGCGATCCGGCAGCGCCTGTCGCAGCGCTGGGCCGAGGTGGCGGCGGCGCGCGCGCTGATCTACCAGACGGCCGCGGCGCTGGATGCCGGGGGCGACTGTGTGCGCGAGGTGTCGGCGATCAAGGCGCTGTGCGGCGATCTGGTCAACAAGGTGATGTATGACTGCCAGCAATTCCACGGCGGCTTTGGCTACATGTCCGGCACCGAGATCGAACGCATGGTGCGCGACGCCCGCGTGCAGGCCATCGGCGGCGGCGCGACCGAGGTGATGCTGGAGGAAATCGCCAAGCGGCTGTGACCGGCGGGCGCCGCGCCCGACGCGGACCGGGCGATGAGTATTTGTGGAACGATGAAAGGGGGGGCCTGCGCCGATAGAGGCGTTTCAGCCCTTCGTGGTCAGATCGTTGTTGAGATCGGGCAGCAAGCGCTTGTGCTTGCGCATCTCGGTCAGCACCTCGCCGAAGGTGCGCAGGCCGCGCGCCTCGAGCATCGGGATCATGCGCAGAAAGACATCGCGCGTGGCGATGGCATCGCCCAGGGCGGTGTGGCGCACCTCGTCGGGCAACACGATCTCGAGCCGCTGGGCGATTTCATCCAGCGTATGCCCTTCGGTGCCGCCGAACAGGATCGCTGAAAGCAGCACGGTATCCAGCACCGGATTGTTGAATTCCGCCCCGATGCTGGCGGCATGGCGGTGAAAGAAGGCCATGTCGAAAGGCGCATTATGCGCGACCAGCACCGCATCGCGGGCGAAGCTGTGAAAGCGGCGCCCGGCGCGGGCCATGTCGGGCGCGTCCTTGACCATCGCATCGGTGACGCCATGCACGGCGGTCGATCGCGCGGGGATCGGTCGGCCCGGATTGACCAGCGTGTCCAGAACCTCGCCGCCCGCCTGCTGGCCGTTCACGACCCGCAGCGCGCCGATCTGGACCACCTCATCCCGGTCGGGCAGAAGGCCTGTCGTCTCGGTATCGAAGATCACATAGCTCAGATCGCGCAGCGGCACATCGAGGATGTCACCCGAAGCCTCGCGCGTGTTCATCTCGAAATCATAGACGACGGGCCGGGCGGGCGTTGTTTCACGCGGGACCGGAAAGCTGAGCATGTAACCCGCCCCGGTGCCCAGATCATGCAGCGTCACGTCGAACAGGCGCGCCCCGTCGGCGGTGACAAGCTGCTGATCCAGCGTGCTGCCGCCGCTGTCTGCCAGGTTCTGCAGCGCGGTGCGCAGGTAGGTTTCATCGAAATAGTCGAAGATGCGCTGCCCCAGACCCAGGTGGTGCTGTTCGTCCAGCATGGCGGCGGCGTGACCGTCATACAGCGTGATCCGGTGATCGCTGCCCACCATCAGCACGGCGGCGGGGACAGCCGACAGGATGCGGGTCAGTTGCTCACGCTCGGACATCAGCCGCGCGGTGTGGCGGGCGATATCGGCATCGGCGCCCGTGCGCGCCTCGCCCAGCCGCGAGGTCAGGGCCGAGGCGGCAAGGGTCAGATCGCCCAGATGGCGCGCGACGGTCGTGTCGATACCGCCGCGCATGTCGGTGGCGGCGCGCGCATGCATGGCAGCGGCCAGCCGTTCGATGGGCCGGGCCACCGTCTCGTCGAAGATCAGCCACATCAGGGCGCAGATGCCCAGGATGGCGAAACCCGCCATCAGGCCGGCGGAAACAAAGGCGGGCCGCGCCTCGGGCATCTCCAGCCGCGCATCGGCCAGCATCAGCGCCCCGGCGACGGCCCCGATGCACCCCAGCGCCAGTATGCCGAAAAAGGCCAGCGTGCGCTGTCGCGGTCCCAGTCGGTCGAACATGGTTTACCCCCCCTTGCAGACCATCGCCGTTGCGGGATCGTCCATCCCCGTCTGGTCCCAGCGCGCGACACGGATCGTACCATCATCGTTGAACATGCCATTCGGGTCGAGCAGGGCGCTGCGCCCCTGCACGCAATCGAACACGACGGGCACGACACGCACCGGTTCCCAGCGGGTGAAGAAGATCACCCGGCTGAGCCGCAGATCGGGCTGGGTGTCATTGCGCTTGATGCCCGCGATATCGACGGCCGCGAACCTGTCCACATAGGGCACCACATAGGTCCAGGGGCTGTAGATCGCCCGGTGCTTGGCTTCCGAGACCACTTCGAAGCCTTCGGGCAGCAGGTCCAGCGTACGCGGATACCAACGATATTCGTTGCTCAGGCTCATCAGGATCATGCCCGCGCCCGCGCCCGCGGGGATGACCCAGCGGGGCAGGCGCTTGCCGGTCAGGCGGTTCAGGATCATCACGATGCCTGCTGCGGCAAAGCCTGCGGCGATGATCGTGATTATGTCGATATACATTCAGTCGCTCCTCCCCCCGTTGGTCTTGTTGCAGGCTGCGGGGTCAGCCGATCACGCCACGTCCCTGGGTTGCGGCCGATTGCATCGTCCGCACCACGACAAAGGCATCGCGCAGGTGACTGCGCTCGAATTCCGAAAGCACGTTGGGCGACATGAAGTTGTCGGGCTTGCCCCCCGCGCGGATCAGCGCGGCCTGATGCTCCAGCCGGGTCTGCGCGATCAGGTCATAGGCATCCAGCAGATCGCGCCCGCCGCTCTGGCTGACCTGCCCGCCGGAATGCGCGGCCTCAAGCCGGGCACGGGTGTTGACCACTTCAAGCTGGCCGCGCAGCGCATAGATGCGACCCAGGTCCACGATGGGCACGACACCGTTGAGCTTCATGTCGATGCGGTTCTTGTGCTCGCCGCTGCGCAGGGTCGCAAAGCCGCGCAGCAATCCCAGCGGCGGAATATGCTTGAGCGAGTTCGACACCATATGCGCCACGAAGATCGAATTGCGCGCCGCCGCTTCCAGCGTCTCGCGCTGCAGATCCTCGAAGAGCGACCGGGTGCCCCCGATGGGGCGCAGGTCGAACATGACCGAGGCCAGCATCTGCGCCTCTGGATTGGGGGCCTCGATCCAGCGGCGGAAATAGCCGCGCCAGACATGGACCGGCTGACACCAGCGCGGATTGGTCGCCATCATGTCGCCGGGGCAGTAGAAATAGCCCGCCGCGTCCAGCCCGTCGCTGACGAATTTCGCAAGCTCTGCGAAATAGGGCATGTCGGCATCGGTCACCGCATCGTCCAGCATCAGGCAATTGTCCTGATCCGACACGCCCGTCTGCTCCTGCCGCCCCTGCGAGCCGCAGGCCAGCCACAGATAGGGCACCGGCGGCGGGCCAAGCTGTGCCTCGGCCAGGGCCAGCAGGCGGCGGGTGGCCGCATCGGCGATATCGGTGATCAGCCGGGTCACTGTCTCATGCCGGTTGCCGGCGCCCACAAGCTGCAGCAGCAGGCGCGGGATATGGGCGGTGACGGCGGCCAGGTCGGATGGGGCTTCGGCGCGCGCCACGTCGCGCACCAGCGAGGCCGAGTTGGTGGCCTGGAACCGCGTCAGGTTGGTCTGGGTGACGATGCCCACCAGCTTGCCGTTGTCCACCACGGGCACATGGCCGAAGCGGCGCTCCATCATCATGTGCAGCACGTCCGACCCGATCGCCGAAGGCGGCAGGGTCTCGGGGTTGGCGGTCATGATCTGGCGCACCGGGCGCGACGGGTCCAGCCCTTCGGCAACCACCCGGTTGTTGATGTCATGCAGGGTGACGATCCCGGCCAGACGGTCGCCTTCCGTGATCCCCAGCGCCGAGATCCGGTGCGACCGCATCAGCCGGGCCGCGTCCACGATCGATGTATCGACGGTGCAGGTGATCGGATCGCTGGCCATCAGACGGTCGACACGGGTTTCGGTCAGCGCGACGGGACGGGCGGCATCTGCGGCCTCGCGCGCGCGGCTGCGCGCAAAGAACCGTCGCGCGCCGTCATTGTCGGCGATAAGGGCCCGGAAATCATCGGTTGGCAGCAACAGCAATTCGCCGTCGCTGATCGCGCGCGCATTGGTGCCGGTCAGGCCACCGCGCATCAGGCCACGCTCGCCGAAGGAATTGCGCCCCTGCAGATGCGAGACGACCTCGCCCGTGTCCGATGTGATCTCGACCTGGCCCTCGAGAATGACATAAAGCCCCTCGCAGGGCTCTCCATGGCGATAGATGACGTCGTCGGCTTGCATGGGCAGCGTGCGGAACTGTGCCGCGACCCTGGTCAGTTCCTCTTCGGGGAAACTGTCATAGGGATGAATGGTGCCGAGAAAACGGCGCAGGTTGTCAGCGGAAAGTGGCATCGAACCGATCCTCGGGAATAACCCTGTTGCCTGTCGTCACCCCTGTCTAGCGCAGGCCGGCACGCGGCAACATCCTGAAAAGTGAAACGGGCGGTTCTTTCGAACCGCCCGCCCGTCTGTCTTAGTGGCCGGTGGCCGCGCCTGCGCCTTTCGGCACGCGGATGGATTCCACCAGGTCCTGGATTTCGCGCGGGGGCTCTTTGGTCATGCCCGACACGATATAGGCGGTGCCGAAGTTCAGGATCGCGCCCACGGTCCCGAAGGAGGCGGGGGAGATGCCGAACAGCCAGTTGGCCGGCACGTTTTCCAGGGTTGCCGTACCGGGGATGAAGAACCAGCCCAGGAACAGGAAGATGTAGATGGCGGTCGAGAACAGACCCGCCAGCATGCCCGCGATGGCGCCTTCCTTGTTGATGCGCTTCGAGAAGATGCCCATCATCAGAACCGGGAAGATCGTCGCCGCGGCCAGACCGAAGGCCAGCGCCACCACCTGGGCCGCGAAGCCCGGAGGGTTGAGGCCAAGCCAGGTCGCCACCAGGATGGCAAAGCCCATCGAGATACGTGCCGCCAGAAGTTCGCCCTTTTCCGAGATGTTCGGATTGATGGCGCCCTTGATCAGGTCATGCGACACGGCCGAGGAGATGGCCAGCAGCAGACCTGCCGCTGTGGACAGAGCAGCCGCAAGACCACCGGCAGCCACCAGCGCGATCACCCAGCCCGGAAGCTTCGCGATCTCGGGGTTGGCCAGAACCAGCATGTCACGGTCGAACTTGGTCAGCTCGTTGCCGACCCAGCCGCGCTCGGCCGCGATGGCCTGAAGTGCTTCGCTCTTGTCGTTGTAGTACTGGATGCGGCCGTCACCGTTCTTGTCCTCGAAGCCCAGCAGCCCGGTGTTCACCCAGGTGTTGATCCATGCGAGTTCAGGATTGGTGTTGATCTCTTCGACCGACAGGGCCTCGCCGTCCAGCGCGTTGCCGGCAACGGCGTTCGGCCAGAAGGTGGAGGTGATGTTCAGACGCGCCATCGACCCCACGGCAGGTGCCACGGTGTAGAGCAGTGCGATGAAGACCAGTGCCCAGCCAGCGGACCAGCGCGCATCGGCCACCTTGGGAACGGTGAAGAAGCGGATGATCACGTGGGGCAGGCCCGCGGTACCGATCATCAGCGACATGGTGAAGAACACCATGTTCAGCGTCGAGGTGCTGTGTGCGGTATACTGGCTGAAGCCCAGCTCCATCACCACCTGGTCAAGCTTGGTCAGGAAGGCGATATCCCCGCCCGACGGTGCATAGGTGCCGAACAGGCCCAGCTGCGGCAGGAAGCTGCCGGTCACCTGCAGCGAGATGAAGATCGCCGGGATGGTGTAGGCGATGATCAGAACGCAATACTGTGCGACCTGCGTGTAGGTGATGCCCTTCATGCCGCCGAACACGGCGTAGGCGAACACGATCGCCGCACCGATGTAGAGGCCGGTATCGGTGGACACTTCCAGGAAGCGCGCGAAGGTCACGCCCACGCCGCGCATCTGGCCGATCACGTAGGTCACCGAGATCACGATCAGACAGATCACGGCCACAAGGCGCGCGCCCTGCGAATAGAAGCGATCGCCGACGAATTCCGGAACGGTGAACTTGCCGAACTTGCGCAGATAGGGGGCAAGCAGCAGCGCCAGAAGCACGTAACCACCGGTCCAGCCCATCAGGAAGGTCGAGTTGTCGTAGCCCACGAAGGCGATCAGACCCGCCATCGAGATGAAGGAAGCCGCCGACATCCAGTCAGCAGCGGTTGCCATGCCGTTCATGACGGGCGGAACGCCCTGACCTGCGGCATAGAATTCAGCGGTCGAGCCGGCACGGGCCCAGATCGCGATGCCGATGTAGAGCGCGAAGGACGCACCCACCACCAGCAGGTTGAGAGTATACTGATCCATTGGTTTCCCTGTCCCTATCTCTTATTCTTCGACGCCATGTTCCGCGTCGACCTTGTTCATGCGCCAGGCGTAGAAGAAGATCAGAACCAGGAACACGAGGATCGAGCCTTGCTGGGCGAACCAGAAGCCAAGATCGGTGCCACCGACCGAGATACCCGACAGCATCGGGCGCAGCAGAATGCCGAAGCCGAACGAGCACAGGAACCAGATCACGAGGCTGATGCCGATGATCCTCTTGTTCGCGGCCCAATAGGCGTTGTTGTCTTTTGAGTTGTCTGCCATGAAAGGCGTCCTCCCTTTTGCACGTTATCCTGAAAGGCGCGAATTGCTCCGCGCCTCCCCCTCCCGATTACGCGACCGCCTGTTCGACGATCGCGCTCAGCCCTTCGGCGATCTGCGCGATCTCGCCCATGGCGTCGATCCGCTGCAGATTGCCCTGTTCCTCGTAATAGGTGATCAGCGGCGCCGTTTGCGCGTGATAGGCCGCAAGGCGCTGGCCCACGGTTGCCGCGTTGTCATCGGCCCGCCGCGTCATGCTGGTGCCGCCACACTTGTCGCAGACACCCGCCACGGCAGGCGTCTTGTAGCTGTCGTGATAGCCTTCGCCGCAGGAGCCGCAGGTGTAGCGGCCGGCCACGCGGGCGACCATCTCGGCGTCATCCACCTCGAGCGAGACGGCGGCGTTGATCCGCTGCCCGGTCTGCGCGAGCAGCGCGTCCAGCGCCTGTGCCTGCCCGGTCGTGCGGGGAAAGCCGTCCAGGATCACGCCGCGCGCGGTGTCCGGCTCGGCCAGACGGTCGCTCAGGATCGCCAGCACGATATCGTCGCTGACCAGCCCGCCCGCATCCATCACGGCCTTCGCCGCGCGGCCTGCATCCGTGCCCGCCGCCACGGCGGCGCGCAACAGATCGCCCGTGGACAGCTGCACAAGGCCGAAACGGTCCTGCAGCATCCGCGCCTGGGTGCCCTTGCCGGCCCCCGGAGGGCCCAGCAGGATCAACACGGCGGGGCGGGTCATTGTATCGGTTCCCATCCCGCTCACGCCCGGTTCATCCGGTTTTCGATCAGATGATCGACCACCGAAGGATCGGCCAGCGTCGAGGTATCCCCCAGCGCGCCGTAATCATTCTCGGCGATCTTGCGCAGGATGCGGCGCATGATCTTGCCCGAACGTGTCTTGGGCAGGCCGGGTGCCCACTGGATCAGGTCGGGGCTGGCGATGGGGCCGATCTCGGTGCGAACCCACTTGACCAGCTCCTTGCGCAGCTCCTCGGTCGGTTCGATCCCGTTCATCAGGGTGACATAGGCATAGATGCCCTGGCCCTTGATCGCATGGGGGTATCCCACCACGGCGGCCTCGGCCACGTTGACATGGGCGACCAGCGCGCTTTCCACCTCGGCGGTGCCCATCCGGTGACCGGACACGTTGATCACGTCATCGACGCGGCCCGTGATCCAGTAGTAGCCATCCGCGTCGCGGCGGCAGCCATCGCCCGAGAAGTAGTAGTTCTTGTAGTCGCTGAAATAGGTCTTCTCGAACCGCTCGTGATCGCCGTAGACGGTGCGCATCTGGCCGGGCCAGCTGTCCTTGAGGCACAGAACGCCCTCGGCCGCGGTGGTCGTGATCTCGGCCCCGGTCTGGGGATCAAGGATGACCGGCTGCACGCCGAAGAAGGGCAGGGTGGCCGATCCCGGCTTGGTCGGGATGGCACCCGGCAGCGGCGTCAGCAGGTGACCGCCGGTTTCGGTCTGCCACCAGGTGTCGACGATCGGGACAGCGCCCTTGCCGACCACGTCGTTGTACCAGTTCCAGGCCTCGGGGTTGATCGGCTCGCCCACGGTGCCCAGCAGTTTCAGCGCCGACAGGTCGTATTTCGTGACCGGATCGGTGCCATGCGCCATCAACGCGCGGATCGCGGTGGGGGCAGTGTAGAACTGGTTGACCTTGTGCTTTTCGCAGACCTCCCAGAACCGGCCGGCATCGGGCCATGTGGGCACGCCCTCGAACATCAGCGTGGTCGCGCCATTGGCCAGCGGGCCATAGACGATATAGCTGTGCCCGGTCACCCAGCCCACATCGGCGGTGCACCAGAAGATGTCGCCGTCATGGTAATCGAAGGTGTATTGATGCGTCATCGAGGCATAGACAAGATAGCCGCCCGATGTATGCACCACGCCTTTCGGCTGCCCGGTCGAACCCGAGGTATAGAGGATGAACAGCGGATCTTCCGCGGCCATCTCGGCGGGGGCGCAGTAGTCATCGGCCTCCAGCGCCAGTTCGTTATAGTCGTGATCGCGCCCGTCGACCCAGGTGATCTGATCGCCGGTGCGGCGCACCACCAGACATTTCACGCTGTCCTTGCAATGCAGCAGGGCGGCATCGGTGTTGGACTTCAGCGGCGTCTTGCGCCCGCCGCGCGGCGCGTGATCGGCGGTGATCACCACCTTGGCGTCACAGCCGTTGATCCGCGCGCCCAATGCATCGGGCGAAAAGCCCGCGAAGACGATGGAATGCACCGCACCGATGCGCGCGCAGGCCAGCATGGCATAGGCGGCCTCGGGGATCATCGGCAGGTAGATCACGACCCGGTCGCCCTTGCGCACACCCATGCCTTCCAGGATGTTCGCCATCCGGCAGGTGCGGCGGTGCAGTTCTGCATAGGTGATGTGCTGGGCCGCATCCTTGGGATCATCGGGTTCCCAGATGATGGCCGTCTGGTCGCCGCGCGTGGCCAGATGCCGGTCGATGCAATTGGCGCTGACGTTCAGCGTGCCATCCTCGAACCATTTGATATCGACCGCACCGGGCGCAAAGCTGGTGTTCTTGACGCGTGTATAGGGCTTGATCCAGTCAATGCGCTTGCCATGTTCCGCCCAGAACGCCTCGGGGTTGGACACCGATTCCGCGTACATTTCCCGGTACTGCTCGGCGGTGATATGGGCATTGGCCACAAACGCGGCCGACGGGGCGTACAGGGTATCGGTACTGGTCGGGTTGGTCATGAATCCTCCGTTCGTCTTCCGGGCCCGCGGGCCCCTGACGCAGCCGCCCAGGCGGTCGCAGCGTCATCTCCTCGGGCGTGAATTTACCACAGAGATGCCATCTTTATATAAGATACTGTTTTTTATTGTTTATTTAGTAAATTAATTATCACTTTTCGAAATTTTTTGTAAATTTTCGGGCCATCACAGAAAATTTACCGCATAATTTGGGGTTTGGCCGCGCAAGAATATGTCGTGTCCGGGTGCTTTGGTATACCAAAGTATGCCGAAATCCCCTGATTTGTGCCGATTTCCCGGTCAGGTCCGGGCCTCGGTGCGGCACACAAGTGACGCGGCGTCACGAATCTGTCAGACAGGTTGTCCTTTATGCGCGCTCCCGGATTCGGCGGGGTGCTTGCCTGTGCGGGCGGGGGCGATACAGTCGGCGCGGGGGACCGGAAGGGAAGGGATATCATGGGACAGGATCAGGCCGACGCGGCCATCAGGCTGGCGCGCAGCTTCGTGCTGGCGCAGCCGCCGGCGGGCTTTGTCGCGGACCCGTTTCCCGCCTATGCCGCGCTGCTGGCCCATGCGCCGGTGCTGCCGCAACCCGATGGATCGGTCCTGATCAGTCGCCATGCCGATCTGGACCGCATCTATCGCGACACTGGCCTGTTCCGGTCCGACAAGAAGGCGGCCTTCGCGCCCAAGTTCGGCCTCGGCACCCCGCTATTCGAGCATCACACCACATCGCTTGTCTTCAACGATCCGCCGCTGCACACCCGCGTCCGCCGCATCATGAGTGCCGCGCTCACGCCGCGCGCCATCGCGCGGATGGAGCCGGGGCTGGTCACCACGGTGGACAGCCTGCTGGACGGGTTGGCCGCGCGCGACGCCGCGGGCGACACCCCCGATCTGATCGAGGATTTCGCCTCCTCCATCCCGATCCAGATCATCGGCAACC
Source organism: Paracoccaceae bacterium (assembly GCA_030758115.1). Classification (GTDB taxonomy): domain Bacteria; phylum Pseudomonadota; class Alphaproteobacteria; order Rhodobacterales; family Rhodobacteraceae; genus Seohaeicola. The sequence continues at coordinate 3,543 of JANREX010000087.1, read as the reverse complement.
TTCTGGACATCCCGCAATCCGAACGCGCGCCGCTGCGCGACTGGTCGCTGGCGATCCTTGGTGCGCTGGAACCTGTTCTGTCCGACGATCAGCTGTCGCGCGGCCATGCGGCGGTGACGGCGTTCTGTACCTACCTGAAGGGGCTGGTGGCCCGACGCCGCGCCCATCCCGGCGATCCCGAAACCGATGTGCTGACCCGGCTGATCACGGGCGAGGGGGGCGATGGCGGCACCCTGTCCGAGGTCGAATTGCTGCAGAACTGCATCTTCATCCTGAACGCCGGACATGAGACGACCACGAACCTGATCGGCAGCGCGCTGGCGACGTTGCATGATCATCCCGATCAGAAGGCGCTGCTTTTGGGCGACCCCGCGCTTGCGGCCTCGGCGATCGAAGAGGTGCTGCGTTACCAGTCGCCCAACCAGCTGGGCAATCGCGAGACGACGGCACCGGTGACCATCGGCGGCCTGGAGATTCCCGCAGGCACCAACCTGCATCTGTGCATCGGCGCGGCCAATCGCGATCCGGCGCAGTTTCCGGACCCTGACCGTTTCGACATCACCCGCAAGCCCAACCGGCACCTTGCCTTCGCGGGCGGGCCGCATGTCTGCGTGGGCCTGACCCTTGCACGGCTTGAGGGGCGCATCGCCGTATCGCGCTTCCTTGCGCGTTTTCCGCACTACCGGCTGACCGACGGGCGCAAACACGGCGGGCGGCTGCGCTTTCGCGGCTATGCAGCATTGCCCGCGCGCCTTCGCGGCTAGGCGTCAGAAGGCGGTGGCAGATCGCGCGGCCTGATCGTATTGGCCGGACATGGTGCGCAGAAGCGTCGCCAGCTTGCTGATCTGCTCGGGCTCAAGCCCCAGTTCCAGCACGGGTTTCAGCAGCAGGCTTTCGCGGATCTCGCGGTAACGCGCGCAGGCTTGCTGCCCGGCCTCGGTCGCCTCGACCGTCTTTTCCTTGCCGCGCCGGCCTTCCTTGACCAGGCCCGCCTTGGTCAGCTTCTTGATGGCGTAATTGACCGTATGCGTATCCTCGACATTCAGGACCAGGCAGATATCGGCCAGCTTCTTGGCCCGCCCGCGATGGCGCACGGTATGCAGCACCAGCACGTCCAGCGGCGACAGGTCGGGAAACCCCGTGGCCGCCATGGCGCGCACCATCCAGCGGTTGAAGGCGTGACCCGCGATGATCAAGCCGAATTCCAGTTCCGAAATCTCGGCAAAGGAACCCTCTGCCAGATGCGCGGATGAAACGATGGGGCCAAGCGGTGATGTCATGGGGCAAGGATGATCGACATTTACAAAATGTCAACATTTTGTTGACGTATTCTGAAAGTCAGGCACTATGGCTCTTGGAATCGGAGGTTCTCCGGCATGTCAGGCCATACCGGATGGGCCAAAGGTCTCTGCGCCACGGGGCGCAGGCCAGAACCGGGACGAGGCGCAAGACCTCGCCCTCAGCGCCCGTATCATCGGGCCCCAACCGGGAGACAGACAATGACCAAGCTCACCAAGACCCTGACCGGCCTCATGACCGCCACGGCCCTCACCGCCGCTGCGGCGGCCCCCGCCATGGCCGAAACATGGGACATGCCGCTGGCCTATTCGGCGACCAACTTCCATTCCGCCGTGGCGGCCGAATTCGGCAAATGCGTGACGACCGGCACGGGCGGCGACATCACCATCGCGACGCATCCCGCGGGATCGCTGATCGCGGGCAATGACATCAAGCGCGCGATCCAGACCGGGCAGGTGCCGATCGGCGAACGCCTGATGTCCGCGCATCAGAACGAGAACGCGGTTTTCGGCTTCGACAGCATTCCGTTCCTGGCCACGTCATTCGCCGATTCCGCCAAGCTGTGGGAAGCGGCCAAGCCGACGCTGGAAAAGGTGCTGGCGGACCAGCAGCTGACGCTGCTCTACACCGTGCCATGGCCGCCGCAGGGCATCTACTTCAAGAAAGACGTGAAGTCCGTCGATGACATGGCGGGCACCAAGTTCCGCGCCTACAACGCCGCGACCGCCCGTCTTGCCGAACTGACCGGCATGCTTCCCGTGCAGATCGAGGCCGCCGAACTCAGCCAGGCGCTGGCCACGGGTGTCGCGGATTCGATGATCTCATCGGCCGCGACGGGCTATGACAACAAGCTGTGGGAAAGCCTGACCCATTTCTACGAGGTCGATGCCTGGCTGCCGCGCAACTACATCATGGTGAATTCGGGTGTCTGGGACGGTCTGTCCGATGCGAACCGCGCTGTCATCACCGGCTGCGCCGAATTGGCGGAATATGCCGGCAACTGGCGGTCGCGCGAATATACCGGCTTCACCCTGCAAGGGCTGCGTGACGGCGGCATGACGGTTGAGCCCGCCTCGGACACGCTGAAGGCGGGTCTGCAGGCGGTCGGCGTGACCATGACCGAGGAATGGCTGGCCGCCGCAGGCGATGAAGGCCGCGCCATCGTCGAGGCTTATCGCGCCATGAAGTGATCAGGACACCGGGGGCGGTCCATCCAGAGGCCGCCCCCGGACCCGATCTGCAACCCCCGAGACCTGAACGGAAGGCCGATGGCCATGCTGCGTGCACTGCGCTTATCCCTCGACATGCTGTACCGTGCCGGCAGTATCCTGGCCGCCGTTGCGCTGGTGGCGATCCTGTTCCTGATCGTGGTGCAGATGATGGCACGCTGGACCGGCGAGGTCTTTCCCGGCGCGCCCGAATATGCCGGTTACGCGATGGCCGCGGCCTCGTTCCTGGCCTTTGCCGATGCGCTGAACAAGGGCAGTCATATCCGCGTGTCGATCCTGCTGAATGCCCTGCCGCCGCGCGGCAAATGGCTGCTGGATGTGTGGTGCTTTGCCATCGGTGCGGCGATTGCCTGGTACGTGGTCTGGTATGCGCGCAAATTCGTCTATTGGTCCTGGAAATTCGGCGACATCAGCCAGGGGCAGGACCGCACAGCACTTTGGATGCCGCAATCGCTGCTGCTGCTGGGGGCGGTGATCCTTGCGATCGCGCTGACCGACAACCTGATTTCGCTTCTGTTCCGGGGCACCTCGCGCGTGACGCGCGAGACCTCCGACACAAGCCGCGTGGAGTGACCGGGATGGAAGACCTGTCGATCATCATCCTGTTTCTGTTCGTGCTCTTCGTCCTGCTGGGCTCGGGCGTCTGGGTCGGGCTTGCGCTGATGGGCGTCGCATGGGTGGGGATGGAGTTGTTCACCACCCGCCCCGTGGGCGATGTGATGATGACCGTGCTCTGGCGCGCGTCCTCCTCATGGACGCTGACAGCCCTGCCGCTGTTCATCTGGATGGGCGAGATCCTGTTCCGCACCCGCCTGTCCGAGGACATGTTTCGCGGCCTCGCCCCGTGGATGGCGCGGCTGCCCGGCGGGCTGATGCATACCAATATCGCGGGCTGCACCGTCTTTGCCGCCGTATCGGGCAGTTCGGCCGCCACGCTGACCACGGTGGGCAAGATGTCCATCCCCGAACTGCGCAAGCGCAACTATCCCGAACGCATGATCATCGGGACGCTGGC
>JANREX010000086.1 GCA_030758115.1 Paracoccaceae bacterium | reverse complement strand
CACCGCCCCGGCGCCGCTCCGGCAGAGCGGGATAGACTTTCACATCTGGTATCCCGCGCAGCCCGGTGGCCGGGCGCTGACGGTGGGCGGCAACGGTGTGTTCCACGGCACCGAAGCAGGACGGGGCGCGCCGCATCGGGGCGGCGCGTATCCTGTCATCGTCATCTCTCATGGCGCGGGGGGAAATGCGGGGCAGTTTGGCTGGATCGCGTCCCGACTTGCCGAGGCGGGCTATGTCGTCGTGCTGCCCAACCATCCCGGGAGCACATCCGGCAATGCCTCGGCGCTGGAAGCGGTGCGCATCTGGGAACGGCCGCAGGACATCTCGGCCGTTCTTGACGCCATCACCGCCGAGGCCGAGGCCTATCCCTATATGGACCTCGAACGTGTCGGCGTGCTGGGCTTCTCGGCGGGCGGTTATACCGCGCTGGCGCTGGCGGGCGCCCGGGTCGATCCTGACCGGCTGGCCGCGTTCTGCGACAACGGGGGGCGGGGCATGTCGGACTGCGACTTCTTCGCCCGGTTCGGGGTCGATCTTCATGCGCTTGATCTTAAGCCCGCCGCACAGAACCTCCGCGATCCGCGCGTCCGCTTTGCGGTCGTCATCGACCCCGGCATCGTCGAGACGCTGACGTCCCACAGCCTGGCAAAGATCGACATTCCAATGCTGGTTCTGAACCTTGGCGACGAAAGGCGCGTTCCCGTGCCCGTCCATGCGCGTGCCATGTCGGAAACGGTGCCCGAGGCCGAGTACCGCATCATTCCCGATGCCAGCCACTTCAGTTTTCTGGCCGAATGCAAGCCCAGAGGCGCCAAGATCCTTGCGGACGAGGGCGAGCCCGATCCGCTGTGCGAGGACGCAGGCGGGCGGTCCCGCGCCGAAATCCACGCCGAACTGACCGATGTTATCGGCAGGTTTCTGAATGATCTACCTCCGCCTGGACATTGATGCAGGATCAGCCTGGAAGGCTGAACGCTGCCTCGACCATCTGGTCCGGACCTGCGCCGGTTTGACCCGGCGGGTTGCCCCGCCGGGCCCGAGGGGGCGCCCGCCCGCAGAACGGGGTCTCGTCGTCGCGGTCGACCAGTTCGGGGTTCTCGGTCTCGGCCGACTTCGAGCGGCGCGAGGCAAGTCGACCTTCCGCGTGGCGGCCGCGTGGCGGACGACTTGCGTGAAGAGGCTGGGACCTGAATGCACATGATTGCCACAACAGCACATTCAACGTCGGCAAGGCGCGTTTTATCGGGATTTTACGCCGGGGCCTGCGTCGCGGCGCTTGGCTACCCATTTTCGGACAGGCTGCAGAAAAGTTTTGTGGCCATGTCGAAATCTGCGAAACTCAATCGTCCTTGGGGTGTCGAAACCTCAAACAGTAAGGAGTGAGCATGGTTTTCGAAACAACCCCCCTTTATGCGCTGCCCGTGGCGGCAATCTATCTGGTCTTGTGGTTCCAGGTGTCCTCGGTGCGCTCCGAGGCCAATGTGTCCTTTGGCGACGGCGGCAACCCTGTCCTGTTGCAGCGCATCCGTCGGCACGGCAACTGTGCGGAATGGTCGGCCTTCGTGCTGATCCTGATGATGCTGGCCGAGGGGATGGGCACGCCCGCCATCTGGCTGCATGTCTCGGGCGCGCTTTTGCTGGCGGGACGCATCGCCCATCCGTTCGGGCTGGTGCCGGACAACGCGGGCCACCCGCTGCGCTATGTGGGCAACGGCACCAACCTGCTGGCAGCGCTGATTGCGATGGTTTGCATCGGCATCCAAATCCTCGGCCTGTGATGGCCCGACCGCAAGGAACAGACCAATGAAATACATGATCCTGCTATACGCGGAACCGGATAGAAACCCTGCGCCCGGAACCGATGAATTCGACCTGATGATGGCCGAATTCCTTAACCTGGACGAGCGGATGAAGGACCGCGCAACCGTGCTGGCTTGCGAAGCGCTTCTGGGCGCCGAGACCGCCACGACGGTGAAGGAGCGTGCCGGGCGCGTCGAAACGATGGACGGGCCATTCGCCGAGACCCGTGAACATCTGGGCGGCTTCTATTTGATCGAGGCCGCAACCATTGAAGACGCCCAGGCCTTTGCCGCAGCGGTGCCTGTGGCGCGCTATGGGCTGGTCGAAGTGCGTCCCGTCGAAGTCTTTGAATAGGAGACACCCCATGCAATACATGCTTCTGATCTACAACGACCCCGCCAAGGAACCACCCTATGGCACGCCCGCGTTCAACGAGATGATGGGCGGCTACTTCGCCGCGAACGAACGGATGAAGGCCGATGGCGTCCTGCGGTCCGGTGAGGGCCTGCAAGGCGTGGAAACCGCGACCTCGCTGCGCATAAAGGCGGGCAAGGTGGAAACCATGGACGGCCCATTCGCGGAAACGCGTGAACATCTTGGCGGCTACTACGTCATAGATGTGCCGGACCTTGACGCAGCGCTTACCTATGCGGCGCTCATCCCGTCGGCCCATTTCGGCACGATCGAGGTGCGGCCGCTGATGGACTACAATCCCGGCGCTTGAGACAATGACCGCCCCCGGACCTGCCAGCGCTATCGCGGTCAACAGGGAACTGGACCGCGTGATGCGGGCCGACCGGGGGCGGCTGCTGTCCGTGCTGGCGGCTGGTCTGCGCGACCTCTCGCTGGCCGAGGAGGTCCTGCAGGAGGCCGCGGTTTCGGCTCTGTCGCACTGGGGCAGGGCAGGGCTGCCCGCCTCGCCACAGGGCTGGCTGTTGCAAGTGGCCCGACGCAAGGCCATCGATCGCCTGCGTGGTGCCAAGCGCAGCAACCGGCACGCCCAGGCGCTTACGGTTCTGGCCCGGGACGAGGCCGCACCGGAACCCGACGCCATACCCGATGAACGGCTGCGCCTGATCTTCGCCTGCTGCCACCCGGCACTGGAGCCGAAATCGCGCGTTGCGCTGACGCTGCGCACGGTCTGCGGGCTGACCACGCCTGAAATTGCGCGGGCCTTTCTGGATGCGGAACCGACAATGGGCCAGCGCATAAGCCGCGCCAAGGCCAAGATCACTGCCGCTGGAATCCCGTTTGCCATACCCGAAGACGATCACTGGGCCGAGCGGCTTGAGACGGTTCTGACCACCATCTACCTCATCTTCACGACCGGCTATGTCGCGGGGCCAGATGAGCCACGCGACCTGTGCCTCGAGGCTGAATACCTGATGCGTCTGATCGACCGGCTGCGCCCCGAAGACGCCGAAATCGAGGGGGCGCTGGCCATGATGCTTCTGACCGCAGCCCGGCGGGCCGCGCGGATCGGGGCGGATGGGGCCAGCCTGCCGCCAAGTGAACAGGACCGCAGGCTGTGGGACCACGCCCGCATCAGCGAGGGGCGCGACATCCTCGCCCGCGCCGTGGCGCGCCGTCGCCCCGGCCCGTTCCAGATAAAGGCTGCCATCGCCGACTGCCAGATGGCCGAACCGCGCCCAGACTGGCCGCAGATCGCCGCCCTCTACGGGGCACTTTTGCGCTTTGAACCGACGCCCGTGGTGCAACTGAATGCCGCCGTCGCGATTGCCGAGGCGGGCGATCCCGCGCGCGGTCTGGCGATGGTTGAAACATTGAGCGATCTGGCCGACTACCAACCCTTTCACGCCGCCCGCGCCGCCTTGCTGGCCATGACGGGCGACCACCAGGGCGCAATTGCCGCCTACCAACACGCCATCGCCACCGCCCAGACCCCAGCCGAAGCGCTGTTCCTGACCCGGCGCATGGAGGGGCTTGGCTCGGGTCAGGGTGCGCTTGGCGCCTGACGCCGGGCAAGTCGGGCCCAACAGATAGCACGGTCAGACAAGCCCGATCTCGCAACAACCGGCGGGGGCAATGGCGCTGCGTCACAGGCCGCTGTGCACCCGATGCGACACTTGCAGGCCGAAACGACGGATCATCTTGTGCGACCATGTCCGCCGCGCCAAAGGCGTGGCGATTGACGCCTTGGGTGCTCAACCGTCCGGCAATATGGATTAATTCGCCATGACAGTATGAGTGCTTTTGCAAAAGAGACCTGGGAAAGGTGCCCGGCACTGATCCTCGCAAACATCATCCCGCACGATCAACCACCCGTTTCAGAACCATTTTCCGGCGCGCGCCTTCTGCCGCCATGCTGCGCCATCTGCCTCGCGTTTTCCGCTGAAGACCCGAAATCACCGCTATTTTCGGATGATGGCGTGCCAGGCTTTTTTCCATCCGCTGCATCCCTTCCCCAGGCCGGGGAAGGCGCGGGCGACAAAATCACGGGTCCGTGATGGGATCGGCGGGTTGACAGGGGCGGTGACCCATCCCTATCGTAACCGCACTGCGAAATCTAATTCCGCAATTTCCGAGGAGGCCGCAAAGGCGCGGCAGGGAGCGGCGGACCCGTGTGTTTCGTTCAAAAAAGGGAGGACTTCATGAAACCGATTCTCGCCGCGGTCGCGGCTGTCACCATGTCAGCCGGAATGGCCAGCGCCCAGGGCATCGACCTGCCCAAGCAGCTGTCCTGGACCGCCTATGACACCGGCTCGGCCGGCTATAACCAGGCCGTCGCCATCGGTGCGGCGCTGCAGGATGCCGCCGGGATCAACCTGCGTGTGCTTCCGGGCAAGAACGATGTGTCGCGCACCGAACCGCTGCGCCAGGGACGTGTCGATTTCTCGGCAACCGGCGTGGGCGGCAGCTTCATGGCCCAGGAAGGCGCCTTTGATTTTGGCGCCGCGAACTGGGGACCGCAGCCGATCCGCGTGCTTCTGGCCAACAATGGCGGCGCGATCAACCTGGCCGTTGGCGTGGCCGGCGACGAGGGCATCCAGACCTTTGCCGACCTGAAAGGCAAGCGCGTCGCCTATATCGTGGGCGCGCCCGCATTGAACGTGAACACCGAGGCCTACCTGGCCTATGGCGGGCTGACCTGGGATGATGTGATCCGCGTGGACTTTGGCGGTTTCGGCGCCAGCTGGACCGGTCTGATCGAAGACCAGGTGGACGCGGCCTTTGCCTCGACCAACTCGGGCAAGGCCTATGAGGCCGCCGCCGGCCCGCGCGGCCTGTTCTGGCCGCCGGTCGATCCGGCCAACACCGAAGGCCTGGCCGCGATGCAGAAGATCGCGCCGTTCTTCGCGCCGAACCTGGCAACCGTGGGCGCCAATATCGACGGCACGCCCGGCTACCAGGGCGCGGGCTATCCCTATCCGGTGCTGATCGCGACGGATTCGACCGCCGAGGACATGGCCTACAACATGACCAAGGCCATGGTGGAACTGTTCCCCGCATATGACGGCAAGGCGCCGGGCATCGGTGGCTGGTCGATCGACAAGCAGGACATGGAATGGGTCGTGCCCTACCATGAGGGGGCGATCCGCTTCTTCAAGGAAAAGGGTCTGTGGACCGATGCCGCGCAGGCCAACAACGACCGCCTGATCGAGCGTCAGGCCGTGCTCAAGGCTGCATGGGACGCGCTGAAGGCCGAGGCCCCCGCCGAGTGGGATGCCGCATGGGCCGAGGCACGCCGCAAGGCACTGGCCGACAACGGCTTTGACGTCGTGTTCTAAGAGGTTTTCGTGACCCCTTTCGCCCGGCCGAAGCATCTTCGGCCGGGCGTCTTGACGAACTGACCCCATTTCCACGCGGCACCCGACCTGCGGCATGCCATGCGCGCATGGCGCGCAAGACGATGCTGCGTGATCCCGACAAGACCAAGGACAAGCCATGAGCAGTGCCAAACCCTCCGCCGATGCACCGAAACCTGCGTTCGAGGAGGTCGCCATCGACGGCTCGACCCCGGCGGAACGGATCGGCGGGCTGGCGCGCTGGGTCGTGATCACGGGGACCTTGGCGGGACTTGTCCTGGTGATACACCAGCTGTTCAACCTGAAATTCATGGGGATCGTGCTGATCGACGGGCGCTATCTCTATATCCTGGGTGGCCTGTTCCTGGCGCTCAGCTTTCTGATCTTCCAGATGCGCGGCGGCAAGGGCGGTCAGCCCACGATCCTTGACTGGATCCTGTTCGCCCTGTCACTGGGATGCACGGCCTATCTGGGCCAGACCGCGCAGACGAACCTCTCGCAGGGCTGGGAATACGCCGCCCCGATCGAGGCGCAATATGTGGCGGTCCTGTTCTTCTTCCTCATCCTCGAGGCGACGCGCCGCGCGGGCGGGCTGATCCTGTTCCTGATCGTGGTTCTGTTCGCCTTCTACCCCACCTTTGCCGGCCATATGCCCGATCCCTTCACCGGGTTTCAGAGCACCTTCATGCAAACGGTGCCCTATCACATCTTTTCGGCCGAAAGCAGTTTCGGCATCCCGATGAAGGCCTTCGGCGGCGTGGTGATCGGCTTCATCCTGTTCGGCGCGGTGCTGCAGCGCACGGGCGGGGGGCAGTTCTTCAACGATCTGGCGCTGGGGCTGGTCGGCGGGTATCGCGGCGGGGCGGCCAAGGTGTCGATCTTTGCCAGCGGTTTCATGGGTTCGATGTCGGGCTCTGTCATCTCGAACGTGCTGACCACCGGCGCGGTGTCGATCCCGGCGATGCGCAAGACCGGCTTTTCCGCCAAGACCGCCGCCGCGACCGAGGCCTGCGCCTCAACGGGGGGCGTGCTGATGCCGCCGATCATGGGGGCCACGGCCTTCGTGATGGCCTCGTTCCTGTCGCGCCCTTATGTCGATATCGCGCTGGCGGCTGCCATTCCCAGCATCCTGTTCTACTGGGGCCTTTTCACCCAGATCGACGCCTATTCGGCCCGGCGCGGCCTGCGCGGCCTGCCCAAGCCCGACCTGCCGGTGCTGCGCGACGTGATGAAGGAGGGCTGGCCCTATATCTTCGTCTTCGCGCTGCTTCTCTTCATGATGATCGTGATGCGCCGCGAAACCTCGGCCCCGTTCTATGCCACCTTGCTGTTGCTGGTGGTGAACCAGTTCCGCACCAGCCACCGGCTGGATCTGCAGAAACTGACGAACATGATCGTGGGCGTGGGCATGGGCCTGGCCGAACTGACCGCGATCCTGCTGGGCGTGGGCCTGATCGTCGGGTCCTTCTCGGCCACGGGTCTTGCGGGCACGCTGGTGAACGAACTGGTCTTCATCGCGGGCGACAATACGCTGGTGCTGGTGCTGATGGGCGCGATCACCGCCTTCATCTTCGGGATGGGTATGACCGTGACGGCCTGCTACATCTTTCTTGCGGTCGTGCTGGCCCCCGCGCTTGAGGCGGGCGGCCTGAACCAGTTGGCGGTGCATCTGTTCATCCTCTACTGGGGCATGGTCAGCTTCATCACCCCGCCCGTGGCGCTGGGGGCTTTCGCAGCCTCGACCATGGCGGGATCGAACCCGATCGCCACCGGCTTCGAGGCGATGCGCCTGGGCGGCGTGATCTACATCATGCCCTTCTTCTTCGTGCTGAACCCCGCGCTTGTCGGTCAGGCCCCGGCATGGGAGGTGGCGGTCGCGCTGTCCTGCGCCATGGTCGGTGTGCTGATGATCTCGGCCTCGTTGCAGGGCTATGTCAGCCTTGTCGGTCCGATCCGGGGCGCCATGGCGCTGCCCTTGCGCGTGATGCTGTTCATCGGGGGCGTTCTGATCGCCAAGCCCAAGACGGACCTTCTTGCGCTCAGCTATGGCGCGTCCTTCCTGCTGGGGTTGGCCATCTGTGCCTTGCCGCTGTGGGTCGCATGGCGCGCACGGCTTGCAGAGCCGCGCGCGGCCTGACACGATCCCGGCGACCAGACCCCGCATAACCGGAAGACCCAGATGATCACGATCAACCCGCCTTCATCCGGCACCCCGCCGACGCGCAGCATCGTTGCGGCGATCCGCGACAATGCCCGCGCGCATCCTGACAAGCTGGCGCTGGTCTGCGGGCAAACCCGGCTGACATGGGCTGCATTCGATGCGCAGATCAACCGCGTCGCCAATCTGCTGCTGGGGCAGGGGATGCAGAAGGGCGACCGCATCGCGATCCTGTCGCCCAATTCGGCCGAATACGCGGTGCTGTTCATGGGCATCCTGCGGGCCGGGGGCTGTGTCACGCCACTGTCCACCATGGCGTCGGGCGAGGCGTTGCAGAAAATGCTGGTCGATTGCAGTGCGCGCGCGATTTTCGTGGCCCAGCAATACCTTGACCTGGTCGCGGATTTCCTGGGCGGCATGGCGATAGACCGCTATGCAATGGATTTCACGGCCCCCCGCTATACCCCCATGCCGCAGGCGCTGGAGGCCTCGGCCACCACAGACCCCATGGTGCCGATCGACCTGAAGGATGCCTTCAACCTGATCTATTCCTCGGGCACCACCGGCACGCCGAAGGGCATCGTGCATGATCACTGGATGCGCGCGGCGCAGATGGACCGGGTCACGCCCAATGGTTACGACGACAATGCGCGCACGCTGATTTCCACGCCGCTTTATTCCAACACCACGATCGTGTCCTTTGTGCCCACGCTTTTTGGTGGATCGACAGTGCATCTGATGCCCAAGTTCGACGCGCGCGACTATCTTGGCATCGTGCAGGCGGAGCGCATCACCCATACCATGCTGGTGCCGGTGCAATACAAGCGCATCATGGATGTGCCGGATTTCGACCAATTCGACCTGTCCTCGATGCGGGTGAAATTCTCGACCTCCGCGCCGCTGCGCGCGGATGTGAAGGCCGATGTCCTGGCGCGGTTTCCGGGCAAGCTGATCGAATATTACGGCCTGACAGAGGGCGGCGGCGTGACCGTTCTGGTTGCGGACGAGCATCCGGACAAGCTGCATACCGTGGGCAAGCTGGCCCCCGGCAACGACATCCGCCTGATCGACACCGAGGGTCGCGAAGTGCCGCAGGGCCAGGTCGGCGAGATCTGCGGACGCGGCCCCACGATGATGGCGGGCTATTTCGGCCGCGATGACCTGACCCGCGACTACATCTGGCTGAACGAGGCCGGAGAGGTCTATTTCCGCTCGGGCGACATGGGCCATTTCGATGCGGACGGCTTCCTTGTCCTGTCGGACCGCAAGAAGGACATGATCATCTCGGGCGGATTGAACATCTATGCCAATGATCTGGAGCTTGTGCTTCTGGCCGATCCCGATGTGACCGATGCCGCCGTGATCGGCGTGCCATCCGAACAATGGGGCGAGACGCCATACGGGCTTGTGGTGCTGCGCAAGGGTGCCACGCGCAGCCTTGAGCAGATCCGCGTCGAGGCCAATGCGAAGCTGGGCAAAAGCCAGCGCCTGTCCGGGCTTGAGGCGCGGGACGAGTTGCCGCGCTCGACCATTGGCAAGATCCTGAAACGTGAATTGCGCGCGCCCTATTGGGCTGAGGCGTCCAGCTGATCCGAAAGGCATGACATGACCGACAAGACAGACCCCGCCATGAACGGCGCAGAAAGCCTTGTGCATACGCTGCTGTCTGCGGGTGTGGATACCTGCTTTTCCAACCCCGGCACATCCGAGATGCATTTCGTGGCGGCCCTTGACCATATCCCCGGCATGCGATCGGTCCTGACCCTGCAGGAAGGGGTCGCGACCGGTGCCGCCGATGGTTATTACCGCATGGCGGGCAAGGCCGCCTGCACCCTGCTGCACCTGGGGCCGGGTCTGGCCAATGGCCTGTCGAACCTGCACAACGCCAAGAAGGCGGGATCAGGCGTTCTCAACATCATCGGGGAACATGCCGAAACCCATATCACGCTGGATGCGCCCCTGACCTCGGACATTCAGGGGATCGCGCGACCGGTGTCACATTGGGTCCATACCTCGACGGATGTGTCGGGCCTGGGCCATGACGCGGCACGTGCCGTGCAGGCGGCCAATACCGCGCCGGGGCAGGTGGCAGCACTGATCCTGCCAAGCGATACGGCCTGGACCGAAGGCGGCGTGGTGGCTGCCCCCTTGCCGCCAACCCCGCGCCCCGATTTCGACCGCAGCCAGCTGGACGCGGCGATTGCCGCGCTGCAAGGCCCCGACAGCCTGCTGCTGCTGGGCGGTGCCGCCTTGACCGAGGCCAATCTGGAGCTGGCCGGTCGCATCAGCGCGGCCACTGGCTGTGCGCTGCTGTCGGAATGGGCCAATGCGCGGATGGAACGCGGGGCAGGGCGCGTCAGTGTCGCGCGCGTACCCTATCCGATTGACCAGGCCCTGCAGGTGCTGGCCCCCTACAAGCGCATCGTGCTGATCGGTGCGCGCGCGCCCATCGGGTTTTTCGCCTATCCCGGCAAGCCTGCGGTGCTGACCGCCGAGGGCGCGCAGATCATCGCCCTTGCCGACACCGGCAGCGACCTGGCAGGCGCGCTTGCCGCCATCACCGAAGCGGCGGGCGCAAATGGCACGGCACCGGCCCATGTGGCGCAACCGGGCTTGCCGGACAGGCCCACCGGCGCGCTGACCCCCGCGAGCATCGCCGCCGTGCTTGGCCGGGCGATCCCGCAGGATGCCGTGATCGTGGATGAATCCGTGACCACCGGGCGCGGGTTCTTCAAGGAAACGCAAGGCGCGCCGCGCCATACCTGGTTGAACAATTGCGGCGGATCGATCGGCTATGGCCTGCCCGTGGCCATCGGCGCGGCGATTGCCGCGCCCGGGCGCAAGATCATGGCGCTGACCGGCGACGGATCGGCCATGTACACGCTGCAGGCCCTCTGGACCATGGCGCGGGAAAACCTGGACATCACCATCGTGATCTTCGCCAATCGCAGCTATCGCATCCTGCGGGGCGAGCTGACGAATGTCGGCGTCGGCAATCCCGGCCCGCGCGCCATCGACATGCTGTCGCTGGATCGACCCAACCTTGACTGGGTGCAGATGTCGCGCGGCATGGGCGTCGAGGCCGAGGCCGTGACCGATTGCGCCGGGCTGGAAGCGGCCTTGCAGACCGGTCTGGCCAGCGAAGGCCCCTACCTGATCGAGGCGATCTTCTGACGCCGGTGCCGGATCAGTAGCTTTCAGCCCCGATCAACCGGTCGATGGGCGCATAGTTGTCGGTCAGCACGATGGGCGCGCGCAGCGACTTGATCTGGACTACCGCCTCGGCTGGGATGCGTCCGAAGGTGATGGGCGAGGGCGACATGCCCCGCAGGATATCCGTGTCTGTGGGGCTGAAACCCGCAGCGATGATGTTGATCATCCGCTCGCCCGGTTCGGGGCGGCGCGCCTCGGTCCAGATCTCGACATGGGGAAAGACCTGCTCCAGCGTATGGACCAGCGACATCAGGGCAATCATCCTGTCGGCATGGTCGATGACGTTCATCAGATAGACGCCATCCTCGGTCAGGTGATCGCGCACCAGTTCAAAGAATTCCTGCGTGACCAGATGGGCCGGCACGGCGATATCGGTGAAGGCATCGCCGATGATCACGTCATAGCGGCTGCCATCGGTGCGCAGCGCGGTGCGGGCGTCCTGGTTCAGGATGCGCATCCCGGCAGGATCGAACCAGAAATCGCGGATCGCCACCTCTGTCACCGTGGGGTCGATCTCGGCCACCGTAATGGCGGGGCGCGGCTCCATCGTGGACCATTTGCGCGGCACGGTGAAGGTGCCGCCGCCGATGAAGAACGCCGAGAAATCGGTGCCACCCATCCGCTCGCGCGCCAGCAGGTCCAGCAGGGCGGCATGATCGTAGAAGATCACGCCCGGCAGGTCGCGCGCCGAGACGCCATGCACCAGGTGGTCCAGCACCATCATGCGCACGGGGCTGTTCGGATCGGCCGAGACATCCTCGACCCGGATGCAGAAGTAATCGCTTTCCTCGGTGCAGGGCGATGGCTGCGCCACCGTCGCGCCGGCCAGAAGCAGACCCGCAAGCGTGGCAAGACCCGCCACCAGCATCCCCGAAGGATCGCCCGCGCGCCGCGCCAGCCACAGCAACAGAAGTGCGGCGACAAGGTAGCACACGGTCACCAGCGCCAGCGTAAGGACCGACCCCAGCCAGGCCACGAAGACGAACCCGGCCAGAAGCGTGCCGGCAATCGCCCCGATCGCGCCCGAGGCGAACATCGCCCCCAGCGCGCGCCCCGACTGATCCGGCGCCGCCGCAACCGAGATCTGCGCCAGCACCGGTGCCGGAATGCCTGCAAAGAATGACGGCAGAAAGAACGCGATCATGCAGAGCGCGACAATGGCACCGATCGGGTTCGAGATATGCGGCAAAAGGATTTCCGCACCGCTGCGCAGCACGAACACGGCCAGCGCCGTGGTCAGGCCCGCCCCCAGCATGGACCAGCCCGTCCACAAAAGCGCGCGGGGGGCCGGCATCTCGGCGATACGCCCCCCCGCCCAATGCCCTGCGGAAAATCCGGCCAGCACCACCGCGATGATCGATGTCCAGGTGTAAAGCGACATGCCCACATAGGGCGCCAGCATCCGCCCGGCCACGATCTCGACCACCAGCGAGGCCGCCGAGACAGCGGCCTGCAGGACCACAAGAAGCGCCACACTGGGCAGGACCGAGGGGCGATCTTCCATCATGGTCAATGGCATGTGCAGGTTTCTCCCGGGGATGCGTTCTTTGAATTCAGTTGCGACAAAAGCGGCTCTGCTGCAAGCCGTAATCTGGCACCAATCATTCAAAAGCCCGCAAGTGTGAACCTGCGGGCGCAAAACGGATTGTCGATGACGGAAAAGCGGCCGTGACGCTGGACGTCAGCGGCCCCAAGTGCGGATCGGTCCGCAATCCATATGCACGAAATTCGAACGCGAGTAGCTGCCCACGCCCCCGGCGCGGCATGCGGCCGCGGCGCGTGCCATCTGCCCGACAGAGCGGGAGGCCAGGCGCAGGTCAGCCGCCTGACCCTGCAGGTGGAGCGAGTTGCGCGCCACACCCGCCGAATTGGAACGCAGCATCGCGTTGGTCTTGGGGCTGCGATAGCCTGACAGAAGAAGGTAGGGTTCGTTCACATCCAGCAGGTTATGCGCGGCCGCCATGATGTCGATGGTGCGCAGGTCCATGTTCTTGATGTCGTTGGTCCGCCAGTCGCGCATGAAATGGTTGATCTCGGCAACGGCGTCCTTGATGTATTCGCCTTCGACCCAATAGATCGTGTCCAGCCGCTCGCCCGTCCGCCCGGAATACATCTTGATCCGCCGGATATCGCCGCCGCGGCGCAAAAAGCCCGCTGCCTGGGAATAGGTCGGAGCCGCAGTCAGAGCTGTTGCCGCGAATACAGCAAGAAGGCTGCGCCGCGAAATGCTCGAGGAGGTGTCGTCAGTCATGGTACGCGTCTGTCCCGTCGCTTGCCTGTGATCCCGTGATGTTACACGGGGGTTCTGCCATCCATCCCCAGATGATGTGTAATCTATTGCAGATAAGGAATCATGAACCAACCCGTGAATTCACAGTTTTTCCCCTCGCAAGCCCATTTCGGCAAAATCCCGCCAATCGGGGCGCCTCGGCGCGAATTCCGGGCGAAGCGATGCAAGCTTGCACCACCCCCATGGCCTGCGATACCGCATGACAAAATGTGAGTGGACAAATTCCGCAGCAGTTTTCACATGTGAATACAAGGTTTTGACATTTACAGAGTGAGGAACGCAATGTCTGGCGTCGCCGCAGCCCCGAAAACCGTGATGACCGACCGCCCCCGCCGGGGGCGACTGGTGGCCGCCATCCTGTCACTGGCGGTCGCGACCACGGTGAACATGGGGCAGGCTCCGGCTTTGCGGGCCCAGTCGCTGACGCCTGAACAGGTGCAATCGCTGACGCAGACCCGCGATGAGATGCGGATCGGCATATTCCGGCAGGCCCTGGCCGAAGCCGCGTCCAAGGATGACGCCATCGCCGCCTTCTACCAGACCAACGGCTATACCCCGATCTGGACCGGCGATACCGAGGCCGATACCGCCCGTCGGCGCGCGCTGATGCTGGCCATCGCGGAGGCGCCCGCCCATGGCTTGCCCGCCGCGCGCTATAACGGCCCGGCCCTGATGGAGGCAATGCGCAAGGCACGCACCCCCCGCGAACTGGGCCTTCTGGAAGTCGAGTTGTCGCGCAGCCTGCTGCGCATCGCCCGTGACCTGCATTCCGGCATCCTTGTTCCGTCCGAGGTGGACCGCGGCATCGTGCGCAAGGTGACCTATCAGGATCGGTTTTCGGTGCTGAATGCCTTCTCGACCGGCAATCCCGCGACGTTCTTCCGCGCGCTTGCCCCCGCCACGGCCGAATACAACCGGCTGATGAAGGAAAAGATGCGCCTCGAGCATCTGATGGCGGTCGGCGGTTGGGGGCCGACGGTCGCGGCAAAGGCGCTCAAGCCCGGTGACAGCGGCCCCGATGTGATCGCCCTGCGCAACCGGCTGGTTGCGATGGGATATCTGGATCGCAGCGCCGCCGTGACATATGACGGCACGATCCAGGCGGCCGTTCAGACCTTCCAGGTCGATCATGGCCTGAACGCCGATGGCGTGGCCGGGGCCAGCACCCTGTCCGAACTGAACATTCCCGTCGAGGACCGTCTGAAATCGGTGATCGTCGCGATGGAGCGCGAGCGCTGGCTGGGCGCGGAACGCGGCAAGCGGCATATCCTGGTCAACCTGACCGATTTCCAGTCCAAGATCATCGACGATGACAAGATCACCTTTCAGACCCGGTCGGTGATCGGCGCGGTCGATCCGGCCAAGCGCACGCCGGAATTCTCGGACCTGATGACCTATCTCGAGATCAACCCGGACTGGACCGTGCCCAACGGTATCATCCAGCGCGATTACCTGCCCGCATTGCAGCGCAACCCCAATGCACTGTCGCATCTGCAGGTGACCGATGCCCGTGGCCGGGTCATTCCGCGCGGCAATATCGACTTCTCGCGCTACACCGCGCGGACCTTTCCCTATAACCTGCGCCAGCCGCCCAGCCGGTCCAACGCCTTGGGGACGGTCAAGTTCATGTTCCCCAACCCCTATGCGATCTATCTGCACGACACCCCGGACAAGAGCCTGTTTTCGCGCGAAAGCCGGGCCTATTCCAATGGCTGCGTGCGCCTGAACGATCCGCATGACTTTGCCTATGCCCTGCTGGCGCGGCAGGAGGCCGATCCCAAGACCTTCTTCGACACGATCCTGGACTCCGGCAAGCAGACACGTGTCAACCTTGTCGAGCCGGTGCCAGTGCACCTGATTTACCGCACTGCCTTTACCAATCCGAAGGGGCGGACGAATTTCCGCCGCGATGTTTACGAACGTGACACAAAGATATGGGAAGCGCTGGAACGGGCAGGGGTGGAACTGCGCGCGGTTCAGGGGTAAATCTGCCCCGTCAGGAACGGGGGGCAGCATGGCCTATACGGTAAAGGAAATCGCGGCGGCCCTTGGGGCCGAGGCCTTTGGTGCGGTCGATCTGCCTGTTCGCGCCGTGGCCGAACCGGGCACGGCGGGTCCCGACGATCTGGCGCTGGCCATGTCGCCCAAATATGCCGAATCCCTTCCCGAAGGCCGTGCACGCGCCGCGATGCTCTGGGCCGGGGCCGATTGGCAGGCGATGGGGCTTGAGGCCGCCATCGTGGCACCGCGCCCCCGCTACGCCCTGTCAGGCCTCAGCGCGATGATGGACAAGGGCGAGGGGTTTGGCACGGGCATCCACCCCTCTGCCGTGATCGACCCGACGGCCGTGCTCGGATCCGATGTCAGCGTCGGCGCCCTGGCGGTGATCGGACCGCGCGCCCGGATCGGTGCGGGCGCTGTGATCGGGCCGCAATCCTATATCGGCGCCGATGTGACGCTGGGCGAGGGTGCCTTTCTGCGCGAGGGTGTGCGCCTTGGGGCGCGCGTGACCATCGGCGCGCGCTTCTTTGCACATCCTGGCGCGGTCGTGGGTGCTGACGGGTTTTCCTTCGTGACACCCGAGCCGTCAGGCGTCGAAAAGGCCCGCGCCACGCTGGGCGATCAGGGTACGGTCGCGGCGCAATCCTGGTCGCGCATCCATTCGCTGGGCAGCGTGACCATCGGCGACGATGTGGAACTGGGTGCCAACAGCTGCATCGACCGGGGCACGGTGCGCGACACGCGCATCGGCGACCGGGTCAAGTTCGACAACCTTGTGCATATCGGGCATAACGTGGTCATCGGGAATGACTGCCTGATCTGCGGGCAGGTCGGCATCGCGGGATCGACGCAGGTGGGCAACAATGTCGTGCTGGCGGGGCAGACCGGGGTCGGCGACAACCTGTTCATCGGCGACAACGTGATCACCGGGGGCGCGACCAAGGTGATGTCCAACGTGCCCGCAGGCCGGGTCATGCTGGGCTATCCGGCCGTCAAGATGGACAGCCACATCGAAAGCTACAAGGCGCTGCGCCGTCTGCCGCGCCTTTTCCGCGATGTCGCGGCGATCCAGAAAGCTGTTTTCAAGTCGGACAAGAGTGACTAAATCGGCACCGCAATATCAGACCGGCCGCGCGTCGGCCAAAGTTGAAGGGCGTTCTCATGAGCATTCAGGACAGGGTCATCGCCATCATCGCCGAACAGGCCGTGCTGGAACCTTCGGATGTCACGGTTGACAGCACGCTCGAGGATCTGGGCATCGACAGCCTGGGGCTGGTCGAAAGCATCTTCGCGATCGAAGAGGCCTTTGACATCACGATCCCCTTCAACGCCAACGAACCCCAGAAATCCGATTTCGACATCTCCTCGGTCGCGGCCATCATCGCCGGGATCGAAAAACTGGTGGCCGAGCGGGACAGCGCGTGAACCGGGTCGTCATCACCGGCGCAGGCACGATCAACGCACTTGGGCATGATGTGCCCGAAACGCTGGCCGCCATGCGCGAGGGCCGATGCGGTATCGGCCAGCTTGAATTTCGCGACGTCGAACGGCTGTCGATCCAGATTGGCGGCCAGATCAAGGGGTTCGAGGCCGAAGGTCATTTCAACCGCCAGCAGATGACGCTCTATGACCGGTTCACCCAGTTCACCCTGATGGCCGCGCGCGAGGCGATCGGACAGTCCGGGCTTGAATTCAGCGGCGATCTTGCCAATCGGGCAGGTGTCGTGCTGGGCACGGCGGGGGGCGGGGTCAGCACATGGGATGACAATTACCGCGCCGTCTACGAGGAGGGGAAGAACCGTGTGCATCCCTTCGTGGTGCCCAAGCTGATGATGAATGCGGCCGCGTCGCATGTGTCGATGGAATACAACCTGCGCGGCCCCAGTTTCACGGTCTCGACCGCCTGCGCCTCGTCGAACCACGCCATGGCCCAGGCCTTCCAGATGGTGCGCGCGGGCATGAGCCCGGTGATGATCACCGGCGGGTCGGAATCCATGCTGTGCTTCGGCGGCATCAAGGCCTGGGAAGGCCTGCGCGTCATGTCAAAGGACGCCTGCCGCCCGTTTTCGGCCAATCGCAACGGCATGGTGCAGGGCGAGGGGGCGGGGATCTTCGTCTTCGAGGAATTCGAACATGCCCGCGCGCGCGGCGCCGAGATCCTGGCCGAGGTCGTGGGTTTTGCCATGTCATCGGATGCCGCCGATATCGTCATGCCGTCCAAGCAGGGGGCGGCGCGTGCGATATCGGGGGCGTTGCGCGATGCCGGAATCCCGGCGGACAAAGTGGGATACATCAACGCCCATGGCACCGGCACGGCCGCCAATGACAAGACCGAATGCGCCGCCGTCGCCGATGTCTTCGGCCCGCATGCGGACCGGCTGATGATCTCGTCGACCAAGTCGATGCACGGGCACCTGATCGGTGCCACGGGGGCGGTGGAACTGCTGGCCTGCATCATGGCCCTGCGCGACGGTGTGATCGCCCCCACGATCGGCTACGAGGAATTCGATCCCGAATGCGCCTTGGATGTTGTCCCGAACGAGGCGCGCGATGCGGTGGTGGAAGTGGCCCTGTCCAATGCCTTCGCCTTTGGCGGGCTGAACGCGGTCCTGGCCCTGCGCCGCATCTGAGGGGGCATTGCCACGCAAAAGGCCGCCCGTTGCGGGGCGGCCTCATGGGGCGGCGTCAACCGGCCTGCCATCATTCGGTGGGGACGGTCACCTTGTCGTAACCTGCCGTGAAACCCGACAGCGACAGCTTGACCTCGACACGTTCGTCCGGGGCGACGAAGGGCACAAGCGTCACGGTGGCCGCAGCCCCGCGCTTGTAGGATGCGATATCCTCGGCGGTCAGACCGATCCGCGCGTAGCATCCCTGACGGTCACAGACCGAGAAAGGATAGCGCTTGGGCTGGGCGCCATCGACGGTGATGGTCAATTGCGCGGTCAGCAGCGTTTCCAGCGGCACCGCGACCAGCGCACCGGCCACAGCCTGTCCACCCGCCGGCAGCTTGAAGATCCGCATGTTCGACACCTGGTTCCCCTCGCCATCGGTCATGGTCTGGAACAGCTGGCAGGGCTCTTCGCCTTCTTCCAGCTTCAGACATTCCAGCTCCCAGTCACCTGAAACCTCGCGGATATAGGGCTGACCGACCTGCGGGCCATCCTGCACCGTCTCGCCCAGTGCAAGGCCCTGATCTGCCGGGGCGGCCGGGGTCTGGGTGGTGTCTTGCGCATGGGCCGGGCTGACCAGGGCCAGCGCCGCGATAAGGGAAAGTCCTGTCAAAATTCTGGGCATGTGGTCCCGTCCTGTTTCTGAAAACCATGTTGCCGGGGCTCTATCATGCCCACTTGGCCTTGTCAGTGCGGAACTACGCGACGCGCGGCCACGACCGACATTAGGGCGAAAATCTGCCCATCGCGACCAACATGAAGAAGGCAACACAACCATAGGATACAAAAAAGAAAAAGGAGCCCAAAGGCCCCTTCTTCCTATTTTTTTCTCCCCGTCGGACTGGCCGACTTAGTCATTGCCGTCACGCTAATTTGAATTCTTGCATCGGTCAACAGGCAAGCGTTCACAATTCTGACTTGATCGGAAAAAAGGCCGCATCCAGGGATGCGGCCAGTCTGACAGGGAGGAAAAGCCCCAAAACGCAAGGAAAGCGATCCAAGGCAGGTTTCACTATGGCGGAAGAAAGTTAAGAATGTATCTTCGGAGCGAAACGCGACACAGCGTGTGCATCAAAGGTAACAGTGACAGGGGGCAGGGCATGGACGATGCGGTTTTTATTGGTGGCGGGGGTGAAGGCTATGCCGAGAAGCAATGGTTGCTGCTGCGCTATGCCAATCGGCACGGGCTGATCGCGGGGGCCACCGGCACCGGCAAGACCGTCACATTGCAGATCCTTGCCGAAAGCTTTTCCGCCGCGGGCGTGCCTGTCTTCATGTCCGACGTGAAGGGCGACCTTTCGGGGCTGTCCATGCCGGGCGATCCGGCGGGCAAGCTGCACCAGCCCTTCAGCGAACGCGCGGTCAAGATCGGTTTTGACGATTTCGCCTATGGCGCCTTTCCCGTCACCTTCTGGGACATGTTCGGCCAGCAAGGTCATCCCGTGCGCACCACCGTGGCCGAGATGGGGCCGCTGCTGCTCAGCCGGTTGCTGGAACTGAGCGAGGCGCAGGAGGGGATCCTGAACATCGCGTTCCGCCTGGCCGATGAACAGGGCATGGCCCTGCTGGATCTGAAAGACCTTCAGGCCTTTCTGGTCTGGCTGGGCGAGAACCGGAACGAGGTATCGCTGCGTTACGGCAATATCGCCGTCGCATCGGTGGGCGCGATCCAGCGCCGCCTGATGGTGCTTGAGAACCAGGGCGGCACGCATTTCTTCGGCGAGCCCGCGCTGGAACTGGCGGATCTGATGCGCTGCGATGCGGATGGGCGCGGCATGGTCAATATCCTGGCCGCCGACCGCCTGATGCAAAGCCCGCGCCTTTATGCGACCTTCCTGTTGTGGCTGCTGTCCGAACTGTTCGAAACCCTGCCCGAGGTGGGCGATCCGGACAAACCCAAGCTGGTCTTCTTCTTCGACGAGGCGCATCTGCTGTTCAACGACGCGCCCAAGGCCCTGGTTGAAAAGGTCGAACAGGTGGCGCGCCTGATCCGGTCCAAGGGCGTCGGCGTCTATTTCATCACCCAAAGCCCCGGCGATGTGCCCGACACGATCCTGGGTCAGCTGGGCAACCGGGTGCAGCATGCCTTGCGCGCCTTCACCGGCAAGGACCAGCAGGAACTGCGCCGCGCCGCCATGACCTATCGCACCAACCCGCGTTTCGATACCGAACAGGCGATCCGCGAGGTCGGCGTGGGCGAGGCCGTCACCTCGATGCTTGAGAGAAAGGGCATTCCCGGCATGGTCGAGCGGACGCTGATCCGGCCACCATCCTCGCAGATCGGCCCGGTCACGGCCGCGCAACGTGCGGCGTTGATCCGCACATCGGACCTGTTCGGCAAATATGAGACCCCGCTGGATCGCGACTCCGCCTATGAGGCGCTGAAACGGATCGCCGAAGAGGCCGCCCGCGAGGCCGAGGAAGCCGCCGCCGCCGAGGCCCGCGCCGCCGAGGAAGAGCGCGAGTTCAAGGCCGCGCGGCGTTACCAGGCCGATGTGCCCGCCAGCCGCAGCCGCAGCACGTCCTCGCGCAGCCGCGCCCGCGAACCCGAAGGCTTTGGCGAGGCTTTGGGCAATGCCGTGATCAAGGAGCTGAAAGGCACCACCGGCCGCCGCATCGTGCGCGGCATCCTCGGCAGCCTGTTTCGCGGGCGCTGACCCGGAAGCATCCATGAAAAAGGCCCGCGCAGAGCGATCCGCGCGGGCCTTTTGATTGCGGTGGGTGCCCCTTACTTTTCGGGGATCAGACCACGCGGGCTGAACCGCAGCACCAGAAGCAGGATCAGCCCCATGGTGAACAGACGCATATGGGCGGCACTGTCCATCAGATGCGCCTTGAGCGCCCCATCCGCCATGCCCGACGTCAGCGTTCCGATCAGCCACAGGCCGATCGGTTCCACCTGCACCCAGAGGAACCAGATCAGGAAGCCGCCAAGGACCGAACCGAAGTTGTTGCCCGATCCACCCACGATCACCATCACCCAGACAAGGAAGGTGAAGCGCA
>JANREX010000085.1:1654-76129 GCA_030758115.1 Paracoccaceae bacterium | reverse complement strand
GAGATCATCATCATCTTCGTGCCGATCTTCCTGCCGCTGCTGGCCTTCTTCAACATCGATCCGCTGTTCTTCGGCATCCTGGTCGCGTTGAACCTGCAAACCAGCTTCCTGACGCCACCCATGGCAATGTCGGCCTACTACCTCAAGGGGATCGCCCCGCCCGAGATCAAGCTGACGCAGATCTTCTCGGGGGTGATGCCCTTCCTGGTCTGCGTGATAATCTCGATGGGCATGATGTATGCCTTCCCGCAGATCGTCTTCTACCTCCCCGAGGCGATGTATGGGAAATAAGACCGATCTGCTCTCGCTCGACCTGCTGGAACTGCGGGACAGGCTGGCCTCTGGTGCAATCTCCGCACTGGAGGTGACCGAGGCCTGTCTTGACCGGATCGCCGAGCGGGACGAGGCGGTTCAAGCCTGGGCCTGGATCGATCCCGATTTCGCCCGCGACCAGGCGAAGCGGCTGGACACCCACCGCAAGGCGGGGCGCCCCCTGGGCGCCCTGCACGGCCTGCCCGTCGGGGTGAAGGACGTGATCGACACGGCCAAGGTGCCCACCGAAAACGGATGCCCCCTGGATGCGGGCCGCGTGCCCTTGCAGGATGCTTTCGTGGTCGAACGGCTGAAACAGGCCGGGGCCGTGATCCTGGGCAAGACCGTCACCACGGAACTGGCCTTCATGCACGCGGGCAAGACACGCAACCCGCATGACCCAGAGCATACGCCCGGCGGCTCATCCTCGGGCTCGGCCGCGGCCGTGGCCGATTTGCAGGTGCCGCTTGCCATCGGGACCCAGACGGGGGGATCGGTGATCCGCCCCGCCTCCTACTGCGGGGTGACCGGGTTCAAGCCCAGCTTCGGCGCGATCCCGCGGCGCGGCGTGCTGATGCAATCCCCTTCGCTGGATACGGTGGGCGTCTTTGCCCGCACCCCCCTTGATGCGGCCCTGCTGGCCGAGGTGCTGTTCGGCCATGACCCGCAGGACAGCGCCACCAGCCCCGCCCCGGTGCCGCATCTTCTGGATGTGGCGCGCAGCGCTCCGCCGGTCAAACCGCTTTTCGCCCTGATCAAGCCGCCCGGCTGGGCCGAGGCCGATCCGCAACTGCACGCCGCCTTCGCGGAACTGACCGAGGCGCTTGGCGATCAGGTGTTCGAGGCCGAACTGCCGGCCGCCTTCGGCCAGGCAGCCGCACTGCGCGAACAGATCAATTTCGCCGAGATGGCGCGCTGCTACTATCGCTATGGCCGCGACGGGATGGACCAGTTGGGACCGCGGACGCGCGATGCGATGGACAAGGGCGCGCAGATCCTGGCGCGCGACTATCTCGCGGCACTGGACTGGCGCGCCGTGTTCACCGCAGCGGTGGACGAGGTGTTCGAGCGGTGCGATGCCATCATCTGCCCCGCCGCCACCGGCCCCGCACCCAAAGGTCTGGAATTCACGGGCAACGCGATCTTCAACGGGCTCTGGACCATGTTGGGCACACCGGCCATCACGATCCCCGCCTTCACAGCTGAAAACGGCCTGCCGATGGGCCTGCAACTGGTCGGCCCATGCGGGCAGGATGCCCGGCTTTTGCGCAATGCACATTGGTTCACACGCTGGCTGGAAGATGCCGGCGCCTGATGAAAGGACATTTCGATGAACAAGCTTCTCGCCCTTTTCGCCTTCGCCGTGTTCGCCGCGTTCCTGTTCATCCTGGCCTACCGGCTGGGCGAGCTGGATCTCTGGGCGATCACGCTTCTGACGCTGGCGCTGGCGGGCTATGACTTCCTGACTTCGGCCCGCAAGAAGGACTAAGACATGTCCCGTCCCGTTCTGTGGATTCCCCGCCGCCTGTCTGACGCAACACTGGCGCGCGCAAGGCGCGACTATGACGTGATCGTCAAGGCCGAGGATGCGCCCGGCACGGCGGCGGAAATCATCGCGATGAGCGCGCAGGTCGACGCCATGATCCCCTGCCATTCCGAGCATTTCAGCGCCGATGTCGTGGCCCGCCTTGATCCGCGGCTCAGGATCGTTGCCAATCATTCGGTCGGTGTCGATCACTGCGATCTGGCAGCACTGTCGGGGCGCGGCATCGTGGTGACGAACACGCCGGATGTGCTGTCGGACGCCACGGCCGAGATCGCGATGCTCTTGATGCTGGGGGCGGCGCGCCATGCGGTGACGGGGGACCGGATCGTGCGCAGCGGCGCCTGGGACAGCTGGTCGCCCTCCTTCATGGTCGGCACGCAAGTCACGGGCGCCCGGCTGGGGATCGTGGGCATGGGCCGCGTGGGGCGGGCCTTCGCCCGCAAGGCGCGCGGTTTCGACATGCAGATCCACTATCACAACCGGACCCGCCTTGATCCTGCCGAGGAACAGGGCGCGATCTGGCATGAAACCCTTGATACCTTGCTGCCGCAGGCGCAATTCCTCTCGCTGCATTGTCCCGCCACGCCTGCAACGCGCGACCTGCTGAACGCGGAAACGCTGGCCATGCTGCCGACCGGGGCAGTCGTCGTCAACACGGCGCGCGGTGCCCTTGTCGACGAGGCGGCCCTGATCGCCGCCCTGGACAGCGGGCATGTCGCGGCGGCGGGCCTTGATTGCTTCAAGGTGGAACCGGGCGGCAATCCGGCCCTGGCCGGGCTCGAGAACGTCTTCATGCTGCCCCATATCGGTTCGGCCACCCGCGCGACACGCGATGCCATGGGATATCGGGCGCTGGACAACCTCGATGCGTTTTTCGCAGGTCGCGCTCCCGGCGATCGTGTGGCCTGAGCAAGCCGTAGACGCGCCATCACCGCACCAGGAATTCGGCATGCAAGGCGCCCGCAGCCTTGATGCTTTTCAGGATGTCGATCATGTCGCGCGGCGAGACGCCCAGCGCATTCAGCCCCGCGACGACCTCCGACAGGGACGCACCCGAGGGGATTTCGGCAAGACCGATCCCTGGCTCTTCCTCGATTGCGGCATCGGTTCTGGGCACCACGACGGTTTCACCGGGCGAGAATGGATTGGGCTGGACGACAAGCGGCGCCTCCTCGATCCGCAGGGTCAGGTTGCCCTGGGACACGGCGACCCGTGCGATCCTGACATCCTCGCCCATGACGATTGTGCCGGAACGCTGATCCACGACGACACGCGCCTTTCCGGCAGGCTCGACCACGATATTCTCGATCCGCCCCAGCGCATGGGCCGTCGAGGCCATGCGCGTGGCCCGGATATCAAGCTGCACCGTGCCTGAGTCCAGCATCACGGCGACACCGCGACCGAAATCATCGTTGATCGCCTCCTCGATGCGGCCAGCCGTCGTGAAGTCCGGCTCTCGCAAGGCCAGTCTGAGGGAACCGAGGCTGGACAGTTGAAAATCGATCTCGCGTTCGACATTCGCCCCGGACGGGATCGAACCGGACGTCGGCACACCCTGCACGACAGCGGCCGCATCACCCTCGGCGACAGCGCCGCCCGCGATGATCGTACCCTGGGCCACGGCATAGATCTGTCCGTCGGCGGCCGTGAGGGGGGTCATGATCAGCGTGCCGCCAAGCAGGCTGGTCGCATCGCCGATCGCCGAAACCGTGACGTCGATCCGGCCCCCTGCGCGGGCGAAGGGGGGCAGGCTGGCGGTCACGAAGACCGCGGCGACATTGCGCGGGCGAAACTGCTCCCCGGCCATGTTGACCCCAAGCCGTTCCAGGATGTTCGCCATGATTTCTTCGGTGAAAGGCGCATTGCGGATGCCATCGCCGCTGCCGTTCAGGCCGACGACAAGACCGTATCCCACAAGGTCGTTGTTGCGCACCCCGTCGAATTCCACGAGATCCTTGATCCGGACCGTATTGGCCGAGGCTGCACAGACCGAACCCAGCAGCAGGACGAAGGCGACAATGGCATGTATGGGAGAGGCGATCATCGCAGGAAATCCGACAGCGTCAGACGCGACAGGCGCGCGGTGACGGCATAGAGGCTTTCCAGCCTCTGCTGGGCATCCGTCAGCCTGGTGGCCACGTCGAAGGGATCCACCCCCAGCAGCGTGTTGCGCGCAATTTCCAACGATGACGCTTCTGCCTCTTGGCGGACCTTGCTGTCTTCGATCCGCGCCTCGGCATAGCCCAGGTCGGCGCGAAGTCCGTTCAAATCGCTCTGGACCGCGAACACCCCTTCGGCCGACCTGCGCATCAGGTCGGCACGGGCACCAGAACTGAGCGCAATGGTCTCATCGGCCGCGATGGTCGCGAGCCCGACCTGCTTCAGGATTGTCCTGATCGCCGGGGAAGCTGCGGTAAGGTCAAGATCGACGGTTTCGTCCGGACCCAGATGAAACGGTGCAAGGCCGCTGCTTGATCCGGTATAGGCAAGGCTTTGAAATCCTGCGGAGACATCGTCGAACCAGGCGTCCAGAGCGGACTGAACTCCGTCGGCCGTTGTCTGCCCCGCTGTCGCGGCGCGCATCTCTGCGCGCAAGGTCTCTGCCGAGACCAGAGGCGCGCTTGCGGTTGCATTGCCCGCGAAAAGGCTGCGCCCGCCGATCTGCGTGTTCAATGCCGACACGATCCTGTCCAGGCTGTCGACCGCATCGCGCGCAGCGGCGGCGGTGACGATCGCGATCCCGCTGCTGGTACTTTCGATCAGTCGCGTCGACAGGTTCGATCCGATCTCCTGCACGCGCCCAAGTGCGGCCTGCATGCCAGCAGCAAAGGTCCCCGCCTCGGATGCGGAGGTCCTGTAACCCTGCAGCGTACCCAGATTGCGTTCGATATCAGCCAGATAGGAAAACGCACCCGACAAGCGGGCCGCCACATCGGCCGTGCGCCCTGTCGCCACCTCTTCGGCAAGGCGGGTGATCTCTTGACGGGTGGTGGCATTATGACGACGCAGCATGAAGGATTGCGCCAAATCTCCCAATGATATCATGGTCATGATCAAATCCTCAGCAAACTGTCCAGCATGTCGTCAACCACCTGGATGACGCGGGCATTGGCCGCATAGGCCTGTTCGATCAAAAGAAGACGTTGCAACTGATCGTCGCTATCGACACCGGCTTCGCGTTCCGCCGCCTGCAGCGCCGTGGTCCGGACACTTGCGAAGCTCTGGCGTTGATCAATCATCTGCCGCGTCGATCCGATATCCGAGATCACGCGCGCTGCCATGTCCGGAAAGGACTGCGGTACGGGATCAAGGACCGACCCGCCGGGAACCCGCAGCTCCTGCAGCGCGGTCAGCGCCCGGTTCAGCAGACCCGCCTCGCCCGGCGCGCCGGGGAGTGCGGCCCCCAACCCGTCGCGCAGGCGCCAGGAGGTGTCGCCCTGACGGGGGTCGATCACCGCATTGAGCCTGATCCGACCGGCAAGGCCAGCCTCCAGTGCGGGATCAAGAGCAGCACCGGCATCCGTGAAAAGCCCAGGCTCCATCGGCTGAAGGGTGGGATCGATGGCAGGATCGGCGAAACGGGTGGCCAGATCACGCGCCATGGCGTCAAGCTGGGCCTGCGCCCTGACGGCCAGATCGTCGCGGACCCGAAAAGACGCGTCCAGCCCGCCACCCGCCAGTGGTCCGAATTGCGGATCCGTCGACACCGGGACGCCATTGACGGTCAACCCGGACAGAAGCCCGCCCGCCTGTGTCATCTGTGGTGCGACCAGATTGGCAGGTTCGAACCCGAGCCTGGCAGCCGGACCGTCAAGCAGCACCGCGCCGCCCGGCGTGAACAGCGCGATCGCCCCGCGATCGCGGGCAACTTCGATTACCGGCACGACAAGAGCGATCCGGTCGATGACAACCTGCCGCTCGTCCAGAAGCGGGGCCACGCCGACACCCTTCGATGTCAATGCCGTGATGCGCTTGTTGAGTTCCGAAACCCTTTCCAGATCGGCATTCAGCGACGCGACCTGGCGCGCGATATCCCCGTCCGCGGCGGTCCTGATCTGCTGCAGACCGGCCGAGATGTCACGGAACTTGCCCGCGAGGCCATCGGCCATGTTGACCGCCCGATCCAGCCTTTCCGCCAGATCCGGACGGCTTGACGCCTCGATCAACGCGGTCTCGAACGCGGTGACACGCGCGGTCAGGGAACCCGGGTCAAGCGGAGTGCCGAAAAGGGCTTCGATCCGCTGCATTGCGGTCGCCATGCCCCCCTGTTGCGTCTGTTCCGCCGTGGCAAGGCGCCTGTCGGCAAGCAGCGCAGGATCGACCGCGCGGGCGATCCCGTCGATCCTGACGCCCCCCGTTGTTCCCGGGCGCGAGGAGATGACCAGCGTTCTTGCCGCATATCCTTCGGTGGCCGCGTTGGCGATGTTGGAGGCCACCACCTCGGCCGAGCGGGAAGCAGCGGTCAATCCGCTGAGGGCATTTGACAAGGCGCCGGCAATGCTCATGTTCGTTATCTCCGCCAGATATGTGATCGGCTGCGCTGCGCCTCAGGCTCAG
Source organism: Paracoccaceae bacterium (assembly GCA_030758115.1). Lineage (GTDB taxonomy): Bacteria > Pseudomonadota > Alphaproteobacteria > Rhodobacterales > Rhodobacteraceae > Seohaeicola. Next base: position 69,714 of record JANREX010000085.1, on the reverse strand, counting down.
CGCTTGATGTTGGTGGTTTCCTGCAGCATTTCATCCACGGTCTGGATGACCTTGGCGTTCGAGGAATAGGCGCGCTGCGTCTGGATCATGTCGGTCAGTTCGCCCGCGACATCGGTGGCTGATTCCTCGCGGGCGAAGGCGACCACGTCACCTGTCGGTCCGTCACCCGCATCCCACAGAAAGAATGTTCCACTGTCGGTCGAGGGCAGATAGGTCTGTTCGTCCAGGGCCACCATCCCGTTGGGATTGGGCATGTCGACCAGCGGTATCTGGAAGATGCGGCGCGTGATGCCGGTATCGAAGAAGGCATGGACGAAGCCGTTGGCGTCCACCTCGACCGAGGTCATGTTGCCTACCGGCGAGCCATCCTTGGAGATCGAGACCGGCGCAAAACTGTCGGACAGCTGCGTGATCCCGTCCGAGGCGCCGATGCGCCCGATATTCACCTCGATCGGGCCGCCCGCCACGTTCACGATCAGGGATCCGGTACCCGGATCATAGGCCCCGCCCGTAAGGGTGGTCACGCCGCTGAGGGTGCCGCCTGCGACGCGCCCGTCATCGAAATCAAGCGTATATTGGCCGATCACGGTGCCGGGAGAGGCCGTATCCCTGATCGTCATCGTCCATTGGTTCGACGAACCGGCCGCCGGAATCGTCGGCTCATATTCGATCAGCAGGCTTTCCGAGGTGCCCAGGTTTCCGAAATATTCGACCGACAATTCGCGGCTGGCGCCGGATTCGGATGCGGCGGTTTCGGTCGCGGGAAGGTTCACGCCGAGGTTCATGCGCGTCGTCGGGTCGCCGGAAAACTGGTTCACGTTGATCTGGACCGGGCGAAGACCTGCGCTGGTATCACGGGGGAAGGGGGGGATGCTGCCATCAGCCAGGGCCGGCCAGCCCAGCAGCACAAGATTCGATTCCGTCCTGAGGTAGCCCTGTTCATCGGTGCGGAACGACCCCGTGGTCGTCAGCAGCATCTGCTGCCCGTTGCCGATCGCCACCTCGGAGGCTGCCGCGACGGGCAGAAAACCGCGCCCGCGCACGGCAAGATCGGTCGCATTGCCGGTCGAGACCAGCGATCCGCGCTGATCGATCAGGCGTTGCGATGTGACCCGTACACCGCCCGCGGAATAGGTGCCTGTGCCAGAGGAAATCACCATCGAATGGAAATCGGCCTCGACCCGCTTGTAGCCATAGGTGGCCGAGTTCGCGATATTGTCGGAAATGGCCGCCAGACGGCTGGCGTTGACAGACAGGCCGGCCACACCGGCATTCAGGGAAGATGAGATTGTCATGGATACGCCTTTCTGCTGTACCGACCGTGTTGCTCACAGCAATACAGCCATCGGTTTAACAGCAGGCTAACGCCTAAAATCCTAGACAGTTGCCCCGCCGCCCTCCGCATTGGGGCCGCGGCGGGCGATGGCGGACAGGGTCAAGCCCTCTCATGGGGACTGCATGAGCAAGATCACCTCGAGCCGGTTGTTACGCAGATCCATGGGATCGGGCACGACCTGCCGACGGTCGGCATGACCGGTGACTCGCCGCAGTCGCGCAGGCGCCACCCCTTGTTGCTGCAACAAAAGGCGCATGCGATCAGCCCGGCTGACCGACAGCTCCCAGTTGGGGTTCTTCGCGACGACGATGGGCCTTGCCGCCACATGCCCTTCGACCGCAACGGGGTTCAGGACCATGGCGAATGCCTGTTGGATCATGCGGGCCAGTTCGGTCAGCAAGGGGGTGGGCTGATCGGTCTGCCCGTCGAACAGGAACGCATCCGGCAGATCGAAGAGTTCGACCACCAGCCCCTCATCGGTGACGCGGGTCACGACATGGCGCAGCGCGGCCTCTTCGATCGCGCTTTGGCCGCCCATGCCCAGCAGGGTTTCGGCAACCTGTTCCAGCGCGGCGCGATCCGCATCCGCCGCGGCGGCACCACGCGATTTGTCGCTTTCGGTGGGGCGCAGGCTGGTCGCACCTGTGCCGACCCGCGGCAGCGCCTCTTCGGAAAAGATGCTTTCCCCGCCAAAGGCGCCATCACCACCGCCGGATACACGGCTGACCGCCACGGTCGGCGCAAAGTAATCCGCCAAGCCCTTGCGCTGTTTCTCTGTTGTCGCGTTCAACAGCCACATCAACATGAAGAAGGCCATCATCGCCGTCACGAAATCGGCATAGGCCACTTTCCACGCCCCACCGTGGTGCCCGCCTGCGATGATCTTCTTCCGTTTGATGATGACTGGCGCCGCATTCGACTGCGTGCCCATCTCCACCACCTGCTTACTCACCCGAGGATGGGTTTAGCCGATGACCGATTGACAGGCTGTTAACAGGAACAATTGAAGGGATTTCGCCCCTGCGGTCTGCCGCGCATCAGCCCGGTGTTCCGCCCTCGCCCAGATCCCAGAACAGACCCGCCATCAACCGCAGCGCGTCGCGGCAAACCGGTTTGAGGACATGTTCATCGGGCGCATGCTGCGAGCATCCGCGATAGGAATGCGGCACCCAGACGGTGGGCAGGCCAAGGATGTCGCTGAAACTGTCATTGGGCAGCGAGCCTGCGAGGTTCGGCAGCACATGGGGCGCCTGCCCCGCGCTGCGCGTCAGGCTATCGGCCACGAAGGTGACCCAAGGGTGATCCGGTGCAAGCCGCGTCGCGGCAAAGAAACCACGGTCATGCGGCACGATCGTGACCTTGTCGAACCCATGCGCATCCAGATGCCGGCGCAATGCGGGCAGGATGTCCTGAGGATCGGTCCCCACCACGTAGCGCAACTGGCAGGTGGCGCGGGCATGGGCGGAAATCGCGTTGACCGGCGCCTCGGGCACACCGCTTTTCATGGCAAGAATGGCAAAGCTGTTCCAGCCATAGGCGCGTTCGACCGGGGTCAGGCTCTCCTCGCCCCAATCCGTGTCCATGGCCGGGCCATCGGTGCTGTCGATGGGCAGGCCCTTCAACGCCGCCCGCACTGCGGGGGTCAGGCTGTCGGGGCGCCATGCGGGGATGCGGATCTGGCCGCGGGCATCGGTGATCGTGGACAGGGCCTGCGCCAGGATCATCGCGGGATCGGCCAGCAGGCCGCCCCAGTTGCCGGAATGATGTGCCCCCTCGCGCAGATCGACGACCAGATCGAAGGTCACACCGCCACGCGAGCCCATGAACATCGTGGGCACATCCGGCTGAAGGCGCGGGCCGTCCGAGGCGATCAGCACATCGGCCTTGAGCATGTCACGATGAGCGGCGAAAAACGCCGACAGCCCCGGCGAGCCTGTCTCCTCGCTCATTTCGATCACGACCTTGACGTTGAAACCCAAGCTGCCGCGCGTGGCAAGAACCGCCTCGAGCGCCGCGAAATTGATCAGGTGCTGGCTTTTGTTGTCGGCCGTGCCACGCCCATAGAGGCGATCGCCCTCCTCGACCAGCCGGAAGGGATGCAGCCCCTCGCGCCACTGTTCGGTCTGGGCGCGGATCACATCGCCATGGCCATAGGTCAGGATCGTGGGAAGCCCCTCGCCCTCGTGCCGCTCTGCCGTCAGGAGCGGACCGCCCTGCGGTTCGGGGTTGTCATGGATACGGCAGACAAAGCCCATCGCCGTCAGCCGGGGCATCATCGCCTCGGACAGGTAGCGGGTCAGCGCGGCGGCCTGATCGGGGTTCTGGCTTTCGGTCTCATGGGTGACAAGCCCCGCCAGATCGGACTGGAAACGGCCGTTCTGGAAGTATTCGGTGACTTTGGCAATGGCGGCATCACGGCTCATGGGTGGTCTGTTCCTTTGTCATTTGCAGCGCCTTTGCCACTGTCGGCATGGGCCTTGCGCTGTCACGATCCCTGCAGGTGAGGCAAGCGGGGCCAGCCTTGCGGGGCATATTGCGCAAAGTAAACCATGGCCTGCCGCCCACCGCCATGGGGGATATGCGGAAATGACAACCCTGCCCATGCCGCTATGCTGATGACGGGCAAGCCCGCCCTTGCGGGTGCGCAAGGCTGCCGGGCCATTCCGGACCACCCCCGGCGGCGCAGCTGACAAAAGGAGAGCTTTCATGCCGATCTTTCCCCTGGCACAACCACGGCTGGCTGGCCTTCTCTACCTTGTGATCATCATGTGCGGCCTTTGGGCGGAAGGGTATGTGCGCGGCACCCTGGTCCTGCCCGCCGATGCCGAAGCGACGGCCCGCAACCTTGTGCAGCACGAGGCCCTGTTCCGCATGGGTCTGTTGGCCGATACGGTCATGGCCCTTGCCGATGTCGCGGTGGGCGTGCTGCTGTTCGGGCTGCTGGCTCCTCTTGGGCGGGATTTGGCGCTGGCCGCACTGGCGATGCGGCTGGTGCAGGCGGCGATCATCGGCAGCGCGCTGCCCGGCCTGCATGGCGCGCTTGGCTGGGCCGGGGCGGATCCGGTTCGCGCCCTTGCCGCCATCCAGAGCCATGGTGTCAGCTATGACATGGGGCTGGTCTTCTTCGGTGTCTGCTGCCTTTTGACCGGAAGGCTGCTGATGCGCGCGCAGGTCCGCATACTGGGGGGCGCGATCATCCTGGCGGGCCTTGTCTACCTGACAGGCAGCGGGCTGCGCATCGCGGCCCCGGCGGCGCTGGCCGCGTTTCAGCCAGCCTATCTGATCTGCATCCTTGCCGAACTTGCCTTCGCGCTCTGGCTGCTGCTGGGCCGCAAGCCGCTGGACCTGGCGGCACAGGCAGCGCCTTAGGCTGGTGCCAAAGGCGGAACCGCATGCACGCACAAGACAGGCACCATCATGGCGGCCATCCCGGAAAACGGATCGCCGAGACCCCGGCCAGGAAAAAGGGGAAATGGTCATCGGCGCCGAACATGTTGCCCGTCTCGACCCGGAATGGCAGCCGATCGCCCTGCACCTTGCGGAAGTCGGACAAGTCGCCGCCAAAGGGTTGCAGGCGATGCGGCCTGTCGGGATTGGCGTTGCGCCAGCGTTGGAAACGGACCTCGACGGGGCGGCCCTCGGGACCCGGGATGACATCGACCGCCTGCTCCAGCCCGTCATGCCGGACGGTCGCGCGCGCGGTCCGGTCATCGATGGCGGTCCAGTCCACACCGGGTCCCGGCAGCGGCGCGCCGGATCGGGCAGACCTGCCACCATCCGGTGGCTGAATGGAACCGGATCGGCGGGCTGCAGACCTGCCGGCCTGTTGCATTCCGCGCGCTCGGCCCGCTGATCCAGCAGGCGCAGCGCGCCAAGTCCGGTATCTGCAAGGATCAGGACAAGGAAGGCCATGCCAGGTGCGGGTTTCATGCGCCATGCGGCTGCCGTGAACTTGCGCCCTTTGACCCGGCAGCGGGCACCAGGGCCATGATGTGGATCAAGCCTGCCCCTGCCCCACCTCGTGCCGCGCCGCGTCTTATTCGGCGGCGATCGGCGGGCGCGTCTCGGCGGGGATCGGGCAGGCATAGGGGAAGGCCGCAAGGTGGTCTTGATGCGCCTTCCTCGCCGCCGCCCGCAGACGGTCGTCAAGAAGTGTCGCCCGTGCCGTGGCCGCCATCACCTTGGCCGCATGGACCATGCCCTTGTGAGCGAAAGGCGCCTTGCCCTGCGCGGTCTGTTGCCACGTGTGCAGCGGCGTGCCCATCGCGGCGGTCGCCACCCGTGCCTGCACCGTTGGCACGGCCCAGCTGACATCGCCCACATCGGTCGATCCCATCCCGCCCGCAAAAGGCCGGTCGAGGGGGGCGATGAAATTGCACAGCGCCAGATCGTAATCGGGCTTCATGCTGAGGCGGTGGAACACGTCGGCGATATCCTCGGGCGTCAGGGTCTTGCGTATCTCGCGGGCGAAGGCCAGATCGCCCTCGTCGAAGGGCACGGGGCCAAGGCTGTCGAAGGCGGCTTGCATCGCCTCTTCCAGGGGGCGGTTGCCCACAAGGTTCGACACGGCGGAAAACACCTGCGAGGTGACCTTGGTGCCCGACATCAGCGCGGCGCCATCGGCGATCGCGCGGACGCGGGCCACCAGATCGGCCAGCCCCTTGAGGTCGCGGGCGCGGATCAGTTGGCGCACCGTCGCCTTGGCCTGCACCACGTTGGGCGCCGAGCCGCCCGCATCCAGATAGGCGTAATGCACCCGCGCATCATCGGGCATGTGCTCGCGCATGTAGTTGACACCGATATTCATCAGCTCCACCGCATCCAGCGCCGAGCGTCCCAGTTCCGGCGCGGCGGCGGCATGGGCGGCCTTGCCGGTGAAGGTGAAATCGATCCGCGTATTGGCCAGCGAGCGCGCATCATCGACACCGTTGAAACTGGCCGGATGCCAGGTGATCGCCAGATCCACATCGTCGAACAGACCATCACGCACCATGTAGGTCTTGGCGGCCCCCCCTTCTTCGGCGGGGCAGCCATAGTAACGAACGGTCCCGGCGATACCCTCGGCCTCCAGCCAGTCCTTCACCGCTGCAGCCGCCAGCATCGCCGCCGATCCCAGCAGGTTGTGCCCGCAGCCATGACCAAAGCCCGAGGCGTCGATCATCCGCGGCTCGGCCAGGCCAGGCTGCTGGCTGAGGCCCGGAAGCGCGTCATATTCGCCAAGGATCGCGATGACAGGCCCACCCTGCCCCGCCTCACCGATGACGGCGGTGGGAATGCCGGCCACGCCTTGCGTGACCCGGAAGCCCTCGGCCTGCAGCATCGCCGTATGTTCGGCACAGGACCTTACCTCGGTATAGGCGATTTCCGGCATGTCGAACACGCGGTCAGCCAGGCCAATGAAGGCGTCACGCTTGGCGTCCACATGGGACCAGATCGGGTTTTCGTTCGTCTTGGCCATGCTCAAATCCTTGTCATCCGGGGGGTGTCGGGCATGCCGGAACGCTAGTCGGCGCGCCTGCGTTGCTCAAGCCTCGATCCTTGGGGCGGCGCAGGTTTATACATTTATAAAAACGAACATAAATGAAATAACTATATATTTTTTATTCAACGCAAGCTGCGGCACAAGCCTGTGACACCCTATCAGGAGAATGCCCGCATGGACCCGCTCGTCGATATCGCCACCACCATCCTGACCCAGATCCAGCAACCCACCCTCGCCTTTCTGATCGGGGGCATGGTGCTGGCGGTCATGGCCTCGTCGAGTTCGGATGTCTCGGGGCCGCCGACCCTGCGCGCCGCCCTGCCCGCGGCCAATCCCTCGGCCTGTGTCGGCACATCGACCGGGCTGGGCACGCCGGTTGCGATCCTGTCGATCCCGCTGTGGATCGCGCTGGCGGAGGCAATGATCGGCGCATGACGAAAGGCAGGATCAATGCCCCGCGTGCAATCGCTGAAAGCTGGACCGAAGGGGCAAGGCCACGCGACCCTGCTCAGGCAGGCTGCAGGAAATCGCTGACGATGGCCTGGAACAGGGCGGATTTTTCCAGATGCGCGGCATGGGCGGTGCCCGGAATGACTGCAAGCTGGCTGTCGGGCAGGCCACGCCACAGCGCCTCGACCTGGGGCCAGCGATAGGATTGATCGCCATCGCCCCAGAGCACCAGCGCGGGCATCGCCAATCCTGCAAGGGCTTCGCGCCCGTCCCAGCGGCTCATGGCGTCCAGCCCGGCCTGGGCTGCGGTTTCGCTGGCCTGCGCGCCCAGGCTGGCCACCAGTTCGAACCCCGGTGCGGCACAGCCATCGCGGAACCATGTCGATCCGATGCGGCGGATCGTGCGGGCGACGCCATCCTCGGCCAGCCTTTTGCGGGATACGTCCAGCGGCTCGAACCGGTCGGGCATCAGCCCCAGGGGTCCGGTGCCATAAAGGATCAGCTTGTCGATCCGGTCAGCATGGCGCGCGGCGAATTCCTGCACGATCATCCCACCCATGGAATGCCCCATCAGGTGGAACCGTTCGAGGCCCAGCTCGTCCACCAGACCGGCCAGATGCGCGGCAAAACCGCCAATCCGGTCGATGCAACCCGCCGCAGCCGCATCGCCATAGCCCGGCAGATCGGGGGCGATCACGTCGAACCGGTCCGACAGGCGGGCGAATTCATGCTGCCATTGCGCCGCACCGCCCAGGTAGCCATGCACCAGCACCAGCGCAGGCCCCGCCCCGGCACGGCGATAGGTCGAGCCGTCGGCGCGCCTCACTTCATCTGTTCGGGCAGCCACAGGGCGGTCTCCGGGAAAAGGATCAGGACGACGATCAGGACGACAAGGGCGGCGATGAAGGGCAGACAGCCGGTGATGACCTGCCCGATCGAGACCTGTCCGCGACTGATGCCCTGGATCACGTAGAGGTTCAGCCCCACGGGCGGCGTCAGCACCGCGATCTCCATCGTGATGGTGTAGACGACGCCGAACCAGATCAGGTCGAACCCCGCCGCCGCCATCAGCGGAAATATAGTCGGCAGGGTGATGAAGGTCATCGACACCGGTTCAAGGAACATCCCCAGCACGATGTAGAAGATCAGCACGATGGTCAGAACGACATAGGGCGACAGATCGAAGGCCAGGAAGAACTGCGTGAATTCGTAAGGCACGCGGTAATAGGTCAGCACGAAGCCGAACAGCGTGCCCGCCGACAGCAGCAGGCCCAGGTAGCCCATGGTCCGCATCGTCGCCAGCAACGCGTCGCGAAACCCGTCCCAGCCCAGACCGCCGACGCCGAAGGCCAGGATCACCGTCAGCAGTGCCGCGACGGCGGCTGCCTCGGTCGGGGTGGCGATGCCCGCGTAGATCGCGACCGTGATCACCAGGCCGATCAGGGCGATGGGGCCCACGGTGGCGGCGATCTGGAACAGGCCCATCCGCACCGCCTGTTCCTGCGCGGGGATATCGTCGGGGCGCATCACGCCCCAGATCATCACCACGACGCAGAACAAGGTCACAAGGATCAGCCCGGGAATGACACCCGCGATGAAGAGATCACCGATGCTCTGGTCGGTGACGATGCCATAGAACAGCAGGATCAGGCTGGGCGGCAGCAGCACCGACAGGGTGCCGCCCGCAGCCAGCACGCCCGAGGACAGTTCCTTGCCATAGCCCAGCCGCAGCATTTCCGGCAGCGCCACACCGCCGATCGTCAGCGATCCCACCATTGATGATCCACAGACCGCGCCAAAGCCCGCGCAGGCCCCGATCGAGCCATAGGCCGCAGAGCCGCGCAGCCGGAAGCCCTGATGCAGGAACTGGTAGAGGTTGGGCCCGATGTTCGACTTGCCGATCAATTCGCCCAGGAAGACGAACAGCGGCACCGCCAGCAGGATATAGTCGATCCATACGCCCCACAGCTTCAGTTGCGAGGACACGAGCGATGTCTCGAAGCTCTGGATTTGCCACAGGAACGGCAGCGATGCCGCCGCCAGCGCGAAGGGGATGGGCAGCCCGATGCCGATCAGCAGCATCAGCAGCCCCAGAAGGCCAAGGCCCACTTCATACCATTCCATGGCTCAGACCTCCTGCGCGGGGGTGCGGATCAGCCGCGCCAGAAGCAGCGCGGCGTAAAGCGAAAAGACGATGAGCGAGGTGGCGCCGGGCGCCCAGAACATCCAGCGCGGCCACAGCAGGATCTCGGAGGAAGCGCCCGAGTTGAATGCGCTTTGCGTGGCCCTGATGCCTGCGAGCGAAAAGAACAGCCCCACCCCGGCCATCAGCGACAGGTTCAGGATGCCGACCAGCTTGCGACCCATCGGCGGCAGGCGATCCGTCAGCATGGTCACCTTGGGATAGGCATCCTCGCGCATGGCATAGGCGAGGCCCGCGAAGGCCACCGGGAACAGCAGAAGCGCCGTCGCCTCGGTCACCATCCGGTCAGGCGCGTTCAGCGCATAGCGCGTGAACACACCGTAGCTGATCCAGACCATCTGGATCAGGACGATCAGCGCGCCGCCGGCCGCCAGCCATACCACAAGCCGTTCCACCACCGCGATCGCGCGGTCCAGTCCCGTTTGCATGTCACGTTTCCTTGCCAGTCAGGCCTTCCGCCCGGCACGGGGCCGGGCGAGAGGCTTGCCGATGATGATCAGGGCGCGTTGTCGGCGAAAAGCGACAGCACCGAGCCTGCCAGTTCCGCACCACACGCGGCCTGCACCGTCTCGTTCCACTTGCCCTGGACGCTGTTGATCAGCTCCATCCGCTTGTCCTGGCTGATGGCGACAGCGGCACCGCCGCCCTTCATCACGGCATTGCCGACGCGCTGGTCGACCCAGTCTTCATAGCGCGGCTTCAGCCATTCCTCGGTCTCGCGCGCGGCGGCGGTGACGGCGGCCTGCTGATCGGGGGTCAGGCTGTCGAACTTGGACTTGTTCATCATGTACTGGATGTTGCCGTAAAAGAGGCTGGCGTTGACCATGTAGGGCATCACGCTCCAGAGTTGCCAGCTGGAATAGGTGGCGACACCCATGTTGATCCCGTCGACCACGCCACGCTCGGCGGATTGGAACACTTCCTTGGGGGCCACGAAGACCGGCGCGCCGCCCCAGGTCTCGATCATCATGCTGACCAGCGGCCCGATGGAGCGCACCTGCTTGCCCTGCAGATCGCCCAGATCGGCGATCGGCTCTTCGAACCACCACTCCTGATCATAGGAATAGTTGGAGTTGAACAGCGGCACGAGGCCCACATTCGCCGCCTCGTCACGGATCAGCTCGGCATAGGCGGCATCCATGGCAACCTGGTTTTCCAGGTCGATGGCCGCGGGATAAAGCGATGTGACACGGTAGCAGGGCAGGCGTTCATCGGCGGGGATCCAGCTGATGTCGGACACGCCGCCCTGCAGCGCATCCACACCTTCGGACCAGCCGTGCAGGGTCGAGGACGGGAATATCTGCACCTCGACGCTGCCGCCGGTCTTTTCGGCGACCAGATTGGCGAAATGCACGAAGCCTTCATAGCGGATGTCGGATTCGTTGACATAGGTGGACAGACGGATCGTCGTGTCGGCAGCCTGCGCCGCGACAGAGGCCGCCGCGACCAGGCCAGCGGCCGGAAGAACGGTTTTCCAGGAAAAAGTCATCTCATACTCCTTGTCGTTGGGATCGCGAGGCCGCTTGTCCGGCCTTCTTGGACATTTGTGTCGGGGTCCCGGCTGATTCGGCTTGATGCAACAACAGGGGACAGCCCGATGCTAAGCCCGGGGCCGCGGATCGGGCCAATTCAAATGAAACATCAAACTATTCCGATCTTGCATGACAAAACCGCCCTGCCTAGCATGATCAGGCAAGGGGGCGTGATGGACATCAACTGGCTTGGCGATTTCGTCTGCCTGGGGCGGACACTGAATTTCACCCGCGCCGCGGAAGAGCGCAACATCACCCAATCCGCCTTCAGCCGACGCATCCGGTCGCTGGAGAACTGGATCGGCGTGCCGCTGATCGACCGCGCCACCTACCCGGTGCAACTGTCCGAGGCAGGGCGCCAGTTCCTGCCCATCGCACAGCAGACCATGGCGCAGCTGACCGATACGCGGCAGGCGATCCGCGAGGCCGAACGCGGCAATGCCTCGTTCCAGCGGTTTGCCGCGCTGCACGCCATCTCGGTCAACTATCTGCAACCCCGGCTGGCGGAATTCGAAACCCGCCACCCCGAATTGCGCACCCGCGTGCTGTCGGACACGCTGACGGCCTGCTGCCAGTTGCTGACCGAAGGGGCCTGCGAGTTCCTGCTCTATTACCGGCATCAGGACGTGGCCCCGATCCTGGATGAGACCCGGTTCGTGCGAAAGGACATCTGCACCGAGCGGCTGATCCCCGTGGCGCTGCACGATGCGGCGGCACGGCACGGCTGGCGGCTGCTGGGGGATGGGGACATCGCGGTGCCCTACCTCAGCTATGATCCCAATACATTCCTTGGCACGGTGGTCGACCGCACCATCGGCAATCGCGGCACGGCCCTGTCGATCCGCTACATGGATGCGCTGGCCGAGGCGCTCAAGCGGCGCACGCTGGCGGGGGCAGGCGTGGCATGGCTGCCGGAATTCTCGATCCGCGATGAACTGGCCGATGGCACGCTTGTGCGGATGGGTGGCGACCGATGGACGGCCAACCTGACGATCTCGCTGTTCTGTTCGATCGAAAGGCTGGACGACATGGGCCGCATGATCTGGGATGCGTTCTAGCCCCCTGCCCCGCGCCACGCCGCCGCCGTCACCAGCGCCTCCCAGGCTTGCAGGGTGCCGGCGTCGCCCCCGTCGGCCAGGCGGATCAGGCGAACATCCAAGGCGTGATCGGGCCCTGCATCCAGGGGCCGGACCAGCCTGCCCGCATCCAGATCCGCCTTGACCAGTGAAAGCGGCAGCCAGGCGATGCCGATCCCGTTCAGCGCATAGTGATAGGCGGCCAGCGTCAACGCGGTCTCGGCGCGGCGGGTGATGCTGCGCCCCGGCGGCAGGTCGGTCCACAGATGCCGTTCCACCAGTTCGCCCAGAAACACCTCGGGCGGATAGCTGATCACGGGCAGATCGTCGCCCAGCGCGGCCGCCACCTCGGGCAGGCAGACCGGGGTCAGCGTCTCGCGGCCGATGCGCCGGGCGATCAGGCCCGGCGGCTCCAGCGTATCGGCCGGATCGGGATAGTCATATGTCACCACCAGATCGGCCGCGCCCGAGATCAGTTGCAGCAGGCATTCATCACGGTTGCCCGACCGCACCCGGACCGAGGACCAGCCCAGTTCGGTCAGCCGCTGCACCAGCCCGGGCGAGATCGTGGCCGTGATCGCATGCTGGCAGGCCAGCGTCACGATGCGCCCTTCGCCACGGGCCGCGGCGCGCAGGGCCCGGCGCAGATCGCGCGTGTCCTGGCCCAGACGGCGCAACGCCGCCTCCTGGCTGCGCAGGGCGGGCAAAAGCACAACGGGCTTGCGCCGCCGGTCGAACAGCGGCGTGCCCAATCCATCCTCGATCGCGCGGATACGGCGGGTGAAGGCCGATTGCGTGATATTGCGCTGCTCGGCCGCGCGGGCGAATGACCCGGCATCAAGCACGGCAAGGATATCTTCAAGCCAGTCGTGGTGCATGGGGCGACGATAGTGGACCACCGCACAACTTGCAAATTCTGCATCTTGTCTTGCGATATTCGCATTCGATTTGCCGGAACTCACCACCTATAAGTCAATTGACGCAACATGAAAGGCTTGCCCCATGCATCTCGCCCGTTATCCCCGCCGCTTTCTTGCCCATCTGCCCACGCCGCTGGAGCGGCTTGACCGGCTGAGCGCCGAACTGGGCGGCCCCGAGATCTGGATCAAGCGCGACGACTGCACCGGCCTGTCCACGGGCGGCAACAAGACCCGCAAGCTGGAATTCCTGATGGCCGAAGCCGAACTTCAGGGCGCGGACATGGTAATGACGCAGGGCGCGACACAGTCGAACCACGCCCGCCAGACCGCCGCCTTCGCGGCCAAGATGGGGATGGCCTGCCATATCCTGCTGGAGGACCGCACCGGGTCGAACGACAGCAACTACAACAACAACGGCAACGTGCTGCTGGATCACATGCATGGCGCCACGACGGAAAAGCGCCCCGCCGGCGGCGACATGAACGCCGAGATGGAGGCCGTGGCCGACCGTTTCCGCGCCGAAGGCCGCAAGGTCTATACGATCCCCGGCGGCGGGTCGAACCCCACGGGAGCACTGGGCTATGTCAACTGCGCCTTCGAGATGCTGTCGCAGTTCAACGACCGTGGCCTGCAGGTGGATCACATCGTGCATGCAACCGGCAGCGCCGGCACGCAGGCCGGTCTGATCACCGGGCTGAAGGCGATGAATGCAGGCATCCCGCTGCTGGGCATCGGCGTGCGCGCCCCCAAGGCCAAGCAGGAAGAGAACGTCTATAACCTTGCGGTCAAGACGGCCGAAAAACTGGGCTGCCCCGGCGTGGTCGCACGCGAGGATGTCGTCGCCAACACCGATTACGTGGGCCAGGGCTACGGCATTCCCACCGAGGACGGGCTGGCGGCAATCCGCATGTTCGCCGAGCTGGAAGGCATCCTGCTGGACCCGGTCTATTCCGCCAAGGGGGCCGCAGGCTTCATCGACCTGATCCGCAAGGGTCATTTCAAGAAGGGCGAGCGCGTGGTCTTCCTGCACACCGGGGGTGCCGTGGCGCTGTTCGGCTATGACAAGGCCTTCGACTTTGCGGATCGCTGGGTCGCGTCCTGATCCGGGACAATGACGGGAATGACAGCAACGATGGGACAGGCGGGAACGCTGTGGCGCAGCCATGCGCGCGGGGTGATGGTGGCGGCGCTGATCGCGGCCGCCTCGGCCTTTCTGTCCGAACATTATGGCGCGCCGGTGATGCTGTTCGCGTTGCTGATCGGCATGGCCTTTCATTTCCTGTCCGCCGACCCGACATGCGCGCCGGGTCTGGATTTCGCGGCCAAGACGCTGCTGCGTCTGGGCGTGGGCCTTCTGGGCCTGCGCCTGACGGTGGGTGACATCGAAACCGTCGGCGCGGTCCCTGCCCTGGCCGTGGTCGGCTTCGTGATCGCGACATTGGGCTGTGGCGCGGTCATGGCGCGGCTTCTGGGGCGGCGCATGGCCTTCGGCATGCTGGCGGGCGGATCGGTCGCCATCTGCGGCGCATCGGCGGCGCTGGCCATCGCGTCGGTCCTGCCACACCGGCCCGAGCGTGAAACCGATACGCTGTTTGTGGTCATCGCGGTCACCATCCTGTCGACGGTGGCGATGATCGCCTATCCGATCCTGTTCACGGCCCTGGGCCTGTCCCACGCGGAAAGCGGTTTCCTGATCGGGGCCACGATCCACGATGTCGCGCAGGTCGTGGGCGCGGGCTATTCCATCAGCGACGAGGCGGGCGTGATCGCCACCTTCGTCAAGATGCTGCGCGTGGCGCTTCTGCCGGTGGTCATGCTGGTCGTGATGCTCAGCTTTCGGCATGCGCAAAGCGCGCGACTGCAATTGCCGTGGTTCCTTGTGATGTTCGTCACGCTGGCGGTGATGGGCAATACCGGGCTTGTGCCGCAGGCGGTGATGGCGGTCTCGGCCGATGCCTCGCGCTGGTGCCTGGTCGTGGCGATCTCGGCGCTTGGCGTGCGCACAAGCCTGGCCGAAATCGCGCGGGTCCGCCCCTCCTATGGCGCGATCATCCTGGTGGAAACCCTGTTCCTTCTGGGGCTTGGCCTGCTGTTCATCTGGACCATCGGTCTTTAGGCGGCGGGGCTGGACAGACCCGGCCGCGCAGCCTAGCGTTTTGCCCATGACAGAGCGCGAAACCACACCGAACACACACCCGGACGATGCCCTTGCAGGGATCGAGGTGACCGGGGATTTCGAACCGTTTCGCCAGCGCAACGACATCTTCACCCGCGCCTTCTGGGACAGCAGCATCCGCAGCGACAAGACCGACCGCTTCTTTGCCTCATACCGGATCGAGGCCGCCCCGCGCCGGGGCGACGGCTTCCAGCACCGCGATTTCGCCCTGCGCAATGCGGCCTGGCTGGTGTCGGACGTGCTGTCCGCGCGCGGCGCCGAACACGGTATCCGCGAGGGGTTTCAGGCGGCGATCCGCCCGGACACCCCCGTCGCCCCCGAGGCCATGGCCGTCGACGACCCCGGCCGCATGAGCGACGAGATCAAGCGTGTCGCCCGGTTTTTCGGCGCGGACCTCTGCGGGATCACGCCGCTGGATGAACGTTGGCAATATGCGACCCGCGTCGATACCCGCGACATGAGCGAGGCCCCCAACGACCTGCCCGAGGGTATCTGCAACGTGATCGTGCTGGGCCACCAGATGGATGCGGGACTTGTGGCCACCTACCCGTCGGCCCTTGCAGGCGCGGCCACCGGGCGCGCCTATAGCGAGGAGGCCGCGATCGTCACGCAACTGGCCGCCTATATCCGCAACCTCGGCTACGAGGCCGTCGCCTCGATGAACGACACGGGGCTGGTCATCCCCTATGCGCTGCAGGCGGGACTGGGCGAATATGCCCGCAACCAGATGGTGATCACCCCGGCCTATGGCCCACGGCTGCGGTTTTCCAAGATCTATACCAACCTGCCGCTGCACCATGACCGCCCGCGCAAGCTTGGCGTGGCCGAATTCTGCGCGATCTGCACCAAATGCGCCGATGCCTGCCCCGTCAAGGCCCTGCCCTACGGGCCGCCAACGGATGAGCAGCGCGGCATCTCGGCCATCCGGGGGGTCCGGAAATGGACATCGGACGCGGAACGCTGCTTCGGGTTCTGGGCCAGCCAGGCCTCGGATTGTGCGATCTGCCTGCGGGTCTGCCCCTTCAACCGCGATTTCGGCAAGCTGCGCCACAGGCTGTGGCGACGGCTTGCGCTGTCCCCCCTGCGCAGGCTGGCGCTCTGGCTGGATCGCGGGCGCGGGAAACGGGTCAAGCCCGCCGCATGGTGGCGCGGCGGGGCATAGATGCAGCCGCGCCAAGGCAAGACTCACGCGCCAGCCCGATGCGGCCGTTGATTCATCCACCACCGGAACAGCAGCAGCGCCGATCACAAAAGCGCCAAAATGGCGGGCAAAAGCCAAAATAATCGGCCAAAAATTAGTCACTTTATAAACCGACCATCATTAAGGCAGTTATTTCGGCATTTGCCTCTATTCAAAGCACCTTTCAGCCGCTCTGACCCGCGCAACACATGTCACGGCAGGGGAGAAAACGATGAACGGTGCCGATACCGCATGGGTCATGGTCGCAACCGCACTGGTTTTGTTCATGACTTTACCGGGCCTTGCCCTTTTTTATGGCGGCCTTGTGCGCGCACGCAACGTGCTGAGTGTCTTCATGCATTGCTTTGCGATTGCCGCATTGATGAGCATCCTGTGGCTGATCGCGGGCTATTCCATCGCCTTTGGCAGCGACAACCCCTATTGGGGCGGGCTGGGACGCGCCATGCTGATCGGTGTCACCGGCGAGGACGCTTTCGGCACCATCCCCGAGGTGGCTTTCTTCACCTTCCAGATGACTTTTGCCGTCATCACCCCGGCCCTGATCGTGGGCGCCTATGTGGAACGGATCGGCTTTGGCTTCGTGCTGTTGTTCTCGGCGCTGTGGATGCTGCTGGTCTATGCGCCGGTCACCCACTGGATCTGGGGCGGCGGATTTCTGTCGGCTGGCGGCATCTTCGGCGAGAACGGCGTAAAGGATTTCGCAGGCGGGATCGTCGTGCATGAGACCGCAGGCCTGGCCGCACTCGTGCTGGCGCTGCTGCTGGGGCCGCGCCTGAACAAGACCACGCCGCCGCACAATCCGGGTTACGTGGCGATCGGGGCCGCGATGCTGTGGGTGGGCTGGTTCGGCTTCAACGGCGGATCGGCACTGGCGGCGGACGGATCGGCGGCCATGGCGATCATGGTCACGCATATCTCGGCCGCGGCGGCATCGCTCAGCTGGGCGCTGTGGGAACGCATCAAGTTCGGCCGTTCCTCGCTGGTCAGCATGGTCACGGGCACGATCGCGGGCCTGGCCTCGATCACGCCGGCGGCGGGGGATGTCGGCCCGTTCGAGGCGCTGGTGATCGGAACGATCGCAGGCATCATCTGCCAGGAGGCGGTTCTGTTCATCAAGAACCACACCCGCATCGACGATACGCTCGATGTCTTTGCCGTGCACGGGCTGGGCGGGATCTTCGGCACGCTGATGATCGCGGCCTTCGGTCATGGCGCATGGTTGCCGCAGGTCGGCGGGCTGGTCATCGTGGGCGTCTACACGGTGGTGATGACCTATGTGCTGATCCGCGTTGCAGCCCTGGTCACGCCGCTGCGCGTGAACCGCGAGACCGAAACCAACGGGCTTGACCTGTCGGTGCATGGCGAACGCGCCTACGAGCTGACCTCGTGACAAGGTTCGGGCAGGCCGGGGCAGCGATACGCCACGGCCTGCCCGTTTTGCCCCGCTCAGGCGCGGGGTTTGCCAAGGTGCATGCCGGCATCCACCAGAAGCAGCTCGCCCGTCACATGGCGCGAGGCGTCCGACAGAAAGAACAGCGCCGTGTCGGCAATGTCGTCGGGTCCTGACGCCACGGCCAGCGGGGTCAGCGCCTGAACGCTACGCTCTTTTTCGGCGAACCCTTCCTCGTCCAGCGCATCCTTGAACCAGCGGGTGCCAATGAAGCCCGGACAGATCGCGTTCACCCTGATCGCCGGCGCCAGCGCGCGGGCCAGAGACAGGGTCATCGTGTTCAGCGCCCCCTTCGATGCGGCATAGGCGACCGAGGATCCGATCCCCTTGACCCCCGCGATGGACGAGGTGTTCAGAACCGTGCTGGCCCGCCCGCTGGCCTGATAGGCCGCCACCAGCAGCGGTTTCGTGGCCTGCAGCGCAAGGTAGGCCCCCACCACGTTGACCGAATAGACATCAAGGAAATCATCCCTTGTCAGCGCGTCCAGATCGGAATGATCGCGCGCATGGCGCGTGATGCCCGCATTGTTGACAAGGATGTCCAGATGCCCCCAGCGCCCGGCGGCCTCGGCCAGGGCGCGGCATCCATCCGGATCGGCCACAGAGGCTTGCACGACCTGCACATCGGCGCCCGCCGCGCGGCAGAGGTCGGCGGCCTCTTCGGCCTCGGCGGCCGAACGGGTGTAATTCACGATCACATGCGCGCCCCGCTGCGCCAGTTTCACGGCAATCGCACGGCCCAGCCCGGTGGCTGACCCGGTGACCAGCGCACGGCGTCCGTCCAGGTCCTTGATCTCTTGCACCTTGTCCCTCCTTGTCATCTTCTGTGGTTGCGGATCACGATCCGCTTGCAGGGCAACAAAACGCAATTCATCCCGCGAGGTCCACAGGTGACGACGGATTACCAGATTTTCGAGATCGAAAACCTCAGGCTGCAACGGGGTGTGACCCTGCCAGGGGCCCGGCTCGTCTACAAGACATATGGACAGCTGGCGCAGGACAAGTCCAACGCGATCCTCTACCCCACCTCCTATGGCGCGCAGCACCATGACACCGAATGGCTGATCGGGCCGGGCCGGGTGCTGGATCCGCGCGATTGGTTCATCATCATCCCCAACATGTTCGGCAACGGGCTATCGACATCGCCGTCGAATATCGAGGCCCCGTTCGGCCCGGACCGTTTTCCGCAGATCACCCATTGGGACAACATCCATGCCCAGCGCCGCCTGCTGGCCGAGGTTTTCGGGATCGAGCGACTGGCCATGATCTATGGCTGGTCGATGGGCGCACAGCAGGCGCTGCACTGGGGCGCGATCTTTCCCGACCAGGTCGCCCGCATCTGCGCCCTCTGCGGATCGGCGCGCACATCGGTGCACAACAAGGTCTTCCTGGAAGGGGTCCGCGCCACGCTGACGGGCGATCCGCATTGGACGGGCGATCATTTCACCGCCCATCCCCGGCGCGGCCTGCGCGCCATGGGGCGCGTCTATGCGGGCTGGGCCATGTCGCAGGCCTTCTATCGCGAAAGGCTTTACGAAACCGTGGGCTATGCCTCGCTCGAGGATTTCCTGGTGCGGTCATGGGAGGCGAATTTCCTGCGCCGCGATGCCCATGACCTGTTGGCCAGCCTCGACACATGGATGCAGTCCGACATTTCGGACAACCCCGTCCACAAGGGCGATCTGAAAAAGGCACTGGGGGCGATCACCGCGCGGTCGATCATCATGCCCTCGCGCACGGATCTTTATTTCACGCCCGAGGACAGCGCGATCGAGACCGCGATGATGCCCAATGCCGAATTCCGCCCGATCGAGTCGATCTGGGGCCACCGCGCGGGCAATCCCGCGATGAACCCCGACGACGAGGCCGTGCTGCGGCAGGCCGTGTCAGACCTGCTGGGGGCCTGACGCGCAGGGCTGCGGGCAGGTCAGTCCAGTTCGGTCCAGGGCCAGGGCTTGACGTTGCTGGCCGCCGTCTGGAAGCGCGCGGCCTTGGCCACCCAGATGCCCAGATCGGTGCCGAAATCGGCCAGCCGCTTGTTCGGCTCGTTGTTGTTGACCAGCATGACCACGAATTGCACCAGCGTGGCCACCCCCAGCACCGTCTGCGCCAGCGAGATCATGATCGCGATCAGGATCATGTAGAGCAGACGCGTCAGCATGTTGTCCGGCTTGTCAGGCTCGATCTGTTCGCCATTCAAACGCCCCGCGACCTTGTGTTCGTCCTCGCCCATCATGTTCTTCTCCAAATATCCTGTGTTGCGCCGTCTCAATAAACGCCGCCGGTGTCTCCGGCGTGGCGACATGGCGATTTTACACCGGAATCGTCCGGCAGGGGGACAATAAGTTCTGTCATCCCCTTGGCCTTGATAGCTAAACTGGCCACCATGATAGCGATGGGCCGCAACGGAGGGCAACAGGTGCAGACACGCCGTATTCGTCAGGATGGCAGGATGGTCTCGGAAATCGGGCTGGGATGCTGGAGCTTTGGCGGCGCCTATGGCCCGACCACCGAGGCCGAGGCCCATGACACCCTGTCAGCCGCGCTGGATCTGGGTGTGGATTTCCTGGACACGGCGAATGTCTATGGCATGGGCCAGTCCGAGACGATCATCGGCAGCTTTCTGAAGGGGCGGCAGGATCTGTTCACCATCGCCACCAAGGGCGGCATTCGCCGCGACCCGGCCACGGGCAAGCGCAGCTTCGACAACAAGCCCGATTACCTGCGCGCCGAACTCGAGGCCTCGCTGACCCGGCTGGGGATTGAGCAGGTCGATCTGTACTACATCCACCGACGCGATCCCGATGTGCCGATCGAAGAGGTGATGCAGACGCTTCTGACCTTCAAGGCCGAGGGCAAGATCGGCGGTATCGGCTTTTCGGAAATCGCGCCCGCCTCGTTGCGGCGAGCCGCGTCCGTGGGTCCGGTGGATGCGGTGCAAAGCGAATACTCACTCTGGACCCGTCAGCCCGAACTGGGGATGATCCAGGCCTGCCGGGACCTTGGCGTGGCCTTCGTGCCCTTCTCACCCGTCGGGCGGGGCATGTTCACCAGCCGCGCGCCGGACCCTGCCGGGTTTGCCAAGGGCGATTTCAGGATACCGAACCCCCGTTTCCTGGAGCCGAACCTCGGCCATAACCTGCGGCAGGTCGCGGCCTTCCGGGACCTCGCACAGGACCTTGGATGCACGCCCGCAGCCCTGGCGATTGCCTGGTGCCTGGCGCGCGGCCCGCATCTGATCCCCATTCCGGGCACCCGCAAGGCCGTACATCTGCAGGACTGCGCCGCAGGCAGCAGCCTTGCCATGACCGATGAGATCATGACCCGGATCGAGCATATCCTGCCGATCGGCTGGGCCCATGGCGACAGATATTCCGCCGATCAGAAACTGGGTGTCGAAGGCTACTGTTGAGCCGCTGTTGAGCCGCCTCGCGGATCAGGATGCAGCGAGCCGGTCGATCTGATCCTGCGGCACGCCAGCCGCGCGGGCCGTGTCCAGCAACTGGCCCCATGTGCCCGGATCGACGGGAATGCCGCCCGCCAGACGGTCCTGCGCGCAGGCGCGTTCGGGATCACCGGGGAATTGCACGGCCTCGACGCCCGGCGCAGGCGGTGAGCCCTTCACCCAGGCGGTGTATGCGTCCATGTCCCGATTGAAATCATCGCCCGTGCCAAGCGCATCGGGGGCGATCAGGATCGCCATCATGTTGTTGATGATGCGCGAGGGCACCTGCCGATCGGGCGCAAAGGCCCCGCCCCCGCTGAAGGATCCACCCAGGATGTCGCCAAGCAGCGCCAGGCCAAAGCCCTTGTGCGCCCCGAATGTCGTCAGCGCGCCAAGGGGGCTGTCGAACATCACCGCAGGATCATTGGTCGGCCGCCCGGCGGCATCGATGAGTGCGCCATCGGGCACGGTCTTGCCGCTCAGATGCGCCACGCGCACCTTGCCCTTGGCGATCGTGCTGGTCGCCATGTCCAGCAGGAACATCGGGTTCTTGTCCGTGGCCGGGATCGCCGTGCAATAAGGATTGGTCACGAAGCGCCCGTCGCTGCCGCCGAAAGGTGCCACAAGCGGTTGGGCTGTCTGCACATTCGCATAGATGATGCAGATGAAACCCGCCTCGGCGGCCATTGCCCCCCAATCGGCCAATCGCCCCAGGTGAAAGCTGTTGCGCAGCGACAGCACCGCGATCTGGTTGTCCCTGGCCCGCTGGATCGCCATCTCCATCGCCTGCTCGGCGATGATATGGCCAAGCCCCTGCTGGCCGTCCACCAGAAGGAAGGGGCCGTTCTCGCGCACGAGGCGCGCATGCGCCGCCGGATCCAGCTGACCGGCCATGATGCCCTCGACATAGGCCGGGATCATGCCGACGCCGTGGCTGTCATGCCCTGTCAGATTGGCGCCCACCAGGCGGTTCGCCACCCGGCGCGCCGCATCGGTATCGGCCCCGGCATGCGCCAGGATCGCCGTGGCAAGGGATGTCAGATTATCGGCAGAAATCTTCATGGGCGCTTGGCTTTCCTCGGAATGTCGATGTTGCCGCATGCGGCGCCGGGCGTGGCGGCGCCGCGAAACGGATGCCGCTCATTTATGTTGCCTGCCCCGACAAGGCGTCAAGCGCGGATGCAGCCGCACCACCATAACGGGGTCTGCGGGGCACATGGACCGGCCGATCCATCAAGCGAAGATTTCAATCGCACGACACTTTCGGCGCAAATCGCCTTGGCGACCCTGATGTCCTGATCCGGGGTCCCGGCCGATCGCAGCGGTCTGGACACCAGATGACGTGTGTGATGGCAACACGATATCAAATGGTAGTCGGAAAACGTGGATTTTCGCATCAAGGCAGCGACTTCGGCGCCGTGCCCCAGAAAACACAATTCATCAAAAATCTATCTTTAGCATAGTGTTATGAGGCGGAATTGACATAAAATCTCCTCAAAGTTGATATTACAAGGCATCAAGAAGTTGGATGAAACCACCCGGCTGCAGAGGATCGCACGGGATGCGCCAGCACCGGAACGAGGCAGAAAAAAGATGTGCGCCGCCTGGTGACACGCGAGCATGAAGGAAAGAAAATCATGACCACGATACGGGACACTGAGGAACAGGGCAGACCGTTGCGCCGGATCGCGGCCCGCCTGCTGCTGACCTGCAGCCTGTTGGCACTGGGTCAGGGCGCCATGGCGCAAGACCTTGTCTATACGCCGATCAACCCCTCTTTCGGGGGCAGCCCGCTGAACTCTTCGCATCTGCTGTCCATCGCCAACGCGCAGCGCACGGCAACCGCCCGCGATGCCGAAACGAATGACGGCCTCAGCGGCAGCGGGATCGACACGCCCAGCACGTCGAACGCGGACCTGTTCGTGCGCCAGCTGGAAGGCCGCCTGCTGTCGGCGCTGGCCAGCCAGGTCACGGACGCGATCTTTGGCGAAAACCCGCAGGATGGCGGCATCGTGACCTTCGGCACGACCACCGTCGAATTCCAGCGCACGCTCGACTCCATTCGCCTGGTCATCATCGACTCTCTGGATGGGACCGTAACCGAAATCGTGGTGCCGCAACTTGTAACCGCAGGCTGATCCTTCTTTCAAAGAATATGACGCCCGAAAACGGGCGCAATGCATTGAGGCAAGCAAATGACAGATACCAAGACCCCCTGGCGCCGCAAGGCGCAGGCGATCGCCATGACTCTGACCAGCGCGGCCTTGGTCGCGGGATGCACCAGCACACTGCCCGAGGCCTATGAGAGCGAATACATGGCATCGGTCGGCAATCTGACCGCCCAGAACCGCGCCCTGCGCGAGGTGCCGCCGCCCAAGCAGCGCATCATGGTATCGGTCTATGACTTCCCTGACCTGACCGGCCAATACCGCGAACGCGAGAATATCCAATCGGTGTCGCGTGCCGTCACACAGGGCGGCGCCCCGATCCTGATCGGCGCACTGCAGGATGCCGGAAACCGGCGCTGGTTCACGGTTCTGGACCGCTCGAACCTGGAATCCCTGGTGCGCGAACGCACCATCGTGACCGAGATGCGCCGCCAGTATCGCGGCGAAACCACGATCGATCCTTCGGCCCTGGCGCCGCTGGCCCATGCGGGCATCATCCTGCAAGGCGGCATCATCGGCTATGACACCAACACGATGACCGGTGGCGCCGGTGCGCGTTACCTGGGGATCGGCGGCGATCGCCAATGGAAACTTGACGTGGTCACCGTCAGCCTGCGCGCGGTATCGACCGCAACAGGCGAGGTTCTGGCCAATGTCGTCGTGCGCAAGCCGCTGGCCTCCTATTCGGATCGCGGCAGCATCTTCAGCTATGTCGCGCTGGATGAACTGCTGGAGGCCGAAGTCGGCCGCGCCAGCAACGAACCGCGCCAGATTGCCGTGCAGCAAGCCATTGAAAAGGCCGTGATGGCCCTGATCGCCGAAGGGGCAGAAGCCGGGATCTGGGCTTTCGCAAGCGATGCCGAGGGCCAGCAATACCTGACGGGCTATCGCGCGCAGCTTTACGACAACGAGGTCCCCGCCTCGGCACAGGTGCGTGGCCGCCCGATGACCGCGAACCCTGCGGCCACGGTCCAGACCCGGCCCCGCGCCCTTCCGCGCGTCAGCGAGCGCCTTTTGTCCCCCGCCTCTGGCGGCGCGGCACCAAGCGTCAGCAGCCAGGCCGCACCGCCCCCGCCCGCCGGTCCCCTGCCGGATGAGGTCGTGGGATAAGGCCAGGAAAACCATACGGGTATTGTTCTGAAAAACGCAGCAATACCCGTAATTTTCCAATTCTGTCCGCGCTTGCGAAAAGTGGTGTCATGCAATCCGGCCGCATGACGCCTGCGCAGTCAGCCATGCAGGCCAAAGCGAACACAATCACGAAAGTACACAATCAGAAGTAATGAATTAGGTTTCAAAACAGCAGCCCGCATGATAATCTTTAGAGAGTGTCAGAGGATTATTTTATGACTGTTATCAAAGCATTTATTCGCCCCACCCAATGCGCCGCGCTGCTGTCCCTTCTGGGTTCCGTGTCTTTTGCCGGAGATGGCAACCAGATCTACATTCTGCAGAACAGCCCCCTGGGCATCGCCGGAAACAACACGCTGCAAGTCGACCAGACGCAGGCGTCGAATGCGACCGTCGCCGGTGCCTTCGATGCGGCGGCCAGCAGCACACCGGCGCTTCAGGATGGCACCGACAACTTCGGGCAGATCCTGATGATGGGGGATGGCGGGCAAGTGGCCTTCCTGCAATCGGGCGACGGCAACAGTGCCACGGTCAGCATGGCCGCGGCCCTTGGGCTGGCCTACATGAAGCAGGACGGAAACGACAACACCGCCAGCCTGACCCTGGCCCCTCTCGCGTCCAGCGGTGACATTCGCCAGATCGGCAATGGCAATCGCGCCGATCTGAACGTGCAGGGTAGTGGCGCGTCCGGCAGCCTGACCCAGATCGGCGACAACAACCAGTTCGGCTTTACCGTCAGCGGCATCGGGGCCAGCGCCTCGTACACCGCGATCGGAAACAACCTTGCGCCGGTCGGCACAGGTCCGGTCGTGATTTCCAACGGCGGGTCGGTCACGATTACCCAGACCCAGTTTTGAGTTTGCGGATGTCTGCTCTGCGCTCATCCGCTCTTGCGATCGCCGCCTTTGCAGCGGGCCTTTTGGCCCTGCCGCAGGAAAGTCGCGCGGACAGGCTGCGCGATGTGCCCGCCAGCGCGCGCATCGAGATCGACCAGACACCAGAGGGCTTTCGCATCGCGGGCCTGGTGACGGGGATCGAACAGGTGCCGGTGCAGGCCGAATTGACGATCGAGAAAAGCGACCATGCGGGACGTGTCAACAGCCAGCAGGGTCAGGAGGTGACCCTGACCCCGGGCGAGACCCGGACCATCGCACAAAACACGCTGTCCCTCGGCCCCGAGGGTCGGATTGCGGCCACGCTTGTGCTGCGCCGTGACGGGGTCGTGTTCGCGCGCGTCGAAAGAACCATACGCGCCGGCAAGATCGAGACCCGATGACAAGACCAAGGACCCGGACGACATGACTGGTGCGTTGATGAACAAGCTAACCGCGCTGCTGGCTGCGGCTTCGGCCGCCGCAATTGCGGCAACAGGCGCTGTGGCGCAAACCCAGGACGAACTGGTCAAGGCATTTTCGGGCGAATGGTTTGTCTTTGCGCCAGCGTTCCGCAGCGGATCATCGGAATGCCGGCTTGTTCTGGACAGTCAGATGGAAGCACAGGCGACCGGCTGCGCCACGCCGCTCGTGGGCCTGGGTCGCTGGAGCATCGAGAACGGCCAGATCCGTCTTCTGGATGCCGCCGACACGGAACTGGCCGTGATGGGTGGCAACCAGCAACGGATCACCGGGACGCTGTCGGACAGCGGCCAGGGTCTGATCGTGGAACGGGCGCAAGGCGACGGCGCCAGCATCGCGATTTCGAACGCCTTGGCGCGACACAAATGCTATTTCCTTGGCTTCACGCAGGATTGCGCCCCCCAGGAGGCGCTGACCCCGCCGATGCCTTCGGCCGAAGACCCTGCCCGGGGCCGTGTCGAAATCCTCGTGACCCTGAACGTGCGCAATCAGCCGCGTCGCGATGCGCCGGTCATCGGGATTTTGGACAAGGGGCTTGTTGTCACATTGGATTACTGCACCAGCGCCTCGGACGGGGTGTGGTGCCGGGCGATCTTCGGCACCGAGACAGGCTGGCTGGCCAAGACGGCCCTGCGTCAGAATGAATGGCCCATCGTGACCTATCGCAACACGACCAAGGCGCCCTGACCCAACGGGGATGACACCAAGCAAAAGACCCGGATCGCGATGGCGCGTCCGGGTCTTTCGTTTTTCATGCCCCTGCCCGGCGCGATGCCGGGCAGGATATATCGATTACTGCGAGATGGCCGCGTTGTTGCCATTGCCCGACTGGCTGAACGAGGCCAGGTTGGTGCTGCCGACCTGCAGCACGGCAACCTGGTTCATGTCGCCGTTCTGGCTGCCGCTGATCGAGTTGTCGGACCCGTCCTGCTTGGTGGCGAAGGCGTTCATGTTGCCCATGGCATTGAAGGTCAGCGCGTTATCCATGCCGAACTGCGCGAAGATGCCCGAGTCCAGACCAAGGGTGTCCGCAGCACCGGAGAAGGCATTGGCCTGTCCGTTGTCATCGCCGCTGATGGTGACCATCGCATCGTTGGACACGCCGTTCTGCGCGACAAAAAACGCGTTCCGGTCGCCTGTCGTGATGACACCTGCAAGATTGCTGTCACCCATCTGCGAGACACCAACATTGTTGCCGGTGCCGGTGATGGCCGCCACGGTCATGGTGTTGAACGCGCCGTTCTGCAGCGCACCCAGTTGGTTGTCGGCGCCGCCAACCTCAAGCGTTCCAACGGTGTTGTTCCGTCCGGACTGCTTGGTGCCGACAAGGTTGTTCGTGCCGGAAATGATCACGTTCGCAGCAGTGCGGGTGGCGACGGACTGCACGAAGTTGGCCGCTGTCGCGCCGCTCAGCGCGGCGGCACCGCCGGCGCTGAAATCACCGATGCCGTTGTCCGCGCCGGACATTGCGATGGTCAGCGTGTTCGTGCCGCTGCCGCTGTTGCCCACGCGCTGCTGAACCAGGTCGATATTGCTGCCCGTGCCCGACATCGTGACCGTGGCGACGTTGCTGTCATTGGGTTTGCCGACCTGATCGACACTGGCCAGGGTGTTGGCCGTTCCGTCCTGCGTCACCGTCAGGACGTTTGAGGTGTTTGCGGTGCCGGGACCGCCATCGGAGTACTGCGAGACACCGCCGATGACATTGCTGCCGCCACCCGACTGGGTCAGGGTCGCCTGGTTCCGGGGATTTCTGGTTCCGCTCTGCAACCGGTGACGCTGATCGACACCGCCATTTGTCAGGCCGATTTCGTTGTTGTCGCTGGACTGGGTGATGGTCAGCGAGTTGTAGCCCGCAACGGCAGTATCGCCGCGCTGCACCATCGCATCCACGCTGGAACCGGCTTGGTTATAGCTACCGGACTGCGTGATGAGTGCGCTGTTTTCCGTACCGGTCTGGGACAGAAATGCCTTGTTTTCGTCGGCCATGGCCATGGTCATCGACAGGGTCAGGGCCGTGCCCCCCGCAAGTGCAATCTTGGTGAATGTCATGTTACAACGTCCTTCTTGGGAAAGAAAAAATGGCTGCGCCCCGAGGGTTCAGGGCGCAGTTGCAAGCTTGCCTACTGCGAGATGGCCGCGTTGTTGCCATTGCCCGACTGGCTGAACGAAGCCAGGTTGGCGCTGCCGACCTGCAGCACGGCAACCTGGTTCGAGTTGCCGTTCTGGCTGCCGCTGATCGAGTTGTCGGACCCGTCCTGCCTGGTGGCGAAGGCGTTCATGTTGCCCATGGCGTTGAAGGTCAGACCGTTGTCATCACCCAACTGCTCGAACAGACCCGAGCTGAGGCCCAACGAGGCCGCGAAACCGCTGAAGGCGTTGCCTTCGCCGTTGTTGTTGCCGTTGACCGTAACCGATGCGTCGTTAGCCACGCCATTTTGCGACACCAGGAATGCGTTCGCATTGCCGGTGACAGTCACACCCGCAGTGTTCGACGTGCCCACCTGCTTGACACCGATATTGTTGTCGTCACCGGTGATGGCGGCCACGGTCATCACGTTCAGGCTGCCGTCCTGATAGGCGCCCAGCTGGTTGTTGGCGCCGCTGATGTCCAGCGTGCCGACGGTGTTGCTGTATCCTTGCTGCGTGACACCGAACTGGTTGCCCGCACCCGAGATGACGAGGGTCAGGGCGTTGTCACCTTTGTCGGCGTTGCCGTTGTTCACATCGGCAAAGCCCTGCTTGAGCGTGCTGGTCGTCGCACCAGAGGCTGCGGCGGACCCGCTGAGCACACCACGCCCGTTGTTGTTGCCAGAGATGGTGACATTCATGGTGTTGCCAGCGATACCACCAGTCACAGCCTGCATGACGGATGCGATGGTGTTGCTGGTGCCGGTCATGGTGATGTCGGCGATGTTGCCGGAACCGCCCTTGTGCTTGTCCTGAAGAACTTCGTTGATGACGTTGTCGTCACCTGTCGCCTGCAGGATCGTCAGGGTGTTGCCGGTCGCGCCGACCGCGCCGCCGAAACGGTTCTTCTGATCCACTTTGCCGACAACGTTGTTGTTGGACGACTGCGTGATTGTCGCGCTGTTGCCGAAGGGCGAGGACGCGTATTGCGCCAGCTGCGAGAACCCGTTCAGCCCGATGTCGTTGTTGTTGCCGCTCTGCAGGATATCGATGGTGTTGCTGGAATTGGAGCTTGCCGACTGGGTCACGTTCTTGCTGGCAGAACCTGCATCGTTGCCGGATCCGCTCTGCGTGATCAGGGCCGAGTTTGTGCCGGTGCCGGACCCGGTCTGCACCTGCTTCAGGTAGGCGTTGTTGTCATCCGCGGTTGCCATGGTCATCGAGAGGGTCAGGGCGGTGCCGCCCGCAAGTGCGATCTTTACAATATTCATCAAAATCTTCCTGTCTGTTGGGATCTGCGAGGTTCTGGCCGCACCCTGGGGTCCAGGGCGCGGCCTGGGGACTTACTGGGAAATGCCCAGCGAATTGCCGTTTCCAACCTGGGCAAAGTTGGCGGTATTGCTGTTGCCAGTCTGCGCCACGGCAGCCTGGTTGTAGTTGCCGTCCTGCAGGCCGGTGATGGCGTTGCTGTCGCCGTTCTGCAGCAGGCCGAAAGCGTTGCTGATGCCGGAGACCGTCAAGGAGGCGAGGTTGTAGTCGCCCATCTGCGTGACCATGCCACGGTCAAGCAAGGGATTGGCGCTGGCCACGATCAGGGCTGCACCGGACCAGTTGGCCGTGCCCCAGAGGCTCGGCGCCAGACCGTTGTTCAGGCCCGATACGGTGACATTGGCCTCGTTGCTGTTGCCAAGCTGTGCAACGCCAAACTGGTTGAGGGTTCCGCTGACGGATACCGACGCCAAGTTGATGTTGCCGATCTGCTTGACGCCGATGACATTTGCAATGCCGCTGACAGAGGCCATGGACACGGTGTTGCTGTCACCCGTCTGAAGGATGCCCAGGTCGTTCAAAGTGCCGCCAAGGTTCAGCGTGCCGACGGTGTTGTCATTGCCATTCTGCGTCACGCCGAAATCGTTCCCTGTGCCGGTCACGTTCAGGGTGATGGAGTTCCCTTGGCTTGCGGGGTTGATGTTCCCCTGCCGCAGGGTCGAGCTTTCTGCCCCGGTCTCGGACGCAAAGAAGCCAAGGTCGCCCGTTCCGTTGCTGATACCATTCATCCGCACGGTGATGCGGTTCGGTGTGCCGGCTGCGACATTCGATGTCTGGGTGACGGTTTCCAGCTGATCTTTCCAGCCCGACTGCCGCACATCCAGCTGGTTGTTGCCGGTACCGGACTGGATCTGTTTGACATAACCGACGCGGTTGCGGCCCCAACCCGATTGGGTGATGTCGACGCTGTTTCCGCTGCCGGCCTCATTCTGATCATCGGTCGATTGCATGACCGATCCCACCACGTTGCGGTCGGACGACTGCGTGATGTCGATCCGCATCAGCGAGCCGTTGTCGTAAGGGTTGTCCTGGTAGACGCCGCCGCCCTCAAGGCCGATCTTGTTGCGATCGCCCGACTGCAAGATGACCAGCTGGTTGTTCTCGCCATCCTGCGTCATCGTGGGTGTCGCGGCGCCTGCCTTGTTCTTGTCGCCCGACTGGGTGATCTGCGCGCTATGATTGTCGCCTGTCTGAAGCAGAAAGGCCTCGTTCTGGTCGGCAGCCGCAGTTGTCATGATCAACGCCGTGGTTCCGGCGAGTGCAAATCCTAGGATCTTCATTGGAAATTTTCCTGTCGTTCGTTGTGCAGTAGGCTTGGGGAGGAAATTCGCCCCAAAATGTTCATCTTCAGGCTGAATATTTCCCGCCGTGATGTCGCCATCTTTCAAATTTCTTCAATCTCATGTCCGTCACCCCCCAGTGTCCGACCATTGCAATCAGCGCGAAAACGTGCGTTTCGCCCTATCGACCGGCGCGGCCCAACGCCAAACCTTGGCTTTTCCGGGGCATCCGGCCCGTATCATTCGATACGCACACATACCTAAGGATACACGCTTAGGAAGATCAATCACTTTCGATAATTTTGCCGTTTTCTTGCCCTATTTTTATCTTCATGTTCTAAATTGGAAACATTGAGGGTTCTGATAAATGATTGTTCTTGAATCCTGCATGACGAGACCATGACGAAACCATCAAGAACCGAACCGGCCCGCCCGCCTTTGCGCAGCCCGGCGCGCATGGTGACGCGCCGCGCTCAAGCCCGGTCAGCCTGTCAAAACGCGCAGGGCAACGGCCGCCCGTGCCGACTTGGGCAAGGTGGAATGCGCATTCGGTTTTGTTGAAAAGGTCTGTTCCGACAGTGCAGCGTCGCGACCTGCCTGGGCGGCAACAGCCACCGGGCCCATGCCGTCAGACAGTCAGGCAGCGCGTTGCATTCGATGCAGGATCGGGCATGCCGCGCCGGGACGGCATGGTCGTTCATCGCGGCTCAGCGGCAGCGCGGATGGCGCCATACCGCAGGATGCGGTCAGCAGGTCCTGAGATAGGCAAGCATCGTGTCGGCGTCCGACACCTTGACGGGCACCCCCGCGGGGTTGTCCTGGAACCCCGGCTCTGCAAAGAGCTTGTCGATTTTACGATCGGTGACCAGCATGGAATAGCGCCAGCTGCGCATGCCCATGCCCTGCCCGCTGCGATCGACCAGCATGCCCATCTTGCGGGTGAATTCACCATTGCCGTCGGGCAACATGAACACGTTGCGGATGTTCTGCGACTGGGACCATTGATACATCACGAAGGCATCGTTCACCGACAGGCAGATCACCTGGTCGACGCCCAGCGCGCGGAAAGCGTCATGGCTGCTCTCGTATCCCGGCAGGTGGCTTTCGGAACAGGCGGGCGTATAGGCCCCCGGCAAGGCGAAAAGCACCACGCGTTTCCCGCCAAAGACATCCTGGGTGGTCAGGGGCTTCCATTCGAAGGGGTTCGGACCGCCCAGCGCATCGTTGCGCACGCGGGTGTGAAAGGTGGCGTCAGGTACGGTTTGCGGGGTCATGGCCATGCATCCATTATGGGTCGTGTCACTCTAGCGTGCGCAATCAGCCGGTTTGCGCCCGGTGCTGGCCCGCGGGATGTCCGATGGCGGCCCGGCACCATGCAAGCGCCGCATCGGGCGATGGATCGATCCATTCGGCCATGCCCTCGGCGAAAGCGTCAAAGCCTTCGCGACTGCCGCGCCCGACCGCGACCAGCACCGGAATATCCTCGACCAGGGCCTGGCCGATCAGGGGGCGAAAGCCGCGCCCTTCGATCTCGGCCTTGCCGAACTTGTTGACGATCAGCAGGTCGACAGGGTCATGCAGGGCCACTTCGACCCGTGCCACGACCTCTTCCAGCGCGGCGGGGTCAAGGCAGCAGCCACGCGACTGCGCGCCCAGGTCCTGGCTGATCTGCCGCAATGTGCCTTCGGCCAGCAGATGCAGCACCATGTCGGCGCGGCGGCGCCCCTCGCGCTCGATATTTTCCTGAACGGCGCCAGCCAGGCGAAAACCATCGGCCTGCAGAAGGGATGCGATCTCGAACAGCAACCGGTCGGATGCTCCACGCCCCTCGACGGTTATGGCCCCCAGCATGTTCCCGCCCTCTCCGCATCTTGCGCCCTTGCGAGCCGTGCTACTATATAAGCCTCTCAATGAAAAGCAGCGCAATGTCCCCAGACCTTCCCATCCTTCCGGATCCTGATGACCCAAGGCTGACCCGCACGGTCAGCGGCACCGATCATATGGGCGCGGATGTCCAGATCGCGGTGGTCGAAGAGCGTCCGCTGACCATCTATCTGAACGCGCAAGAGATCGTGACGGCGATGACGATCGGGGACCACCCCGATTACCTGGCCATCGGGTTCCTGCGCAATCAGGGCATGCTGCATGCCGACGACAAGGTCACCGCCATCGACTTTGACGAAGAGTTGGAGACCATCGTGGTGCGCACGGCGCGCCAGACCTCCTACGAGGAAAAGGTCAAGAAGAAGACCCGCACCAGCGGCTGCGCGGTCGGCACCGTCTTTGGCGACATGATGGAAGGGCTGGAGGGGCTGACCCTGCCCCGCACCGAGCTGCGCACAAGCTGGCTTTATGCCTTGGCCAAACAGATCAACACCACCCCGTCGCTGTACCTGAGCGCGGGCGCGATCCATGGCACCGTGCTGTGTCAGGGCGATCAGCCGCTGGTCTATTTCGAGGATGTGGGCCGTCACAACGCGGTGGACAAGATCGCGGGCTGGATGTTCCTGAACGGGATCTCGCCCACGGACAAGCTGCTCTACACGACGGGGCGGCTGACATCCGAAATGGTGATCAAGACCGCGAACATGGGCATTCCGATCCTGGCCTCGCGGTCCGGCTTCACGGGTTGGGGGGTCGAGATCGCCCGCGCCGTGGGCCTGACCCTGATCGGGCGGCTGCGCGGTCAGCGCTTCGTCTGCCTGAGTGGCGAAGACCGGCTGATCCGCGACGCCGACCCGTCGGCCGTGCCCGACGAAAGCAAATCCAGCCGCCGCAAGGGGGCCGACAATGACTGATGGTGCTGCACGCATTCCCGCCGTCATCCTGGCAGGCGGGCGCGCCACGCGCATGGGGGGCGGCGACAAGGGCTGGCGCAGTCTGGGCGGCAAGCGCCTTGTCGATCACGTGATCGCGCGCCTGACCCCGCAGGTCGACGCCATCGCCTTGAACGCGAATGGCGATCCCGACCGCTTCGACCTGGGGCTGCCGGTGCTGCCCGACAGTATCGAGGGCTATGCAGGCCCGCTGGCGGGGGTGCTGGCCGGCATGGATTGGGCCGCCTCCCGCGGGGCGGATGCCGTCGTCAGCGTGGCGGCGGACACGCCCTTCTTTCCGACCGATCTTGTGGCGCGCCTGCAGCAGGCCGCGGGCCCCTCGGGCCTTGCGCTGGCGGCCTCACCGGACGAGACCGGCAAGGTCTGGCAGCATCCGACCTTCGGCCTCTGGCCCGTGGCGCTGCGCCACGACCTGCGCGAAGCGCTTGAAGGCGGGTTGCGCAAGATCGTGTTGTGGACCGACAGGCACGGCGCGGGCCAGGCCACCTTTTCGT
The DNA here is from genome assembly GCA_030758115.1 of Paracoccaceae bacterium. GTDB lineage: Bacteria > Pseudomonadota > Alphaproteobacteria > Rhodobacterales > Rhodobacteraceae > Seohaeicola. The sequence continues at coordinate 35,719 of JANREX010000085.1, read as the reverse complement.
CGGACCCCTACGATCCCTTCTTCAACGTCAACACCCCCGAAGACCTTGCACGGTCCGAGGTCCTGCTCGGGGCGGCGGGATGAGGGTCTACGGCGTCACCGGATGGAAGAACGCAGGCAAGACCGGGCTGATGGAACGGCTTGTCGCCGAGATCAGCAAGCGCGGCTTGACCATTTCCACGCTCAAGCATGCCCATCACGAAACGGACGTCGATCAGCCGGGGCGCGACAGCTATCGCCACAGGGCTGCGGGCGCCCATCAGGTGATGCTGTCCTCGCCCAACCGCTGGGCGCTGATGACCGAATTGCGCGACAAGCCGGAACCCGCACTGGCCGACCTTCTGCCGTTGATGGCGCCTGTCGATCTGATCCTGATCGAAGGCTACAAGCGCGAGCCGCACCCCAAGATCGAGGCGCATCGCTGGGAAACCGGCCGCCCGCTTCTGGTGGACAGCAATCCCACGATCCGGGCCGTCGCGTCGAACACCGTGCCGCAAAACCTGCGGGTGCCGCTGTTCGACCTGGATGACGTGCCCGCCATTGCCGATTTCATCCTGGCCGAGGTCGGGCTTTGACCTATTCCCGCGTCGCCATACTGGATTGGTCGGCGGCGGGAAAACCCGCGCGCGGCAAGGACAGTATCTGGCTGGCGCTGGATGGCGCGGCGCCCGAGAACCTGCCCACCCGTGCGCAGGCCGAGGCGCGGCTGATCGCACTGATCGAAGAGGCCCTGACGGCCGGTGAAAGGCTTTTGCTGGGGGCCGATTTTGCCTTTGGCTATCCTGCGGGCTTCGCGGCAACCGTGGCGGGCGGGCCATTGCATCTGTGGGATTGGCTGGCCGACAACCATGCCGATACCGACCGCAATGAAAGCAATTACCGCGATGTCGCAGCCCGCCTGAACGCGCTGTTCCCCGGTGACGGGCCGTTCTGGGGTAATGGCCGCAAGATACAGATCGACGGGTTGCCACATCTCAAGCCAAAGCTGCCCCCCACGCTGGCACAACACAGGGCGACCGAAACCGCCGCCGCCAGCCCCGGTGCCACGCCGAAATCGGTCTGGCAACTGGCCGGGGCCGGCGCGGTCGGCGCACAGACACTGACCGGCCTGCCCGTGCTGGCCCGCCTGCGCCGCCGCTTTGCAGGCCAGCTGTCTGTCTGGCCGTTCGAGGCACCCGCACAGATCACGCTGGCCGAAGTCTATCCCTCGATGCTGGCGGATGCCGTCCGCATGGCCAGTGCCGCCGACCCCGGCTTGCCACCCGACGCCCATCAGGTGCGGCTGCTGGCCCGGGCCCTGGCTGGGCTGGACCCGCAGATGCGCGCCGTCCTGCTGGACCGGCAGACCCTGCCCGAGGCCGCCCTGACCGAGGGCTGGATCCTGGGGTCAGGCCAGCAGGCACATTTGCGCGCGGCCCTTTCGTCGCATCTGACCCCGCCGCGCCTGCGCAACGATTGCTTTGCCATGCCGCAAGGGGTCGCCTGGGTGCCGGTGGATGCGGCCCTCGCCAAGCTGCGCGATGTGCTGCATCCGGTCACCGGTCATGATCTGGTCAGGACGCATGATGCTGCAGGCCGGGTGCTGGCAGGCCCGGCCATGGCACGCCGCGCGAACCCGCCCCGCCCCAATGCGGCTGTCGACGGATATGGCTTTGCCCATGCGGCCACCGGCAACGGCCCGCAGCGCATGCCCCTTGTCAGCGGGCGCGCAGCCGCAGGCCAACCCTTTGCCGGAACGGTGCCACAGGGCCATGCGATCCGCATCCTGACAGGCGCGATCCTGCCCGCAGGGGTGGATACCGTCGTGCTGGAAGAGGATTGCGCGACAGATGGACTGCAACTGGTCTTCGATGGCCCCGTCAAGCCAGGGGCCAATACCCGCCGCGCGGGCGAGGACATGCAGGAAGGTCAGATGGCCCTGCCTGCCGGTCACATCCTGCGCGCGCCCGATCTGGCGCTGCTGACGGCGCTTGGCATCGGCGCTGTCGATGTGCGCAAGCCATTGCGGGTGGGCGTGCTGTCGACCGGGGACGAACTGCTGACCGATCCCGCGGCACAGGCGGCGCCGCATCAGATCTTTGATGCGAACCGCCCGATGCTGCTGTCGCTGGCCGCGCGTTGGGGCCATACCCCGGTGGACCTTGGGCATATGCCGGATGACACCGACGCGATCCGGCAGGCCTTGATGCAGGGTGCCACGCAGGCGGATGTCGTGCTGACCTCTGGCGGTGCCTCGGCCGGGGATGAGGATCACGTCTCGCGGCTGCTGCGGACCGAAGGCAACCTGAGCAGTTGGCGGATTGCGGTCAAGCCCGGTCGCCCGCTGGCCTTGGCCATGTGGCAGGGAGTGCCGGTCTTCGGATTGCCGGGAAATCCCGTGGCGGCCCTTGTCTGCGCGCTGATCTTCGCGCGCCCGGCCCTGTCGCTCATGGCGGGATCGGGCTGGATCGCCCCCGCCGCCTTCACGGTCCCTGCGGCCTTTTCCAAGGACAAGAAGGCCGGTCGGCGCGAATACCTGCGCGCCAGGCTGAACGAACAGGGCGAGGCAGAGGTTTTTGCGTCGGAGGGATCGGGGCGGATCAGTGGCCTGTCATGGGCCAGCGGCCTTGTCGAACTGCCCGATGAGGCGGCTCAGATCAGACCGGGATCGCCGGTACGCTATATCCCCTACGCCAGTTTCGGAATGTAGGGCACAGGCCCCGCCGGGCCGTCTATGTGCCAGTGATCAGCCCTTGGCCACAAGCCAGGTGATGGCGTCCTCGGCCTCGGAAGACGAGAGCAGGCGATGCCCCCCTTCGACACAGAAATGCGGGATGTCGACGATTGCAGCAGGGTCGGTCGTGGTGATGCGCACAACCTCGCCGCCTGCGCGCGCGGCAAGCCGTTTGCGCAGTTTCAGCACCGGAAGCGGGCACAAAAGGCCACGCGCGTCTATATCATCATGCCAATCCATGAGCGCGATATAGAGCGGGCAAATCGCCCTGTCCATACCACGACCATTCGCATGACAATTCCGACCTTTGATAGCTTTTGCCTATCACCCCAAGGAACTGCCATATTGATCGACCCTGTCTTGCGACGCAGGGTCTGCGGTGAATCAACCGGCAGGGCAGCGCGATGGCACTTGATGACAACCAGGGGATCTGGAAATCCGGCAAAGGCAAGGGACGCCGCACCCCCAAGGGTCGGCAACTGGACGATCAGGCCCTGGCCGACGTACGCGCCCTGCTGGGCAACAGGCCCCGGCGGCGCGATCTGCTGATCGAATTCCTGCATCTCCTGCAGGACAGCCATGGGCATCTGAGCGCACCACACCTGCGCGCCCTTGCCGAGGAGCTGCGCATCGGCATGGCCGAAGTCTGGGAGGTCGCGACCTTCTATGCCCATTTCGACCCGATCCGCGAGGATGAGACACCCCCACCCGATTTGACGATCCGGGTCTGCGACTCCCTGTCGTGCGAACTGGCCGGGTCCGAGGCCCTGATCACCGCGCTGGAGGCCGGTCACGACCCCGCGCGCATCCGCGTGCTGCGCGCGCCCTGCATGGGGCGCTGTGATACGGCACCCGTGCTGGAAATCGGCCATCGCCATGTGGACCACGCCACGGTCGAGGCCGCACAGGCCGTGATCGACGCGGGCGACTTTCATGCCGTGATCCCGGCCTACGAGGCGCTTGCGGCCTACCAAAACGCGGGCGGATACCAGACCCTGCAAGCGCTGCGCGATGGCGGCGATGTCGAACAGGTACAGGACCGCCTGCTTGAGGCAGGTCTGCGCGGTCTGGGCGGTGCGGGCTTTCCGTCAGGGCGCAAGTGGTCCTTTGTCCGGGCCAATCCGGGTCCGCGCTATCTGGCCGTCAATGGTGACGAGGGCGAGCCGGGCACGTTCAAGGACCGCCATTACCTTGAACGCACACCGCATCTGTTTCTGGAAGGCATGCTGATCGCCGCCTGGGGCGTCGCGGCCGAAACCTGCTTCATCTACATGCGCGACGAATATCCCGCCGTCCGCCATATCCTGTCGCAGGAGATCGCCGCGCTGGAACAGGCAGGCATCGTGCCAAAGGGATATATCGACCTGCGCCGCGGGGCCGGGGCCTATATCTGCGGCGAGGAAAGCGCGATGATCGAGTCGATCGAGGGCAAGCGCGGCATTCCGCGCCACCGCCCGCCCTTCGTCGCGCAGGTCGGCATCTTCAACCGGCCCACGCTGGTGCATAATGTCGAAACCCTGCACTGGGTCGCGCGCATCTGCCGCGAGGGGCCGCAGATCCTGAACACTGTCGAAAAGAACGGCCGCAAGGGGCTGCGCAGCTATTCCGTCTCGGGCCGGGTGGCGCGGCCGGGCGTCTACTTGCTGCCGGCAGGATCGACCATCACCGATGTGATCGCCGCCGCCGGAGGCATGGCCGAGGGTCATGTGTTCAAGGCCTATCAGCCGGGGGGGCCGTCCTCGGGCCTGCTGCCGGCCAGCATGCACGACATCCCGCTGGATTTCGACACGCTGCAGCCGCATGGCACCTTCATCGGTTCGGCCGCTGTCGTCGTGCTGTCGGATCACGACAGCGCGCGCGATGCAGCACTGAACATGCTGCGGTTCTTCGAGGCCGAAAGCTGCGGCCAATGCACGCCATGCCGCGTGGGCTGCGAAAAGGCGGTCAAGCTGATGCAGGCCGACCGCTGGGATCAACCCCTGCTGGAAGAGCTGTGCACGACCATGACCGACGCCAGCATCTGCGGGCTGGGGCAGGCTGCCCCCAATCCGATCCGCCTGACCATCAAGCATTTCCCCCAAGAGGTCTGACATGTCCGACAAGATCACCTTCATCCTGGACGGCAAGGAAGTTCAGGCCGACAAGGACCAGACCATCTGGGAAGTCGCCAACGGGCGTGGCCTGATCATTCCGCACCTGTGCCACAAGCCCGCGCCAGGCTATCGCCCCGACGGCAACTGCCGCGCCTGCATGGTCGAGATCGACGGCGAGCGCACGCTGGCGGCCTCGTGCATCCGCACACCCACCGAAGGCATGGTCGTGAGGACGGACAGTGCCCGCGCCACTTCGGCGCGCAAGATGGTGGTCGAGATGCTGCTGGCCGATCAGCCGGATCGCGCGACGGCGCACGACCGGTCCTCGCATCTGTGGGACATGGCCGAGGCGAATGGCGTGAGCGAAAGCCGCCTGCCGACCAAGGATGCGGATCATATCCCGCTGCTGGACGACAGCCATGTGGCGATGCGCGTCAATCTGGATGCCTGCATCTCTTGCGGGCTGTGTGTCCGCGCCTGCCGCGAGGTGCAGGTCAATGACGTGATCGGGATGGCCGGACGCGGCCAGAACGCCTATCCGGTGTTCGACATGAACGATCCGATGGGCCAATCCTCCTGCGTGGGTTGCGGCGAATGCGTGCAGGCCTGCCCGACAGGCGCGCTGATGCCCGCCACGATGGTGGATGCCGCACAGCAAGGCGACAGCAAGGATTTCGATGAAGCCGTCAAGTCCATCTGCCCGTTCTGCGGCGTCGGCTGTCAGGTCAGCCTCAAGATCAAGGACGGCAAGGTCCGCGCCGTCGAAGGCATCAACGGCCCCGCCAACGAAGGGCGGCTGTGCGTCAAGGGGCGGTTTGGCTTCGACTACATCCACCATCCCCACCGCCTGACCACGCCCCTGATCCGGCGCGAGGGCGCACCCAAGGGGATGAATGTCGATCCGGGCAACCCCATGACCCATTTCCGCGAGGCGACATGGGACGAAGCCCTGGACATGGTGGCCAACAGCTTCAAGGCGCTCAGCACCAATGGACGCGGCCGCGCGATCGCAGGCTTCGGTTCCGCCAAATGCTCGAACGAAGAGGCCTATCTGTTCCAGAAGCTGATCCGGCAAGGCTTTGGCCATAACAACGTCGATCATTGCACGCGGCTGTGCCATGCCTCCTCGGTGGCGGCTTTGATGGAGAACGTGGGCTCTGGCGCGGTGACGGCGACCTTCAACCAGATCGAACATGCCGATGTGGCGATCGTCATCGGGTCGAACCCGGTGGAAAACCATCCCGTTGCCGCCACCTATTTCAAGCAGTTCGCAAAGCGCGGCGGCAAGCTGATCGTCATGGATCCGCGCGGTGTCGGCCTGCGCCGGCACGCCACCCACATGCTGCAATTCAAGCCGGGTGCGGATGTGTCGATGCTGAACGCGATCATGCACGTGATCGTCGAGGAAGGTCTTTACGATCAAGCCTATATCGAGAAGTTCACCGAGAACTGGGAGGCCGAGAAAGCCCATCTTGCCAAGTTCACCCCCGAGGCGATGGCCCCGATCTGCGGCATTCCCGCGGACGAGCTGCGCGCGGTGGCCCGGACCTTTGCCGGGGGCAAGGCGGGGATGATCTTCTGGGGGATGGGTGTGTCGCAGCATATCCACGGCACCGACAATTCCCGCTGCCTGATCTCGCTGGCCCTGATGACAGGCAATATCGGCAAGCCCGGTGCGGGCCTGCATCCGCTGCGCGGGCAGAACAACGTGCAAGGTGCCTCTGATGCGGGTCTGATCCCGATGTTCCTGCCCGATTACCAGCCTGTCACGGATGACGCGGTGCGCAGCAACTTTTCGCGGCTCTGGAATTCCGGCGATTTCTCGGGCGAGAAAGGTCTGACCGTCACCGAGATCCTGGATGCCGTCCATGCCGGGTCGATCAAGGGGATGTATATCCTTGGCGAGAATCCGGCCATGTCCGATCCGGACGTGACCCATGCAAGGCATGCCCTGTCCAAGCTGGAGTGTCTGGTGGTTCAGGACATCTTCCTGACCGAGACGGCGAATTTCGCCGATGTGATCCTGCCGGCTGCCGCCTTTTATGAAAAGAACGGCACCGTCACGAACACGAACCGCCAGGTGCAGATGGGCCGCGCCGCTGTCGCGTCTCCGGGCGAGGCCCGCGAGGATTGGCTGATCATCACCCAACTGGCCCAGCGGCTTGGGCTGGACTGGGATTACACCCATCCCGGCCAGATCTATACCGAAATGGCGAAAGGCATGAAATCGCTAGACAATATCACCTGGGAGCGGCTGGAAAACGAAGGTGCCGTGACCTATCCCAGCCTGTCGGCGACCGACCCCGGTCAGCCCATCGTCTTTGCCGAAGGCTTCCCGCGCGACGGGGGCCGGGCGAAATTCACGCCGGCATCCGTCATCTCGCCCGATGAATTGCCGGATGCCGATTATCCCTTCGTGATGACCACGGGGCGGCAGTTGGAACATTGGCACACAGGGTCGATGACGCGCCGGTCCCACGTTCTGGATGCGGTCGAGCCCGAGGCGAATTGCTCGATCCACCCGGCCACGCTGCACCGTCTGGGTGTCGTGCCGGGCGGCAACGTGCGCCTCGTGTCGCGGCGCGGCGCGATCACGATCATGGCCCGCGCGGACCGGGCGGTGGCGGAAAACATGGTTTTCGTCCCCTTCGCCTATGTCGAGGCGGCAGCGAACATCCTGACCAACCCGGCCATCGACCCCTATGGCAAGATCCCGGAGTTCAAGTTCGCAGCCGTCCGGATCGAACGCGCACAAGAGCAGATCCCGGCCGAATAGCCGGGATCAACCCGCGACACGGTCTGGGGCGCTGGTGTCAGCCTTTCCGGCAGGAGTCGACGGGGCGATAGATGGGCGGACTTATTCCGAGCGGTCGCTGATCGTGCCCTCGATCCGATGCTCAAGATCAAGCCCCTCGATCTTCAGCACCATCGTTGCCTTGAAGCTTTGGCCAGCGACCTTGTCGGAACCGGCCGCGCGCAGGGCCTCTTCGATGGCCTGCTGCGAGGTCACGCCGACCTGCTTGAGGAACTTGCGCATGGACATGTTGAAATCTTCGCTCATGGGGCTTTCTCCGGCACGCGGCTCCGCCGCCTAGCGTGTTGCGATTTCAAGGAACTGGATCAGGGCGCGGCGATCTTCTTCGCTGGGCACGCGCTGATCCGGCATGCGGCTGCCCGGAGTATAGGCATGCGGACCGAATTCGAAAAGCTCGGATATGGTCTGCGCCGTCCAGACGATATCCATGTCCTTGAGGGCCTCCGAGTAGCTGTACCCCGGAAGCGAAGCGATGCGACGCCCGAAGACACCGTGCAGGGTCGGGCCTGCACGGGCGCCATCGTCAGGGGTCAGCGTGTGACAGACGGCGCAGGCGCGGAACACCTGCGCACCGCGCGGGTTGGTCAAGGTGGGATCGGACACATCAGCGCCTTCACCAAGGGCCGTGCCATCCAGCGACCAGCGCCGGATCAGGCCGTCATTCCCGCCCGTCAGAAGCACCCCGTCGGCAATGGCCAGCGCCCAGACCGGGCCTTGACCTGTCGCGATCACCGGTGCGATGGCAAGGGTCTGCGGGTCGACAAGCCAGGCCTCCCCGGTGGTCCCGCCGACGGCCACGCGACCTTCACCGACAGCCACGGACAGCAAGGGACGCGCGGACACCGACAGTTCGCGCAGCGTGCCGCTGTCGTCGAGGATCCGCAGCGTCCCGTCTGGCGACGCCAGGAACAGGGCCGCACCATCCGTCGCCAACGCCGATGGTGGCCCCGGCAGGGCGACCTGGGCAATCATCTCGCCCGTCGCGCCCCAGAGCTTGAGCACCAAGTCTGCCCCGACGCTGGCAAAACCGTCACGATAGGTGACAAGGCCGGTGATCTGCCCCTGATGGCCATCGATCATGCGCGGCATGCCCGTACCGGACCACAGGGCGATGCGCCCGTCCCACCCGGCCGAGACGATGCCATCGCCCAGCACGGCCAGGGCGCCCACGGGCAACGGATGCCATGTTTCGGAATAAAGCGGTTCCGGCCCCGCGCCCCAGATCATCACGCGGCCATCCTGGCCGCCGGTCGCGAAACGCCCGTCCGGCAAGCGCAGCACGGCTGTCACCGCGCCTTCGTGAAAGCCGCTGACCTGGGTGGCCACCGTCCCGTTCCAGACAATCGCGCGCCGGTCGAAAGAGCCGGAAATCACCTGCCCCTGGCGATCGGCGACCAGGGCGCGCACAGGGCCGCCATGGCCACGCAGATCCTGTGCGGACAAGGGCAGGGCACCCGCAAGAATTGCCAGGCAGAGTGCTGCAAGACGCATTCCGGCCCCCTGCCCTTATCCCGATCAGTTGCTGATCAGGTTCTGCTCGCCGGGCGAAACACGCGCGCCTTCGGTGGTGAAGGCCGAGGTGCTGTCGACCTGGAAGGTGCCGTCCAGCACGCTGGCCGCACCAATGGCGATACAGACGATGGCAACGCAGGCGATAAGAAAGGATTTCATCGGTCAGGCTCCTTGCAGTTTTCAGTTATTCAGAACGTCCGGCACGGGCACGGTCAGACTGGACCAGACCGCCTCGGCCATCTCGGTATATAGCCGCCCCAGCATCCCGTCCGGGTCTCGGGCGACAATGGGTTGGCCGCTGTCGGATGCGGCCCGCAGATCCATGGTCAGCGGCACCGCCCCCAGGAAGGGCACGCCCAGGCGGCGCGCCTCGGCCTCGGCGCCGCCGGTGCCGAACAGGGCGTGCTGCTTGCCGCAATCGGTGCAGGTGAAATAGGCCATGTTCTCGATCAGGCCGATGATCGGTACATCCACCTTGCGGAACATCGCGATGCCACGCCGCGCATCGACCAGCGCCAGGTCCTGCGGTGTCGACACGATGACGGCCCCCGCCAGCGTGGTGCCCTGGGCGATGGCAAGCTGCGCGTCGCCAGTGCCGGGCGGCATGTCGACGATCAGCACGTCCAGATCGCCCCAATCCACATCGGCCAGCATCTGCGTGATGGCGGACATCACCATCGGCCCGCGCCAGACCATCGCCGTTTCGGCATCCACCATCATGCCCATCGACATGGCCAGTAGCCCGTTGGATTGCATGGGCAGCAAGCGGCGATCCTTGCCCATCCGGGGCCGCCCGTGCAGGGCCAGCAGCGTCGGGATCGAGGGGCCGTGGATATCGGCATCCAGGATGCCGACCCGCAGCCCCTTGGCGCGCAGACCCAGCGCAAGGTTCACGGCAGTCGTGGATTTGCCGACCCCACCCTTGCCCGAGGCAACCGCAACCACATGGCGCACACCGGCAAGCACCTTGGGCGGTGCGCTTGGTGCCGTGGCAGGCTTGGGCGTGGTCAGGCGCGGCGGGGCGCTTTGTTCATTGGTCAGCACGACAAAGGCACTGTCGACGCCGGGAATGCCGCGCAGCGCGGCCTCGGCCTCGGCCCGGACCCCGGCAAGCGAGGCCGCGGCCTGCGCATTGGTCATGATCGTGACGTTGACACGGCCATTCGCGACGACAGGCCCCGACACTTGCGACGCCCCCAGAAAGGGCGTTCCATCGGGCATGTTCAGCCCTGACAGCGCCTCGCGGGCCGCCAACAGGATCGGATCATCGGCCATTGACATGCGGTCTTTCTGACGTGAACGCCTGTGACATCAAGCAAGCGAAAAAAGCGCGCCCGGCCCCTTTGCGGAAGACCGGACGCGCCATGGTTCTTCATTCGGCGGGATGCGCGCCTTTGGTCGAAATCGACTTGTCGCCCGACTTCGCCTGAACTTCCTCGACCCAGAGGGAATGGTGCTCCTTGGCCCAGTTCAGATCCACTTCGCCCGAGCCCATGGCGTCGAACGCGCCTTCCATGCCGATCGACCCGATATAGATATGGGCGATGATCACGAAGGACAGGATAGCCGCCACGATCCCATGGATCAGCTGGAACAGCTGCCAGTCGGCCTGCGTACCGGCCATCGCCGGGAACAGCAGCATGACACCGGTGAAGGACAGCGCCGCACCTCCGATGGTCACGGACCAGAAGATGACCTTCTGCCCGGCATTGAACTTCTTCGCCGGGGGATGAACACCCTTCTTCAGCAAACCGCCACCCTGCGCGATCCATTCGGCATCGACCTTGTTCGGCAGGTTGTGCGCGACCCAGACCAGGAAGGACAGCAGCAGACCCAGCATGAAGGCGGGCCCCACGTAGTTATGCGCCAGCTTGCCCCAGACGGTCAGGGTCGAGAACGCCCCCTCGCCCAGCAGCGGCAGCAGCATTGTGCGGCCCAGAACAAGGTTCAGACCGGTCAGCGCCAGCACGATGAAGGACCCCGCCATCAGCCAATGGGCAAAACGTTCGATGGCGGTGAAGCGCAGGATGCGGATGCCCGACATCTTGCCATCCACCATGATCCGGCCACGGATCATGTAGAACAGCGCCAGAACGACGATGGCGCTGACAACGGCCGCGATCGACAGGAACCGCACGGTGCCGGTATGTGTGCCGGCCCATGACTTGTTGCCCGGCTTGATCAGGCCGCTGGCCTGGTCATCGGGGATCGAGACACGCCCGGCCACCATCTGATCGCCTTGCAGCGCCTGGAAAAGCTTGTCTTCCGTGACCGATTGCGCGGTCGGGTTGACCTGCTGCGCCTGCGCGCCGGTCGGTGCGGTGACAGCGCCAAGTGCCAGCACTGTGACAACTGCCATGAGGGCGGCAATCCGCCGTGCGAGATGTTTCATGTTCATAGTCCCTACTCCCGCTCAGACAGTGATTGCATCGCCATAAGCGGTGCGCCAGCCCCATGCGCCAGAGCCGTAGCCCCGCGTCACAACGCGTTCCTTGTAGATTTCAGCGATGATATCGCCATCGCCCGCCAGAAGCGCCTTGGTCGAGCACATCTCGGCGCAGAGCGGCAGCTTGCCTTCCGCCAGACGGTTCGAGCCGTATTTGACATATTCGGCTTCGGTCATGTCGGCCTCGGGGCCACCGGCGCAATAGGTGCACTTGTCCATCTTGCCACGGGTGCCGAAGTTGCCGACCTTGGGATATTGCGGCGCGCCGAAGGGGCAGGCGTAGAAGCAATAGCCGCAGCCGATGCAGGTGTCCTTGGAGTGCAGGACGACGGCGTCATCGGTGGTGTAGAAGCAGTCCACCGGGCAGACGGCCGCGCAGGGCGCATCGGTGCAGTGCATGCAGGCCATCGAGACCGAACGCTCGCCCGGCAGACCATCATTGATGGTCACCACGCGGCGGCGGTTGATGCCCCACGGAACCTCATGCTCGTTCTTGCAAGCGGTTACGCAAGCGTTGCATTCGATGCAGCGGTCTGCGTCGCACAGGAATTTCATACGTGCCATGTTTATTGTCCTCCCTTATGCCGCAGAAATCTGGCAAAGGGTCACTTTGCCTTCATGCATACCCGTCACAGGGTCATATCCGTAGGATGTGACCGCGTTGACGCTTTCACCCAGAACGATCGGGTCCGTACCCTCGGGATAGTTGCCCCGCTGGTCGACACCCTGGAACCACCCGGCAAAGTGGAACGGCATGAATGCCACGCCCGGTGCCACACGCTCGGTCACAAGGGCCTTCACACGTGCCTTGCTACCGTTTTCGGGACCGTTGACCCAAACCCAGCCACCATCGGTGATCCCACGGGCGGACGCGTCCGCCGGGTTGATTTCCACGAACATGTCCTGCTGCAATTCGGCCAGCCAGGGGTTCGAGCGGGTCTCTTCGCCGCCACCCTCGTATTCGACCAGACGACCGGAGGTCAGAACGATCGGGAAGCTTTCCGACAGCTTGCGATCGACCGCGGATTTCTGAACCGAGAAGCCGATGTTCGGCACGCGGAACTGACGCCCGTCGTCGCGGGTCGGATAATCGGCCACCAGGTCGGGACGCGGCGAATAGATCGGCTCGCGGTGCACCGGGATCGGGTCGGGCAGGTTCCACGCCACGGCGCGGGCCTTGCCGTTGCCGAAGGGCACGCAGCCATGCTCGATCGCGACACGCTGGATGCCGCCGGACAGGTCGGTCGACCAGCTGACAGCCGCCATCTTTTCGGGATCGTTGCCGCCGATGCGCTGGATCGTGGCCAATTCGTCCGGCGTCAGGTCCACATCCCAGCCCAGCGTCTGCAGCACACCATAGGTGAACTGCGGATAACCGTCCTGGATCTCGGATCCGACCGGATAGCTGCCTTCGGCCAGCAGCGTCTCGCCTTCGCGGTCCACACCGAAGCGCGGGCGGAACGCGCCGCCACCGTCCTTGACGGGGATGTTCGGGTTGTAAAGGATATGCGTCCCCGGATGCTTGAACTCGGGCGTACCCCAGCAGGGCCAGGGCAGACCGTAGTAATCGCCAGCCACTTCGCCCGCATCGGCAGGCGCGCGCAGCGTCACCAGGTCGAACTTGTCCTGGTTGGCCATATGCGCCTTGAGGCGTTCGGGGCTTTGTCCGGTATAGCCGGTCGACCAGCCACCGCTGTTGATTTCACGCAGGATCGATTCCGGGGTCGGTTCCATCGAGAACTTGCCCTGAACCATCTCGTAGTTCTTGAACATCTGGTCGGCAAAGCCAAGCTTGGTCGCCAGGCGGTAGATCACCGCATAGTCGTTGTCGCTTTCGAAGATCGGATCGACAACCTTTTCGCCCCACTGGACCGAACGGTTCGACGCCGTGCGGCTGCCGCTGCACTCGAACTGCGTCGAGATCGGCAGCAGATAGGTGTTGTCGGTCCGGTCATGCAGCGCCGCGAAAGTGGTGGGATGCGGGTCGGCCACGACCAGAAGGTCAAGCGCGTTCATCCCCTTCAGGCTGTCGCCCATCCGCGGCACGGTGTTGCCGCCATGGCCGAAGACGATCATCGCCTTGATGTTGTCGCGCTGATCGACGTCTTCCGCATCAAGCGTGGTCGCATCGAACCAGCGGGTCGACGGGATGCCCGCCATTTCCATGTTGGCCTTGCGGTCACGCGCATCGCGCCCGCCCTTGGCCGGCACTTCGTCGAAGCGCGACTGGAAATAATCGTAGGGCACGCCCCAGACGCGGGACCAATGCTTCCAGCCACCTTCGGACAGGCCGTAGTAGCAAGGCAGCGACCCGATATCGAGACCGAAGTCCGTGGCACCCTGCACGTTGCAATGGCCGCGGAAGATGTTGGCCCCGGTGCCGTCGGAACCGACGTTGCCGGTCGCCAGCAGCAGGTTGCAATAGGTGCGGACGTTGGCCGTACCCACGGTGTGCTGCGTGCCGCCCATGCACCAGATGAAGGTCGAGGGGCGCTGCGTGGCGAAGGTCTGCGCGACGCGCTTCAGCTCTGCCTCGGGAATGCCGGTGATCCGCTCGACCACGTCGGGCGAGTATTTCTTCACTTCCTCGCGGACCTGATCCATGCCCCAGACACGCTGGTCGATGTAATCCTGATCCTGCCAGCCATTCTCGAAGATATGCCACATGATACCCCAGATGATGGCGATATCCGTGCCCGGACGCATGCGGATGTAATCCGTGGCATGCGCGGCGGTCCGCGTGAAACGCGGGTCGATCACGATGACATTGGCGCGGTTGGTTTCCTTGCCGGTCAGGATGTGCTGCAGCGACACCGGATGCGCCTCTGCCGCGTTCGACCCCATGAAAATGATGGTCTTGGCGTTGCGGATGTCATTGTAGCTGTTGGTCATCGCGCCGTAGCCCCAGGTGTTCGCAACACCTGCCACGGTCGTCGAATGGCAGATACGCGCCTGGTGGTCGACGTTGTTGGTGCCCCAGAAGGCCGCGAACTTGCGGAACAGATACGCCCCTTCGTTCGAGAACTTGGCCGACCCCAGCAGATAGGCGCTGTCCGCGCCGTTCTTCTCGCGGATGTCCAGCATCTTGTCGCCGATTTCGTCGATCGCCTGCTCCCAGGAGATGCGCACCCACTGGCCGTTCTCTTTCTTCATGGGGTATTTCAGGCGACGGTCACCATGCACCAGTTCGCGCACCGATGCGCCCTTGGCGCAATGGGTCCCGCGGTTGATCGGGCTGTTCCACGCCGGCTCCTGACCGACCCAGACACCGTTCTGCACTTCGGCCTTGACCGTGCAACCGACCGAGCAATGGGTACAGATGTTGGTCTTCACCTCGATCGGCTGGCTGAAATCGGTATTGCCCGCTTCGGCGCGGCGCACCGTCGAGGCACCGATGGCGCCAAAGGCGGCCAGGCCACCCACGGCAAGCCCCGAGGCTCTCAGAAAGCTGCGGCGATCGACCGGCTTTGCGGACACGCTTTGCGCAAAGGCCGCCAGGCCGCTGCGGTTGGCATCCGTGGATCTGCGTTTGACCAGCATGGCTTATGCTCCCTTGTAATAACGGTTGGTGCGGTAGAAGGCCTGAACATGCTCGGTCTCCTTGTACCGCGCCTTGGTCCGCTCATCGCCCGTTTCCTCTGCAAAGACAGGCTGCGCGCCACCCGCGACAACACTGGTCGTCGCAGCGGCAGCAACTGCGCCAAAGAACCCGCGCCGCCCTATGCCTTTTTCTTTCTTGATGCTTTCAGCCATGTCATCCTCCCTGGGTTCGTCCTGTGCCAGCAGGCTCTGGTGCCCTGCCTGGTATGTCTTCTGCCGTGTCAAAATCTCAAACCGTCCGTCCGCCCGAACCGCGATGCGCTGCCGCCTCAAGCTCGAACGCCCGCATTTCGATATCCGTGAAAATCCGGCCGACCTCTGCCACCGCGCGATAGAAACGCGCGCTGGGGGCCACGGCCAGATCGTCGAAGAACTGCCCCACCCAGGGGGCAAGATGGCGCGCGAAGAAACCCGCTTCTCCGGCGGCGCCGCAACCCAGCACGCTGGCATCGAAGTCGCCCACGGCAAGCCCGGCCATGATCTCGGACAGGCTGGCGATGTGATCCTCGGGCTCGAACCGCCCGGCGGCGCGCTCCACGCCCATCAACTGCAGGTCGTGGCGCAAATCGGCCAACGGGCGCTCGTTCAGGAATCCCGTGATGTAGAAAGAGGCAAAGGGCAGCAGCTCGCCGCGCCCGACCCCGACGAAAAGCTCGAAAAACTCTCGCGCGACGTCCTCGGCATCGGCCTCTGCCGCCGTTCTGGCAAGCACCGCATACGCTTGGCCGAGGGCCGTCTCGTCACCTGTCAAACCGGCCAACAGGTCCAGCGTGTCCCGATCGGGCGCCGCAACGAGCAAGGATGCCAGAAGACCCCATTGCTGGGACCTCAGCACTTCGTGCTCTGGTCTGGCTGGCGCAGCCTGGGCTGTGCTGGCTGTCATCAGGGTATCAACCTCTGGTCTAACGATGTCGATGTAGGTTTCGCGCTCTACGGTATACCCATATTGTATACACGGTTTTCAAAACGCTTGGCAACAATTTGTGACATCGGATTTATAGGTTTGGATGTCGATTTTTCTTAGCTTTGCCAACAACGTGTCACTCTGGAACAGCACCGCCGTGCCGTCGCTGTGACGCCAGAACCACGCGGTCCTGCCGGGGTGATTCATCCTCTGTCACGGGATTCTCGGCAACCGCGGGATCTGGCGAGTCGCTGTCCTCATCACGCTGCGGCGCGACCGGATCCAGTGTCTCTTCGGCCGATGTGACCTGAGCGACCTTGCGCGGTCGCACTGTCTCCTCCGGGACAGTCGCTTCAGCGTCAGCATACTCCGGCTCGGTCCGTTCTCCTATCAGATCCTTCACCATCTTTTCAACGCTTTGCCCCGAAAGGACACCGCCACCGCCGGGCACGCCGCCCGGTGCGTTCCAGTCCCAGGCATAGTCCACCGCAGGATCCGCGTAATCGCGCACCGCAGGGTTGACCAGCCACATCTTGCGCAGCGCCGCATTCTTGAGATGGGCCGGAACGCCCTTGGCCATGAAAGGCTTCATGTCGAAACCCGCGGTGATCTCGTCGAGCGAGGGAAGCGAATCGATGATGGCCTGCGTATCGACAGGCTCTTCCGCCTGGATCGGATCGGGCAGTTCGGCAGGCTTTGCAGGCTCCTCGGCCACAACCGGGGTTTCCCGTTTCGCCGCCAGCTTCCTGCGTGACCAGTTGCGCAGGAAGCCGCCCTCACGCTCCTCGCGATCCGTCATTCTCCCCCCTTGGGTGGCAGCCCGGCCTTGCCGCGCGATTGCACCCATTTTTCGCCATCCGTGAGGATCCGTTTTGCACGCGGATCATGATCCATGTTCACCGGCACGCGCTTGCGCTTGTGAAAGACCTCTTCCACGTGATGCGCGGCGATGAACGCCTCGATCCGCGCGGCCACGGCAGGCGGCATGGCCAGCGCCTCGACGATGCGTTCGGGATCACTGGCCATCGCCTCGCCCTCATAGGGATCGGCCGTGACCAGCCGCACCGTATCACCGTCGCAAGACACCCAGAGCGAGGGGCGCGCGGCCCGCAGGTTGTCGATGTAATGCGAGGTTTCGCCCGAATGCAGGACAACCGCATGATCGCCCATGTAATAGGTGCGCACCTCGCCCTGTTCGGTCATCAGCGCGCCGCGCTCCAGCGGCGGGATCTCGGCCATCAGGGCCGCAGGCCGCACGACGCGCCTGGCCCAGACATTCGCGGGCGGGTGCGACACGCCCAGGACCGCAAGGCGCAAAACCTCCCGTGGCATCAGGCGCGCCCCATCGCGGCGGGTATGGCCCCGGCCATCCCGTCACCCAGCAGCGGCAGGCCTGTCACCAGGTTCTGCGGCTTGAAGCGGATGACATTGCTGCCATCCAACCCGACAAAAAGATACACGGGCTGCGATCCGATCTGCGGCAGAACGCCATCGGATGTCTCGAAGGTCAGCGCGAAAAGCCCCACCAGCGCCGCGGTGGGCGTCTGGCCATTCCACAGGGCATTGCCCACCTCGGTGCCCGCCTGATCAAGGCCGACATACCATTGCAGATCGACATCATTCGCGCTCAGCATCGGGGTCACGCTGACAGGCTGGCCCAGCAGGTGATGCACGAAACGCTCCACGGCGCGGGCGAAACCGGCGCGCGCCTTGGGGTCCGACCCGAAGGGCAGAACCATCGTATGCGCGTCCGACCTGCTCCAATAGGTCCAGGCATTCTCGTCGTTCAACACATCCAGCGAGTCGACGCCGCCGTTCATCATGGCAAACAGCGGGTTGCTGTGAATCTCGCCTTCCAGTTCGGCCACCAGCTCGTCATCCGCCAGCATCAGCGCACCGTCATTCAGAAAGGCGCGTTGCGGGCGAAAGAACATCTCGGCGGCGCGCAGGACATGCACGTCGTCGCATCCCTCCAGCGCGTTGCGCAGGATCAGTTGCACCAGCTGATCATAGAACAGATGCGGCAGACGCACCCGGTCACGCACCAGCCCAAGGTATCCCGCCTCGATCGACCCGGCCGCAAGAAGCCGGTCGCGCAGGGTCAGCAGGAACTCCCAGTTTTCGCGGGCATCCGGGTCCTTGATATTGGCCCGCTCCATCACCGACACCTGCGCGCGCGGCGTGGCCATCAGACGGGCATGCAAGGCGCGTTCGGCGGCACAGGCTTCGGCGGGGGGCACGATCTCGGGCCGGGCAAGCCAGGCCAGGATCAGTTCATCCGTGACCTGCATGCGCCCGGTGGCGTCCAGGCGTGTCAGGTGATGGCCGGAGGCGACCCAGAATTCCCTCATGACGTGCTCTTCTCTTCCATGAACGAGGCCAGATCGAAATGCTCGGCCTCCGCGTCATCCTCGTCGGTTTCCACGACATGAAACGCCTTGTCATGCCCGCTCAGGTACCCGGCCGAGAACGCCGTGGTGTCGCGCGGTTTCAAGGTGCGAAACTGCTCTCTTATACCACCATCGGCCTGGGTGCGGTGCAAGGCGATCAATGTGCCTTCGGCATGACCACGGCACAGATCCTCGGCCAGGGTCAGCTCTTCTTCGGCGGCGGGACGGGCTGCGGCCATATCGGGCGCGCCCAGCTTGTCGATCAACTGGCGGGCCAGCATTTCGACCGCCGCGTCACGGTCGGACGGGCGCACGAAAGTCACTGTGACCAGCGTGGACCAGCCAAAGCTTTCCACCCCCAGCAGGCCCGAACGAAAGGCGATCTGTTCCTTGCGGCCCAGCGTGTCGGGATCGCGGCCCGCGAACAGGAATGTCCCCGGAACCGCCCATTCGCCAGGCGTTGCGGCCTGTGCGAAGACCACCTCGTCCGAGCGGTCAAGCCGGATCGTGCGCGGCAGGCGGATCACAGCCTTGGTCCGGTGTCGTCGCGCCAGGGCGCGGATTGCAGCGCATCCCCGAGGCGCGCGAGTCCCACGGCATCCTGCACATCCACCGCCTCGGCCAGCGTTCCGCCGGATGCGATCTTTTCGCCGTAGCGCGCCGCCAGCGCCGGATATCCGCCATGGGCCATGCGGTCGAAGTTCAGCATCAGGTAGGACGCAAAGCTTTCAAGGATCGCGGGCGGATCGGTGAAATCCTCTTCCTTCAGAGAGACCGAACCGGGCTTGCTGCCGGGATCGGTCAGGTGATCACGATCCGCGATCAGCTCGACCCCCAGCACCATCCAGTCAGGCACCTCATCCTCGGCCACGCCCTCGGGCAGATAAAGCTGCATGCCACCAAGGCGACCTGCATCAAGCCGCAATTCCGAGGGCCATCCGAAAGTGACCGCGCGCTCGGGTGGGCAATGCGCGGCCAGCGCATCGCCCAGCGCCAGCATCCCCAGCACGAAGGCCTTGCGCGCCTCGGCCAATGGCACATCCGGCTCAAGGACCACCGCGAAATCGAACCGTCCGGCAGAGGTGGCGCGCCGCCCCGCCTGCGGCAAGCTGCAATGCCAGACAAGCGTGCCTGCCCCGTGATCGGGCGCCAGCAGGCATGCTTGCCTCTGGGTGTCCCCCTGCGCCAGCCAATGCGCCGTGTAGGGCGGTGGCAGCACTAGGGAACGGGGCGCTGAATGATTGTCGAGCACCACGGCCTATCCTTGTCAAAATCGTATACAATCCATTTCTAACGCACTTGCCACCAACTGCAAGAGCAGTCAGAACCACGCAACAGAGTTATAGATCAGGCCGGGTGCTCATGACCATGACAACCAATGCGAATTCCAACCGGACAGTCCTGACCTGCACCTGCGAAGGCACGATGGCGCCGGACGAGGGCGCGCTGAACCGGGCCGGGTGCGGGGGGGATGCATCCGTCACCCAGTTGTGCCGCGCCAATCTGGATCATTTCCGCGCCGCCCTTGCAAAGGGCCTGCCGGTGACCGTGGCCTGCACGCAGGAGGCCCCGCTTTTCTCGGAGATCGCCGCCGATGAGGCCCCCGATCTGGCGCTGTCTTTCGCCAATATCCGTGAAACCGCGGGCTGGACCGCCGAGGCCAAGACCAGCGGGCCCAAGATGGCCGCGATGATCGCCGCCGCCGCCGTCGCGCCCGCACCCTTCGGCGTCACCACGCTTGAAAGCAACGGCGTGGCGCTGATCCTGGGACGGGACGAGGTGGCCATCGATGCGGCAGCAAGCCTGGCGGACCAGCTGGACATCACCGTGCTGCTGCAACCCGGCGCAAAACTGTCCCCGCCGCGCCAGACGCGCTTTCCGGTCCTGCAGGGCCGGATCCGCACCGCGACCGGCCATCTGGGGCAATTCACGCTGGCGGTCGATGCCTATGCCGTGCCAGCCCCCTCGTCCCGCGAAACGCTGCGGTTCGGCGCGGCGCGTGACGGCGCGACCTCGCGCGCGGATCTGATCGTGGACCTGACCGGCGGACAGCCGCTGTTCGCCGCCCATGAGCTGCGCCCCGGCTATCTGCGGGCCGATCCCAGGGATGCCCGCGCCGTGGCCGAGGTGATCGCGAAGGCAGGCCAGATGGTCGGGCAATTCGACAAGCCCGTGTTCATCGATTTCCTGGCGGATCTCTGCGCCCATTCGCGCAATGGCATCACCGGATGCACCCGCTGCCTGTCGCTGTGTCCGACCGGGGCGATCACGCCCGACGGTGACTCTGTGCAGATCGACCCCGCGATCTGCGCGGGCTGCGGGCAATGCGCCGCCGCCTGCCCGACCGGGGCCGCATCCTATGCGCTGCCCGATGTCACCACCGTGACCGCGCGCCTGCGCGCGGCCCTCAAGGCCTGGTATGCCGCCGGGGCAAAGACCGCGCCCGCGATCCTGTTGCATGACGCCGATCACGGCGAGCCGCTGATCAACGCGGCGGGCCGCTATGGCCGTGGCCTGCCCGCCCATGTGATCCCGCTTGGCCTGAACGAGATCACGCAAGCCGGGCCCGAGGTGATGGCAGCGGCCTTCGCCTATGGGGCGGGCGCAGTCGCCATCCTTGGGCGCGCCAAACCCAAGCATGACCTTGACGGGTTGCACGCCAGCATCGCGCTTGTGGGGTCCGTGGCCGATGCGATGGGCCATGGCCCGGTCACCCTGATCGAAACGGATGATCCCGACGCGCTGGAGGCGGCACTGGCCGATCTGGCCGTCGCACCTGCCCCCGCAAGCCCATCGGGCTTTCTGCCGCCCGCAGACAAGCGCGGCCTTCTGGTCATGGCCTTTGCCGAGATGAACCGCGCCGCACCCGTGCCCGCCGCCACGCTGCCCTTGGCCGAAGGCGCGCCCTTCGGCAGCGTCACCGTCGATACGGACGCCTGCACCCTCTGCCAGGCCTGCACCGGGGTCTGCCCGGCCGGTGCCCTGCTGGACAATCCCGAAACCCCCATGTTGCGCTTTACCGAAAGCGCCTGCGTGCAATGCGGCCTCTGCGCGGCCACCTGCCCGGAGAACGCGATCACCCTGACCCCGCAACTGGATTTCGCCGCCTGGGACACGCCGCGCCGCATCCTGCACGAAGAGCCGCCATTTTGCTGCACCATCTGCGGCACGGCCTTCGCCACGCGGTCCGGCATCGAGCGGATCCAGTCCCGGCTGGCCGATCACTGGATGTTCCGGGGCGAGGACGGTGCGCAACGCCTGAACGTGCTGACCATGTGCGAGAATTGCCGCGTCGAGGAAATCGTCAAACAGGGGTTCGACCCGCATGACGACAGGACCCGCAAGGTCAGAACCCGCGCCGACTACCTGACCGACGACAAGGATGGCCGGGGGAACTGATCCCCCGCCGCCCCTCAGGGCTTGGCGCCGCCCATTTCGGCGATGCCGATGAAGCTGCGGTTCCAGGTGGGGCTGATCAGGATCTCGTTCAGGCAGACATGGGCGGGCGCCTCGGCGATGTAGCGCACGATCGCGCCCAGGTCTTCGGCCTTGAGCATGCGCGCCACATCCTCGGGCGAGGGCGGTTTGGGGCGCAGTTTCAGGATGGGTGTCGCAACCTCGCCCGGCATCAGCGCCGTGCAACGGATCCCGTTGCGGCCCTCATCCTGGTTGATCGAATGGCTCAGCGCCACCACCGCATGTTTCGAGGCGCTATAGGCCGGCCCGGTCAGACGCGACGGATACCGCCCCGCCCAGGACGAGGTCAGGATCAGCGTGCCGCCCCCCTTGGCCCGCATCGGGGGCAGAACCGCCAAAACCCCGTTCATCACGCCGGTCAGGTTGATATCGACGACCCGTGCGAAATCCACCGCCGTGATCGCGTCCATCGCGCGGTTGGGCACGTTGATACCGGCATTGGCCATGAAGATGTCGACCGCGCCGAAGCGGCTGGCCAGATCGTCGGCGATCGCCTGCGTGGCTGCGGCATCGGTCACATCCAGCGCCAACGCCTCGGCCTTGCCGCCATCCGCTGCGATCTCGGCCGCGACACGCTCCAGCTCTGCCAGGCGCCGCCCGGACAGCACGACCGTTGCACCGCTGGCGGCAAGCGCCTTGGCCGATGCCTCGCCGATGCCGCCCCCTGCCCCCGTGACCCAGGCCAGCTTTCCATCCAGGGTTCCCATGTCATCCTCCCGTGATCGCGATGTGTTCAGACCAAGAAGGTCACACAAGCCCGCACATGTCCACCGCATGCGCCTTCTTCATCCTTTGATCCGCGACACGCGAAAGCCGCACCAGCAGGCTGCGGCGCGCAGTTTTTGGCTGACGCGGCATCGCGTTGGTGTGAGTATCGGGAAACGCGGGTCAGCCAGCTGCCCCGGCGACCAGGGAATGCGCAGGAAAGGCCGGATATGGAACTGACACAGGTATGCGCGGGGCTGCAATTCCCCGAAGGACCGATCGCGATGGCCGATGGATCTGTGATCCTTGTGGAGATCCAGCGCCAGACCCTGTCGCGGGTGCAGCCCGATGGGCGGATCGAGACGATTGCCCATCTGGGTGGCGGCCCGAACGGGGCGGCGGTGGGCCCTGACGGGATGATCTATGTCTGCAACAACGGTGGTTTCCTGTGGACCCAGACAGATGGGATCACCCGGCCGGTCGGCACGCCCGCGGACTATGTCACCGGCTCGATCCAGCAGGTCGATCCCGACACGGGCGCCTTCGAGACGCTCTATGACAGTTGCGACGGTCAGCCCCTCAGGGGGCCAAACGATATCGTCTTTGATGCGCAGGGCGGTTTCTACTTCACCGATCTGGGCAAATCGACAGCCGACTATGTGCATCATGGCGCATTCTACTATGCCAAGGCCGATGGCAGCCAGATCCGGCGCGTCAACGCCCCCATGATCACCCCGAACGGCATCGGCCTGTCACCCGATGACAAGACGGTGCATGTGGCCGAGACGCGCACCGGCCGTGTCTGGAGCTTTGATCTGGTCGCCCCCGGCCAGATCGCCCCCCAACCCTTCACCATGCCCGGACGGCTGGTGGCCACCCTGCCCGATTATCAGCTGCTGGACAGCCTTGCGGTGCAGGCGGATGGCAGGATCTGTGTCGCCACGCTGATGCGCGGCGGGATCAGCATCGTGCCACCCGATGGCGGGCCTGTCAGCTTCATTGCGGGACCCGGCGATCCCTATATCACCAATATCTGCTTTGGCGGCGCGGACATGCAGGATGCCTGGATCACCGCCTCGGGGACCGGTTGCCTTTACCATGCGCGCTGGCCAAGCCCCGGCCTGCGGCTGCATTTCAACCGCTAGACCGGACAAGGCGCGGCAAGCGGTCGACCGCGCTTTACTGACAGAGATCAAGGCGGACCCGTCCCAAGCGACTAGGGTGTGGTGATGGCGGTCCTCCACAAGGCGGGCCGCCGTCTCTTTTCCGCAAGGCGCCCGACGCCGCGCGGCAAGGGACAGCAACACGCCAGAGGATGCATCCATGACGCCCGAATCCCCTTCCGATCTGCCCCTTGACCTGGGCCTGTCGGAGCGCACCGCAACGCCCCAGCGCAGGCGGTTTTTCAGCAAGCGATGGCTTCTGGTGCTGCTGATCCCGGTCTTCATGTTCACCGGCGCGGTGATCGGGCTTTATTTCCAGCCGCCCGCCCTGCAGAAATTCTATGCGCTGACCGGCCTGCAGCCCGGTGGCGGATCCGATACGCCCATCGCGCTGCCCCCGGATATCGACCTGCCGCCAAAGATGGCCGAAACGATGCTGCCCAGCGACGTGGTGGGGCTGGCCCGCATCCTGCCGCGCGGCGATATCTCGATCGTGGCGGCACCTTATGGCGCGGGTGATGCCCGCTTGTCGGGTATCCTTGTGGCGGTGGGTGAACGGGTCGAGAAAGGTGCCCCGCTGGCCTGGTTGGACAACCGCACGGCGCTGGAAAGCGCGGTCCTGATGGCCGAGGCCAATCTGGCCATCCGCGAGGCCGGCCTGATGCAGACCCGCGCCGCGGTCGCAGCCAGCCGGGACGAGGCACAGGCGGCGCTGGACCAGGCGACGGCGAACGCGGCCGAGGCCGCCAGCAGCCTGACCCGCACCGAGGAGCTGTTCCAGCGCCGGGTGACGACCGAGGCCACGCTGGATGCGATGCGCACGGCGGCGGCCCAGGCAACACTGGCCGTCACACGGGCCGAGGCGACGCTCAAGCGGTTCTCGGGCGTGGCGCTGGATGAACAGCCCGATGTCGTGGTGGCCGCGCGCAATGTCGATGCCGCCAAGGCCGAACTGGCCCGTGCCAAGCTGGACCTGGAACGGGCGGCGGTGGTTGCCCCGATCAGCGGCACGATCCTGGATATCCACGCCACCCCCGGCCAACGCCCCCCCGCACAGGGGATCATGGAGATGGGCGATACCAGCCAGATGATGGCCGAGGTCGAAGTCTGGCAGGACCGCATCGGCGCAGTGGCGCCTGGTCAGCCTGTCGAACTGGTCACGGTCGCCCTTGGCCAGACCCTGCATGGCCGCGTGGACAGCATCGGCCTGACCGTCGGGCGTCAGGGCATGATCTCGGACGACGCGGCCGAGAACAAGGATGCGCGCGTGATCCGGGTCATGGTGGCGCTTGACCAGCCATCGTCCAGCCTTGCCGCACGTTTCACCAACCTCGAGGTCATCGCCCGGATCGACACGACCGCCGCCGCCAGGGCGCAGCGATGAGCTGGCTTTTGCGCAGGCTTTTCGGACGCCTGCCGATCGGCTGGCTGCAACTGACCCATAACCGCACAAGGTTCGCCGCAGCCCTGGCCGGCGTGGCCTTTGCCAATGTGCTGGTTTTCGTCCAGCTGGGGATCATGAACTCGATGGGGGCGGCGACCCTGCGCCCCTATGAGTTCTTTCAGGCCGACCTGATGATCTCGGCCGGGGATGCCAATGCATTGAATGAGGGCGGAAATGTCGCCCGCCAATGGCTGCTGCAGGCCATGGCCGATCCCGATGTGACCGATGGCATGGGGTTGTTCGTGGGCAACGTGCCCTGGGACCGCGCGACCAAGGACATCACCTTCACCACCTTCGGGGTCGATCCGGCACAAGCCGCATTCCTGTCCCCCGAGATCGCCGGGGACGCCGCATTGCTGCAGGTGCAGGACGCGGCGCTGCTGGACCGGCTGGCGCGCGGGCTGTCGCGCGACGAGGCCGCCGCGATCCGCCCGCAAAGCCCCCTGGCCTTCGAGACACAGGGACGCACGCTGACGGCCTTTGCCACCTTTGCAGGCGGCGGCGGCTTTGGCGGCGATGGCTACATGCTGGTGTCGGACCAGACCTTTCTGGCGCTGTTCCCGGCCCGCAGTTCCAACGCGCCGGACCACATCCTGCTGAGGCTGCGCCCCGGCGCCAACCCCGCGCAGGTAAGCACGCGGCTCAAGACCCTTGTTTCGGATCCCAGCCTGCGCATCCGCAGCTATGCGGATGCCGCCCAAGAGGATCTGCGCTATCAGCAGACACGCCGCCCGACGGGTGTCATCTTCGGCTTCGGGGTGCTGATCGGCGTGCTGGTCGGCCTTGTGATCGTCTACCAGGTGCTGTCGACGGATGTGGCCGACCATCTGCGCGAATATGCGACGTTCAAGGCCATGGGTTATGGCCCGCAGTTCTTTCTGGGCATCGTGCTGGAAGAGGCGCTGGTCCTGGGCATCATGGGATTCATCCCCGGCCTGATCGTCGGCACGGCCATCCTGACGCTGATGGCGGCCATCACCACCCTGCCGCTGACCATGACGCCTTTCATGGCTGTCAGCGTCTTTTTGGGCACAATCCTGTTCTCGGCCCTGTCCGGGACCATCGCCACACGCCGGCTGGCAGCGGCCGATCCGGCCGACCTGTTCTGAGGACCGCAATGAGCGACGCACCCATCATAGCGACCACGCGCCTGAACCACTGGTTCGGCAGCGGCGATGCCCGCAAACAGGCGCTGTTCGACATCGACCTGACCCTGCAAAGGGGCAGCTTCACGGTGCTGATGGGCCCCTCGGGGTCCGGCAAGACCACCGTGCTGACGCTGGTCGGCTGCCTGCGCGCGGTCCAGGACGGCTCTGCCCTGCTGCTGGGGCAGGAGTTGAACGGCGCGACCGAAGCCATGCTGATCGCGCTGCGCCGCAAGCTGGGTTTCATCTTCCAGGCCCATAACCTGCATGAAAGCCTGACAGCGGCGCAGAACGTGATCATGGGCCTGCAGGTCCATCCCGGCGTCCCCGAAGCTGCGGCGGAACAGGCGGCCGTGCACGCGCTTGGCCTTGTGGGGCTGGCCGACAGGACAGGCTATCTGCCGGCGAACCTGTCGGGGGGCCAGAAACAGCGCGTGGCGGTCGCCCGCGCGCTTGTGGCCAACCCTGCCCTTGTGCTGGCGGATGAACCTACCGCCGCGCTGGACAAGGACAGCGCCGCCGATGTGGTCGATCTGCTCAAGCGGATGGGCCAGGCGCGCGGAACGACCACCTTGCTTGTGACCCATGACCCCCGCATCCTGGATCGCGCGGATCGCATCCTGACGCTGGAGGACGGGCGGATCGTCAAGGTGGAAGAGCGCGGGTGAACCCGTCTCGGGCGCCTGGGGCACCGGCTGAGGGCGGGTCAGGCGCGCATCTGTTCCGGCTTTGGTTAATCCACGGTGCCTGCGATGAACAGGATATGGCGGGTCTTGGCCATGCCATCCCGTCCGGCCAGGCGCTGCTTTCCGACCTCAAGCTTGATCCGCGCCACCTCGAGCTGGGCAATGGCTTTTGCGCGTCGCTCGTAAAGCGCGCGGATGCGCGAGCCTGGATTGCCGATGCTGGACAGCTGCGTGGCCCCCTCTTTCGGGAACCAGGCCCTCGTTTCCTCGCTGGCGACATTCCAGGACCGGTCCGCCTCCATGTAGCGTTGATAGGCCAACACCAGAAGGCGACGTCTTGCTGCTAGATCCGCATGCATATCATGTCTCCCGTCAAGATCGCGCGTCTCCGGGACGGTGACAGTGTAGGGCCGCAGCCCGCTTTCTGGCAAGAGGGGCCTGCGCAGGACACCCCCGCGGCCAGCCCGGCTAGTCCACCTTTGCAGCCCTGACCGCGATCTCGATTTTCCAGTCAGGACTGGCAAGCCCCGCGATCATGATCGTCGAACAGGCAAGATGTCCGCCGAACATCCTGTCCCGAACCTCGCGGAAGGTCTTGACCCCGTCCCGAGAGGTCACGATCGCGAAGACATCGACGATATCCGTGCTGCCCATCCCGGCCGCCTCGAGAATGGCAAAGACATTGCGCCAGGCCAGGACATGCTGATCTTCGGGATCCTCCGGGATCCGGCCGTCGGCGTCCGCCCCCACCTGCCCCGAGACATAGACCGTTCTGGCATGCGCGGGCACTTCGACCGCCTGGCTATAGGCGGAAAACGAGGGGGGTGCCTTGTCGGTCTGAATGGTTCTGTTCATGCTCATGCCCTTTCCCGGCTGCCCGGCGGCATGCTGACCGCCGCTTGCAAACCGTGCCCCCGCGTCCCGCTGTTGTCCATCCGCATCCGCATCGATCCACGGCGGCCGCCCTCAAGGTTCATTCCGATCCTTGGTTCATGCCGGGATCGCGCTATGATCCTGCGATGTGCGGCACATGGGTGACTGACGGCGCAGGGGCCGGACACCGCCGGAGCACCGGCCGCATCGAACATCGTCTTCCACACAGGCCACCGGATAGAACATGAAAAACGCACTGATCCTTGTCGACATCCAGAACGACTATTTCGACGGGGGCAAATGGCCCGTCGCGCAAATGGCACAGGTCGGCAGCAACGCGGCCAGGCTGCTTGAGGATGCCCGCAGCAAGGGGGACCTCGTGGTGCATGTGCATCACGAAATGCCCGAAGGCGGGCCTTTCTTCGTCGCCGGGACGCAAGGTGCTGCGATCCATGCGGTTGTTGCCCCGCAAGACGGCGAGGCGACGATCCTCAAGCACCGGCCCAACAGTTTCCACCAGACCGGGCTGGAGCAGTTGTTGCGCGATCACGGGATCGGCGCGGTCACGATCTGCGGGGCGATGTCGCAGATGTGCATCGACGCCACGGCCCGCGCCGCCCGCGATTTCGGCTTTGACGTGACCGTGGTCGAGGATGCCTGCGGGGCAAGGGATGTGGCCTTTGCCGATACCAAGGTTCCGGCCGCGCAGGTCCATGCCACCATCATGGGGGCCCTGAACGGCAGCTATGCAAAGGTTGTCACGACACAGGGCTATCTTGGCGGCTGATCCATCGCCGGACCGGCCTCTGCCCGCGCAAAACAGCATCTAGGCAGAGGCCGTGATCTGCGGCTAGGCTTGTCGGTGACAGAACGGGGACACCGACAGACATGACCACGGAAAAGACGCCGCGCTCTTCGCGGCTTGAGAACCTGCGCAATCTTGCTCCTGACGCGCGTCTTGACCTCTTGGCGCGGGCCGCAAACCTCAGTGACGCCGATCGCACGACACTGGCCGGGCGCGATGTTCTGCCGATGTCGCTGGCCGACGGGATGATCGAGAACGTGATCGGCAAGTTCGAACTGCCGCTGGCGGTGGCGTCGAATTTCAGCATCAACGGCAGGGATTACCTGATCCCCATGGTGGTCGAGGAACCGTCCGTCGTGGCGGCGGCGTCCTACATGGCCAAGATCGCGCGCGGTTGCGGCGGGTTTGTGACCTCTTCGGACCAGCCGGTCATGCGGGCCCAGGTGCAGGTTCTGGGCCTGTCGGACCCGCAGGCGGCGCGCCATCGCCTGCTGTCCGCCCAGGCTGAACTGCGCGAGATGTGCAATGCCCGCGACAAGGTCCTTGTCGGTCTGGGCGGCGGCTGCATCGGGATCGAGGTGCATGTCTTCGAAACCTCCGCCGTGGGGCCGATGGCGGTGCTGCACATCCTGGTCGATGTGCGCGATGCGATGGGGGCCAATACCGTCAACACCATGGCCGAGGCCATCGCACCCCGCGTGGCCCAGATTGCGGGCGGCCACACGCGGCTGCGCATCCTGTCCAACCTGGCCGACCGTCGCCTGGCACGGGCCTCGGTGACGCTGAGCCCGCAGGCGCTGCAAACCGACAGTGTCAGTGGCGACGAGATGATCGACGGGATGATCGAGGCCTATGCCCTGGCCCAGATCGACCCCTACCGCGCGGCCACCCATAACAAGGGCATCATGAACGGCATCGACCCGGTCGTGGTGGCCACCGGCAACGACTGGCGCGCGATCGAGGCGGGGGCCCATGCCTGGGCCGCCCGTAGCGGGCAGTATACCGCGCTGACGACATGGGAACGCGGCACGGATGGTCACTTGACCGGGACCATCGAAATGCCCATGGCGCTGGGTCTGGTCGGCGGGGCCACGAAAACCCATCCCGCCGCACAGGCAGCCCTGCGGGTTCTGGGTGTCACCTCGGCGCAGGAACTGGCCGAAGTGACGGTGGCCGTTGGCCTTGCCCAGAACATGGCGGCCTTGCGCGCACTGGCCAGCGAAGGGATCCAGAAGGGGCACATGGCCCTGCATGCCCGCAACATCGCCATTTTGGCCGGGGCGACCGGCGCACAGGTCGAGGCGGTCGCGAGGGCCATCGCCGCCGAGGGCCGCGTGAGTGTCGATGCAGCCAGGGAAAAGCTGGCGGCCCTGTGACGGGCAGGTGGGCGGCGCCTAAACCGGGAAGCTGGCCCGCGTGCGGTTTGCAAACCAGACCAGCGACAACATCACCGGCACCTCGACCAGCACCCCCACCACGGTGACCAGCGCCGCGCCCGAGTTCAGACCGAACAGCCCGATGGCCACCGCAACGGCCAGCTCGAAGAAGTTCGATGTCCCGATCAGCGCACAGGGCGCCGCCACGTCATGCGGGACCCTCCATTTCCAGGCCCAGGCATAGGCGATGGCGAAGATCCCGTAGGACTGGATCAGGATCGGCGTCGCCAGCAGCAGGATCAGGAACGGGTTTTCCAGGATCACATTGCCCTGGAACCCGAACAGCAACACAACGGTCAGCAACAACCCCAGCACGGAGGCCGGCTTGATCCGCGCGGTGAAGGCGGACACCGCCGCCTCGCCCCCCTGCCGCATCAGCCGCGCCCGCGTGATCGCCCCGGCGGCAAGCGGCAATACCACGTAAAGAACGACGGACAGCACCAGCGTTTCCCAAGGCACCTGCAGATCCGTCACCCCCAGCAGCAGCGCCACGATGGGCGCAAAGGCGAAGACCATGATCACGTCGTTCAGCGACACCTGCACCAGCGTGTAATTCGGATCGCCCTTCGTCAGTTGCGACCACACGAACACCATCGCCGTGCAGGGTGCAGCCCCCAGCAGGATCAGGCCGGCGATATACTGACCCGCATCGGCGGGGTCGATCAGCCCGGCAAAAACGTGATTGAAGAACAGCACGCCAAGGGCGGCCATGGTGAAGGGCTTGATCAGCCAGTTGACCACCAGGGTGATGACCAGGCCCCTTGGCCTCTCGCCCACCCGGCCAAGGGCCCGGAAATCCACCGCGACCATCATCGGATAGACCATCGCCCAGATCAGCAGGGCCACCAGCAGGTTGACCGAGGCATATTCGAGAGAGGCCAGGACACCGAACATCCCCGGCAGCACATTGGCCAGCACGATCCCCGCAACGATGCAGAGGAACACCCATATTGAGAGGTACCGTTCGAATACAGACATGGATCTTGCCCTGTTCCACGGGTCGGGGGATGATGCGGCTTAGCATTTGGCCGACCGGAACGAAAACCGAAAAGACGCACCATGCCATGCAGGTGCGCCATCTCGAAAAACCAGGACCAATCCCGGCAAACGGGTTAGCTTGGTCCAAAGACAGAGGAGGACGCGATGAAAGGCTTGTTTCTGGCCGCTCTGGCCTCGATCATTCCGATGCATGCGCTGGCCTGGAGCGAGGCTGACCTGCAGACACTGCTGGCGACCAAGCTGTGCGCAGATTGCGACCTTGCGGGCAGCGACCTGAAGCGCGCCGATCTTGCCGGGGCGGTGCTGTCGGGCGCGGATCTGTCGGCGGCGAAACTCTGGGCCGTCGATCTGGGCGGCGCCGACCTGAACGACGCCACCCTGGCCGGGGCCAATCTGGCAGCCGCCGATCTGCGCGCGGCCAAGCTGGAAGGCGCAAACCTGGCAAAGGCCTATCTGACCACGGCGGATCTTGGGCAGGCCAGGCTTGCGGGGGCTGACCTGTCTGGCGCGGTGATGACCCAAGCGATGCTGCAAGACGCGGACCTTGCGGGGGCGAACCTGACCGGGGCCTATATGGAACTGGCCAACCTTGCGGGGGCGAACCTGACGGGCGCCGATCTGACCAGGGTCAACCTGACATCGGCCCGGATCGACGGCGCGGTGCTGGCGGGGGCCAGGCTGGACGGGGCCGTCTTGCTGGGGGCCAGGATTGATGCCGCCTCCCTGGAAGGCGCGATCCTGTGCAATACGATCATGCCGGATGGGACATCCAATTCCAGCGGATGCTGAGCCGCAGTGCCACCCGCATCGCAGGGACAAAGCCCCACCCTGCTGAGCCTCACGGGGCTGTCTGGCCAGCAACCCGAGGACTGCCCCGGCCCCGGTTTCAGAACTCCGGCGCGCGGCAGGCATAGGGCGTGCCGTCCGGCAGCAGGCACACGCTGTCCAGGTAATCCTGCGGCAATTGCTTGTAGCTGGGCAGCTTCTTGCTGTCGTCACGCCGATCAAGGTAGTCGCTGCAGGTCGCGATGTAATAGCGTTGACGCCGCTCCTCGGACGCATACCACTGGTCGAAGGCCTCGGCCACGGCCTGTGCCGGATCGTCATGATCGCCCATGCTGGCCGCGAAACGCGCGGCGATGTCGCTTGTGCTGGGCCAGTCCGCCAGCGCGTTCCAGACGGCCTCCTCCCCGTTCCGGCGCATGTGCCAGGCCACCAGAAGGGTGATGGCATTGGCATCCGCCTCAAGCGCGAAGGTCGCCTGCGCGACCTGCGCCATCGCCAGGCTGTCATCGGGGCAGATCTGCGCCGTGACCTGATCAAGGTGACGCAACTCATGCAGCATGATCGCCGTCACCATCGCATCGTCCAGCCTGCCGTCGATTTCGATCCGATTGGCATCCGGCAGCAGAAAGCCGCTTTCCAGCACAAGGGACGGCGTCAGGCAGATACGCGGTTTTCTGTCCTCAAGCGCCGCGCCGAGACCCTTGAAGGCCGCAAGCGTCGGGCGCAGCCTGTCGATCAGCCCCGCAAGCCGCAGCAGCTGATCCGGCCCGGCAACCGCATCATAGGGATGATCAAGGCAGACGGGTTCCCCCAAGGTCTGCGCCGACAGGGGCGAAGCCACGTTCAGGACGGCCACCAGTATCAGCGAAAGGCAGAAGGCACGGCACATGCGGTGATGCTAGCAACTGGACTGCCCCTTGACGAGGGCCAGACCCGATTCCCGCCACCGCGGCACAGTTTGCCCTGACAGCGCCGTCTGCCCTGCTATGCTGGTGCCCGAAGCAAAAGTGTCGGTGTAGTATCGGAAAGGGGAATGATGATGGCTTGGCTGTTTCGGATCTTGGGCGCGCTCGTGGTCATGGTGGTCATCTGCGGGATCGCACTGCTGATGTTGCCCGGCGACCGTATCGCACAGGTCGCCGTGGACCAGATCAAGGCCCAGACAGGACGCGACGTTGTCCTGCGGGGGCAGACCACCGTCAGCTATTACCCCGTTCTTGGCGTCAGTACCGGCGCGGTCGAGATCGCCAATGCCGAATGGTCCGAAGCGGGTCCGATGCTGGTGGCCGATAGCCTCAAGCTGGGGGTGGACCTGATGTCGCTGATCGGCGGCGATGTCCGGATCACCGGGCTTGAGATGGTCAATCCGCAAGTGGTGCTGGAGATCGGACGCGACGGGCGCGCGAACTGGGAATTGGGCGTCGACGGGGTGGCGCCCTCCGGTCAACCGTCAGGGGTCAGCACCGCCCTTGCCCTGTCGCTGGACCGCGCCCTGATCACCGGGGGACGGGTGCAATTCACCGACCATCGCAGCGGCGCGCGGCATCACATGGATGAGCTGTCGCTCGATCTGCGCTGGCCGGAATATCGGGGCGCGGCACAGGTCACGCTGGCCGCCCGTCCGCAAGGGGCGGGCCTGATCAGCCTTGCAGGCGAAATCGGCAATCTTGCCGCCCTGATCGAGGGCGAGGCCACCACCGCCAGCCTTGAGGCGCGGGCCGATGGCGGAACCCTCCGATATGACGGTGGGTTCGCCATGCCGCTGGATCTGGATGGCCGGCTTGCCGTCACCCTGTCGGACACGGGCGCCTTTCTGACGGCCCTCGGCCTGCCGCGCATCGACCTGCCCCCCGGCCTGGGACGCAAGGCCAGCGCCACGGCGGGTCTGCGCCTCACACCCGCGATGGACCTCTCGCTGCGCGGGCTGGCCCTGACGCTGGACCAGAACAGCCTTGACGGCGCTGTGGATGTGGCCCTTGGGCAAGCCGTGCCGATGGTCAATGCCACCCTTTCTGCCGGCCTGATCGACCTTGCCGCCGCCCCGGCGGGCAACAGCACGGGCGGCACGGGCGGC
>JANREX010000085.1:0-1554 GCA_030758115.1 Paracoccaceae bacterium | reverse complement strand
GAAGCCGGGTGGTCGAAAGCCCCGATCGACGCCAGCGCGCTTGGCCTTTTCAACGGCCGGATCGACCTGGCGGCGACAGGCCTGCGCGTCGCGGGCCTCAGCTTTGCCGATGCCAGCCTGACCATCACGGTGGATCGGTCGCGTGCTGTCGTGGTCCTGAACCGCTTGGCCGGCTACTCCGGCGGCATGAGCGGTCAGGTCGTGGCCAACAACCGCAACGGGCTCAGCGTGGGGGGATCCCTGCGCGCCACATCGGTCGAGATGGAGAACCTGCTGAACGATCTGGCCGGGATCGACCGTTTTACCGGCAAGGCGGATACCGATCTGGAATTCCTGAGTGCGGGCAACAGTCTGCATGCGATCATGAACGGCCTGTCGGGCAAGGGCAGCCTGTCCATGGCGCGCGGCACGATCAAGGGAATCGATCTGGACAGCCTGATGCGCCAAGGTCTGGCCACCGGCGGCACCACCGTCTTTGACAGCCTGTCGGCAAGCTACACGATGGAAAACGGCAATCTTTTCAACACGGACCTCCTGCTCAGCCTGCCGGTGATCTCGGCCTCGGGCGAGGGGCGCATCGGCCTTGGGGCGCGCGACATCGACTACCTCTTCACCCCGCGTACGGCCAGCGCCGACTCGGGGGGCGGCGTGGTCATCCCCGTGCGGATTCGCGGCCCATGGGCCGATCCACGGATCTGGCCCGACATGGAAAAGGCGATCGACCTGAACCTCAAGGCCGAAAAGGAACAGGCCCGTCAGGCGGTCGAGGAAAAAATCCGCGAAGAGCTGAACCTGCCCGCGACCGAGGGCCAGAGCCTTGAGGATGCGGCGAAGGAGAAACTGGAAAACGAGATCCTGAAGGGATTGGGCCGGCTGCTGCGCTGACCGCGGTGACGGCACGACCCGCGATCGGGGTTGACTTGGACCGATCAGCTTGGTTGGGTCGCGGCGGCGCTGCGGCGACCCCCCGCATCGGGGGGCGTCGCCTGATGGCCTTGCCTGCCCGAGGAGGGGCAGGTCGCGATTGGAGGGGACTCACCATGACGGATACATTGGCCGCGCTGATCGGCGCCCAGGATGGAAATGCGCCGGCTATCGGCGCGCCGGGCCGCGACTGGCTCGACTATGCGGGCCTGGCCGCGCAGGGCGCGCATGTGGCCGAGGCCCTGCATCATGCGGGCGTGGGGCGTGGCGACCGCGTGGCGATCGTGCTGCCGAATGGTCCCGAGATGGCGGCAGCCTTCGTGACCGTGGCGGGCGTCGCCACCACCTGCCCGCTGAACCCCGCGTACAAGGAAGACGAGTTCGCCTTCTACCTCGAAGACCTCAAGGCCAAGGCAATCATCCTGGCCGAGGGTGAAGCAGGCCCCGCCCATGCCGCCGCCACGGCGCAGGGTCTGGCGATCATCCGGCTGGCGGTGGACCTGGACCAGCCCGCCGGGCGCTTCACGCTGCGGGCCGAGACATCCGCAGGCGCCGCCGATACGACCCTGCCGGGCGCCGACGACGTGGCATTGATCCTGCATACCTCCGGGACGACGTCGCGGCCGAAGA
>JANREX010000084.1:8128-21505 GCA_030758115.1 Paracoccaceae bacterium | reverse complement strand
CACGGGCCCACGCTGGCCTTCAAGGACTTCGCGATGCAGCTGATCGGACAGCTGTTCCAGGCCGCTCTGGCGCGCTCCGGCGAGCGCGTGACCATCGTGGGCGCCACAAGCGGTGACACAGGATCAGCCGCGATCGAGGCGTTTCGCGGCCTTGATGCGGTGGATGTGTTCATCCTCTATCCGCATGGCCGCGTGTCCGAGGTGCAGCGCCGCCAGATGACCACGCCGGTGGAAAGCAATGTCCACGCGCTGGCCATCGACGGGCATTTTGACGATGCGCAAGCCCGCGTGAAGGACATGTTCAACGATTTCGACTTCCGCGACGGGGTGCGACTGGCCGGGGTCAACTCGATCAACTGGGCGCGGGTGCTGGCGCAGGTGGTCTATTTCTTCACCTCCGCCGTCAGCCTGGGCGCGCCGGATCGCCGCGTCAGCTTCACCGTGCCCACCGGCAATTTCGGCGATATCTTCGCAGGCTACATCGCCAAGCGCATGGGCCTGCCGATCGACCGGCTGGTGGTGGCCACGAACCACAATGACATCCTGCACCGCTGCCTGTCGCAGGGCGACTATCGCCCCGACGGTGTGATCCCCTCGATCAGCCCCTCGATGGATATCCAGGTCAGTTCGAACTTCGAGCGGGCGCTGTTCTATGCCTACAATCAGGATGGCGCCGCCGTGGCGCAGTTGATGGACGAGCTGAAGGCGGGCGGGTTCACCGTCAGCCAGGGTGCGCTGCAGGCGCTGCGCGAGGCCTTCGCTTCGGGGCGCTGCGGCGAGGATGAGACCAGCGCCACCATCGGGCGCACGCTGCGAGGCACCGGCGAGCTTCTGTGCCCGCATACCGCCGTGGGCGTGCATGTGGCCGAGGCGCTGCGCGACCGCGATGTGCCGATGATCACGCTGGCCACTGCGCATCCCGCGAAATTCCCCGATGCGGTCGAGGCGGCGACAGGTGTCCGCCCGCCCTTGCCGCCGCGCATGGCCGATCTTTACGACCGGCCCGAACGTGTCACCCGGATCGGCAATGACCTTGCCGCCATAGAATCCCTGATCAGAGAGCGTATCGCCAATTGACCGTCCGCACCCATACCCTTGCCAACGGATTGCGCATCGTCACCGAACGGATGGAGGGGCTGCAATCGGCGGCCATCGGCATCTGGGTCCTGTCCGGCGGGCGGCATGAACGCCCCGAACAGAACGGGATCGCGCATTTTCTGGAACATATGGCCTTCAAGGGCACCAAGCGCCGTTCCGCGCTGGAGATCGCCGAGGTGATCGAGGATGTGGGCGGCTATATCAACGCCTATACCTCGCGCGAGGCGACCGCCTATTACGCCCGCGTGCTGGAGGCCGATGTGCCGCTGGCGCTGGACGTGGTGTCCGACATCGTGCTGAACCCGGTGTTCGATCCCGGCGAGATCGAGGTCGAGCGCGGCGTGATCCTGCAGGAAATCGGGCAGGCGCTGGACACGCCCGATGATGTGATCTTTGACTGGTTGCAGGAACAGGCCTATCCCGATCAGCCGCTGGGGCGCACCATCCTTGGGCCGGCCGAACGGATCCGCGCCTTTGGCCGTGACGACCTGAAAGGCTTCGTGGCCGAACATTACAGCCCCGCCAACATGATCCTGTCGGCGGCGGGGGCGGTGGATCACGACGCCATCGTCGCCGAGGCCGAGGCGATCTTTGGCCATCTGGCCAAGGGCCGGTTGCACCATCCGGCACCGGCGCATTTCATCGGTGGCGAGCACCGGGTCGAAAAGACGCTGGAGCAGGCGCATTTCGCCCTGGCCTTCGAGGGGCCGGACTATACCGATCCCGCGATCTATACCGCGCAGATCTATGCCTCGGCGCTGGGGGGCGGCATGTCGAGCCGCCTGTTCCAGGAGGTGCGCGAAAAGCGCGGGCTGTGCTATACGATCTTCGCCCAGGCCGGGGCCCATGCGGATACGGGCATGATGACCATCTATGCCGGCACCTCGGCCGAGGATCTGGGCGATCTGACCGCGATCACGCTCGATGAGATGAAGCGCGCGGCCGATGACATGACCGAGGCCGAAGTCGCCCGCGCCCGTGCCCAGATGAAGGCAGGGTTGCTGATGGGGCTGGAAAGCCCCTCGAACCGGGCCGAACGCCTTGCGCGGCAGATGCAGGTCTGGGGCCGTATCCCGCCGCTGGCCGAGGTGGTCGATCACATCGACGCGGTCACGGTCGAAGACGTGCGCGCCATGGCCGCGCATATGATCGGCGCGGCCCCTGCGGCGCTTGCACTTTATGGCCCGGTGGCTGGCGCGCCCGACTGGCAGGCGATTCAGGACAGGCGCGCCGCCTGATGCTGCTGGGGCGTCGGAAAGTCCGGATCGAGACCGCGCGCCTGACCCTGCGGCCGCCGGCCCATGCCGATTTCCGCGACTGGGTGGGCCTGCGCCGCGACAGCGAGGACTTCCTGACCCGCTGGGAGCCGACCTGGGCGGCGGATCACCTGTCGCGCAAGGCCTTCACCAACCGTGTCTATTGGGCGCAGCGCAGCATCGGCAACGGATCGGCCCTGCCGCTGTTCCTGATCCGGCGCGAAGACAATTGCCTGCTGGGGGCGATCACGCTGGACAATATCCGCCGTGGCCCCGCACAGGCGGGCACGCTTGGCTACTGGATCGGGCGCAGCCATGCGCGCCAGGGCTACATGCGCGAGGCGATCGAGGCGGTGGTGCACCACGCCTTTCACCGCCTGGACCTGAGCCGGATCGAGGCCGCCTGCCTGCCCGAGAACACCCCCTCGCGCGGGCTGCTGGAAAGCTGCGGCTTCAAATACGAGGGCGTGGCCCAAAGCTATCTGCAGATTGCAGGGCGCTGGCGGACCCATGTGCTCTATGCATCCCTGCGGATGGACCGGCGCGGGCGCACCGACGTGGGCTGACGCCGCCATGCAAAGATCGGTGATTGCAGAGGGTCCTTGACATACGCTTTCGAGGGTAAGACCGTCGATTGCGTTTAGTGAGTGTTGTTTTGAGGAATATTGCATGGCCCTGTGGTTCGCCCATGCGCGATACCTGTCCCGTGACGGACAGCAAGCGCAATCAGATTGGGTCATCGAAGCACAGACCGAAGCCCAAGCTCAATCCATCCTGCGCTCCAGCCTGATCAAGGACGGGCGGTCGCTGATCGACGCGCAAATTGCGCCACTGGATCTTGGTCAGCAAAACCAGGCAGACTTGGCGCAAGGCGTGGGGATCTCGACCGTTCTGCGCGAAAGCATTGCGGGCACATCGCAAAGCGGCACCACGGGTGTGCAGATACGCCCGGCCTATCGCGCATCGGATGACACCCCGGATGAGGCGCCGCGCTGGATCGCGCCGCAGCTATGGCATGCACTTTTTGCACAGCAAGGCACGGGGCGGGTTTACGCGCTGATCGAGGCGGCCCGCTGGATGGGCGCGGATGACGATATCGCCCGGGCATTGACACAAGCGGATGTGCCGGGCGTCTGCCTTTTCGATCTGGATGAAGACTCGCCACTGGCGCCTTATGCGCCCTGGCTGATCGATGTGACGTTGGCGCATCAGGACAATACGGACCCGCCGTCGGATATACATCGGACTTTGTTCGCGACCCTTGCCAATGCGGGGCAGTGCACCTTTCTGCGCGCGGACAGCGATCTTGTCGCGATGCGGCAGGCCCTGCGCAAGTTGACGCGTCTGCGCGACCTCGATGACAAGTGGTATTACTGCCGCTTCTGGGAACCCGAATTCTTCCTGTATTTCATCCTGTTTCTTGAAAATCGGCAATTGTTGTCCCCGCTGGAAAGCCTGCGCGGTTTCACGGTGATCATCGAGGGTGAAATCGCGTCGGCCGATACGGCGCTGGCGGCCTGTGCCCTTGCCCCCCCTGACAGGGCAGGTGATCTGGCCCTGGTGTTCGATGCCGGCACGGCCATGGTGTCGCTGGCCCATGCACGACAGCTTGAACGCAAGTTCAAGCGCGGCTGTGCGCCGCGACAGGTCTATAGACTGGCGCGTACGCGTTTGTCACTGCGCGGCATGGATTACGCGGTGGTGCGCAAATGTACCGACATTGCCTATGCAATCCATGCCCATTACGGCGCTGATGCCGCGAAGATGCTGAACGATCGCATCGTTGCACGCTGCGCCCCCGCACAGGCCGGGGCAGCAATTTTTCTGGAAGTGCTACACGGACAGTGCATGTTTTCCCTTGTTCATGATATAAAACCGCATCTTCTGCGTAGTGAAGTGGAGTTCTAGTGTCATGTCATCATCAGTAGCAGAGGACGCGCAAGACGCGGCAGGCATATCGCGCAGCAGTGACACCCGCGGGGCCGGCGGCAGTTCCGAAGGAGGGTCGACCGCCTCGCAGGGGGGCAGCCTCGGCAGCGGCTCTGGATCGGCCGGCAGTCGCGGGTCCGAGGCTTCGGGCTCGGGCTCAAGCGCCGAAGGAACCATGGCGGCCGATCGAGAGGATCGTGAGGCCCGCACCTGTGCGACATGCCCTGAATGGCGTTATGAAATGGGCATCCGGCAGTTGGGTAGCGTCCCATATGTTTATTCCTGGCATCATCTTTTCGTTCTGGGCTGGAATCGTGGCGGTTCGGGGGGCATCATCTCGACCTATAGCGCTTTCCCATCCGGGAACGGTGATCCGGGTATTGCGGGACCGCTGTTTGGTGCCATGCAAAGTGATGCGACAAAGTCTATTGAAGAGGGGCATGAAATCGATCCGGACGACCCTACAGATATGGGGTATCTCAAGTTCACGTATTTTCCGAATTACTGGCGCAGCGGTGAATATTCGCCAACGAACCGGTTTGTAACCCTCAGCGATACAGACGAATCGCTTCACACGCCTTTGATTGATGCGGGCGTCGCGATCGACGAACGCCGGATCCGCTATGTTGCGACAGGCCCCAACAGCAACTCTTTCGCGATGTCACTGGCCGAGCGTGTCGGCCTTCCGCGCCGCAAGCCCAGCGGCGATGCGCCCGGTTCGGGAATGAGCCTGTGACCCGGCGCGATTACCTTGCCTTCACTCTGTTGGCCTGTCTGGCCCTGATTGTGCCCAACCCCGGAGATGCCATGGCCGACCGATTGCCACAACTTGCCGTGACCGACAGTGTCGAAGAACTCGAGGTGAAATTGCAATCTGCCCTGGCGGGTGTGGCACTTGATCAACTGCAGCCGGTTCTGTCATCCATGGGCGCCCGAAACATCGGCATCACGCTTGA
Organism: Paracoccaceae bacterium; assembly: GCA_030758115.1. Taxonomy (GTDB): domain Bacteria; phylum Pseudomonadota; class Alphaproteobacteria; order Rhodobacterales; family Rhodobacteraceae; genus Seohaeicola. Next base: position 16,266 of record JANREX010000084.1, on the reverse strand, counting down.
TGAAACCCTGTCCGAACCTGCCCCCGTGATGGCGATTTTTGGGTTGCGGCGGGGCTTTCTGCGCAATGACCGCCGCGTGCAGGTGTTCATCGGCTTGGACGCCGAGCGGCGGCTGGGTCCGGTCACATCGGTCGAGACTTTTGCAAAGTGACCAGCCCGAGATTGCGCCTTACTCTTGAGATGGGCATCGACGCGATCACCGATGCCTGCGAGGCCAATCTGACGGGCGTGCATGCCGTCCACCTGGCCAGCTGCATCGACCACCCTGCGGAAGATCTCGATGTGATCTGGCTGGCCGATGGTACGGCGGTTCTTTCAATTCGGCTCTGGCAAGAGGTGGAGCCACCGTTCCGGCATGCCGTGGCCGTGATGACGCTGGAGTTTGACAACGGTGCGGTTGACGCGATCAAGAATGTTGCCCGCCGCAGCTTCGGGGCGTGAACATTTGTCCGCGGACATGGCGCCCATTTGTCACGATGGATGAAAGCACTATGCTCATGACGACAAAAGGAGGATGCCCGATGGTCCGATTGACATTTCCCCTTGCACTCACCGTATCAGCACTAGTTGCGGCCCCCCCGGTCACGGCACAGGACCGCGTCCCCAGCCATTGCATTGCCGTCGCTCAATCGGCGCCGGGCCTTGAATACCTGCACAAGGCCAGTTTCCGCGATCCGCTGCCCGATGACACGGTGCGGATCAGCTATGTCGCCCATGCCTCGTTCCTGATCCAGACCACGGGCGGGCTGAACGCGGTGACCGATTTCACCGGCTTCATCGGCAATGTCGACCTGATCCCCGATGTGGTCACCATGAACCACGCCCATTCCACCCATTGGACCGCCAATCCCGATCCGGCCATTCCCCATGTGCTGCGCGGCTGGGGCGAGGAATTCGGCGCGGGCGTCGAGCATCATCTGGATCTGGGCGAGATGCTGGTGCGCAATGTCCCGACCGATATCCGGTCTTTCGGCGGGGTGGAGCCGCGCGGCAATTCGATCTTCATCTTCGAGGTGGCGGGCCTGTGCATCGGCCACCTGGGTCACCTGCACCAGGAACCCAGCCCGGAACAATATGCCGCCATCGGGCGGCTCGACGTGGTCATGGCGCCGGTCGATGGCGGGCTGACGCTGGACACGGAGACGATGATGCGGGTCGTCGGGCGGCTGCGGTCCTCGGTCGTGATCCCGATGCACTGGTTCGGCGAGACGACGCTGCGGGCCTTTGTCGAGGGTATGAGCGGCCAGTTCGCCGTGGTCGACGAAGGCGCGAACCAGTTGGAGCTGTCGCTGCGCAGCCTGCCGCGCCAACCCACCATCGTGCTGTTGCGGCCTGCCTTGCTGCGCGAGCAGGAGTAGGCGCCGCGCGCACTGGACGGAATCTGGCGGCGTGATAGAACCAAGCCCATGACGCTGAACCCCGCCACACCCGCATTCGCCCGCGCCCTGCGCGACCATCTGCCCGCCCGCGCCTTCCGCGAGGTGACGCCCGCCTATCTGGAAGAGCCGCGCGGACGCTGGGCGGGGCATGCGGGGCTGGTGATCGCGCCCGGAACGGCGGCCGAGGTGGCGCAGGTTCTGCGCGCCTGCAACGCGGCCCGGATCGGCGTCTTGCCCTATGGCGGGGGCACCGGGCTTGTGGGCGGGCAGATCATGCCGGACGGGCCCGCGCCCTTGCTGTTGTCCATGGAACGGATGACCGCCATCCGTGCGGTCCATGCCGATGAGAACGTCCTGATCGCCGAGGCGGGCGCAATCCTGTCCGATATCCATGACGCGGCCGAGGGCGTGAACCGGCTGTTTCCGCTGAGCATCGCGGCCAAGGGATCGGCCCGGATCGGGGGCAACCTTGCGACCAATGCTGGGGGCGTCAACGTGCTGCGCTATGGCAACGCGCGTGATCTGTGCCTGGGGCTCGAGGTGGTCTTTGCCGACGGGCGCATCTGGAACGGGTTGTCGCGGCTGCGCAAGGACAACATGGGCTATGACCTGCGCCACCTGATGATCGGTTCCGAGGGGACGCTGGGCGTGATCACGGCGGCCAGTCTGCGCCTTGTGCCGCGTCCGGCGGGCGAGGGCACGGCGATGATGATCGTGCAAAGCCCGGCCGCCGCGCTGGGCCTGTTGTCACTGGCGCGCGACCTGATGGGCGAGGGGATCAGCGCCTTCGAACTGATGCATGCAAACGGTCTGCATTTCCTGGCCCAGACCCTGCCTGACATCCGCCAGCCCTTCGATCACGCGCCCGAATGGTTCGTTCTGATCGAGGCGGGTCTTGCGCATGGGCTGGACCCTGCCGCCGCACTCGAGGCCCTGTTCGAGCAGGCGGTGGATGCGGGGCTGGTCAGTGACGGGCTGATCGCGCAGAACGAGGCGCAGCGCCACCAGTTCTGGGAGGTGCGCGAACAGATCCCCGAGGCGAACCGCCGCATCGGATCGGTCTCGAGCCATGACATCTCGCTGCCTGTCGGGCTGGTGCCGGAATTCATCACCCGCGCCGATGCGCTGATCGCCGGGATCGGCGCTTTCCGCGTCAACTGCTTTGGTCATCTGGGAGACGGGAACCTGCATTACAACGTCTTCCCCATGCCCGGCAAATCAAGTGCGGATCACCTTGCCGAACGCGACCGGGTCAAACATGACCTGCATGACCTGGTGCACCAGATGGGCGGCTCGGTCAGCGCGGAACACGGCATCGGCCGTCTGAAGATCGACGATCTGGAACGCTATGGCGACCCGGTCAAGCTGGCCGTGATGCGCCAGATCAAGGACACGCTCGATCCGCATGGCATCCTCAATCCCGGTGCCGTGCTGCGTCAGACCTGACTTCACCGTTCCGAAAATACTCTCGGGGGGAGTCCCGCAGGGACGGGGGGCAGACAGCCCCCCTTGCCCGGTCAGCCTGCTGTCACAGCCCCTCGAAAGCGCAAAGCGCGTGCACGTCCATCCCCAGCGCCTCGAGGCGCTGGCGCCCGCCCAGGTCGGGCAGGTCCACGATGAAGGCGCAGCCCACGATCGCACCGCCCAGCCGTTCCACCAGGCTGATCCCGGCCTCGGCGGTGCCGCCGGTGGCCAGCAGGTCATCCACGATCAGCACGCGCTGGCCGGCCTGAATGGCGTCGTCATGGATCTCGACGATGGCCTCGCCGTATTCCAGCTTGTAATCCTGGCTGATGGTCGTGCCGGGCAGCTTGCCCTTCTTGCGGATGGGCACGAAACCGGTGCCCAGCTGATGCGCGATGGCGCCGCCCAGGATGAAGCCGCGCGCCTCAAGCCCCACGACAACATCGATGCGCTGCCCCGCATAGGGGTGCAGCATCTGGTCCACCGCCATGCGAAAGCCGCGCGGATCGGCGAAAAGCGTGGTCACGTCGCGGAACAGGATCCCCTCATGCGGGAAATCGACGATGGTGCGGATATAGTCCTTGACGGTTTTCATGGGGGCTCCGGGATGTGCAGTCATGCTCAGTGCTATAGAACACGGCCCGCTACCGCATCAAGGCGGGCCAGCAACGCGGGGTCGCGCCGGTCGGGGGCTGTCATGATCGCGTGCTCCAGCGCCCGGTCGCAGCCATGCGGGCAGGGCGCGCGCTCGGCGCCCAGCCGTGCGGGCAGTCCTGCCACCAGCGCGCGGGCATGGGCGGCGTTGGCGCCCAGTGTCGCGATGACCTGGGCCACGTCCACCTCGTCATGGTCGGGGTGCCAGCAGTCGTAATCGGTGACCATGGCCACGCTGGCATAGCAAAGCTCGGCCTCGCGGGCCAGTTTCGCCTCGGGCATGTTGGTCATGCCGATGACGTCGCAGCCCCAGACCTCGCGGTACAGGCGGCTTTCGGCCAGGGTCGAGAATTGCGGGCCTTCCATCGCCAGGTAGGTGCCGCCCTCATGCACCGTCACCCCGGCGGCGCGGGCCGCGTCGGCGCAGGCGGCGGACAGGCGGGGGCAGGTGGGATGGGCCAGGCTGACATGGGCCACGCAGCCTGATCCGAAAAAGCTTGATGCGCGGCCGACGGTGCGGTCGATGAACTGGTCCACGATGACGAAATCGCCCGGCGCCATCTCCTCGCGGAAGGAGCCGCAGGCGCTGACGCTGATCACATCGGTCACGCCCAGCCGCTTGAGCGCGTCGATATTGGCGCGGTAGGGCACATCGGAGGGGGCATGCACATGACCGCGCCCGTGGCGGGGCAGAAAGGCCATCGGCACACCCGCCAGCACCCCCGTCAGGATCTGGTCCGAAGGCACGCCCCAAGGGCTGGTGACGCTGACCCATTCGGGGTTTTCCAGGCTGTCCAGCTGGTAAAGCCCCGATCCCCCGATGATCCCGATCCGTGTCTGCATGGGTGCGCCCGTTCCTTGCTGTCCTGCGTCGCCGTCAGGTTACCCCCTCCGGCGCGGGCCGCAAGCCGTGATTGCGCCCCGGATCAGTCGTCGGGGCGGCTCAGCGCGAAAAGCTCGGTCACGACCGCATAGTCGCGATAGCCCAGCCGGCTGAGCGGGCGGAAGGTGGTCACGTCAAAGACCCCGTCCACAAGGCAATCGTCGCGCATGTGCACGCCCGTCACCTCGCCCAGCACCAGGGTGTTGCCCTCGCCCTCAAGGGTCACGATCTGGGTCAGGCGGCATTCAAGGGCAGCGGGTGCACCGGCCACGCGGGCGCAGGCGATGGTGGTGCATTCCGCGCGCGCCAGCCCGGCATGGTCGAATTCGGACTGGTGGGCGGGCAGTGTCTTGGACGAGGCGTTCATCGCGTCCCGCATGGCGAATTCCACGATATTCACGCAGAACACCCCGGTCTCGATGATATTGGCGACCGAATCCTTGGTGCCATCGCGATCGGGCTTGGACCCGGTCGAGGCGAACATCACCTGCGGCGGCGTATAGGCCACCGCGTTGAAGAAGGAATAGGGGGCAAGGTTGTCCACGCCGTCATGGCCGCGCGACGAGATCCATCCGATGGGCCGCGGGGTCACGATGGCGTTGAACGGGTTGTGCGGCAGGCCATGGCCGTCCTTGGGTTCATAGAACATCAGGTCCCTCGTTTATGTCGCCCACGGCGTTGCTTGTGGTTTGTGCCTGACCTAGCGCCATGTTAGGGGCGTTTCCACCTGAAACTGGAAAACACGCGCGAGGACTGGCCCAGGTGTTCCAATTGTCCGAGGAAACATCCGCCGACTGGTGGGAGGTCGAGGCGCTGTATGACCTGTGTTTCGCGCCCGGGCGCGAGGCGCTGTCATCCTACCGTTTGCGTGACGGCATCCCGCCGGTGCCGGGCCTGTCGCTTGTGGCGCGGGATCGCGACGGCATCCTGGCAGGGGCGATCCGGTACTGGCCGGTCCGGGTCGGCGACATGCCCGCCTTGCTGCTGGGTCCGGTCGCCGTGCACCCCACCCGGCAGGGCGAGGGGCTTGGCGCGCTGCTGATCAAGGACAGCCTGGCGCGTGCGCGCGCAGCAGGCTGGGACCGGGTCATGCTTGTGGGCGACGCGCCCTATTACAACCGTTTCGGTTTCTGGAAACTGGACGGGGTCGAGATGCCGCCGCCCACCAACCCCGACCGCGTGCTGGGCCAGGATCTGACCGAAGGCGCATGGCAGGGCGTGCAAGGGCGCGTCACGCGCTGGGCCGATTGATCCGCGGCCCAAGTGCCCAAAGCGGTGAGTGCCTGAACCGGGGTGCTTGAACCTTGGGGCGCTGCATCCAATCTATGTTGGAACCGCTGCAAGGATGGCCCGATGACCACGCATTCCCTGATCCCCGTCGATGTCGATGCCACGCTGGACAGGCTGGCCGCGCGCCATGCGCGGGCGGGCGGGCTTGGCATCCAGGTGCTCAACCTGATCGGCAGCCAGACCGAAACCCTGCTGGAGCGGCTGCCGACCCCGGTCCGTGACCGGCTGGGCGAGGGGACAGAGGCCGCGCTGCATTGGGCGATGAAGGCGGCGCAAAGCTCGCGCGGGGTGGTCGGTGATCAGCCCGGGTGGATGAATACGGCCGTGACCACGGCGATGGGTGCGGCGGGCGGCTTTGGCGGGTTGCCTTCGGCGCTGGCGGAATTGCCGATCACCACCACGATCCTGCTGCGCGCGATCCAGGGGGTTGCGGTCGAATATGATTTCGACCCCGCTGCCGAGAATGTGCAGTTCGACTGCCTCGAGGTGTTTTCGGCCGCCGGTCCGCTGTCGCGTGACGACGGGGCGGACCTGGCCTTCATCTCGACCAGGCTGACCGTGACGGGGCCGGTGCTGCACGGCCTGATTGCCCGCATCGCCCCGCGTCTTGCCACGGTGCTGGGCCAGAAACTGGCGGCGCAGACGGTGCCCGTGCTGGGCGCGGTGGCGGGGGCGGCCACGAACTATGCCTATACCAGCTATTACCAGGAAATCGCCCATGTGCATTTCGGCCTGCGCAAGCTGGCGATCGACGCGGATGTGCCGCAGGCCGAACTGGCGCAGCAGCTGCGTGAGCGGTTGACCCGCCAGCCCGTCCGGCGCTGAGCCGGGCCTGATCGGCGCTTGCCCTGCCTGCCGCTTTTCGGGACAGTGGGCCCGAAGCCGCAGGAGGAGCGCAGGCATGGACATCACGAAGAACGGGGCACGGCCCTCGGGACGGGGCGAGGCTGCCTATTTCACCGGTCATGTGCGGATGGAGCCGGTTATCACCGCGCCGGAGCCCGCGCGCCTGCGCGCGGTCTGCGTGACCTTCGAGCCGGGCGCGCGCACCGCATGGCACACGCATCCCTTGGGCCAGACGCTGCTGGTGCTGTCCGGCCTGGGCCTTGCGCAAAGCGAGGGTGGCCCGGTGCGGGAAATCCGGCCCGGCGACACGGTCTGGTTTGCGCCCGGCGAAAAGCATTGGCACGGTGCGGCGCCAGGCAATGCCATGACCCATCTGGCCATGCAGGAGGCGCTTGACGGTTCTGCCGTGACCTGGATGGAACATGTCAGCGATGACGATTACACCCGCCCGGCCGAGGGCTGAGGCGCGGTGCTGCGGGTCGGGCTGATCGGGCATGGCGCCATCGCGCAACATGTGGCGCGGCGCCTGGCGGATCTTGGGGCGTCGCTGACGCTGGTGATCGCGCGGCCGGGACGCGAGGCTGCGGCCTGCGCCGCGCTGGGCGATGTGCGGGTCGCGGCGCGGCCAGAGGGCCAATTGCCCGACATCATGGTGGATTGTGCGGGCCACGCCGGTCTTGCGCAGCACGGGGCTTGGGTTCTGCGGGCCGGTGTGCCGCTGATCACCGTGTCGCTGGGGGCGCTGGCCGATGCGGCGCTTGCCGCCGATCTGGAACAGGCGGCGCGCGATGGCGGAACGCGCCTGATCCTGTGTTCCGGCGCCATCGGCGGGCTTGATGCCCTGCGCGCCGCGCGGATGGGGCGGCTGGATGGCGTGACCTACGAGGGGCGCAAGCCGCCGCAGGGCTGGGTGGGGTCGCCGGCCGAGGCGGTGCTGGATCTGGATGCGCCGATGACAGCGGCAGCGGTGCATTTTGACGGGGACGCGCGGCAGGCGGCGCTGCTCTATCCCAAGAACGCCAATGTCGCGGCGGCGGTCGCCCTGGCGGGGCTGGGGTTCGAGGGCACGCAGGTGCGGCTGATCGCTGACCCTGCCGCGCGGGGCAATACCCATGAGATCACGGCGCGGGGCGATTTCGGCGAGATGCGGCTGACAATCACCGGCCAGACCCTGCCCGGAAATCCGCGCACATCGGCCCTGGCCGCGATGAGCGTGCTGTCGGCCCTGGCCGATCACGCCGCGACGATCCGGTTCTGACGCCGGATCGGGGGGCGGTTCAGCCCTTCTTCTTGGCCTCGGCCGCAGCTTTCATGCGGGCCAGCAAGTCGGCCTTGGGGGCCGCCTTGCCGTAAGGGTTCTTGTCGGTTCCCTTCTCATTGTGTTCCTTGTGGCGCGGCATGTTCTTGGCCGATTTGTTGGCGCCCTGTTTTCCGTAATCCATGACCTTGCCCTTACTGTCTGGGGTATTGCCTGCTCATGCACCACGGCGGACCTTTTCACAAGATGGATGCGCCGGGCGGGCAGGTGTCCCACGATGGGACATTTTCCGGGTTGTTGCATTTCATGGGGTTACGGAGGCGGATTCAGCCGTTTTTAACGATCATGCCATGAAAATTAACCT
>JANREX010000084.1:0-8028 GCA_030758115.1 Paracoccaceae bacterium | reverse complement strand
GGGTTACGGAGGCGGATTCAGCCGTTTTTAACGATCATGCCATGAAAATTAACCTGTCGCGGCTGAAGGGGTGCTGCAGCATCTTTAGGTAGTAGGCATGATTGGCTCTGCTACCCTTCTATTGATTGGCTTGCTGGCATTTTAGTGATCATTGCGCATGATCTGCGTTCTGGTTCAGGACTGGGCGATCACCAAGGGGTGTGGACCCATCCAGGGTTTGCCATCAGGCGGAGGGTGCGTGCATGCACGCCCTTATCGTACGCCATATCAACAAACGGTGCGTGCGAGCACGCACCCTACTGCTTACACCGCTGTTTTTGAAAAGAGGGGGGGCGTGTCGGCGATCGTGCGGCGCACCTTGATTCCGCGCGGGGGATTGGGCGGGCGGTGTGCTGCCATGTGCGAAGCAGATTACCCCTGGCTTGCCAGATACTCCATCACCGCGGGCCTTGCGGTTTCCTCGCCGCGCGCGCGGGCGGCGTGGATCACGTCGCGCAGGCCGCCAAGGTGGGTGCGGCGCAGGATCGACTTGACCGGGCCGATGGAGGCGGGGCGCATCGAGAGCATGTCAAAGCCGATGGCGGCGAGGCATGCGGCCTCGACCGGGCGGCCTGCGTCCTCGCCACAGAAGCTGAGGGGCGTGGAAGTGGCGCGGCAGCGATCGACGATGTTTTCCAGGAAAGTCAGGAAACTGACGTTCAGCGTGTCATAGCGGCGGCGCACGCGCTCGTTCTCGCGGTCGGCGGCGAAGAAGAACTGCTTGAGGTCATTGCCGCCGATCGAGAGGAACTGCACCTCTTCGAAGAACTGTTCGGGGGCGAAGGCAAGGCTGGGGGTTTCCAGCATCGCGCCGACCTCAAGCCGGGCGGGCAGGGGGTGGCCGAGGATGCGCTCGCGCTCCATGGCCTTGTCCATCTCGGCTTTCGCGGCCAGGTATTCGCCGTATTGGGCGACGAAGGGGAACATCACGGTCAGCGGGCGGCCATGGGCGGCGCGGATCAGCGCCTGCAACTGCATGCGCATGACGCCCGGCTTGTCGAGGCCCACGCGGATCGCGCGCCAGCCAAGCGCGGGATTCGGCTCGTCATTGGGCTTCATGTAGGGCAGCACCTTGTCCGACCCGATATCGAGGGTGCGGAAGACCACGCGCTTGCCCTGGGCTGCGTCCAGCACGCGGGAATAGAGCGCCGAGAGTTCCGAGCGTTTCGGCATCTGGTTGCGGACGAGGAATTGCAATTCGGTGCGAAAGAGGCCCACGCCTTCGGCACCTGATCCGGCAAGGCTGGGCAGATCGGCCATGAGGCCTGCGTTCATGTGCAGCCCGATCAGGCGGCCACAGGGGGTTTCGGCAGGCTTGTCGCGGATCGAGGTATAGCGTTCCTGCGCCTGCGCCTGCATGGCGATCTTGTCGCGGAAGGCCGAGGCGACGGTTTCCTCGGGGCGCAGGTGGACCACGCCCTGATCGCCATCGACCATGATGAGGTTGCCATTCAGCGCCTCTGTCGTGATGCGGCCGGCGCGGATCACCAGCGGGATCGCCAGCGCGCGGGCGACGATGGCGGCATGCGAGCCGACCGAGCCTTCTTCCAGCACGATGCCGCGCAGGCTGCGGCCGTAATCCAGCAGTTCGGCCGGGCCGATGTTGCGCGCGACCAGGATCGGGTCGGCGGGCATTTCGGCGCCGGTATCCTTGCCCTGGCCGGTCAGGATGCGCAGCAGGCGGTTGGACAGGTCGTCAAGATCGTGCAGCCTTTCGCGCAGGTAGGCGTCGGTCACCTGTTCCATGCGGTTGCGGGCGTTGGACTGTTCCTTTTCCACGGCCGCCTCGGCGGTGAGGCCGCGGGCGATGTCTTCCTCCATCCGGCGCATCCAGCCCTTGGAGTTGGCGAACATCCGGTAGGCTTCCAGCACCTCGTGCTGGTCCTTGTCGCCGGTGGTATTGGCCAGAAGGGCGTCGACGCTGAGACGCAGTTGTTCAACGGCGTCCTGCAGGCGCTCCAGTTCCTTGTGCGGGTCTTCCGAGATCGGGTTGGTGACCACCACGCGGGGCTCGTGCAGCCAGACATGGCCTTCGGCGGCACCTTCCTGTGCGGTGGTGCCGCGGATCAGCACCGATTGCTGGTGGCGCGCCGAGAGGGCCGCGCCTTCACCCTGGAAGGCGCCCAGTTCGGTCATCTCGGCCAGCACCATGGCGACCACTTCGAGGGCATAGACCTCGTCGCCGGAAAACTCGCGGGCTTCGCGCGACTGCACGACAAGCACGCCCAGCTTTTCGCCCAGCCGCTGGATGGGAACGCCGAGGAAGGATGAATAGATCTCTTCCCCGGTTTCGGGCATGAAGCGAAAGCCCTTTTCCTGCGGGGCATTGGCGGTGTTGATGATGCTGCCGGATTTGGCGACGCGGCCCACGAGGCCCTCGCCCAGCCTCATGCGGGTCTGGTGCACGGCCTCGGCCTTGAGGCCTTCGGTTGCACAAAGTTCAAGCGTTTCGATATCGCGGAACAGGTAGATCGAGCACACTTCGGTGCCCATCGAATCAGCAATCAGATGTGTGATCTTGTCCAGACGCGCCTGACCGGCGCTGTCTTCTGCCATTGCGTCGCGCAAGCGGCGCAGCAGCTTGCGGCTTTCGGATTCGGTCTGTTCGGGCATATGGCCTGCCTAGTTCCCCGTTCCGCGCCGACCTGCCGGCCTGATCCGTGGCCCGCGCGGGGCCACCGATCGCCTTGTCTCAGGCCGATTTTTCCAGTTCGAAGGCATCATGCAGCGCCTGCACCGCAAGTTCCATGTATTTCCTGTCGATCAGCACGGAAATCTTGATCTCGGAGGTGGCGATGACCTTGATGTTGATACCCTCGTCCGAGAGCGTCTTGAACATCCGCGCGGCGACGCCCGCATGGCTGCGCATGCCGATCCCCACGACCGAGACCTTGGCGACGTTGGTATCGGCTTCCAGGCGGTCGAACTTGATCAGCCCGGCCTCGCGCGCATCGTTGAGGGCTTTTTCGGCGCGCTTCATCTGATCGACGGGGCAGGAGAAGGTCATGTCGGTCACGCCGCCGGCATGGCCCTGGTAATTGGTCTCGGACACGTTCTGCACGATCATGTCGACATTGACGCCCGCATCGGCCAGCGGGCCGAAGATCGAGGCGGCGATGCCGGGGCGATCCTCGATCGTGACGAGGGTCATCTTGGCCTCGTCACGCGAGAAGGCGATACCGGAGACGGCTTTGGATTCCATGATAAGCTCCTCGTCGCAGACCAGCGTGCCTGCAGTGTCGTTTGGTTCCTCGAACGAGCTGAGCACACGCAGCTTGACGTTGTAGCGCATGGCCAGCTCGACCGAGCGGGTTTGCAGCACCTTCGCACCCAGGCTGGCCAGTTCCAGCATTTCCTCGAAGGCGATCTTGTCCAGCTTGCGGGCCTTGGGGCTGACGCGGGGGTCGGTGGTATAGACGCCGTCCACATCGGTGTAGATATCGCAGCGTTCGGCGTTGAAGGCGGCGGCAAAGGCCACGGCCGTGGTGTCCGACCCGCCGCGCCCCAGCGTGGTGATCCGGCCCTCGGGCGAGATGCCCTGGAAGCCCGCGACCACGGCCACCTTCATGCCTTCGGCGAATTTCGCGTTGATGTTCTCGGCGGGGATTTCCTCGATCCGGGCTGCGGAATGGGCCGATGTGGTGATCAGCGGCACCTGCCAGCCCTGCCAGCTGCGCGCGGGGATATCCATTTCCTGCAGCGTCAGGGCCATCAGACCGGCGGTCACATTCTCGCCCGACGAGACGACGGCATCATATTCCCGCGCGTCGTAGAAGGGCGAGATTTCCTGCACCCAGCCCACAAGCTCGTTGGTTTTGCCGGACATGGCCGAGACGATGACGATGACGTCATAGCCCTTGGCGACCTCGACGCCGACCCGCTTGGCGGCGCGCTTGATCCGGTCGAGGTTGGCGACGGAAGTGCCGCCGAATTTCATCACGAGAACGGGCATGGTCTGTCCTTGGTCGCAAGTTGCGCCCGCGTGTAATCCGTCGCGGCCCTGCACGCAATATCAATCACGCCGGTGCGGGTGATCATATCCGCGCAGATGACGGCCTTTCACCCGCAGATGACCGCCTTTCCCCGATCCGCCTTGCCCCGATCCGCCATCTCCAACACCTGCTTGGACGGATTGCCTGCGGTCATGGCCTTGCGGGTTGCAGCGCCGGGGGCTGCATCGTTAAGCTGGTGCCGGGGCAGGGCCCTGACAGCATGGACATCACGACGAACAGGAGACCGGAATGACCACATCAGCCCTGCGCCTTGGCTGGCGCCAATCCGCCCGCATCCGCGCGGCCCGTCAGGTTGGTGCGGCAACCGCGCTGGTCTTGATCGGTGCGGTACCGGTCATGGCGCAATCGGCCGATGACATCCTGGACGGGTCCGATCCCGGCGCGATCCTTGAGATCGCCCGCGGCTATGGCTCGGCCATGCTGGATGTCGACGGGGTGGGCGATCCCAAGATCAGCGGCAGGATCGACGGGCAGCCCTATGATGTCTTCTTCTATGGCTGCGACGATGGCGGGCTGAACTGCAACTCGTTGCAGTTCACGACATGGTTTGGCGGCACACGCCCCGGGCCCGAGGTCTTGAGCAACTGGAACAACGAGAACCGTTTCGGCACCGTCTATCTGGATCGCGACGGCGATCTGGCGATCGACATGGACGTGAACCTGTTCGGGGGTGTCACCCGCAGAAATCTGGATGACACCTTCGACTGGTGGCGCGTGGTGCTGGACGAGGTGCGCGCCGATCTGGTCGACTAGCCTGCCGCTTCCGTTGATGGATATTTGAGGCAAGAAGAAACAGGGCGCGCGGCCCTGTCAGAACGGATGGGCGCGCCCGTCCCATGTCTCGAAACAGCCGGTCGTGTCCAGCGACAGCGCATCGAAGCGCGTGGCAAGGCCGCTTGCGGATTGATCCACGGTGATTTCGGCGGCGCTGCCGCCCATGTCGGTCTGCACCCAGCCCGGATGATAGATGCCCACGGCCATGCCGCGCGGTTGCAGATCGGCGGCAAGGTTTCGCCCGAGGTTGAGGGCCGCGGCCTTGGACGCGCGGTAGATATAGCTGCCGCCGGGCGCGCGGGTGTCGCTGCCCATCTGGGACGAGATGATGGCGATCTTCGGGGCGGTGGCGCGGGCCAGGTTTGGCAGAAGCGCCTGCACCGCAAGGAAGACGCCCGTCACATTGGTGGCGAAAGTATCCGCCCAGAGCGGCGCGGGATAGCCGTCGTCAAGGCTTTGCCCCTTGTCGACATAGATGCCCGCGTTGCAGATCAGCAGATCCACGGGCGCCTCGCCCAGCGTTGCGGCCAGCCGCGCATGGCCGGCAGGGTCCGTCACATCGAGGGGCAGCAGCCCGTCGCCGCCGGCGCGCGAGGTGCCGGTGACCTGGTGGCCTTGGCCGAGGTAATGGGCGCGCAGCGCCTGTCCGATGCCGCGGCTGGCGCCGGTGATCACGATATGCATGGGATGTCCTGTTCTGCTGGGGTCAATTGGTCTTGCGGCGGGGCATGAAGGGCAGGGGGGCGATGGGCACCCCGTCTTCCAGCAGGCGGCGCGCCTCTTCGGGGCGGGCCTCGCCGAAAATGGCGCGGTCGGGCGCCTCGCCCTCATGGATGGCGCGCGCCTCGCGGGCGAAGTCGCGGCCGACATAGTCGGAATGCGTCTCGATATGCTGGCGCAGGGCGGCCAGCGCCTGTTCGGCGGGTGTGGTGGCCTGTGCGGCGAGCGGGGTCGGGGGCTGCTTATCGGGCGCATCGGTGGGCGGCGTGGCGGAACGCGCCGGGCGCACGCGGGGCGCCATCACGGCCTTGTCCACCGAGGTCGCGCCGCAGATGGTGCAGCTGATCATGCCGGCGCGGGCCAGCTTGTCATAGGCTTCGGACGACTGGAACCAGCTGTCGAAGCGATGGTCGTTGCTGCATTTCAGCGAGAACTGGATCATCTTGCCTGCTCTGCGGTCACTGCGCCATCTGCCCCGGGCGCTTGCGGGTCGCCATGGCGCCGCCGACCACCGGAATGCGCCAGCGCCTTGCCTGTGGTCAGACATATAGGCTTGGCCCGCGAAATCAAGTCAGCGCCGCAGTCGCCGGGGATCGAAATGGCGGATGATCTGCGCCAGTTCGGGCTCGTCCACGGCCTTGGCGGCCTTCTTCTGGCTGAACCACTTGCGCCGCCGCGCGCCGGATTCGGGATAGGTTGCGGCCAGGTCGCGCACGCGCACGGGATAGACCATGGCCACGCAGGGCAGCAGCGTGTCGGGGCCCAGCACCTTGGCGTAGGAATACATGCCCAGGCAGATGTCGATGGCCTGACCCTCGACGCCCGCTTCCTCCCAGGCTTCGGTCATGGCGGCGCGGGCGGGGGTGACGCCGTCCATCGGCCAGCCCTTGGGCAGGATCCAGCGCCCCGAGCCGCGGCTGGTCACCAGAAGGATCTGCGTCTTGTCCTTGACCACCCGGTAGCAGAGCGCGGCAAACTGGGTGCGCACATCGCTTTTGTGCGACGCCTGTAGCCGGAGCGGCAGCTGCTTGATGCTCTGGACCGTCAAGAACCGGGGCCTTTCTGGTTGGCGATGGATCGGGGCGCGCCCAGAGGGGTGCGTCGGTCAAGACTACAGCACGGATCAGATCAGTTCCAGTATGTGACAGGGAGAGGTTGCGATTTCGTTGAGGGGGGGGGAACGCCATTCAAGGAAGGATTTGCGTCATTTCTCGCAAAGCAGACAGAAGGCCGGACCGTTCTCATGGTGCACATCATCGAATGACACTTCAATACGCTTGTAGCCCAACTTGGTCAAAAGGTTCAAAAGGTCTTCCCGATAGACCCAGTTGGAATAGACATCGGACCCACCGCAAAAACCGCTCCAGCCAAGGGCTTCGCCATAGTTCTGCTTGACCAGACGGATCTCGATATCCCCAAACCGCTCGACGATAGGCTCTTCATACTTCCACTTCTTGGCTTTCAAGGAAGGTTCCAATGATGGGTTCCATTTGGACAGGTCGGGTTCGAAGTAATGTGTCCAGATGAACAGTTTGTCAGAGGCTTTGCTGATGGCGTCCAGCAAACCCACGGGGTCTTTCATGTGGTAGAGAACGCCAGAGGCCAGCACCAAGTCGAATGACTTGTTGCTCAGATCCATCTTCTCGAAATCCCCGAGCAGGAACTTGGCCGACAGGTCAAGATAGTTCTTGGTGATCAGGCAACGCAGGAACGCGCCCTTGTTGGATTCGATGGCCAGCACCGAGGCACCAGCCTGTTCCAGCATGTAGGTATGCGCGGCCTCAAGCGGGCCAAGTTCCAGCACGGACTTGCCTTGAACGTCAACTTTTTGAAACAGCCATTTCAATCTGGCATCGTCAGCGCCCCGGAAGTTGCCGGAGGTGGTCACGCCATCGAAAGCCGAACTCCAGGCTGTCGGGAAAAGATCGAAGGCGTTCTGCTCGCTGGGGGGGATGGTCAGGAACTCGGCCAGCGATTCTTCGAAGGTCTTGGGTGTCTCGGTCTTGTACTGCCTGCCTTCCGCTTTGCCGTAGTTGAGGTAATGTGTTGCGGCATCAACGCCCGCATTCTTCACATCCGGGTGGAGCGCGAGGTAGGTTTCGGCATCGAAATCATCGGGGAGTGTGGTGTTGGATGTGTTCGAACTTACAATATTTCCCATCTGTATTATCCTTATGAGAGCTGAAATTCAGTTGCAAACTTTGATTTGCAACTAGGCAGGGTTGATTGTCTTCCGTCGTCGAGCTTTGTGTTGCAGGTAGTGTTGAAGAATGCCGTCATTTGGCACATTCAAAATCTGGGTAAACTTTTTGGTCCAGGATTGCGATATGGGCGCGAAACAATTCGGAATAAAATGCAAATACTTCCTGGAAATTTGTCGATCGTGCCAAGTTTTCACCGAGTAGGGAGTTTTCGCTCTTTGCCGCGGCGATCAAAATAGTAAAAAAATAGCCTGATAGAATCGGGCTTTCCTCTAGAACTT
>JANREX010000083.1 GCA_030758115.1 Paracoccaceae bacterium | reverse complement strand
CATTTCGGCCACCAGACGCAGCGTTGGAACCCCCGCATGGGTCCCTATATCTACGGCGCGCGCAACGGCATCCATATCATGGACCTCACCCAGACCGTCCCGATGCTGGACCAGGCGCTGAAGGTCATCCGCGACACCGTCGCCAAGAACGGCCGCATCCTGTTTGTCGGCACCAAGCGCCAGGCCGCGGCACCCGTCGCCGAAGCTGCTGAAAAATGCGCACAGTTCTACATGAACCACCGCTGGCTGGGTGGCACGCTGACCAACTGGCAGACCGTGTCGCAGTCGATCAACCGTCTGAAGTCGATCGACGAGCAGATGGCGGGCGGCGCCGAAGGCCTGACCAAGAAAGAGCGTCTGGGCATGGAGCGCGAGCAGGAAAAACTGCAGGCCAGCCTGGGCGGTATCCGCGAAATGGGCGGCGTGCCGGACCTGCTGTTCGTCATCGACGTCAAGAAAGAACAGCTGGCGATTGCCGAAGCCAACAAGCTGGGCATCCCGGTCGTGGCCGTGGTCGACACCAACTGCTCGCCCGATGGTGTGGATTACATCATCCCCGGCAACGATGACGCGGCCCGCGCCATCGCGCTTTATTGCGATCTGGTCAGCCGCGCAGCCCTGGACGGCATGACCGCGCAGATGGGTGCCGCAGGCGTCGATCTGGGCGCGCTGGAGGAAACTCCGGTCGAGGAACTGCTGGCCGAGGCCACCGGCGAGGCGTGAGCCCGTCACCAAACTGATACAAGCGGGCGGCATGACCGCCCGCACATCCATTTCATTTCATCCGAGGAGAGCCGAGCGATGGCGATCACAGCTGCACTGGTAAAAGACCTGCGCGACCGTACGGGCGCGGGCATGATGGACGCGAAAAAAGCGCTGACCGAAACCGATGGCGACATGGAAGCCGCAATCGACTGGCTGCGCACCAAGGGTCTGGCAAAGGCGGCCAAGAAATCCGACCGTACCGCCGCCGAAGGCCTTGTGGCCGTTCTGGTCGAGGGTGGTCGCGGCGTGGCCATCGAAGTGAACTCGGAAACCGATTTCGTCGGCAAGAACGCCGATTTCCAGGCGATGGTCGCCAGCTTTGCCAAGGCCGCGATCAGCGTGAACTCGGTTGAAGACCTCAAGGCCGCGCATGTCAACGGCAAGACCGTCGAAGAGGTCCTGACCGAAAAGATCGCCACCATCGGCGAGAACATGTCCCTGCGTCGCCTGGCCGTGATCGAAGGCGATACCGTCGTGTCCTACGTGCACAATGCGGCTGCTGACGGCATGGGCAAGATCGGCGTTCTGGTTGCCATGAAGGGCGGCGACGAGGCTTTCGGTCGCCAGGTTGCGATGCATATCGCGGCGGCCAACCCCGCATCGCTGAGCCAGGCCGATCTCGATCCCGCAGTGGTCGAGAAGGAAAAGAACGTCCAGATGGAAATCGCGCGTGAATCGGGCAAGCCCGAAGCCGTGATCGAAAAGATGATCGTGGGCCGGATGCAGAAGTTCATGGCCGAAGTCACCCTGCTGGGTCAGGCTTTCGTGGTGAACCCCGATCTGACCGTTGAAGCGGCCGCGAAGGAAGCGGGCGTCGAGATCACCGGTTTCCTGCGCCTGGAAGTGGGCGAAGGCATCGTCGTCGAAAAGGAAGACTTCGCCGCCGAAGTCGCCAAGGTCGGCCGCGCCTGATCAGAACTCTATCGGAGCGTGTGAAAGCGCGCTCCGATCACAAAAAACGACGGTGCCAGCTCTGGGCTGGCACCGTCTTTTTTTGACCGCCAAGTCAATGGGGATGAATCAGGCGGGCAGATTGCCGACCCACCAGCGGAACAATACGCAAGCAGGTCGACGTTCCGGATAACCGGACGAGACGCATGGCCCCGATATGACAGGGTTCCGTCCCGATGTTCCCTGGCCAAAGCCACCACTCACGGAACACGCCCAGCATGCAAATTTACCCCACGTTAAGAAAGTCAGGATTTCCCTACCTTTTGGTAGTAGATTTATCATTTAGAGAATGAGTGATCTACCAAAGGTATATCATATTTTCACGATATGACCTGTGGCGCCGGAACGCCGGGCAGGGGGCGCGGCCGCGTCGGTCTGTGACATGCGGGGCGGTCGTACGTCTTGTCGTGTCAGGTATCCATGATGAATATCTGGTTCTGAAAGGCTGCTTTCAGCACCGCCTGGGCGGTTGTCTCGACGTTCAGCGCCTCGCGGGCAAGGCGCAGGTGCTTTTCGACCGTGGCGGGCGTCAGCCCCATCAGGACGGCGATATCCTGCGTGGTCTTGCCATCGCCGACCCAGCCAAGGGCCTCGCGTTGGCGGCGCGTCAGGCTGCGTCCGGGCGCTGTATAGGGCAGGGTGAGGATCTTGAGATGCGCCACGTTGTTCATCACCAGGATGTCCTGTCCGTGCTGCGCCCAGATCTCGTCCACCTGATCCTGCAGGAGATCGGCCCGCGCGGTCAGGGCGATGCCGCCCTTGGCCCGTGGCGAGACCGTTCTGAAGCTGATCGAGTAGCCTGCCAGCACCTTGTGAGCCTGGTTGAGCTGGATCACGCGCTCTTCGGCGGGCGTCAGTTTCCTGCTGTTCACCAGGTCTGACACGAAGCGCCAGCTGCAGGCACCTTCATTGTCCAGCACCCAGCGCACCATCGGGCCATGCAGGTAATGCCCATCAGCAATGAATGTTTCCACATAGCTGGTGGGATGATTGGTCAGGATCACGAAATCTTCGGGCGCACCCAATGACGCGCCCACACGGTAATGCGTGAAAGCATAGAGCAAACGGTCAAAACCATATTCCTCCATCTTGCGGCAATGCATGTCCCAGAGCTCCTCGAGACTCTGCGCATTGGTAAGGGCCTCAAGGTAGCAGTTCAGCGTCATCCGTCGGCATTGCCCCGTTGCAGCCCCAGATGCGTCGCAAGGGCCTGGATCGCCAGGGCATAGCCCGTCGCCCCGAAGCCGCAGATCTGACCCAGCGCCACCGGCGCGATGAAGGACTTGTGGCGGAAAGCCTCGCGCGCATGGATGTTCGACAGATGCACCTCGACCAGAGGCACCGCAACGGATGAGATCGCATCCATCAACGCCACCGAAGTATGTGTGTATGCGCCCGCGTTCAGCACGATCCCGGCATGCGTGCCGCGCGCCGCATGGATCAGGTCGATCATCTGACCTTCGTGGTTCGATTGCGCGAAGGCGATCGTCATGCCGTAAAGGCTTGCCTCGGCCTCGCATAGCGTCTGGATGTCCGCCAAGGTCGTGCGCCCATAGACCTCGGGCTGACGTGTCCCCAGAAGGTTCAGGTTTGGACCGTTCAGGATCAGCAAGGAAGACATGAGGCCTCGTCATGAAAATGGTGCGCCGCCATAGATAGCCGTGCTGCGGGCGTGATGTCGAGAGGGGCAAACAGTCTGCTGCGGAGCTGACAGGTTCCAGACGGTGCCACGTCATGAGAAATCAGGCGTAAGCTGCTGAATATCAGGTATAAAGCACGGTTCAGGATTGTGCATGTCAAAAGACAGGCGCATTCCGGGGGCTGGATATAATTTAACATAATACTGATTATGCGTATTGTGGATAGGCCCGAACAGCCCATGATGCAGCTGCCCGCATCAGCCCAG
Source organism: Paracoccaceae bacterium (assembly GCA_030758115.1). Classification (GTDB taxonomy): domain Bacteria; phylum Pseudomonadota; class Alphaproteobacteria; order Rhodobacterales; family Rhodobacteraceae; genus Seohaeicola. Next base: position 18,051 of record JANREX010000083.1, on the reverse strand, counting down.
TCTCGCGCCCCCTGCATGCGCGATCCGCGCCGCCAGTTCATAGAACTGCCCCTTGATCCCTGTGAACGCCTCATCATAGCCATCCACGGCGTCAAGCGGCAGATGCGCCTCATCTCCCGACAGCAAGGCCTTGGCCGCCGCCGCGCCGATGACCGTTCCCGGACCGATACCGCGCCCCGAGTAGCCGAAGATCGCATAGCCGGGTCCGCCCAGCCGCATCACCTTGGGAATATGGTCAGAGGTCATCGAGATCCGGCCGGACCAGAAATGCAGGAACGCGGCATCGCCGATTTGCGGGAACAGTCGCGCCAGCATCCGACGCGCCCATGCTTCGTGCAGCCCCAGCGCATCGGGTTCACCCATGGCCCCCAGGATCAGCCGCCCGGCCTGATCCTTGCGAAAGGATGTCATCACGGTGCCGGTGTCCCAGCATCCCTCGCCACCCGGCAGAACCTGTGCAGCAAGGTTGTGGCCCAGTGGCGCTGTGGCCAGTTGGAAGTAATGCACGGGCGTGGTGGCCGGCACTTCCGCGCCCTTGACGGGCTGATGATAGGCATTGGTGGCAATCAGAATTTTCGATGCACGAACAGTGCCTTGTGCGGTGGAAATCATCCATTCCGCACCGTCATGCGTCAGCGACGTGACCGGGCTGTGCTCCTTGATGTGCGCGCCATGCTGCACTGCGGCGCGTGCCAGGCCGCGGGCATAGGCCAAGGGCTGGATCGTACCCGCACGCGCATCATGCAGCGCGCCATGCGGCCTGTCGCTGCCGGTGCGGTGACGCGCTTGTGCGGCATCCAGCAGCGTGACCGGTGCCCCAAGCGCCTTCTGCTGTTCAAATCTTGCCTGCAAGTCCTTGAAACCGCTGACGGAATGGGCGCAATGCAGTGTTCCTTCGCGGACCGGTTCGCAGGCGATGCCATGGGTTTCGATCAGGTCGAACACCTGCGCCGGCGCGGCCGCCAGGGCTGCGTTGAGCCGGGTCCCCTGGCCCTGCCCCAGCGCATCGCAAACGGCCTGCGGCGGCAGCCACAGCCCCGCGTTCACCAGCCCGACATTGCGGCCCGAACCGCCATGGCCGATGGTTTCAGCCTCCAGCAGAAGGACTGACGCGCCTTGCTGCGCCGCCGTCAGCGCCGCCGAACAGCCCGTGAAGCCACCGCCCAGAATGCAGAGGTCGACGGATGTTTCCCCTGTGAATACATCCGCTTCAAAGGTTTCCTTCGCGCTGTCGCGCCACAGATTCCGATCAGCGTTCATGGGGTCCTCCGCCTGCCGCGCACTGTTCAACGGGTAACGGCGCGCCTGCCCATGGCAAAGCGCGCCGCCCCTTTTCGTCGTTCATCTGATCCGATCAGAAGAAAGCCTGCAAGCCCGTCTGTGCACGTCCCAGGATAAGGGCATGCACGTCATGCGCGCCCTCATAGGTGTTCACGGTCTCGAGGTTGACCATGTGACGGATCACGCCGAACTCAAGGCTGATGCCGTTGCCGCCATGCATGTCGCGGGACATGCGTGCAATATCAAGGGCTTTGCCGCAGTTGTTGCGCTTGACGATGCTGATCATCTCGGGCGCGGCCTTGGCGGCATCCATCAGGCGACCCACCTGCAGGCTGCCCTGCAGGCCCAGGGCGATTTCGGTCTGCATGTCGGCCAGTTTCTTCTGGAACAGCTGCGTTTGCGCCAGCGGGCGCTTGAACTGGTGGCGGTCAAGCCCGTACTGACGCGCGGCGTGCCAGCAGAATTCGGCCGACCCCAGAACGCCCCAGCTGATGCCGTAGCGCGCCCGGTTCAGACAGCCGAACGGCCCTTTCAGACCCTCCACATGCGGCAGCAGCGCATCCTCGCCCACTTCCACATTGTCCATGACGATCTCGCCGGTGATCGAGGCGCGCAGGGACATCTTGTTGCCGATCTTCGGCGCGCTCAGCCCCTTCATGCCCTTTTCCAGCACGAAGCCGCGGATCTTGCCGCCATGGGCTTCGGACTTGGCCCAGACCACGAAGACATCGGCGATGGGGGCGTTTGAAATCCACATCTTCGACCCGGTCAGCACATAGCCATTGGCGGTCTTGACCGCGCGGGTCTTCATGCCGGCAGGGTCGGAACCCGCATCGGGTTCGGTCAGCCCGAAACAGCCGATCCATTCACCGCTGGCCAGCTTGGGCAGGTATTTCTGGCGCTGTTCCTCGGACCCGTAGGCATAGATCGGGTACATCACCAGGCTGGACTGTACCGACATCATCGAACGGTAGCCCGAATCGACGCGCTCCACCTCGCGGGCGACCAACCCGTATGAGACATAGCCCGCGCCCAGACCGCCGTATTCCTCGGGCGTTGTGACACCCAGAAGGCCCATCTCGCCCATCTCGCGGAAGATCTCGGGATCGGTATGTTCCTCGGCAAAGGCCTTGAGCACACGCGGCTGCAGCTTTTCCTGCGCATAGGCACGCGCGCTGTCGCGCATCATGCGCTCTTCTTCGGTCAGTTGCTCGTCCAGGCGGAACGGGTCGGCCCAATCGAACTGCCCCAGATCGGGGGCATCCTTGGCGCGCAATTTCGGTGCGGGGCGGCTCATCTCGTTCATGGGGTCCTCCTGAAGATGGGTGGCGCGCGGGGCTTGATCGTCACGATCATGAGTTTTTGGCGCGCGCCAGACTTGTTCCACAGCAGGTTACAGCATATTCAGGCCCGGTTGAAACGATAGTTTTGCATCAAAGCATGAGTAAACCGCATAGATGATCGCACCGCGACGCTTCCTTCCCTCCATCGCCTCGCTGCGCGCGCTCGAAGCGCTCGACCGCTTGGGCAGCGCCACGGCCGTGGCCGAGGAGCTGTCTCTGACCCAAAGCGCCGTCAGCCGCCAGCTACAGACGCTCGAGGCGCAGATGGGCGTGCCGCTGATCCTGCGCGAGGGGCGGCGGATGGCGTTGACGCCCCCTGCCCGCGCCTATGTGGCCGAAGTGCGCGAGGCGTTGCAGCAGATCGCCCAGGCCTCGCTGCGGCTGCGTGTACAGCCGCGCGGCGGGTCGCTGGACCTTGCGATCCTGCCCACGTTCGGCATGCGCTGGCTGGTGCCGCGTCTGGCGGATTTCGCGCGATTGCACCCCGATGTGACGATCAACATGGCAACACGGCTCGCGCCCTTCAACTTTGCGACCCAAGCCTTCGATGCGGCCATCCATTACGGCAATGCCGACTGGCCCGGCACGGACAACATGCTCTTGCGAACGGAAAGCGTGGTTGCGGTCTGCACGCCCGAGCTGGCCGCGCGCCGCCCCCTGCGCCAGGCGGCCGATCTGCGCGCCCTTCCCCTTTTGCATATCGAAACGCGCCCCAGCGCCTGGGCGGATTGGTTCGCGGCCCATGGCGTGACCGCCGAGGTGCCGCAGGGCACCGTCTACGACCAGTTCGCCACCATCACCCAGGCCGCGCTGCACGGTCTGGGGATCGCCCTTCTGCCCGACTACCTGGCTGAACCCGATCTTGCCGCCGGACGCCTGGTGCCGGCCTATGGCGGGCCGACACGCACGCGCGGCAGCTATTTCCTGGTCTGGCCGCGCAGCAAGTCGCAGGACAATGCGCTGGGTCTTTTCCGTGAATGGCTTGTGACCCAGACCGGCGAGGATGACATCCTGCCGCGCTGATCCCGACCGGTCTTTCAGCCCATGCCCGTCAGGAAATGCGCGGCAAGATGACGGTGAAGCGGCTGCCCTGCCCCGGCCGGCTTTCGATCTTCAGCCGCCCGCGATGGCGGTTCACGATATGCTTGACGATGGCAAGACCCAGTCCGGTGCCGCCCATCTCGCGCGACCGGTGGCTGTCCACCCGGTAGAACCGTTCGGTCAGGCGCGGAATATGCACGGGGTCGATCCCCGGCCCGTTGTCGATCACCTCGGCGCAGATCGCGGGGCCGCGCATGACCGGATCACGCGGGATCTCGGTGATTTTCAGCATCACCTCGGGGGGGCGTCCGCCGTATTTGATCGCGTTCTCGACAAGATTGCCGAAGACCTGGCGCAACTGGTCGGCATCGCCCTCGACAAAGACCTGCCCCGCCTCGAACTGCGCCTGCAGCGTGCCGCCTGCCTTTTCCGCAAGCGGCGTCAGGTTGCGCATGACCGAGGACAGCAGATCGCACAGGTCCAGCCGCGTATCGGGGCGGACGCGCTCCATCTCCTCGACCTGGCTCAGCGACAGCAGGTCGCGCACCAGCCGGTTCATGCGCTGCGCCTCGTTCTCCATGATCCCCAGAAAGCGCTCGCGCGCCACCGGATCGTCGCGGGCCGGTCCCTGCAGGGTTTCGATGAACCCCATCAGCGCCGTCAGGGGCGTGCGCAGCTCGTGGCTGACATTGGCCACGAAATCGCGCCGCATCTGTCCGATCTGCTGCCGGTCGGTCACATCCTCGAAACTGATCAGCACGCCGCTTGCCGGTCCGGCCTCGACCATGGCGCAATGGGCCGTATAGATCACGTCCTGATCGCCCTGCTTGGCCAGGTAGCGCGCGCTGCCGGGCTTGCGCAGGGTGCGACAGCTTTCGACCGCGTCCAGCACCGCGGGTTGCCGGATGGCGGTGATGAAGGGGCGCGCCTCGACCGGCCCCAGAAGCGCCTCTGCCTGACGGTTCAGCCCGGCGATCCGGTCATCCTTGCCCACGAAGATCGCGGGCAAGGGCACAGCGTCGAGGATGGACCTGATCGTGGCTTCGGGCATCGGCGCGCCCCGGCTCAGGTTTCGCTGCGGGCGGCGTCCACCGCGCGGGTGAACACCTCGAGCAAGGGCGCCACCTCTTCCAGCCCGACCGAGACGCGGAAGAACCCTTCGCTCATGCCAAGGGCCTCGCGCTCCGCCGCCGCCAGGGCGCGATGCGACGAGCTTGCGGGGTGCGACAGGGTCGTGCCCACATCGCCCAGGGTCGGTGCAAAGGCCAGCCCATCGGCGGCGCGTGTAAAGGCATTGGCGGCCTTGCGCCCGCCCTCCAGCTCGAAGCTGACCATGTTGCAGCCGCGCGCGCCCAGAAGCGCCTTGGCCCGGGCCTGATCGGGGTGATCGGCGCGCATCGGGTAAAGCACGCGCTTGACGCCCGGCAGCCCCGCCAGATGATCGGCCAGCGCCACGGCATTGGCCTCGGCCCGGTCGAAGCGCAGGTTGAAGGTGGCCAGGCCCCGCTCGGCCAGCCAGCAATCGAAGGGGCTGGCGGTCAGGCCGGTGGTCACGGCGAAATCATAGATCGCCTTTTGCAGCACCGGATCGGCGGCGCAGGCATAGCCCAGCGTCACATCCGAATGGCCCGCCAGAAGCTTGGTCACCGAATGGATCACGATATCGGCGCCCGCATCGAAGGGCCGATAGGCGCGCGGCGTGGTAAAGGTGTTGTCCACCGCCAGCAGGATGCCGCGGGCCTTGCACAGCCGGGCCAGGCCTTCGATATCGGCGACGCGCAATGTCGGGTTCGACACGACCTCGACCAGGATCATCCGGGTCTCGGGGCGCAGCGCCGCCTCCATGGCGGCCACATCGGTGGGATCGGCCAGGCTGGTGGCGATCCCCAGGCGCGGCAGGTCCTGTTTCATCAGGCGCAGCGAGCGGCCATAAAGCTGGTCACCCCCCAGCACGTGATCGCCCGCCTTCAGCAGGCCCAGCATCACCGCCGTGACCGCCGACATCCCCGAAGATGTCACGATCCCGCCCGCCCCGCCTTCCAGCAGGTCGATCCGGCGCGCCAGGACATCGGCATTGGGATGGCCTTCGCGCGCATAGGTATAGCCCGATGTCCGGCCCTCGTATTGCGCGTCCAGATCGTCGGGCGTGTCCGAGGCGTAGACGACCGAGGGGCTCAGCGGCGTGACCACCGGGCGGCTGATGCTGTCAGGCAGGGGAACGGGGCGGATCAGGGATCCCTTGGAATTCTTCATGGGGTGTCTCTCTTGTTGGTGGCACAGAAGTGGCACAGGCGACAGGCAGCGGCAAGCGCTGCCGTGGCGGTCGCCATTGCGGTTTCTTCTTGCCTGAAATATCCCCGCCGGAGGCATCCGGCAGCGGCCATCAGAGCGGCGTCAGACCTTTTGCAAAGCGGCGCATATTGGCCTGGTAGCCCGTCGCCGAGCGGCGCAGCCCTTCGATCGCGGCCTCGTCCAGCTGGCGCACCACCTTGCCGGGCGCGCCCATCACAAGCGATCCGTCGGGGATCTCCTTGCCTTCGGTGATCAGGGCCCCTGCCCCGATCAGGCAGTTCCTGCCGATCTTCGCGCCGTTCAGCACGGTGGCGCCCATGCCGATCAGGCTGTTGTCGCCGATGGTGCAGCCATGCAGCATCGCCTTGTGACCGATCGTGCAATTCGCACCGATGGTCAGCGGATAGCCCAAGTCGGTATGCATCACCGTGTTTTCCTGCACATTGCTGCCCGCGCCGATGCGGATCTCCTCGTTGTCGCCGCGCAGCGTCGCGCCGAACCAGACCGAGGCGCCACTTTCCAGCACCACATTGCCGATCACATTGGCATCGGGGGCGATCCAGACATCCCCGTCCTCGGGCAGTTGCGGGGCGATTCCGTCAAGGGCGTAAAGCGTCATGTGCGATCCTCGAATTCCTTGTTGAGACGGCGAACGGTGTCGACAAGCCCGGGCTGCTGCGACAGGCGCAGCCGCTCGGCGCTGACGATGGTCCTGAGCTTGTCAAAGGTGGCGTCCAGGTCGTCATTGACCAGAACGAAATCATACTCCGGCCAATGGCTGATCTCGTCGCGCGACTTGGTCATCCGGTTGTCGATCACCGCGTCGCTGTCCTGCCCGCGCGAGCGCAGGCGCCGTTCCAGTTCCGGGATCGAGGGGGGCAGGATGAAGATCGACAGCACATGCTTGCCCAGGCTTGAATTGCGCACCTGCTGGCCGCCCTGCCAGTCGATGTCGAACAGCACGTCCTGGCCTGCGTCGATCGCTGCGGCGACGGGGCCCTTGGGGCTGCCGTAGAAATTGCCGAACACCTCGGCATGTTCCAGCATCTCGTCGCGCGCGACCATCTGCTCGAACTCGGCGCGGCTGTGGAAATAGTATTCGCGGCCATGTTCCTCGCCGGGGCGCGGCGGGCGCGTGGTGGCCGAGACCGAGAAGCGGATCGAGGGATCCCAGTCGCGCAGGCGCCGCGCCAGGGTGGACTTGCCCGCGCCCGAGGGCGAGGACAGGATGATCAGAAGCCCGCGTCTGTGTTCCATGGTCTTGTCTTTCCTGCCGCAGCCTTACTGGATGTTCTGGACCTGCTCGCGCATCTGGTCGATCACGGTTTTCAGGTCCAGCCCGATCCGCGTCAATGCCTTGTGCTGCGATTTGGAGCACAGGGTGTTGGCCTCGCGGTTGAATTCCTGCATCAGGAAATCCAGCTTGCGGCCCACGGGTTCGGGGGCGCGCAGCAGGTCCTGCGCGGCGCTGACATGGGCGCGCAGGCGGTCCACCTCTTCGGTCACATCGGCCTTGACCGCGATCAGCGCCAGTTCCTGCGCGATGCGCTGCGGATCGACGCCCGCGCCATTGTCCAGCACGCGGGCCAGGTTCGTGCGCAGGGTCTGGGCCATCTCGGCGGCGCGCGCCTCGGTCGCTTCGGCGATCTGGTCGACCAGCGCCGTGATCTGCGCCAGCTGCGCCGCGATCACGGTCTGCAGGGCGCGGCCTTCGGTGCGGCGCATGTCCAGGAAATCGGCCAGGACGGTTTCGAAATCCGCGATCAGCGCCTCCAGCAGCGGGCCGGTCTGGGCATCCAGGCTGCGGATTTCCAGCACGCCGCGCAGGTTCAGGATATCGGCGGCGGTCGCGGGGGCCAGGGACAGGCCCGCCTCCATCGCTTCGGCCTCGACCTGCGCCATGGCGGCGATCACGGCATTGAGGCCCGCCGGGTTCACGGCCAGCTCGGCCTGCCCCTCGTCGCGTGCAAGGCGCAGGTTCAGGGTGACGTTGCCGCGCCCCACGGCGGCGGTCACCCGGGCGCGCAACCGCGCTTCCAGCCCGTCGATCCAGTCCGGCACGCGCAGGCGCAGGTCCAGCCCCTTGCCATTCACGCTGCGCAGGTCCCAGGCCCAGCTGGCGCCCAGTGCCGCCCCCTTGGCCGTGGCGAATCCGGTCATCGACTCTATCACGCTGGCATCTCCCCCGGTTTGCGTCTTCTGCGTCTGCGGTTATCCGGTCGATCCCCTAGCCGTTCCGGCCCGAAACAGCAAGCATGCGCGGTCCGGCGCGGGCAGTGTCCGCACCCTTGCCTGACCCGGCACCCGAGGCGGCAGAGGTTAACCACATGTTGCGAAACTGCATTCGAATTTCGAAAATTCATGGCATGTTAAGACAACAGTAACCTTCCCGGCTGCATCATCGCGCAAGGTCCGTTCCGTCCACGCTGCAGCAGTCAGGGGCAACCCGAACCGGCGCTTGCCGGGCAGGAATGATCGCCATGCGCAAAGACGACACCGCGCCCGCAAAGGGCCACGACAGCAATGTGATCGCATTGAACAGCCACCGCCCCGTTCCGCGTTTTCCCCATATCGCCCAGGTCGAGGCCTATTGGGACGCCCTGCGCGGTGCGCGGCTGGTGCCGGACCGGTCCGAGGTCGATCCCCGCGGCATCGAACGCGCCCTGGAATATGCGTTCATCCTGGAACAGGTGGCGCCGGGTGTCGGGCGGCTGCGCATTGCGGGCGGGCATCTGTCCGATCTGCTGGGCATGGAGGTGCGCGGCATGCCGCTGAGCGCGTTTTTCGTGCCCGAGGCGCGGGTTGATCTGGCATCGACACTGGAACAGGTCTGCAGCACGCCAAGCGTGGTCACGCTATCGCTGCAGGCCGAAACCGGGATCGGCAAACCCGCGCTGGACGCGCGGCTGCTGCTCTTGCCGATGACGGACGCCTTCGACCGGGTTACCCGGATCCTGGGATGCCTTGACAGCCAGGGCGCGGTCGGGCGCGCACCGCGCCGCTTTGCGATCACGGCGCGGCGTCTGCGGCCGCTGGGCACGGCAGAGGCCAAGCCGCATTGGCCAGGTTCCGCCCCCCAGCTTGCGGACAGGGCGGTCAAGCATGGGCTGGCGGATTCCCCGGCCCGCTTCGACCCGGCAGCGCCGCGCCGCGCCGATTACCTGCGGCTGGTCCGGACGGATCGCTGAGGTCAATGAAAACGGCAGGCCAATGGCCTGCCGTCATGCATCGTCGCCATCCGTGTCAGGCGCGGCCCGTCAGACAGCGGCCTGGGCTTGCCGGTCGGCGCGCAGGCTCGACAGTTCCTCGGCCACGAGGAAGGCCAGCTCCAGCGACTGGCTGGCGTTCAGGCGCGGATCGCAGGCGGTGTGGTAACGGTCCGACAGATCCTCATCGCTGACCGCGCGCAGGCCGCCGGTGCATTCGGTCACATCCTGGCCGGTCATTTCGAAATGCACCCCGCCGGGGATCGTGCCCTCGGCCTTGTGCACGGCGAAGAATTCGCGCACCTCGCGCAGCACCGCATCGAAGGGCCGCGTCTTGTAGCCGCTGGACGACTTGATCGTGTTGCCGTGCATCGGATCGCAAACCCACAGGACTTGCGCGCCCTCGTCCCGGACCGTCTTGATCAGGCGCGGCAGATGCTCGCCGACCTTGCCCGCACCGAAACGCGCGATCAGGGTCAGGCGACCGGCCTCGTTCCTGGGGTTCAGCTTGGCCATCAGGATCTTGAGATCCTCCGAGGTCATCGAGGGGCCGCATTTCAGCCCGATCGGGTTCAGCACGCCACGGCAGAATTCCACATGCGCCCCATCGGGCTGCCGGGTGCGGTCACCGATCCAGATCATGTGACCCGAACCCGCCAGCCATTTGCCCGAGGTGGTATCAAGCCGCGTCAGCGCCTCTTCGTATTCCAGCAGCAGCGCCTCGTGGCTGGTGTAGAAATCGACCGTCTGCAGCGTATGGGCCTGCTTGCTGTCGATGCCGGCGGCCTTGATGAAATCCAGCGTGTCGCTGATCCGGTTGGCCATGTCGCGGTATTTCGCGGCCTTTTCGCCCTCGGTAAAGCCCAGGGTCCAGCTATGGACCTGGTGCACATCGGCATAGCCGCCCGTCGAGAAGGCGCGCAGCAGGTTCAGCGTTGCGGCCGCCTGCAGATAGGCCTGCAGCATGCGCTGCGGGTCGGGCTTGCGCGCCTCAGGCGTGGCGGCCAGATCGTTGATGATGTCACCACGGTATGACGGCAGTTCCACCCCGTCGATCACCTCGGTCGGGGCCGAACGCGGTTTGGCGAACTGGCCCGCCATGCGGCCCACCTTCACCACCGGCACCTTTGCGCCATAGGTCAGCACCATCGCCATCTGCAACATCACCTTGAAGGTGTCGCGGATCGCGTTCGCGCTGAACTGCTCGAAGCTTTCGGCGCAATCGCCGCCCTGCAGCAGAAAGGCCTCGCCGCGCGCGGCCTCTCCCAGCACGGCTTTCAGCTTGCGCGCTTCACCGGCAAAGACCAGCGGCGGATACTTGGACAACTGCGCCTCGACCGCTGCCAGGGCAGCGTCGTCGGTATAGTCGGGCATCTGAACCCGGGGGCGGTTGCGCCAATCGGTTTTCTGCCACTCGCTCATGTCTGTCTCTCCGCCAAAGTCTTTACGCTGGGCTTCTATACAAAAGCCACGGGGCGCATGCCACAACCGATTTTCATCCCGAAGTGATTTGGCGACGTGAAAGGGTCGCGTTTTGGCGTAAATGCGCGTGTTCAGACCGTGGCGACCCTTGATGATGCCCTACAAACCTGTTCAATTGCGATGCAACGATCATGGAGCGTTTCCGATGCCCTCGCCACGCCAGCTGGCCAAAGACCCCTTTACCGCAACGGCCCCGCGGCGTTTCGTTTTCGTCTTGCTGGACAATTTCACGCTTCTGAGCTTCGCCTCGGCGCTGGAAAGCCTGCGCATCGCCAACCGGATGCTGGAACGCAGCGCCTATAGCTGGATGCTGGTCGGCGAAGGCGGCACACGCATGCGCTGTTCGGCGGGAACCGAATTTCAGCTGGATGGCGACCTGATCGAACTGACGCGCGATGACGTGGTCGTGGTCTGCGGTGGTGTGGATGTGCAGAAATCGACCACGAAAAAGGTGATTTCCTGGCTGCGCCGCGAGGCCCGCAAGGGCATGCTTCTGGGTGGGCTGTGCACGGCCAGCTATGCGCTGGCCAAGGCCGGGTTGCTGGACGGCAAGCGCGCCACCATCCACTGGGAGAACCAGGACAGTTTCGCCGAGGAATTCGAGGAGGTCGAGTTGACCAAATCGGTCTTCGTGATCGACGGCAACCGCTTCAGCACCGCGGGCGGCACCTCGTCGATCGACCTGATGCTCAAGCTGATCGCGAATGATCATGGCGAGGATGTCGCCAATCTGGTCGCCGATCAGTTCATCTATTCCTCGATCCGGACGGACCAGGATACGCAGCGCCTGTCGGTGCCCACGCGAATCGGGGTGCGTCACCCCAAGCTCAGCCGGGTGATCCAGATGATGGAAAGCCATATCGAAGAGCCGATAAGCCCCTCGATCCTGGCGCGCGACGTGGGCATGTCGACCCGGCAGCTGGAGCGGCTGTTCCGCCGTTACCTGACGCGCAGCCCCAAGCGCTATTACATGGAATTGCGGCTGCAGAAGGCGCGCAACCTGCTGATGCAGACGGATATGAGCGTGATCAACGTGGCGCTGGCCTGCGGCTTTGCCTCGCCCTCGCATTTCTCGAAATGCTACAGGGCGCATTACGACACCACGCCCTACCGCGAACGCGGCAGCCACGCCACGCGTCTGTCGATCTGATCGCGCCTCAGGGCGCGATGCGGTAGACGGTGCCGCGCGCTTCGCTGATGAACCAGACCGACCCGTCCGGCGCTTGCCGGATGTCGCGCACACGCTCGGTTTCGCGGCCCTTGATCTGTTCGACCTCGCGCAGCGGACTGCCCGAAAGCCGCGCGATATAGTCGAACTTGAGCGAGCCGACCAGCATGTCGCCGGACTGACCCGGCCCTTGGCCAGCCGCAAGGACGGCCATGCCCGAGGGCGCGATGGAAGGGTCCCAATACATCACCGGCTGCTCCATGCCGGGCTTGGCGGTGCCTTCGCCGATCCGCAGGCCGGAATAATGCCGCCCGTAGGAGATCACGGGCCAGCCGTAATTGGCGCCGCGCTGCACGCGGTTCACCTCGTCCCCGCCGCGCGCGCCATGTTCGTTGATCCAGAGCTGGCCCGCAGCATCCAGCGTCGCACCCTGCGGGTTGCGATGCCCCCATGACCAGATTTCGGGCTGCGCGCCGGGCTGGTTCACGAAGGGATTGTCGGCGGGCACCGTTCCGTCGCGGTTGATGCGGATGATCTTGCCGTTGTGGCGCGACAGGTCCTGTGCGGCATCGTCATCGCCGCGATCCCCGATGGTCAGGAAAATCGTGCCGTCCCGCCCCTCGACGATGCGGCCGCCGAAATGGCGCGGGCCAGATGATCCGGGCGCCATCTCGAACAGGATGCGCAGGCTCTGCAGCTGCGTCCGGTCGCGTGACAGCCGGGCCACGGCCAACGCGGTGCCTTCCGCGCGTCCCTGCGGCTTGGCAAAGCTGAACAGGATCTCGCCGCTGCGGGCGAAATCGCGGGGCACCAGCACATCCAGCAGGCCGCCCTGCCCGTTCGCGCGGATCGCGGGCAAGCCACTGATCTGCTGGCGCCGCCCCTGCGCAGGGATATGCCAAAGCCGCCCCTCGCGTTCGGTCACAAGCGTTCCGCCATCCGGCAGAAACCCGATGGACCAGGGCGTCTCGAACCCTTCCGCCACGACCGATACGTCCAGGGCGCGACCCTGGCTGTCCAGTGCCTCGGCGGGCCAGACGGTGCCGAAACAGGTGACGAGCGCGATGATCATCGCGGGGATATGCAGCCGGTGTTTCATGGCGCCTCTCCTTGTTTGCGGCATCCGGTTTTTGGTGACGCTACGGCATGCGTGGCATGGTCCGTTCTAGCACAAAACCCCTGTCGGGGCAGCGTCCGGATCAGGCACGAAAAGTCGCATTCGCGTGATGGGCCACGGCGTATTGCGCTTTTCTTTTGATCAAAGAGCACATAACCTGCGCGCCGGAGTTTGGTTCCAATATGGGAGAAAAAAAATGAAAAAACTGCTTTTGGCCACTGCCGCTTCCGCCCTCATGGTCGGTGCTGCATCGGCACAGGAGATCAAGATCGGCATCATCCTGGGCTTCACCGGCCCGCTTGAATCGATCACGCCGAACATGGCGGCTGGCGCAGAAATGGCCATCGCAGAAGTCAACGCCGCAGGCACGCTGCTGGACGGCGCGACCGTGACGGGCGTACGCGGCGATTCGACCTGCATCGACGCCGGTGCAGCCACCGCCGCGGCAGAGCGTCTTGTGACCTCCGAGAACGTGGCCGCCATCATGGGCGCCGACTGCTCGGGTGTGACCGGTGCGATCCTGCAGAACGTTGCGCGTCCCAACGGCATCGTGATGATCTCGCCCTCGGCCACCTCGCCGGGTCTGTCGACCGCAGAAGATGACGGCCTGTTCTTCCGTACCGCACCCTCGGATGCGCGTCAGGGCGTCGTGATGACCGAAGTGATCATGGACCGCGGCTTCAAGTCGGTTGCGCTGACCTACACCAACAACGACTACGGCAAGGGTCTGGCCGACAGCTTTGCGGCGGCCTTCACCGCAGCAGGCGGCACCGTGACCATCAACGCCAGCCATGAAGACGGCAAGGCCGACTACTCGGCCGAAGTCGCGGCGCTGGCATCGGCCGGTGGCGAGGTTCTGGTCGTGGCCGGTTACACCGACCAGGGCGGCAAGGGCATCATCCAGGCCAGCCTTGACTCGGGTGCCTTCGACACCTTCGTTCTGCCCGACGGCATGGTCGGCCAGCAGCTGGTCGACGATATCGGTTCGGGTCTGACCGGCTCGTTCGGCCAGTTCCCCGGCACCGACAGCGCAGGTGCCGAAATGTTCCAGAAGATGGCTGCAGAGGCCGGCTTCGAGGGCACCTCGGCATTCGCGCCCGAAAGCTATGACGCGGCAGCGCTGATCATGCTGGCGATGCAGAAGGCCGGTTCGTCCGCTTCGGCAGACTTCAAGGATCACATCATGGATCTGGCCAACGCACCGGGCGAGGAAATCTTCCCCGGCGAGCTGGCCAAGGCGATCGAGATCATCAAGGCCGGTGGCGACATCGACTATGTCGGCGCAACCGCGGTCGAGCTGATCGGACCCGGCGAATCCGCGGGCAACTACCGCGAGATCGAGATCAAGGACGGCAAGATCGAGACCGTGAACTTCCGTTGATCTGACGTTACGACAACCTGCGGCGCGGGGGCTTCCCCCGCGCCGTTTGCATAAGTTAAAGGCACGCCGCAACAACAGTGCCGGGGGAAAAGGTATGATAAAGGTCGACAACGTCGTGAAGACGTTTGGCGGATTTCGTGCCGTTGATGGGGCCTCGCTCGAGATCGCACAGGGTGCGATCACCGGGTTGATCGGTCCCAACGGAGCAGGAAAGACCACGCTTTTCAATGTGATCGCTGGCGTTCTTAAACCTACGTCCGGCAAGGTCACTATGCTGGGTGAGGATATTACCGGGCTGGCCCCGCATGACCTGTTTCACAAGGGTTTGCTGCGCACTTTCCAGATCGCGCATGAGTTCGGATCGATGACCTGCCGCGAGAACCTGATGATGGTGCCGGGCAACCAGTCGGGCGAGACGCTGTGGAACACATGGTTCGGCCGCAAGCGCATCGCCGACGAGGAACGCGCCCTGCGCGCCAAGGCTGACGAGGTTCTGGAATTCCTGACCATCAGCCATCTGGCAGAGCAGAAGGCCAGCCAGATCTCGGGCGGGCAGAAGAAATTGCTGGAACTGGGGCGCACCATGATGGTCGACGCCAAGATCGTCTTTCTGGACGAGGTGGGCGCAGGTGTGAACCGGACGCTGCTGAACACGATCGGCGACGCGATCATCCAGTTGAACAAGGAACGCGGCTATACGTTCGTGGTCATCGAACATGACATGGATTTCATCGGTCGCCTGTGCGACCCGGTGATCTGCATGGCCGAAGGCAAGGTTCTGGCCCAGGGCACCCTGGCCGAGATCAAGGCCAACGAACAGGTGATCGAGGCCTACCTTGGCACCGGTCTGAAGAACAAGGACAAGGTGGGCGCATGAGTACCAGCAACCCCTATCAGGATGATCGCGGCAACAAGGACCGCTCGATCGCCAATCCGGGCGGACAGGGTACGGCCGAGGCGCGCCGCAAGAGCGGCCCCGTCACCGGCGCCCCCGATACGCCCTTTCTGATCGGCGAAAACATGACCGGCGGCTATGGCAAGGGCCCCGACATCCTGCATGAATGCACCATCGCCGTGGATCGCGGCGAAATCGCCGTGATCGTGGGCCCCAATGGCGCAGGCAAGTCGACGGCGATGAAGGCCGTGTTCGGCATGCTTGATGTGCGCTCGGGCCGGGTGCTGCTGGATGGCGAGGACATCACCACGCTGACGCCGCAGGACCGGGTGATCAAGGGCATGGGCTTCGTGCCCCAGACGCATAACATCTTCACCTCGATGACGGTCGAGGAGAACCTTGAAATGGGCGCCTTCATCCGGACCGACGATTTCCGCGACACGATGGCCCAGGTCTATGACCTGTTCCCCATCCTCAAGGAAAAGCGCCGCCAGCCCGCGGGCGAATTGTCGGGCGGGCAGCGTCAGCAGGTGGCCGTGGGCCGTGCGCTGATGACGCGCCCCAAGGTTCTGATGCTGGACGAGCCGACAGCGGGTGTCAGCCCGATCGTCATGGACGAGCTGTTCGACCGCATCATCGAAGTGGCGCGCACCGGCATTCCGATCCTGATGGTGGAACAGAACGCGCGTCAGGCGCTCGAGATCGCGGACAAGGGATATGTCCTCGTGCAGGGGCGCAATGCCTTCACCGACACCGGCAAGGCCCTGATGGCCGATCCCGAGGTCCGCAGATCGTTCCTGGGGGGCTGAGGCATGGATCTTCTCAACGCAATCATCACGCTGTCGAATTTCGTCATCATCCCGGCCATTGCCTATGGCAGCCAGCTGGCGCTAGGCGCGCTTGGCGTGACGCTGATCTATGGCATCCTGCGCTTTTCGAACTTCGCCCATGGCGACACGATGGCCTTCGGCACGATGGTCACGATCCTGGTCACCTGGCTGTTCCAGTCCTGGGGCATCAGCCTTGGCGTTCTGCCGACCGCCCTGCTGGCCCTGCCCTTCGGCATCGCGGGCTGCGCGGCTTTCGTGCTGCTGACGGACCGGGCGGTCTATCGCTTCTACCGCACGCAAAAGGCCAAGCCCGTGATCCTGGTGATCGTGTCGATGGGTGTCATGTTCATCATGAACGGTGTCGTGCGCTTCATCATCGGGCCGGATGATCACAACTTTTCGGATGGCGAGCGTTTCATCATCTCGGCGCGCACCTTCCGCGAGATGACGGGCCTTCAGGAAGGTCTTGCGATCCGCACCTCGACGGGGATCACCGTGATCACTGCCATCGTGGTCGTGGCGCTGCTGTTCTGGTTCCTGAACAAGACCCGGACCGGCAAATCCATGCGCGCCTATTCCGACAACGAGGATCTGGCGCTGCTGTCGGGGATCAACCCCGAACGCGTGGTGCTGGTGACATGGGTGATCGTGGCGGCGCTGGCGACGGTTGCGGGCACGCTTTACGGCCTGGACAAAAGCTTCAAGGCGTTCACCTATTTCCAGCTGCTGCTGCCGATCTTCGCCAGCGCGATCGTGGGCGGTCTTGGCAGTCCGGTCGGCGCGATCGCGGGCGGCTTCGTCATCGCCTTTTCCGAGGTGACGATCACCTATGCCTGGAAAAAGGTGATCACCTATGTCCTGCCCGATGGAATGGGGCCTGACGGATTGGTGCAGCTTCTGTCCACCGACTACAAGTTCGCGGTCAGCTTCATCATCCTGCTGGTCGTGCTGCTGTTCCGCCCGACGGGCCTTTTCAAGGGGAAATCGGTATGAACGCGATGGTCAAGAACACCGGCCTTTTTGCCCTGGTCGCGGCGCTTATCGTCATCACCGGGCTGATGCAAAGCTGGAACACGGCGCTGCTGATCCTGAACATGGGGCTGATCAGCGCGATCATGGCGCTGGGGGTCAACCTGCAATGGGGTTTTGCGGGGCTGTTCAATGTCGGCATCATGGGCTTCGTGGCCCTTGGGGGCCTTGCCACGGTGCTGATCGCGATGCCGCCCACGGAAGGTGCCTGGGCCGCTGGCGGCTTTGGCATCGTGCTGGGCCTGCTGATGGGGGCGGCCACGATCGTGGCGGCTGTCATGGCCTGGGCCCGCCTGCCGAAAGGGCGCGTGCGCAGCCTTGCGGTCGTGGCGATCCTGGTCGTGGGCTTCTTTCTGTACCGCGCGGTCTTCGATCCCGGCGTTTCGGCGGTCGAGGCGATCAATCCCGCATCGACCGGCAATATCGGCGGTCTGGGTCTGCCGATCCTGATGGCCTGGCCCGTGGGCGGGTTGCTGGCGGCGGGTGTCGCCTGGGTGATCGGCAAGACCGCCCTGGGGCTGCGCTCGGATTACCTGGCCATCGCGACGCTGGGCATCGCCGAGATCATCATCGCCATCATGAAGAACGAGGACTGGCTTGCGCGTGGCGTCAAGAACGTGATCGGCCTGCCCCGCCCTGTCCCGCTCGAAGTGGATCTGCAGCGTGATCCGGACTTCGTGGAGCGGGCCGCCAATTTCGGGCTCGACCCGGTCACGGCCTCGACCATCTATGTGAAGCTGGAATATGCGGCCCTGTTCGCCGTGGTGCTGATCATCCTGCTGTGGATGGCGCAGAAGGCGCTGAATTCCCCCTGGGGGCGGATGATGCGCGCGATCCGCGACAACGAGGTCGCGGCCGAGGCGATGGGCAAGGATGTCACGCGCCGCCATCTGCAGGTGTTCATCCTGGGATCGGCCATCTGCGGCATCGCCGGTGCGATGATGACCACGCTGGACGGGCAGTTGACCCCCGGCACCTATCAGCCG
>JANREX010000082.1 GCA_030758115.1 Paracoccaceae bacterium | reverse complement strand
TTCGAGGGCCGCTGGCAGGCCTGAAGCCCGCATCGCCATCCCCGAAAGTGTCCCACGATGGGACATTTTTCGGGGGGCAATGATTTCAATGGGTTGCGGGCCGGCGGTAAGGATTTTTTAAGGGTTGGGGGGCATTCATTCCAACCGACCTCATTGCCTGCAATGAAACGATCATTTGACCGGTTTCAGTCCGAAGCGGACGAATTTATATCTGCCGTTGCGAAGAATGTGTCGGCAGCCCTGACATGATGATCCGTGTCTGGGGTTCCGGTTTCACGAATGACACCATCCGGACCTTATCCAGCCGTTGCGGGCGCAATCGGGCCCTGTGCAAAGGGAACCCGGCCCTAAAAAAACCCCAATCAATCGCTATTGGCTTGGCATTGTTTTGTTAAGTAACTTCTCCGGTCTTTGGACCAACTCAGGCGGAGACATGTATGCGGTTTGCGTGGATCATGGGCATGGCCGTGTCGGGGCTTGCCATCCTGCTGTTTTCGTCGCCCGGCGTCAGCCTTGCCTTGATCCTGATGACGCTGGGCCTTGCCCTGCCACTGTCCTATCTGCTGATGAACCTCTGGATGCCGCTCTTGGTGCTGCTTCCGGCCCTTGTCTTTCGGTTTTCCTTGCAAAAGATCGGGGGCGCTCTTGTTGTTCTGGCCGTCGGCGGGGCCTTCATGCAAGTCGATGCCGCGCGGATCGAGGAGGCCCGCGCGCGGCTGATCCCGGAGCAAGGGCCGGAACTCGGCAACTTCGCGCAACCACCCCGGTCGATCGAGATCGTTGCCCGCGATTGGGCGGCCATTGGCACGACCCATAGCGATATGAAGTTTGTCTGTGGACCGGCCTGTGGTGCGCTTTTGACCCACGGCGCGATCGACTGGTTGCGCCTGCGGCTTGATGCGCATCGCACGCGTGACGATGTCAGAACTTATCTGATCGAAAGGCGCACGAGCGAGGACTGCGCAACGCGGTTGCCGGGCTATGACCTTGCCAAACCTTGCCTTTTCTTTCGCCAAGACGATGGAAGGCAGGCAGATCTGGTGATCGAGGTTGACGCCAAATCGTTTGGCGAGACTGCCGACGCACTGGTCCATACCGCAACGATGCGGCGTACGATCATGACCGATACCCGGACGGGTGGCGGTGTGGTCCATGACCGCACGAACGGCACTTGGGAAGTGGCGTCTTCGCCGTTCTTTCTGGTGCCAAACGCCGATATTGCCCGGCAGGATCACAAGATCAAACGCATGACCAGCACATATCGTCTGACCGCCCCAAGCGCGCTTGAGGTTCTGGCAAAGGTCGGACTTGCACCAGTGGTTTCGAACGTGCCGCCGACCGACGAAGCGTGGGAGACCGCGGAATGGCGCGCAGGTCTTATGGCTTCGGCCCATGATCTGCTGGCCGGAGGGGGGGGTCGTCATGATGAGCTTGTCTCGGACCTTGCGAACTACTTCCAACGCGCCCTGTTCGACCGCCCGCTGGCTGATCATGAGGTGCTGCTGCGCTGGAAACTCGCAACCTCGCCCGTCACGCGCACGCGGGTGCAAAGACCACATATGGAAGAGAAACGGCGCGCAGAGATCGCCCCGAGTGACGAGTTGCTGATCGCAGCGCTGGACAGCCCGGCCTTTGGCATGAAAGACGAACTGGCAGCCGAACTGAAGGGCCGGACCGGGCCGCTGGCCGTCGCCAGATCCATTGCGCTTCTTGACGTTGGCGCCATGCGGGCCGCTTTGCCGACGTTGAGGCTTTCCCAGCGCGCGCAAATCCTTCACGATGCCTGCACGGCCCCAGCAGCCCTGCGGGAACAAAACACCCTGATTGTGCAAGCGGTCATGGAGCAGATGATCGTGGAATTCCCGGTGCGGGCGACGGGGCCGATGACGACAGGCAGCTTCGACGACACCTTCCGCTTTGGTTTGCGGGTGCTGCGCAGGTTTGACCGCCCTGATCTGGTCGAGTCAATCCGCGCGCAGATGGACTGGGGCGATATTCTGAACCGCCCGAACTTTTCCGGCAGCCCGAACTGGTCACTGGAAAAGATCCAGCGCTTGTATTTCGACGCCCCCGAAAGGGATGACTGCCAGCCATGAGACCCACCTGAACAGGTTGCTCAGGCTCTTAGCACCACATGCGGCCTCAGGCGCGAAGCTGCGGAACGGGCGCAACTGCTCAGGGTCCTTAAGTAGTCACCGGTTTGGTAGCACGTGGATGGGCTGGAGTTAAGGTGATGCACCTCTGACCGTCGGCTTCCCGCCCTTCCCCCCTTGCCATCGCCGACACGCGGGGTGCGGGTCACTGAGGCGCGCGGCGGCCTGCGGCCTCGATTCCGCGCGGGGCAGCCCCCTGCCCTGCGGGATCGCTTTGACAGCCCGCCCGCGCCGGGGCAGTGTGGCGGCGTAACGTGACAAGGTGCTGTTGATGCTGGTTTTCGCCGCTGCCAATCTGGTTCTCTTTGCCGTGCCCAAGACGGGCAGCACGGCCTATCATCTGGCGCTCAGGGGCAAGGCGGATATCGTGCTGGCCGGGCGGGCCGCGATCAAGCATATGACGGCGCGCAAATATGACAGGCATTTCGCGCCTTACCTTGCGCAGGCGCATGGGCTGACGCCGGAACGCGTGGCGGTGATCCGCGACCCGCTGGAGCAGATCCGCAGCTGGTATCGCTATCGCCAGCGGCCTGACGCCGCAGGGCGTCCCAACAGCGCCGCGGGGCTGAGTTTCGACGATTTCGTGCTGGCCACGCTGGAGGACGCCCCCCCCGCCTACGCCAAATTGGGCAGTCAGCTGGCTTTCGTCTCGGACCGGCATGGCGCGATTCGGGTGGAGCACCTGTTCGCCTATGAACGCCCGGTGGTCTTTCGCCAGTTCCTGTCCGACAGGCTGGGATTCGAGGTGAAGACCGAGCAGAAGAATGTCTCGCCCCCCGCGCCCACACCGATCAGCGCGCAGGTGGAGGCAAAGCTGCGCGCCGCGCGGGCCGCCGAATTCGCGCTGCATGACAGTATCCTCGCGGCAGGCGGGCATCTGGTCACGTCCCTGGGCGATGCCCAGCCGGATGAGGACTGAAACCGGGAAAACCGGGCGATTCCCCCCTTTTCAAGCAGGGTGAATGCGTCTATACGCGCGACTTCACGCGGACATACAGCCTTGGAGGATGTCCGCCCTAACTTTGGAGAGATATTATGGCTGGAGAAATTCCTGATCTTCACGCCCATGTCCGGACGGGGACAGGCAAGGGCGCCGCTCGTCAAGCACGTCGCGACGGCATGGTTCCGGGGATCGTTTACGGTGGCGGCACTGACCCGCTGGCGATCAACATCCCCTTCAACGCGCTGCTCAAGCGCCTCAAGCAGGGCCGTTTCCTGTCGACGCTGTTCAACCTGAAGGTTGAAGGGCAGGACGACGTCCGCGTCATCTGCCGCAATGTGCAGCGCGACGTGGTCAAGGATCTGCCGACCCATCTGGACCTGATGCGCCTGCGTCGTACCAGCCGGATCAACCTGTTCATCCATGTCGACTTCATCAACCACGACAAATGCCCCGGCCTGAAAAAGGGCGGCGTGCTGACCATCGTGCGTCCCGAAGTCGAACTGAACGTGCTGGCGGGTGACATTCCGGATCACGTGACCGTGGACCTGGCGGGCCTGAGCATCGGCGACGTGATCACCATTTCCTCGGTTGCACTGCCGGAAGGCAGCAAGCCGACGATCGACCGCGATTTCGTGATCGCCAACATCTCGGCACCGTCGGGCCTGCGCTCGGCCGGTGGGGACGATGAAGAAGACGGCGACGACACCGCAGAGTGATCGCGTCCCCCCTTGGCGGGACAGTGAATGACAGGCGCGACCTTTCGGGGTCGCGCCTTTTTCATTGCTGTGGCCTGTCCGTCAGGTCTGGTGCAGGACGGTTTCATAGCCCTCGAACACAGGCGCACCCATCAGCGCCTCGCGCGTCGTGGTATTGCCCGCGCCGCGATGACTGTCCCGGAACTGCTGGGACCGTGTCCAGCCGTCGAAATCGGCGCGGCTGGCCCAGATCACATGCGAGGTATAGAGCCGGAACCCATCGCCATCGGGCCCTTTCAGCAGGCGGAACTCGACAAATCCGGGCATGTCGTTCAGCCGGCTTTCCCGGTCGCGCCACATGGTTTCGAAGGCCTCCTCGTGACCATGACGGACCTTGAAACGGTTCATTGCGATAAAGGACATTCCTGCCTCCGCTGGTGGGTCATTCGGGCTGGTGCTGCCAAGGCTGGCGGGGGCATAAGATTGAAAACGCCGGGCAAGGTCAATATCGTGATCGGGCAGGCAAGCTGGAAAGGACGCGGGCATGAAGCTCTTTGTCGGGCTGGGCAATCCGGGCGCGAAATACGCGGGCAACCGTCACAATATCGGCTTCATGGCGCTTGACGCCATCGCGGGGGCGCATGGCTTTGCCCCCTGGCGGTCGAAATTCCAGGGCCAGATCAGCGAGGGGCGGCTGGGCGGCACGCGGGTTGTGCTGCTCAAACCCGAGACCTTCATGAACCTCTCGGGCCAGTCCGTGGGCGAGGCGATGCGCTTCTACAAGATCGACACGCCGGATGTGATCGTCTTTCATGACGAGCTGGATCTGGCGCCCGGCAAGCTGCGGCTGAAGCAAGGGGGCGGGCATGCGGGCCATAACGGGCTGCGCTCGATCCACGGGCATATCGGCGAGGATTACGCCCGGGTGCGGCTGGGCATCGGCCATCCCGGCCACAAGGACCGGGTCGCGGGCTTTGTGCTGTCGGATTTCGCATCGGCGGATCAGGACTGGCTGGACGACATGATGCGCGGCATTGCCGAAGGTGCGCCGATGCTGGCCGCGGGCGAAGGGCCGAAGTTCCTGAACACGGTGGCACAGCGCATGGCGCCCGCGCGTCCCGCGAAACCTGCCCCTTCGGCAGCCGAGCCGCCCAAGCCCAAGCCCGATGCCACCTCCACATCCTCGCCCGCCAAGCCGGAAAAGCCCCCGGTCGCCGACACGCGCAGCGCGCTGGAAAAACTCATGGACCGTTTCCGCTAGGTTTCGCTTGCCACTGTGGCGGCGCGCTGTTCCCATGCGCAGAACCGACCAGACGTCAAAGGACCATCCCCCATGCGTTCCCTGTTGAAATGGACCCTGCGCGCCCTTGCCATGCTCATCCTGGCGGCGGCGGTGCTGGGCATCTGGAAGCGTGACGAGATCGCGCGCCTTCTCGCGGTGAACAGCCTGTTCGCCGAGGACAGGATCGTCGGCAACTTCAGCGGCATGGACCGGCTGTTCCTGACCGTACCGATGGATCGCGGCGCAGGCCCCGTCAGCCCCTTGCCGCAAGGCCCGGCCCTGACCCCGCCAGAGGGGTTCGCGACCTGGCTGGACGCGCGCGCCGTGACAGCGCTTGTCGTGCTCAAGGATGGCGAGATCCGGCACGAGAGCTATTACATGGGCACCGGCCCCGAGGACCGCCGCATCAGCTGGTCGGTGGCCAAATCCTATCTGTCGGCCCTGATGGGGATCGTGCTGGAAGAGGGCGCGATCGACAGCCTGGACGATCCCGTGACCCGATATGCCGCAGCCCTGCAAGGCTCCGCCTATGACGGTGCCAGCATCCTGAACGTGCTGCAGATGGCCAGCGGCGTGACCTTCGACGAGGATTACCTCGACTTCAATTCCGACATCAACCGCATGGGGCGCGTGCTGGCGCTGGGGCAATCGATGAACGGCTTTGCCGCCGGGCTGCGCGAGCGGTTCACCGACCCCGGGCGGCAATGGCAATATGTCTCGATCGACACCCATGTGATCGGGATGGTGATCGAAGGGGCGACAGGCCGGACGATTCCCGAACTGATGCAGGAAAAGCTGATCGCGCCCATGGGGCTGGAGGCCGATCCCCTCTATGTCACCGATGGGCATGGCACGGCCTTCGTGCTGGGCGGCCTGAACCTGACCACGCGCGACTATGCACGGTTCGGGCAGATGTTCCTGCAGATGGGCGCATGGAACGGACAGCAGATCGTGCCGCGCGACTGGGTCGCGGCCTCGACCGCGCCCTCGGCCCCAACCGCGCCGGGGGCCGAACAATACGGGCTGCAATGGTGGATGGCCCCGGATGCGCCGGCGGGCGAAGTCTATGGCCGGGGCATCTATGGGCAGTACATCTATATCAACCGTGCCAAGGGCGTCGTGATCGCGGCCAATGGCGCGGATCGCGCATTTCGCAACGCCGGGGCCAATGAACAGAACATTGCCATGTTCCGCCGCATCGCGGATGCTATGTAGACAGGGTGTAGAGCACCAAAGACGAGGTTCCCATGGTTCTGGACAAATACGCCTCCCTCAATGTCCTCGGAGAGGCGCTGGCCCCCTGCTCGCTTGATCCGCTGACCGGTTTCTTTCGCGACGGGCATTGCAACACCTGCGCCGAGGATCAGGGAAGTCACACCGTCTGCGCCATCATGACGGCGGAATTCCTGGCCTGGTCGAAATATGTCGGCAATGACCTGTCCACCCCGCGTCCCGAATTCGGCTTTGTCGGGCTGCGACCGGGCGACAACTGGTGCCTTTGCGCCGGTCGCTTCCTGCAGGCCGTGGACGAGGGCTGCGCCCCGCGCATCAATCTTGACGCCACCCATCAAAGCGCGCTGGAGATCGTGCCGCTGGAGGTCCTGGTCCGGCACGCCCTGCCCGAGTGACGCGCGGCGGGATTTGAGTATTTTTGGAACAGTGAAGCCGGGAGGATTGCGCTTCCCGGCTTCATCGTTCTTCAAATACTCAAAATTCAGACCTTCATGTCAAAGCCGAGGTGTTTGGCGACAGTGAAGATGTCCTTGTCGCCGCGCCCGCACATGTTCATCACGATGATATGGTCGGCGGGCAGATCGGGCGCGATTTTCGCCACATGGGCCAGCGCGTGGCTGGGTTCCAGCGCGGGAATGATCCCTTCCAGCGCGCAGGACAGCTGGAACGCCTCAAGCGCCTCCTTGTCCGTGATGCTGACGTATTTGGCGCGGCCGATGTCGTGCAGCCAGCTGTGCTCCGGGCCGATGCCGGGATAGTCGAGACCTGCGGAGATCGAGAACCCTTCGAGGATCTGGCCGTCCTCGTCCTGCAGCAGGTAGGTGCGGTTGCCGTGCAGCACGCCGGGGCGGCCGCCGGTCAGGCTGGCGCAATGCTCCATCTTCTCGTCCACACCCTTGCCGCCGGCCTCGACCCCGATGATGTTGACCGAAGGGTCGTCAAGGAAGGGATAGAACAGGCCCATGGCGTTCGACCCGCCACCGATCGCGGCGATCACCGTGTCGGGCAGGCGGCCTTCGCCCTCCTGCTCGGCCAGCTGCCAGCGCACTTCCTTGCCGATGATCGACTGGAAATCGCGCACCATCGCCGGGTAGGGGTGCGGACCCGCCACCGTGCCGATGCAATAGAATGTATCGCGCACATTGGTCACCCAATCGCGCAGCGCGTCGTTCATGGCGTCCTTGAGCGTGCCGCGCCCGGATGTCACCGGCACCACCTCGGCGCCCAGAAGGCGCATGCGGAACACGTTGGGCGCCTGACGCTCGACATCATGCGCGCCCATGTAGACCACGCATTTCAGGCCGAACTTGGCGCAGACCGTGGCCGTGGCCACGCCGTGCTGACCGGCACCCGTTTCCGCGATGATCCGGGTCTTGCCCATGCGGCGGGCGAGGATGATCTGGCCCAGCACGTTGTTGATCTTGTGCGCACCGGTGTGGTTCAGCTCGTCCCGCTTGAGGTAGATCTTGGCGCCGCCGAAATGCTTGGTCATCCGGTCGGCATAATAAAGCGGCGAGGGGCGGCCCACGTAATGGGTCCACAGGTCGTCCATTTCCGCCCAGAAGGTCGGGTCGGTCTTGGCCTTCTCGTATTCCTCTTCCAGCGACAGGATCAGGGGCATCAGGGTTTCAGACACGAAACGCCCGCCGAACTGGCCGAAACGGCCCTTCTCGTCGGGGCCGGTCATGAAGGAATTGATCAGATCTTCGGGCATCTTGGGCACTTTCCTTTGGCTGGATCAGTATCTAGCCCGTCTGCCCGGATCGGTAAAGCCACAGGGCATATTTTCCGCAAGAGGCGCCCGGTCAACCCGGGGCGAACAGGTGCCGCGCGGGGTTCAGTTCCGTTCCAGCGCCCTTGTGATCTGCGCCAGGGCCGTCACCGGATCGTTGAGCACGCCATCGGCGCCCACGGT
Organism: Paracoccaceae bacterium; assembly: GCA_030758115.1. GTDB lineage: Bacteria > Pseudomonadota > Alphaproteobacteria > Rhodobacterales > Rhodobacteraceae > Seohaeicola. The sequence continues at coordinate 13,824 of JANREX010000082.1, read as the reverse complement.
CGTCGCAATGTCGGCATGCAGATGCGTGATCTCACCGGCCACATAGATCAGCGCGCCGGGCGTCAGCAAGCGCGCGGCCCTGACGAAACGCGCCAAGGGCAGGATCATCGCATCGGACGAGGCCGACAAACCGATCACGGGATAGTCGCCCAGATGTTGCGCCATCAGCAGGTCGTCATGATCCTGTCCGATCTCGAGGTCGATTTCCCATCCTTCGCGCCGGAACAGGTCAGCCGCCATCGACACGCCCATCACATGGCTTTCGCCGGGACATGCCGCAAACAGCGCACGACGCTTCGGGCTGCCTTCACGGTCGTAGAACACCTTTTTCAGACCGCAGATGATCGCTGTCAGTCGGCTTGTGGCAAGCGTGACCTGCAAGAAGCCTATCTCGTCCTGGTCCCACAACTGCCCCAGCCGCCGGGCCGCGCCCGAGATATAGCCGATATAGACTTCGGACAGGGGCAAACCGTCGGCTTGCAGCCCGACCAGCATGTCCGAGGCTGCGGCGTGGCGATCCGAGAGCAGCGCCTTGACCAGCACGTCGATCTCGGCCTCGGTTGCGTGGTGATCGGAGAGCTGGGCACGCTTGGGATGTTCGGCAAGTCGCCGGACCACCTCGCGGGCCAGTTCGGTCACGACGCCGGATTCAAGCCGTTCGGCCTGTCGCTCGGCAGCCGACAGGGCAGAGTGGAAAAGTTCCCTGTCAATCATAGCATCCCCCTGCGAAAGCGCGTCCGGACGGATCGATGCTGTCGGCCATAACTTACCGTGCACCACCGCTGCGGTGGCCTGCAATAAATTCGGATGTCGCGCACTGATCCGGGCATTCCGGCATTCCCTGAGTGCAAAAGTATACCGAATTGCCGAATCGTCAAAAAGATTCTTGTTTGCCGATATGTCCGTGACAGCCTGCGGGCTGGCCCTTCGATCAGCGCAGGCGCGGTGCCGTCCGTGATGGCGAAGCGCGGCCTGCCGCGGTGACGAAAGCGGCGATCAGCCCACGGTCCTTGACGCCCGGCGCCGACTCGACCCCCGATGACACGTCAAGCTGCCGCGCCCCGGTCAGGCGCACCGCTTCGGCCACATTGTCCGGCGTCAGGCCGCCGGCCAGCATCCATGGTCTTGTCCAGTATTTGCGCCCAGCCAGCAGACGCCAGTCGAACGACAGCCCGTTGCCGCCAGGCAGCACCGCGTCGCGCGCCGGCTTGGCGTCCACCAGAAGCTGGTCGGCCACGGCGGCGTAGTCATCAAGCTGCGCCAGGTCATCCGCCCCGGCAATCCCCACGGCCTTCATCACCGGCAGGCCATAGCGCGCACGGACATCGGCCACGCGCGCGGGGGTTTCGTGGCCATGCAGTTGCAACATGTCCAGCGGCACCTGCGCCATCAGCGCGTCAAGGGCGGCATCATCCGCATCGACCACCAGCCCGACCTTGGCCAGACCCGCCGGTGCCTCGATCGCCATTTCGCGCGCGGCGCCAAGGCTCAGGTTGCGGGGCGATTTCGGGAAAAAGACAAAGCCGGCATAGGCCGCGCCAGCCTCGGCGACCCAATGGACATGTTCGGGCCGCGTCAGCCCGCAGATCTTGACCTTGATGTCAGCTGTCATTCCCTGCCTCCGTCGCGCCGAAAGGGCGCGGGTGCGGGCCGCATTAGCGCGTTCAGGAGGCTTCGTCCAGCAGCGCCAGAACCTCGTCGCGCCCTTCGTTCTTCAGCCGCTTCTCCCGGCGCAGCTCGCGTTCCAGCGCCTCGACCTCGCGGGTGCGGCGGGCCGCTTCGGCACGGTGCTTGTGCTCGCGCATCCATTCCCAGACGAAGCCGATCAGCACGCCAGAGATGATCCCGCCGAAAATGACCACGAACAGCGGCAGGGTGATCTGCGCGCCGAAACCGATCAGCCCGGTCACCGTTTCCGGCAACAGGGTCAGCGTCACCTCGCCCCGGTTCGCGGTGGCGACCACGATCAGGACAATGGCCAGACAGGCCAGAAAGGCGTAGCGGATATAACGCATGGGTCAGGTCACTTTCCGTTCAGACGGTCACGCAGCAGCTTGCCGGTCTTGAAGAAGGGCACGTATTTTTCCTCGACGGGGACGGTTTCGCCGGTGCGCGGGTTGCGCCCGATCCGGGCCTCGCGCTTCTTGACGGAGAAGGCGCCGAAGCCGCGCAACTCCACGCGATCACCGCGCGCCATGGCATTGGTGATCTCTTCGAAGATCGTGTTGACGATCTTTTCCACGTCCCGCTGGAAAAGATGGGGGTTTTCCTCGGCAATCTTCTGAATCAGTTCCGATCTGATCATCGGTCATATCTCCCAGGTGCTGTCGTTTCTTGGTCGCAGCTTGTGGGTGACTATAGAAAGAAAGATCGCATCCCGAAACAGGAACGATCTGCGAAATCAGTGATTTGACAGAACAAGTCCGGCCGCGAGGCGGATTTTTCACGTGAATTCGGCCCAAGCTGCCCCTGTCCGGGCCATTGCTGCGCCGCGGCATGACCGAATGAAGCGGCACGGCATCTGGCGCGCGCGCTTGATTCGAAACGTTAACGGCCCCGCCTTGCAGCGGGGCCGTCCACATCTTTCAACGATCAGACCCTCAGGTCAGGATCACTTGTCGCCCTTCAGCGCGGCGCCCAGGATGTCGCCCAGCGACGCACCCGAGTCGGACGAGCCATACTGTTCGACGGCTTCCTTTTCTTCGGCGATTTCGCGTGCCTTGATCGACAGGCCCAGACGACGGGTCTTGCTGTCCACGTTGGTCACGCGCACATCGACCTTGTCACCGACCGAGAAACGCTCGGGGCGCTGTTCGGCACGATCGCGGCTCAGGTCCGAACGACGGATGAAGGACTTCATGCCCTCATACTCGACTTCGATCCCGCCATCTTCGATCGCGGTCACGGCAACGGTGATCACCGAGCCACGCTTCACGCCGCCCACGGCCTCGGCGAACTTGTCACCGCCCAGGGCCTTGATCGACAGGCTGATGCGCTCTTTCTCGACATCGACTTCCGAGACGACCGCATGGACCATGTCGCCCTTGCGATAGTTCTGGATCGCGTCTTCGCCACGCTCGTCCCAGGACAGGTCGGACAGGTGAACCATGCCGTCGATGTCGCCGGGCAGACCGATGAACAGACCGAATTCGGTGATGTTCTTGACTTCGCCTTCGACTTCGGTGCCCTCGGGATGGGTTTCTGCAAACACTTCCCACGGGTTGCGCTGGGTCTGCTTGAGGCCCAGGGACACACGCCGCTTGGCTGCGTCGATTTCCAGCACCATGACGTCGACTTCCTGCGAGGTCGACACGATCTTGCCGGGGTGCACGTTCTTCTTGGTCCAGCTCATTTCCGAGACGTGGACCAGACCTTCGACACCGGCTTCCAGTTCGACGAATGCGCCGTAATCGGTGATGTTGGTCACGCGGCCGGAATGCACCGAGCCCAGCGGATACTTGGCGGCCACCAGATCCCACGGATCTTCCTGAAGCTGCTTCATGCCCAGGCTGATACGATGGGTGTCCTTGTTGATCTTGATGACCTGGACCTTGATGGTCTCGCCGATCGACAGGATCTCCGAGGGGTGGTTGACGCGGCGCCATGCCATGTCGGTGACGTGCAGCAGGCCGTCAACGCCGCCCAGGTCAACGAATGCACCGTATTCGGTGATGTTCTTGACCACGCCATCCACGGTCTGACCTTCGGTCAGGTTGCCGATGACTTCGGCGCGCTGTTCGGCGCGGCTTTCTTCCAGGATCGCGCGGCGCGACACGACGATGTTGCCACGGCGACGGTCCATTTTCAGGATCTGGAACGGCTGCTTCAGACCCATCAGCGGGCCTGCGTCGCGCACGGGGCGCACATCGACCTGAGAGCCGGGCAGGAACGCGACAGCGCCGCCCAGGTCCACGGTGAAGCCACCCTTGACGCGGCCGAAGATGGCGCCATCGACGCGCTCTTCGCTGGCATAGGCTTTTTCCAGACGATCCCACGCTTCTTCGCGGCGGGCCATTTCACGCGAAATGACGGCTTCGCCACGGGCGTTCTCGACCTGACGCAGGAAGACTTCGACCTCGTCGCCGACCTTGATGTCGGGCTGTTCGCCGGGATTGGTGAATTCTTTCAGATCAACGCGGCCTTCCATCTTGTAGCCGACGTCGATGATGGCTTGTCCCGCTTCGATCGCGATGACCTTGCCTTTGACAACCGAACCCTCTTCGGGGGTGTCCATTTCGAAGCTTTCGTTCAGGAGGGCTTCGAAATCCTCCATAGTTGCGCGCTGAGCCATGTGGTCTCTGATTTCCTTTACAACGTTGTTTCCGGCCGTGCGGTTGTCTCCGCCGGTCTTGGGGTTTCATTGGTCCTGCCAAATGCAAACAAGGCCCGGATCACAGCGCCGCGGATCGAATGATCCGTTGCGATGTTCAGGCCCGGCATGGGCACTGTCCGTGCGGACGGTTGGGCAATAGCCCTCTTGCCCCTGTTTTGCAAGAGGCAAAGGCGCGCCGCACCCCTGCCCCTTGGATCGTCACGGCCCCGGTCGGCAGATCAGCGCCGTTCGATCACCAGTTCGGCGCGCGGCTTGCGCACCTTGGCGCGACCATGCAGCCAGTCCTTTTCGGCATCGCGGTAGCCCAGCGGCAGCAGCAGTACCGATTTCAGCCCCAGCTCACCCAGGCCAAGGATCTCGTCCACCGCGACGGGATCGAAGCCTTCCATCGGGGTTGCATCCACGCCTTCCTCGGCAGCGGCCATCAATGCAAAGCCCAGCGCGATATAGGCCTGGCGCGCGGCATGCTCATGGTTCACGGCCGCATCGCGCGGCAGATAGGTGGCCTTGAGGTTGTCGTAATAGCCCTTGAGGGCATCGGTCAGACCGCCGCGCAGGCTTGCGGTCAACTCCACGAAAGCGTCGATCCGTTCGGCGGTGTAGTTGTCCCATGCGGCAAAGACCAGCAGGGCAGAGCCATCGACGATCTGCTTCTGGTTCCAGGCCACCGGCGCGATCCGGGCGCGCAGGGCGGGATCGGTGACCAACAGGATCTGGAACGGCTGCAACCCCGAGGATGTGGGGGCCATGCGGATCGCCTCGAGGATACGCTCGATCTTGTCCTCGGGCACCGGCTTGGAGGGGTCCATCGCCTTGGTCGCATAGCGCCAGTCCAGTTTTTCGTAAAACATTTCAAATCCTTCTCGCGGGGGTGACATGGTGTCAGACAGCGCGAGATAGGTGCTTTGCGCGGATCAGCAAGGGTGCATGGACGCAGGGCTGCCATGCGCCAATGCAGAGCATGACCCTGGCCGGAGGTCAGGCGCGGCGCCGGCGCGCGTCGATGGCCGCGATGGCGGCTGCCACCGCCGCGTCGATATCCAGCGCCGAGGTGTCGATCAGCACCGCATCCTCGGCCGGTTTCAGCGGCGCCGTGCTGCGGTCACGGTCGCGCGCGTCGCGTTCGCGCACATCCTCCAGCACCTGCGGATAGGTCATGTCGCTGCCGGATGCGCGCAGTTCGGCATGGCGGCGATGGGCGCGCACCTCGGGGCTTGCGGTGACGAACAGCTTGGCCTCGGCCTCGGGGCAGATCACCGTGCCGATGTCGCGCCCGTCCAGAACCGCGCCACCCGCGCGTTGGGCAAAGGCGCGCTGGAAATCCAGCAGCGCCTCGCGCACCTCGGGGATGGTCGCCACCTTGCTGGCCGCCTGCGCTGCCGCGGCACCACGCAGATCGCCGCGTTCAAGGTCATGCGGGGTCAGGGCGCGGGCCGCCTCGATCGGGTCGATCCCGTCCAGCATCCGGACGCCCACGGCGCGGTAAAGCAATCCGGTATCCAGATGGGCAAAGCCGAAATGCGCGGCCACCGCGCGGCTGATCGTGCCCTTGCCCGCCGCCGCGGGCCCGTCGATTGCGATGGTGAATGCCATGGCACAGGCTCCTTTGCCTCAGGGTTACCCCAAGGCGCTTGCCGCTTCAATAATAGGGACCGTTGCGCCGATGATCGCGCCAGACCATCCACAACAGCGCCAGCGCCAGACCCAGCAGCGCATATTTGCCCTGCGTCAGCGATGAGGCGTGATCGGCCAGCGATGCATCATTGGCCCGCACGATGCCGGCCAGCACCGCATTCTCCCACAGGTCCGTCGCGGTATAGAGAAACGGCACCATCGCCAGCCAGACCCGCCCCAGGCGCCAGATCATGCTGGCCAGCAGCAGCCCCAGAAGCGGCGGAAACAGCGTATCAAGCCAGCCGATCGGACCAAGGTAAAGCGCGCGCCCCTCATCGGTCAGCGCCGCCAGCCAGGCCGCAAGACGCGCCTGATCATAGCCGGTGATCCAGGTATCGGGCGGCAATTGCCCCCCCGAGGCCGGCATCAGCCAGATCGCGCCGATCCCCAGCAAGGCGGCATAGACCAGGCCGGTCAATGCCCCCAGGCGCCGGATATAGCGGCGATAGCTCATGCGGGATCCCGTGTGATCCTTGCGCCCAAGGCCTGCATCAGCGGCTCGAACACCGGGAAGGATGTGGCGATGGGGGATGCGTCATCCACCGTGACAGGTGCGCGGCTGACCATGCCCAACACCAGGAATGACATGGCGATGCGGTGATCCAGATGGCTGGCCACGGTCGCGCCGCCGGGGATGTTGCCATGGCCCTGCCCTGTCACGATCCACCAGTCCGGACCATCCTCGACAGTGATCCCGTTGGCGCGCAGCCCGGTGGCCATCGCCTCGATCCGGTCGCTTTCCTTGACGCGCAATTCCTTGACGCCGCGCATCACCGTGTCCCCGGTCGCGCAGGCGGCCACGACCGACAGGACGGGATATTCGTCGATCATGCTGGCCGCGCGGTCGGGCGGCACTTCGATCCCGTGCAGGTCGGGCGAAAACCGCGCGCGCAGGTCGGCCACGGGTTCACCGCCTTCCTCGCGCAGGTTCTCGTATGTCAGGTCAGCGCCCATCTCGCGCAGCGTGGTGAAAAGGCCCGCACGGGTGGGGTTCAGCCCGATATTGGGCACCAGCACGTCCGATCCCGGCACGATGATCGCGGCGCAGACCGGAAAGGCCGCGCTGGAGGGATCGCGTGGCACCACGATGTCCTGCGCCACGAGTTCCGGCTGGCCGGTCAGGGTGATCTCGCGCCCCTCGTCGGTATCGCGGGTCACGATCTCGGCGCCGAAGCCCGCCAGCATGCGCTCGGTATGGTCGCGCGTCGCCTCGCGCTCGATCACCACGGTCTGGCCCGGCGCGTTCAGCCCCGCCAGAAGCACGGCCGATTTCACCTGCGCCGACGGCACGGGAACCACATAGCGCACCGGCACCGGGTCGGCGGCCCCCACCACGGTCATCGGAAGGCGGCCGCCGGACCGGCCCACGGATTGCGCGCCGAACAGGGCCAGCGGATCGGTGACACGCGCCATGGGGCGTTTGTTCAGGCTGGCATCGCCCGTGAAGGTCGCGCTGATCGGCGAAGTCGCCATCGCCCCCATGATCAGACGCACCCCGGTGCCCGAGTTGCCGCAATCGATCACCTGATCCGGTTCGCGGAAGCCGCCAACGCCCACGCCATGGACCGACCAGCGCCCGCCGCCATGCTCGATCACCTCGGCGCCGAAGGCGCGCATGGCGCGCGCGGTGTCCAGCACATCCTCGCCTTCCAGCAGGCCCTCGATCCGTGTCTCGCCCACGCTGAGCGCACCCAGGATCAGCGAACGGTGGCTGATCGACTTGTCGCCGGGCACATGGGCCTCGCCGGTCAGCGGGCCGCAGGCGGTGGACATCATCGGAACGGGGGTGCCATGACCGGACATCGGTTCACTCCTCAAGACTGCTTTGGCGCGTGATAGCCGAGGTTATGGGCCCGGTCCATCGCCCCTGCTTCTTCTTGCCAAAAATATCCCTGCGCGACGTCCGCCCCGGGGGCAAAGGCCAGCCGCCTCAGCGCCGCCGGAAGGTCAGGTAATGCGGCACGCGCCCTTCCCGCAGGGCCTTTTGCTCATAGCGGGTCGAAATCCAGTCGGACCAGGGCTGCCGCCAGTCGGCGGGACCTTCGGCCAGCCATTCGAATCCGGCCCTCGGCACTTCTTCAAGCGTCTGGCGCACATAGTCGGGAATGTCGGTCGCCACGCGGAAGATCGCGCCGGGCCGCAGCACGCGCGCCAAGGGCTCAAGATGCTCGGATGTGACAAAGCGGCGGCGGTGGTGGCGTTTCTTGGGCCAGGGATCGGGATAAAGCAGGAAGGCGCGCGCCACGCTGGCCTCGGGCAGGACGTCGAACAGGTTGCGCGCATCGCCCGGATGGATACGGATATTGTCCACACCCGCCTTGCGGATCTTGGCCAGCGCCATGGCGACGCCGTTCAGGAAAGGCTCGCAGCCAATGATGCCGACATCGGGATTCGCCGCGGCCTGATGCACCATATGCTCGCCCGCGCCAAAGCCGACCTCCAGCCACAGGTCCCGCGCACCGAAAAGCGACGGCAGGTCCAGCGGCACGCGGTCGGGGTTTTCCTCCCAGCTTACGGGGCCGGGGGACAGGGGATCGAGGTCCTCGTCCAGCAGTTGATACTGGCTGTCGCGCAGGGTCTTGCCCTTGAAGCGGCCATAGAAATTGCGCCAGGGCGCGCCGGATGGGTGTTTGCCGTCAGTCATGATGGCGCCCGTCTAGCGGTATCGGGCCGGCGCGGCAAGCATCTGCGATTGCCGCACATGAACCCAGGGTCGCATCAAAATGAAATTGACGCCCATGACGCGAAACAGGTATCTTAAATATGGGTTAATTTAGTGTTTGGGTGGTGTCATGAGTGTTTCGCGTTTTCGCGTCATTGTGGGTCTATGCGTGACCCTGGGCTGGACAGGCCCGATCCATGCGCAGGAGCGCATTCTCGAACAGGACGGGATCGCCATCGAGCTGGAAGAGCTGCTGTCCGAAAAGGGCACGTTCCGGCTGGAATTCGGCACGACCTTCGTGTCCAGCCGCCAGGACGGCATCAGCGGCCTTTACGAGAGCATCCAGACAGGCACGGGCGAGTTCGTGTCCCTGCCCGTCGAACTTGGCGTGACGGATCGGCAATCGGACACGTTTCTGGCCACGCTCGGCCTGCGCTACGGGCTGACAGGGTCCTCCGAGGTCTATTCGCGCCTGACCCTGCGCCATGACGAGGCGCGGTTTGTCGACACGGCCACCGGCCAGACCGACACCCTTTCGGACAGCGCGCTGCAAAGCCTTGTGATCGGCGCGAACTACCGCTTTCAGGACGAGGGCGCAGGCCCCGGCCTGATCGGTTTCATCGATGTGGCGGCCCTGGAAAACACCGCGGCGCGCGGAACGGATCTGGAATCGGGGACCTCGGGGACCCTCGGGCTGACGGCGTACCGCGTGCTTGATCCGCTGGTTCTGTCGGTGACCGCAGGCTACCGCGCCAGTTTCGCGCGCGATACCGGGGCGGACAGGGTCGATCCGGGCGACATCTTCTTCATCAACCCCAGCATCGGTTTCGCCATCAACAACGAGGTGACGCTGACAGGCGGTATCGGGCTGAACTTCGTGGGTGATGACCGGGTGAACGGCACGGGGCGCGACACCGGCCGCACCGATGCCGAACTGCAATTCGGACTTGCCTATGCCTGGGACAAGAACACGACGCTCAGGGCCGATGCCCGGACCGAGGTTCTTGGCGATCGCAGCTTCACGGCCGGCATCACGGTGACGCGCAAGTTCGACAAGAAGTGACCTTCGCCGGTGGCGGGGTGACGTGAAGGGGGACAGGCATGTGGCGTCCCCGAAAGCTTTAACCAGTGACAGGAGAGTGACCAATGAACATCTTGACCAGACTTGCCACAACCCTGCTGGCCGTTCTTGGCCTTGTGGCGATCCTTGCAAGCCCTGCATCCGCACAATCGCTGACAGCATCCGACATGAGCTTTGCCTTTGGTGGCAAGGCGACAACAGCGGCGGCAGCCCCTGCCGCAGCAGCGGCACCCGTCGCCATCGCCTCGGCGCGGGGCATGACCCAGTCCGAGATGCAGGACACCCAGGGCGCGATTGCGCCGATCGTGGTCTATGGCCTCGCTGTGGGAGGGCGGATCGCCTATGTGGGGATCACCAACAACCTGGCGCGGCGCACCGCGCAGCATGCGGCGACGCGGACCTTCGACAGCGTTGTGCGTCTGGGGGCCAGCAGCACCCGCAACGGCGCGCGGGTGATCGAGCAGAACAACATCAACCGGTTCAACACGATCAATCGCGGGTGGAACCGGATCAACTCGATCTCGCCGCGCAACCCGCTTTCGTCGCGGGTGACGCAGCCCTATCGTCGCTGACATCACGCCAACCGGTTCCGACCGCCACCTGCGGTCGGAACCATTTGAAAGGCACCGCCATGGATCACGCCAAGATCACGCAGGTTCTGGAAAGCCTGCCCGCCGGGGCGCTGTCGCAGCACCGGTTCGTCAGGCATTATTTCTATGGCCCGGACACCAGGTTGCGCCGGGTGCGCACGCATCTGAAGCGTCTGAGCGACGACATGATGTTCGATTTCCTGGACAAGGGTCTGGCGGTGACGGCACCGGCGCGCCTGGATCATGACGGCCTGATGCAGGCGGTCGGGATCATGGAAAGCAGCGCGGCCGAGACGGGTCTTGAATATGACGGGTTCGAGATCGTTCTGGACGATGTCGAGGATCAGGCGGCGCTGGAACCGCTTGAGGATCACGTCGCACCCGGCAGCTATCTGCGCTTTGCCCTTGGCGCAGGGCGGTTCGGCTATCTGCTGTTTCTGGGCGGCAACAAGACCGATGGTTACCTGTTCGATTGCCTTGCCCTTGTGGATGACGGGCAGGCCACCCCCGAGGTTCTGGCAGAAGCGCCGCGCCTTTACAGGCAGCCGGTGCAAGGCATGATCGATCCGTTCGGGGTCGAGGTCACTGGCACAGCCACGGGTATGACGCATCCGATCCGTGTCCCGTTCCGCTTGGCCACGGATTACCCCACCCCCGAAGACCTCGCAGCACTGGCCGCGCGGCATGGCATGGCACCTGACCGGATCGAACAGGACTGGCCGGTACTGCTGGAACGGCTGGTCGCTGCCGGGCAGACCATCGGGCGCGGCGATCCCATCGCCTATACGGCCGAGTTGAAGCGCAATGGCCGCATCACCTGGACCGAGGGTGATCCCATTCGCGCAGACCATACAACCGCGCGCCCCATGCTGTTCGGTGCCCATGTCACGCTGGACAGCCTGTGCGCCGCGCTGACGGGCGGGCGCGATATCGTGGCGCTGACCGATGCGGCAAGCTGAGGGATCAGGGCAAGCATAACGAGAGGCCCGCGCCTTTGCGCGCAATAAAGGCACAGAAATCAATCGGCAGAGATTCGTTTTTGTTAACCAGTGAAAGGAGAGTAACCAGATGACCATCTTTTCAACCTTTGCCATCAGGATGCTGGCCGTTCTCGGGCTGGTGGCGATGACCGTGGCACCGGCGACGGCGCAGTCGCTGAATGCCGCCGACATGGCCTTTGCCTTTGGCGGCAAGGCCACGACGCAGGCACCGGCCGCCAAGGCCGGGGACAGCGTCGCCATCGCCTCGGCGCGGGGCATGACCCAGGCCGAGATGCAGGACACCGAAGGGGCCTGGATCCAGATCCCGATCATGATCGGGCGGGTCGCCATTTCGGGCTTTACGCGTCATGGCCTGAACCAGACCATCAACCGGGGCATCAGGCCGGGCGCCATGGTCAGCACGCTGCGCAATCCGACCAGTATCCGCACCTTCACCAGCGGTCCCAACGCGGGCACGACCCGCTATATCGGGCCGCGGTCAACCGTTGTGGTTAACAGCCAGGGGCGTATCGTATCGACCTGGGGACGGGGTCGCTGACATCTCCCCCCCAACGGCGGGCATGTCTGGCATGGTCGCCCACGCCAAGACTTGGTGGCCCCCATTCCATGGGGGCCATATTCACCACAGGACAGTATCATGAGCAGATTGCTGGCACTCTTCGCGCACAGGGAGCAGGCGCAATTGCGACGGAAACGGCCTGCATGGAACGAGGCAGAGGTCGGGAGTGCCTTTGTCTATTTCCGGGAAGATCGGAATACTGATTGGATCAGGGCGGATATGAACGGCCGGCTCACCGGTTATGATGTCCTCGCGGAGGTTCTGTCCACCATTCCGCAACAGGATTTCATCCGGGGCGCCTTTATCGCGTTGAGGCACGGTGAAAGCGTGGAGGCGGGCCTAGAGCGAGGTCAGACGATGAAACTGTTTTCGTCACGTCATGATCTGCATCTGGACACCGCATTCCTGTAAAGGCTTGAGAGAGAGATAATGCACAAGAGATATTTCTCGGCAGAGGGTTGCGGCAGCGGTTTGCCCAAGGGTTGGCCCGGGGATCACATCAGGAGGGATGGATGAAAAGCAAGGGTTTCGGCGGGCCGCAAGCCATTCGCATGATCCTCGACAAGATGCCCGAAGGTCCGGACGCCTTGCAGGATGACGGGCTGGAGGTGATCGCGCATCTGCGCGATGCCCCTGTGGCCGCACTGGCCCGCCACCTGTTCACCCAGGCCGAAATGGATGCGATCACCGACCTGATGATGGAGCATTTCGAGGCCGGCGGACTGGTTGCCGACACGGCCATCGACCATCTTGTCGCCAACCGCGCCCCCGCGTGACCGATGACAGCGCAACCCATGGGCCTTGCTTGTTCCTGCCTGCCCAGAACCGGAGCATTTCATGACTGATCTTCGTCTTGCCCTGTGCCTTGTCGCACTGTTGGCGGCCGCCCCCGCCAAGGCCGACATGTTCCCCGGCGAGCAGCTGAACGGCCAGCCAATCGTCAACACCTGGAAGGCGCTGCGCGATTTCCGGATCGTGAAACAGCAGCTGGATTATTCCTGCGGTGCGGCCAGCATGGCGACGATCCTGAACGAATTCTACGGGATGTCCGTGACGGAAAAGGACGTGCTGACCCGAATGGGGGCGACGGACAGATCCTCGTTCCAGCAGCTTGCCGATGTGGCACCCGCCTACGGGGTCCGGGCGGGCGGGCTGATGCTGTCCTTCGACGATCTCAAGCAGCTCAAGATCCCGGCGATCGCCTATGTGCAATATCGCGGCGAGGATCATTTCACCGTCATTCGCGGCATCCGCCGCGACGGGGTCGTGCATGTGGCGGACCCTTCATGGGGCAACCGGCAGCTGACGGCGCATCAGTTCCGCCGCATGTGGGAGGCCCCGGATACCGACGGCACGCCACGCGGCCGCATCCTGCTGCTGATCCCGCAGGACATGAGCATTGCGCAGATCGACACGACATTCTTCAGGGAACCGGCAGGGTGGTCCCTGTCGCTGCGTGCCATACCGCTGTCGCCCTAGGGCACGGCACCTGTTCCGCCTTTCGGTGACAGGGTTGTCACCGCAGGGCAGATCCTGTCCCGGCGGTTCGGGGCGGCCATTTTGACCAGTGAAGGGAGTATGCCCAAGATGAATATCATAACGACATTTGCCACCAAGATGCTGGCCGTGCTCAGCATCGTGGCCATCATCGCCTCGCCCGCCGCGGCACAATCGCTCAGCGCCTCGGACATGGCCTTTGCCTTCGGCGGCAAGGCGGCTGCCTCCGCTGCAAGCACCACGACTGCACGCGCGGCGGCGGAAGCGCCCGTTGCCATGGCATCGGCGCGCAGCATGACCCCGACCGAGATGCAGGAGACCGAAGGCGCTTGGCTCGGGTTCGTCGTCCGGGGCGCGGTCTGGGCAGGTTCAAAAATCAAGCCTTGGGTTCGTGTTGGACCCAGCTCCAGCAAATCCAGCTGTTGTG
>JANREX010000081.1 GCA_030758115.1 Paracoccaceae bacterium | reverse complement strand
CGCAACGGCACCTGCATGAAGTGCAACACCTGCGGCGCGACGAGCGGCTGTAGCTAAGAAGATTGAAGGGCGCCTCCGGGCGCCCTTCACGTGAACGAGAAGGGACTCCGCCAAAATCCTGTGGATTTTCGCTCTGTCCCTTGTCGCGGGGTTTCCGGTGGAAACCCACGAAACACGGGGCAGGTGCGCTTGCCCCGCGCGGGTCGGGACGCAGGCGAAACGTTCCGAGCGGTTAACATAGAGAGCCCGATCCGTGAGACTGGAGGGATGCTTGCATCCCTCCTTTTCCTTTTCAGACAGAGGCTTGTCTGGCGTTCCTCATGCGGACTTGCCGGGGGCCGCCCGCGTCAGCATGCCGAACAGATCGCGCGGATCATCGGGGTCGGCCAGCAGGTCGAGCGGCTGGAAAAAGGCGGTGCCTTCGATCCGCTCGCGGATATAGCGCAGGGCGCTGAAATCCTCGATGGCAAACCCCACGCTGTCGAACAAGGTGATCTGGCGCGCGTCGCTCCGCCCCTCCGCCCCCCCGGTGATGACCTGCCACAGCTCTGTCACCGGATGATCGGGGGCCAGCTGCTGGATCTCGCCCTCCACCCGGGTCTGTTCGGGATATTCCACGAAGATCGTCGCGCGGCGCAGGATATCGGGATGCAGTTCGGTCTTGCCGGGGCAATCCCCGCCGATCGCGTTGATATGCACGCCTGCGCCCACCATGTTGTCGGTCAGGATCGTGGCATATTGCTTGTCCGCCGTGCAGGTCGTGATGATCTGCGCCCCCTCGATCGCCTGTTCCGGCGTGGTGCAGGCGGTCACCTGCAGGCCCGAACCGGCCAGGTTGCGCATGGCCTTGGCGGTGGCGGCGGCGTCGATGTCGTAAAGCCGGACATGGCTGATCCCGCAGATCGCCTGCATCGCAAGACACTGGAATTCCGATTGCGCGCCATTGCCGATCATCGCCATGGTCGTGGCCCCCGCCGGGGCAAGATGCCGTGCCGCCATGGCCGATGTGGCGGCGGTGCGGATAGCGGTCAGCAGCGTCATCTCGGACACCAGCACCGGATAGCCGTTGTCCACCCGCGCCAGCATCCCGAAGGCTGTCACGGTCTGCAGGCCCGCGCGCATGTTGCCGGGATGGCCGTTCACGTATTTGAACCCGTAAAGATCGCCGTCCGATGTGGGCATCAACTCGATCACGCCCACCGCCGAATGGCTGGCCACGCGCGGGGTCTTGTCGAAATGCGGCCAGCGGCGGAAATCATCTTCGATGAAGCTGGCCAGTTCGCGCAGGACGCGGGGCAGGCCGATGTGATGCACAAGGCCCATCATGTGATCGACCGAGACGAAAGGGACCAGCGCCTTGTCGGATGGGGTCTGCATATGGAACTCCTGTCGGATTGGGTCTTTCTGGCAAGATGAAGCGGCAGGATCAGCCATAGGCACGGGTCGGGCGGTCGAAGACGCGCCGTCCCAGCGCCGAGGCCGCCAGATCGACCATCAATTGCGCCGTGCGCCCGCGATCATCCAGGAAGGGGTTCAACTCGACCAGGTCGAGCGAGGTCATGAGCGCGCTGTCATGCAGCATTTCCATCACCAGATGGGCCTCGCGCACCGTGGCGCCGCCCGGAACGGTGGTCACGACGCCGGGGGCGGCGGCAGGGTCGATGAAATCCACGTCAAGCGAGACATGCAGCGCGCCACCGGCGGCGGCGACCCGGTCCAGGAAGACGCCCAGGGGCCGGGCGATCCCGGTCTCGTCGATCTCGCGCATGTCGTGGCGATGGATCGCGCTGTCCTGCAGGGCGGCGCGTTCCGCCGGATCGACCGAACGCAGCCCGATGATGCAGATGTTGTCCTGCGGGATCGGGGCGGCCAGCGGCGGGAAGCCGTCAAAGCCGCCGCGCCCGGTCACATAGGCCAGCGGCGTGCCATGCAGATGCCCCGAGGTGCTGCTGTGCGGGGTGTGATAATCGCTATGCGCATCCAGCCAGAGCACGAATTGCGGCCGCCCCTGCGCCTGCGCATGGGCCGCGACACCGGCCACGCTGCCCAGCGACAGGCTGTGATCGCCCCCCATGAAGATCGGCAGGCCTTGCCCCATGGCGGATTGCGCGGCCGCTGACAGTGTTTGCGTCCAGCCGATGGTCTCGGCCAGCGCATGCAGATGGGGCAGGGCATCGGCGGGGGGCGAAACCGGGGCAGGGGCCAGGTTGCCGCGATCGATGACCCGGTGGCCCAGATCGGTCAGGGCCTCGGCCAGCCCGGCGGTACGATAGGCATCGGGGCCCATCAGGCAACCACGGCTGCGCTTGCCGCTGTCCACGGGGCAGCCGATCAGGATGATGTCTTGCAGGGTCATGGGGGCCTCTTGTGGTGTTTTCACGGGTATCATGTCATTTCGGGATGGATTGAACCCTGCAAATTGATCAATATGGCCCAAGCTTTTCCGAAACGGACGAAGGATGCGCCGAAATGGATGATACGGATCAGGCCTTGATCCGCGCGCTGCGCCACGATGCCCGCGCCTCGCTTTCGGCGCTGTCGGATCAGTTGGGCGTCTCGCGCACGACCGTGCGGGCGCGCATGGAAAGGCTGCAACGGCAGGGCGACATCATCGGCTTCAGCGTGGTGCTGAAAGGCGATGTGGCGCAGGATCCGGTGCGCGGCCTGATGATGATCGCGGTGGAAGGGCGCGGCGCGGACCGGATCCAGCGCCAGTTGACCGGACTGCCGGATGTGCGCGCGGTCCACAACACGAATGGCCGCTGGGACATGATCATCGAGATCGGGACAGCCACCCTGGAGGATCTGGACCGCGCCCTTGCCGCCATTCGCCGCCTGGAAGGCGTGGTCAGTTCCGAGACGAACCTGTTGCTGAGCACGCGCAAGTCGGGGCGCTGATGCCTCAGCGGGTCGCGCGCAGCGCCATCAGCCAGAGGCCCGCAAGGCCCAGCGACACCAGGGCGTTCCAACTGGCCATGGACAGGCCGAACATCTCCCACGGCACCTCGTCGCAGCGGATCAGGGGCGCGGCCATGATCTGCGCGAAAAGATCCTGCGCGGATTGATCCGCCACGCCGCCACCACTGCAGGAGGCGGGACCCTCCCACCAGCCACGTTCGACGCCCGTATGATAGGCGCCGATCCCGGATGTGGCGAGCGCGGCCAGCAGGCCCAGGCCCGCAAGCAGTGCCGCAGGCAGCAGCGCCAGCGCGGCAAGGCCGCCGATCCCGATCGCCGCCGCATGCGGCCAGCGTTGCCAGAGACAGAGTTTGCAGGGGGCCATGCCGCCGATATGCTGAAAGGCCAGCGCGCCCAGCATCAGCGCCAGCGAACCGGCGGCGGCAAGGATCATCCAGTGGCGTGCGGTCAGGGTCACAGGAAGCGTACTCCGTAGAATCCGGCCAGAAGGATGATCACGAAGAGGGTGAACAGCAAGCCCAGACGCTTCTCGATGAAATCACGAATAGGTGCGCCGAATTTCCACAGCAGGGCGGCCACGATGAAGAACCGCAGGCCCCGCGCGATGATCGAGGTGACGATGAAGACACCCAGGGGCATGCCGGTCCAGCCCGACATGATGGTGATCACCTTGTAGGGAAAGGGCGTGATCCCCGCGATCAGCACCGGCCAGAAGCCGAATTCGTTGAAGCGGGTGTTGAACGCCGCCATCGCGTCGCCCTTGCCGAGCGCCTCGAGGATCGGCTGTCCCAGCGTCTCGTAGAAAAGCGCCCCGATCGCATATCCCAGGATCCCCCCCAGCACCGAAGTCACCAGCGCCACCCCCGCGATCAGCCAGGCCCGGTTGGGCCGCGCCAGGATCATCGGGATCATCAGCACATCGGGCGGGATCGGAAAGACCGAGGATTCGATGAAGGACACGAAGCCCAGAACCCAGAGGGCGCGGGGATGCTGCGCCTGTCGCAGGGTCCAGTCGTAAAGCGATCGTATCATGCCTGCTGCCTGTGGTTGCGGCCCCTGCGCGATGCCTGGCCTGCGCGCCTGTTCTGGCCCGGTGTTTACCTGTCGGGCCGGCTTGCGGAAAGGGAAAACGCGCCTGTCGCGGCAGATCCCGCGCGTTTTCGACTGGACGCAGCAGCAGACCGGCGATATTCCGACAAGGCGCAATGCAGCCCGTGCGGGTGTGGCGGAATGGTAGACGCGAGGGTCTCAAACACCCTTACCTCACGGTGTGTCGGTTCGAGTCCGACCACCCGCACCACGGGCGGCGCGCGCCACCGTTAATGGTCTTGCTTGCTGGGT
>JANREX010000080.1:4947-22282 GCA_030758115.1 Paracoccaceae bacterium | reverse complement strand
CGCTCCATCGTTCCGTCCGGTCCCCAGCGCCGCGTCTCTGCGTCGCCGTGAGGGGCTATTTAGTGATAACCGATTCCGGCCGCAAGAGGAAAATCGACGAATTGCAAAAATCAGATGAGAAAACATTCCGACTGCCTGTTGTGATGGCGCCAAGCCCCTTGTTCCAAAGGGCCCAGGCCATCCTGCAGGGTTTCGTCACCGCACAGCCCGCCCCGGGCAGAGGTCCTGCCCCCTGCCCCGCTGCTGCCGCTGAACCATGCACCTTGGGCGACTCGCGCAGGGGTTTGGGGGAATCGCGCGCACGACTCGCCTATGAAGCAGAGCCGGATCGCAACTTGTCGGCCTGCGCATGCTGTCTGACAGGCTCCGATCAGGCTTGATACAGACCCGAAATGCCTGTTTCGGCGGGTTACCGCAGGTTTGCGCATATAAACTAGGCAGCGACCCGCTCCTTGCTTTCGAATCGATCACAATTGCCTGTGATCCCGCTTGCCTTGGATTATGGGTGCCACATATAAGCCCGGCGAACGTGCACCGGTTTGCGGCGCCGTAAACCTTCAGGTTTGAAAAGAAATGTCTGACTTCGGTCTTTCGTCCACCACCCTCACGCGTCGGCATCTCCTTGTGGCTACGGCAGCGCTGGCATGCACCTATCCCTTGCGCCTTGCGGCACAGGACACGGCCACTGCGGCGCAGCCCGCACCGCAACCCTTCACCTTCGACATCCTGACAGAAGAGATGCGCGCGCTTGCGCAGGCGGCGCATCAGCCGGCCGAACCCGTGGGCGGCTTCCTGGCGGAGCTGGATTATGACGACTACCGGTTGGTGCGGTTCCGTCCCGACCGGATGCGCTGGTCCAGCGAGACGAGCACGCTTGCGCTTGCCGCCTTCCCGATGGGCTGGCTCTTCAAGGAACCGGTGATCCTTTATGAAGTGGCCGACGGCAACGCGACCGAGATGCGCTTCAGCACCGAGGATTTCGAATACCTCAACGATCTGGGGTCGCGCATTCCGCCGCTGACCGACATGCCCGGCGTCGCCGGCTTCCGCCTGCATCACCCGCTGAACCGCCCCGATATCATGGACGAGCTGGTGGCCTTCGTCGGCGCCAGCTATTTCCGCGCGCTGGGGCGTGGATCGGCCTACGGGTTGTCGGCGCGCGGGCTGGCCCTGAACACCGCCACCGCCGCGGGTGAGGAATTTCCCCGCTTTTCGCGCTTCTATATGGAGCGCGGAACAGATGCGGGCCTGATCACCGTATATGCGGCGCTGCAAAGCCCCAGCGTGACGGGTGCCTATCGCTTCGTGTTCTTTCCCGGCGCGACCACCACCATCGAGGTCACCGCGCGGCTGTTTTTCCGTGAAGATGTCGAAGAGCTGGGCATCGCGCCCCTGACCTCGATGTATCTCTACTCGGAAAAGAACCACACGCAGTTCGACGATTTCCGCCCCAAGGTACATGACAGCGACGGGCTGCGGATCCTGCGGGCCGATGGCGAGGCGATCTGGCGTCCGCTGAACAACCCGCCGCGCCTGTCTGGCAGCTACTTCCCCGAAACCGCGCCCCGCAAGTTCGGCCTGCACCAGCGCGAACGCGATTTCGAGCAGTTCCAGGACATCGAGGCGAATTACCACCGCCGTCCCTCGCTGGATATCGAACCGATCGGCGATTGGGGCAAGGGCTATGTACGCCTTGTGGAAATCCCCTCGGACCTGGAAGCGAATGACAATATCGTGGCCTATTGGGTGCCCGAAGCGCCCGCACGGGCCGGAGACGCGCGTGAATTCGCCTATCGGATGCATTGGGGCGACCTGCCGCTTGATCCTGCGGACCCGATCGCCCATGTCGAGGTGACACGCGCTGGACATGGGGGCGTTGCCGGGGTCGAACTGCAGGATGGTCTACGGAAGTTCGTCATCGACTTCCGCGGCGGATTCCTGGACCGGCTGGGCCCAGAGGCAGAGATCGCGCCGATCGTCTCGGTATCGAACGGCGAGGTGATCAGCAGCGTGTTGCAGAGGGTGCCGCAAACAGGCGTCTGGCGTCTGTTCCTGGACCTCAGCGCCGAGGACGATGCGGTCGTGGAAATGTCCGCCCACCTGGCGGGTTATGGGCGCAAGCTGACGGAAAATTGGCTTTATCAGTGGATCAATGCAAGATGAATGACCTTTCCGGCCTATTCCTGACAGATCCCGAGGCAGAGGCGCGCGCGCCATCCGCACCGCCTGATGCGCCCATGGCCATGCCGACCCAGATGCTGGAACAGCCACCACGCCGCATCCTGCCCATGATGCTCGCGGCCTTTCGTCCCGCCCGGCGCCCCTCGCGCGAGGCCTGAGACATGGATACACCCTCCGACTGGCGGGTGGGTCTGATCAGGCTTGTCCTGCTGAGCAGCAGCATCCTGATCGGCTGCGGTGGCTTCGTCCTGTTCCTGCGCTACGGTGCCGCCGACGGCCTTGACGTGATGGATGTGCTGCGGGCCGGGCTGATCCTGGTGTCGACCTTCTGGCTGGCCTGGGGCGCGGCGCAGGCCTTTGCGGGGCTCACCACGCGCCCGCCGCGGCCTGCGCGCCACGATGGACCGCTGACATCGCGCTGCGTGATCCTTGTCCCGGTCTATAACGAGGATCCGGCCGCCACCTTCCCGCGCATCGCCGCGATGGAGGCGTCACTGCAGCGCACCGGCATGGCCGCGCATTTTCATTTCGCGATCCTGTCCGACACCCGCGACGAGGCCACAGCCGAGGCCGAACGCAAGGGCCTGCATCGCCTGCTGGCCCTGACCGGGGCCGAAGGGCGCATCTTCTATCGCCGGCGCGAGACGAACCGCGGGCGCAAGGCCGGCAATATCGAGGATTTCATCACCCGGTCGGGCGGCGCCTATGACCTTGCCGTCATCCTGGATGCCGACAGCCTGATGGAAGGCGACACCCTGGTCGAGATGGTCCGCAGGATGGAGGCCGCGCCGGACCTGGGATTGCTTCAGACATTGCCGCAGATCGTCAATGCGCGCTCGCGCTTCGGCCGGATCCAGCAATTCGCCGCCGCCTTCTATTCACCGGTCTTCTGCCGTGGCCTTGCGATGATGCAGGGGCGTACCGGTCCCTTCTGGGGGCACAATGCCATCGTGCGCCTGCGCGCCTTCGCGGAAAGCTGCGGCTTGCCGGAACTGTCGGGCCCGCCCCCTTTCGGCGGCCATATCCTGAGCCATGATTATGTCGAGGCCGCGTTGCTGGCGCGTGCAGGCTGGCAGGTCAGGGTCGATGACGATCTGACCGGCAGTTACGAGGAAGGCCCCGAGAACATGGTCCTGCATGCCAAGCGTGATCGACGCTGGTGCCAGGGCAACCTGCAACATGCGCGCCTTCTGACGGCGCCGGGCCTGAAACCCTGGAGCCGCTTTGTCTTCGTACAGGGCATCCTGGCCTATCTGTCGCCCGTGATCTGGCTGGCCTTCCTGCTCTGCTCGATTGCCGCCCCCCTCTTCGTGCCGCCGATCGACTATTTCCCCATCGAGGGCTGGCGCTGGCCGGTGATCCCGGTGTCGCAGACATCGCAGGCGGTGGCGCTGGCGATCTGCATCGTGGGCCTTCTGTTCCTGCCCAAGCTGCTGATCCTGGTCGATGCAGGCCTCCGGCGCCGGGCGGCGGGCTTTGGCGGCGCCTGGGCGGCGGCCCGGTCCGTCGGGGCCGAACTGGCCTTTTCGGCCCTCTCGGCCCCGGTGTTCCTGATGTTCAACACCCGGTCGGTGATGCAGGTCGTGGCCGGTGTCGACGGCGGCTGGCCCGCGCAGGCGCGCGGCGACGGGCGCATGACCCTGACCGAGGCATGGCAGGCCAGCAGCTGGATCGTGATCAGTGGCCTGCTGGGGGCCGTGCTGGCCTTCGTGTTGTCGCCCGCGCTGCTGCCGTGGCTGGCCCCGGTGGTCGTGCCGATGATGGCCGCGCCGGCGATCATCGCTTGGTCCTCTGCCCCGGCGCGCGGTGCGCTCTACCAGACGCCCGCCGAGGCGCGGATTCCCGATGTGCTGGAACTTGACGCGGCCTTCCGCAACGCATGGGCCGCACCGCTGTCCGGCAGCCGCATCGCCGCGGGCTGACCGGCGCGCGCCACGCGCGGATTACGCTTGCAACCCCGCCCGCTCGCGCAGCACTCTGCCGACCGATCCCGCAACACCGAAAGGACAAGAAAGATGGACAAGGCAACCCATGACAAGGGCATGAAGATCCGCCGCGCGACCCTGGGC
This sequence comes from Paracoccaceae bacterium, assembly GCA_030758115.1. Lineage (GTDB taxonomy): Bacteria > Pseudomonadota > Alphaproteobacteria > Rhodobacterales > Rhodobacteraceae > Seohaeicola. Next base: position 18,032 of record JANREX010000080.1, on the reverse strand, counting down.
GATGCCTATGTGGACCGCGCCGTGGCCAATATGGATGACTTCACCCGCGAATTGCAGGAACTCGTCACCACCTATTGCTGGGGCGAGATCTGGGGCCGCGAGGGTCTGGACCGCAAGACCCGCTCCACCATCAACCTTGCGATGCTGGCAGCCCTGAACCGCCCGCACGAGTTGGGCGCGCATGTGCGCGGCGCGATCAACAACGGCCTGTCGCCGGACGAGATCAAGGAAGTGCTGCTGCAGGTCGGCATCTATTGCGGCGTGCCCGCGATGATCGACAGTTTCCGCGTCGCGCGCGGCGTGCTGGATGACATGCGCGCCGAGGGCACTCTGGATCAGGCCTCGAAGGGCTAGGCCTCGATCGGCGCGCGCAACGCCTCGCCCTCGGCGCGGTTGGAATTGACCGCCGGGTCGACGCGCCAGGCCTCCAGCGTGGCATCGGGGGCGGGGCGCATCAGCCGCGCCGCGCCATGCCCCGCCTCGCCCAGCCAGAGCGGCCAGTCGGCGGGCGCAAGGATCAGCGGCATGCGGTCATGCAGCGTGGCGATATCGGGGTTCGCGGCAGTGGTCACGATGGCGCAGGTGGTGATGCGCGCCTCCTCGGGTCCCCAGTCCTGCCAGACACCCGCCATGACCATCGGTTCGCGGTCGCACCGCCGGATGTACCAGGGCAGCCGCGCATCATCCGCGCCCTTGGTCCATTCGTAAAACCCATCCGCCGGGATCAGGCAGCGCCGCGCCCGCGCCGCGGCGCGAAAGGCGGGTTTGTCGGCCAGCGTCTCGGCGCGCGCGTTGATCAGCAGCGGGCCATCCGTGGGGCTCTTGTACCACTGCGGCACGAAACCCCAGCGCATCGCCCCCAGCCGCCGCCCCGCCTCGCCGGCCGTGATCACATGGATCGCCTGCGTCGGACAGATATTGAAACGCGGCACCGGCGGCAGGTCATTGGCGGGCGTGGCCTGAAACAGCCGCGCCATCGCGTCATTGGGCAGGGTCAGGGCAAAACGTCCGCACATGGGAACACAGTGCCCCAGCCGCGCGCGCAAATCCAGCGCCCGCCCCTTCATCGTTCCCCAAATACTCGAAAATGCCGGGCTCTCAGCCCAGCCGCACCGACAGCCGCAGATGCGCCAGCGCCACCAGGACAAGCGCCCCCGCAACCAGGCCCAGCGGCGCAAGGCCGAACCCGGCCAGCACCAAGCTCCCGATGGCCGAGCCCAGCGCCGCCCCCACATAGACACCGGCCGCGTTCAGCGCCAGCATCACCGGGGCGGCGTCGGGGGCCAAACCGATCAGCCGCGCCTGTTGCGCGGCCATGAAGGACCAGCCAAAGACCGACCACAGCAGCAAAAGCCCCATCGCCAGCAGTCCCGAAACCGGCGTCGCCTGACCACCGGCAAGCGGCAGCAGCGAAAATCCGGGCAAGACCACCAGTTGCGCCAGACACAGCAAGGTCAGCGTCCGCGCAGGCCCGATCCGGTCGCTCAGCGCGCCACCCATCATGTTGCCCAGAACCGCCCCGATCCCGCAGACCAGCAGCGCCAGCGTGATGCCGTCCCGCCCCCAGCCCAGGCTCTGCGACAGCAGTGGGGCCAGAAAGGTGTTCACCACGTAACCCGCCGTCAGGAAGCTGGCGGTAAAGCCCGCCGCCAGCATCAGCCGGGCGTTGCGCATCATGCGCGTCAGATCATGCAGCGTGACCGGCTGGAACGACAGGCCGCGCGGCACGATCGTCCAGATCAGCCAGAGGCAGGGCAGCAGCACGATCAGCACCACCGCGAAGGCTGCGCGCCAGCCGAAGGTATAGGCCACGAAACTGCCCAGCGGCAGGCCCAGGACCTGGCTCATGGTCATGCCGAAAAACACCGCCGCCAGCGCCTTGGCCCTGTTCCCCGGTGCGCTCAGCCCCGCCGCCACCGCCGCCGCGACCGGCGTGAAGATCCCCGCCCCCGCCGCCGCCAGGATGCGGCTGGCATGCAGCGCGGCTTCCGTTGGCACCAGCACGGGCAAGAGGCAAGCCAGCCCGAACAGGGCCAGCCCCGCCGCCAGCACGCGCCGCCGCCCGATCCCCCCGGTGACCGAGACAAGGACGGGCGACAGGATCGCATAGGCCACCGCATATGTCGTCAGCACGGCACCCGCGCGCGCGGTTGGCAGATCCAGATCCGCCGCAAGCGGCTCCAACAGGCCGATGATCATGAAGGCCCCCATGCCGATCACGAAATTCGACATGGACAGCACCGCGATCAAAAGACGGTTGGACCGATGGTCCTCCCCGCTGCCTGCCGGATCTGAAAGGGTCGCCTGATGCATGCCCTCTCATGCCACAGCCGTTCTGCGGCTGCACCCGCAAACGACGGCGGGTGCGGGCTGTTTCATTTCATCGTGATGCGACCGTCCGTAACGGGCTGGTAGGGCGCGTTCGCCGCCATGTAGGCGGCCAGAACATCGGCCAGATCGGGGCCGAAATCATAGGCGTTCATGCCATCGGTCTTGAACATGGCATAGCCGTCGCCGCCCCCGCGCATGTAGTTGTTGGTCACCACGCCATAGGTTTTCGCCGGATCGAGCGCGACCCAGGCATCGCCCTGCCGCACCTCGACGCTGACAACGCGCGCGCCCGCCTCGGCGGCCGGATCAAAGACATAGCGCATCCCCGCCACCTGGGGGAAACGCCCTGCCCCTTCGTCGATCTGGCTCAGCCCGTTTTCCAGCGCGGCCAGAACCGTGGCCCCGGTCGCCTCAAAGGTGGACAGCGTATTCTGGAAGGGCAGCACACCCAGCACATCGCCCATGGTGACCTGACCGGCCGCGATACTGGCGCGCAGACCGCCGCCATTCTGGATCGCGATGCTGACGCCCTGGTCCTTCACCCGGTCCAGCATGGCATCCGCCACCAGATTGCCCATGGTGCATTCCCGGATGCGGCAGCTTTCACGCGCGCCGTCGATATCGGCAGCCGCCGCCGCCACGACGCGGGCCTTGACCTCTGCGATGGGGCCGGCCAGTTCCGCCACCCGCGCCGCGATCGCGGGATCGGGCGTCACGCTGGCATCCAGCAGGATCGTATCGCCGCTGGCCGCTGTCACATGGCCCGCCTCGTCGAATTGCAGCACCAGATGGCCCAGGTATTTGGAATAGGCAAAGGCCTGCACCACGGGCACGCTGCCCACCATCTGCGGATAGGGCAGTGCGCCCTCTTCCGTATTGCTCATCAATGTGTGGGAATGGCCGCCCACGATGGCATCCAGACCCGGCACACGCGCGGCAAGGTCCAGATCGCGCGGCAGGCCCACATGGGTCAGGGCGATGATCTTGTCCACGCCTTGCGCCTCGAGCGCCGCGACATCGACGGCAAGGCTTGCGGCCTCGTCGGCAAAGATCACGTCATCACCGGGGCTTGAGGTTTCCACCGTATCGGTCGCCAGCGCCGAGACGATGCCGATCCTGTGACCGCCAACCTCAAGGATCACATGATCGGCCACACGCCCCGCCAGCAGGTTGGACCGGCTCACGTCGATATTGCCGGAAATCACCGGAAAACCGACCTTGTCCAGAAACGCCGCCAGCCCGGCGGGGCCATCGTCGAATTCGTGGTTGCCCACCGCCATGGCATCGAAACCGATGGCCTGCATGAACTCGGCCTCGACCGCGCCATTGTAGGTCGTGTACATCAGGCTGCCCTGGAACTGGTCGCCGGCGTCCAGCAGGATCACGTTCTGCCCCTGCGCGCGCAGCGCATCGCGCAATTCCGTGACCTTGGTGGCCAGACGCGCGACACCGCCAAAGCATTTCCCTTCGGCCTCATCCGCGGCGCTGCAGGTCGAATCGAAGCGGTTGATCGGCTCGATCCGGCTGTGCAGGTCGTTCACATGCAGGATGTGCAGCGTGTAGTCGGCCTGCGCGAGGCCTGCGGACAGAACAAAGGCGGCCAGGCCTGCAATGGGGCGGGTGAGCATGGGCGGGGTCTCCCTCTGGGTGTGTCTTGCGGAATGGTGGCCCGCCTTCCCCCACCTGTCAAAGCCGATCTGCCCTGGCGCTGCGGGAAGATGCTTGACCGCAGCCGGGCTGCGCGTCATGTGAGCAGCCATGCTGATCTACAAGATATTCCGCGCGGACGAATGGGCCGCTTTGCAGGCGCAGGGCGAAACCCTGGGCGCCCCCATCGACATCGCCGATGGCTATGTCCATTTCTCGACCGCCGCGCAGGCGCAGGAAACCGCCGCCAAGCATTTCGCGGGCGAGGACGGGCTGACCCTGCTGGCGCTGGACGCCGACAGCCTGGGCGAGGCCCTGACATGGGAGCCGTCGCGCGGTGGCGCGCTGTTCCCGCATCTCTACCGGGCGCTGCGACTGTCGGACATCCTGTGGCACAAACCGCTGCCGCTGGTGGATGGCACCCACCACTTTCCGCCGGAGATGACATGAGCCTGCTGGAATCCATCGGCCTTGCCGCCCTGCGCCGCATCGATCCCGAAACCGCGCATGGTCTTGCGATCCGCGCCCTGAAAACCGGCCTGGTTCCGCTGCCCGGCCCCGTCACCTCGGATCGGCTCAGGACCACGCTGGCCGGGCTTGACCTGCCCAACCCCGTGGGTCTTGCCGCCGGGTTCGACAAGAACGCGGATGTTCTGGGCCCGCTCAGCCGCGCGGGTTTCGGCTTTGTCGAGGTGGGCGCCACCACGCCGCGCGCCCAACCCGGCAACCCGCGCCCGCGCCTGTTCCGCCTGACCGAGGATCGCGCCGCCATCAACCGCTTCGGCTTCAACAACCAGGGCATGGAGGCGATGGCCGACCGCCTTGCCCACCGCCCCAAGGATGCGGTGATCGGCCTGAACCTTGGCGCCAACAAGGACAGCGCCGACCGGGCCGAGGATTTCGCCCGCGTGCTGGCCCATTGCGGCAAGCACCTTGATTTCGCCACGGTCAATGTGTCCTCGCCCAATACCGAAAAGCTGCGCGACCTGCAGGGGGCCGAGGCCCTTGGCGCGCTGCTGGCCGGTGTGATGGAGGCACGCGCCTGGCTGACGCGCCCGATCCCCGTCTTTCTGAAGATAGCGCCCGACCTGACCGCCGCCGAACTGTCCGAGATTGCCGATGTGGCCCGCAATTCAGGCGTCGATGCGATCATCGCCACCAATACCACGCTGGATCGCGCAGGCCTGCACAGCGCGCATCGCGGCGAAAAGGGCGGGCTGTCCGGCGCGCCCTTGTTCGAGAAATCGACCCGCATACTGGCGCAACTGTCGCAACTGACCGAAGGGCGTATTCCGCTGATCGGCGTGGGCGGCATCAGCAGCGCCGAACAGGCCTATCAGAAGATCCGGGCCGGGGCCTCGGCGGTGCAGCTTTACACGGCGCTGGTCTATCAGGGCCTGTCGCTGGTGCCGCAGATCGCGCAGGGGCTTGATGCGCTTCTGGCGCGGGACGGTTTTGCGACTGTCGCCGATGCGGTGGGCACCGGGCGCGCCGACTGGTTGTAATCCGGCGAGGGGCTGAATGGCCGCAGGCGGCCATGCCTCCGGCGGGGATATTTCGGGCAAGAAGAAACAGCGCCGCCTCTCAGGGGCGGGCGGCGCCGGCCTCAAGCGCGGGATAGCGCAGGCCCAGCGTCAGCCCGCGCGCCAGGAACGAGATCAGCAACGACAGCCACAGCCCGTGATTGCCCAAGAGCGGCAGCAGGGTGACGACGCAAGCCGCGTAGATCGCCGCGCTGATCGCCATCATGTTGCGCATGTCGCGGGTGCGGGTGGCGCCGATGAAGATGCCGTCCAGCATCCATGGCGCCAGCCCCAGCAACGGGGCCGCGACCATCCAGGGCAGATAGGTTGCAGCGGCCGCGCGCACCGGTTCGGCGGTGGTCATGACCGCGATGATCGCGGTGCCCGCAAGCGCAAAGGCGATCGCCATGCCGATCACGCTGACCCCGCCCCAGAGGCTGGCCAGCACCGCGCTGCGCCTCAGCCTGCCCCGGTCGCGCGCGCCCAGCGCCTGGCCGACCAGCGCCTCGGCGGCGAAGGCGAAGCCGTCCAGCGCATAGGCGGTGATATGCAGGAATTGCAGCAGCACCTGGTTGGCGGCCAGCACCACATCGCCCTGCCCCGCCCCGAGGAACAGGAAGGACAGGAAGATGGCCTGCAGCAGCAGCGACCGGATCAGGATATCGGTGTTCACCGCCAGCATCCGCGTCAGGGCGGGCCGGTCGAAGATCCGCGCCCAGTCACGCCAGGCCGGCACCGCAAAGGCCGCGCGGCACAGCCACAGGCCCAGGGCCAGACCGCTCCATTCCGCAAGGAAGGTCGCCAGCGCCACGCCCTCGACGCCCCATCCGAGGCCCAGCACGAACCACAGGTCGAGCAGGATGTTCACCCCGTTCATCCAGAGCTGCAGCCCCAGCACCGCGCGTGTGCGTTCCAGCGCGATCAGCCAGCCCGTCACCCCGTAGATGGCGATGGCGGCAGGGGCGCTGAAGACACGGATCTGCATGTAGTCGCGCGCCAGGCTTTCGACCTCGGCGCTGGCGGGGGCCAACAGGAAGGCGCCCCAGAACACCGGTATCTGCAGGGCGATCACCGCAAACCCCGCCGCCGCCCCGATCATCAGCGCGCGCGTCAGCATGGCCGCCACCTCGCCCTGATGCCCGGCGCCCTGCGCCTGGGCGGTCAGGCCCGTCGTGCCCATCCGCAAAAAGCCGAAGATCCAGTAGATCGCCGTCAGGATCACCGCACCCAGCCCCACGGCCCCGATCGGCGCCGCCAGCCCCATCTGTCCGACCACGGCGGTGTCGACAGCCCCCAGGATGGGGACCGTGGCATTGGACAGTACGATGGGCAGCGCGACCTTGAGCACCCGCGCATGGGTGATGCGGCGCACCGGATCCGGCCGCGCCGCGGCCTCAGCCATCCAGTCTTGGCATCAGGAAATGCCCCGTGGCCTGCGCGAAGGCGCGGGCGCGGTTGTCCTGCCAGGCCTCGACATGGACCGAGGCATAGCGCCGTCCCGACCGGTTGACCTTGGCGCGCGCATAGGCATCGCGCGGCAGGCCGGTGCGCAGGTAGTCGACGGTGAAGTCGATGGTCTTGGGCAGCCGTGGCAGATTGCCCGCCACCAGGTTCTGCGGATCGATCCGGCCGCTTTCGATCTCTTCCCAGAGGCTGGCCCAGCTGAGGCCGATGATCGCCGTCACCTCGAGAAAGGCGGCCGTCACCCCGCCATGCAGCGCAGGCAGCAAGGGGTTGCCGATCAGCTTGTCGTCAAAGGGCAGCACGGCCGTCAGCTCATCCCCGCGCCGGTCGAACTCGATCCCGAGATACTTGATATAGGGCACGCCATGCACCAGCGCGTTCAGCGCGGCATCACGGCGCTGCTTGACCACCTGCACGGGTTCGGGGCGTCCGCCGCGCGGCTTGACAAAGGATCCCTCGCTCATGCGCCGCTCTCCACGGTGAAGGTGCCGGTGGCGCTGGCCACGGGGCGGTCACTGTCGTCATCCATGGCCGTGGCGCGCACGAAGGCCACGGACCGGGTGACGTGATAGCATTCGGCCCTTGTCCTGATGCGCTGCCCCGGGGTTGCGGCGCGCATGTAGTCGATGCGCAGGCCGATGGTGGCGGTCCCGCCCTTCGAGGCCGGGTGGCACACGACGGATGCACCGCAACAGGTATCCAGCAGCGCCGACACCGCACCGCCATGAATCACCCCCGTGTCGGGATCGCCGATGAACCGCGCATCATAGGGCATCGACATCTCGGCCACGCCATCGCCCAGATGGTCGATCTGCATGGCCAGAGCGCGGGCATGCGGGATCGCCTCGGTGAATTGCCGCGCCATCTTGTCCTTGTTCATGGGCCCCGTTCCTTGCTTGTGCCGCGCACTATGTCCCGCATCGCCACATCAGCGCAAGAGCACCCGTTGCCCTTGCCGCGCGTCTCGCATAGCCTGCCGCCAAGGGAGCAGAATGATGTCCGAACCACGCCTGACCTTCAAGGAGATGTGCGCAAAGTATGACGTGACCCCACGCACCTTGCGCTATTACGAGTACATCGAGTTGTTGCAACCGGACCGCGAAGGGCGCACCCGGTTCTACGGCCCCCGCGAATGCGCGCGCATGACCCTGATCCTGCGCGGGCGCAAGTTCGGTTATGCGCTGGAGGACATCCGCCAGTGGCTGCTGATCTACGAAAAGGAAGGCACCCGCGCGCAGATGGAGGCCTGGATCAAGATGGCCGACCGCCAGCTTGTCGAACTGGCCGAACAGCGCGCCCAGCTGGACCAGGCGATGGACGAGCTGCGCCGCCTGCGCGACGAGACCGCCAAGGCCCTGGGCGAGGCCTGAGCCGCGCGGCAAGCCACGCATCGCATGTCACCTGCATCGGCCAGCCTTGCGGGCTGGCGCGCCTGAATCACCCCTTTCGCCGTGACAGTCCGGCCCGTCGCCACCGCGCATCCGGGCAAGGAAATTGCCGCGAGGCGCGGCTTACCTTGGCTTATCTTACGTCAACCTGAAAGTGACGTGACGTAGCAGTTACGTCAACCGCGAAACCTGTTGTAACGAAGCGGCAGAATGCACAGCTTGCCGCCAGAGACCTGTTTCAGAGGTAATGCGATGACCGAAAAGACCATGACGATCCGCGAGATGTGCGATGCATTCGACGTCACGCCCCGGACCCTGCGCTTCTATGAGGCCAAGGAACTGCTCTTCCCGATCCGCGAGGGGCAGAAACGCCTGTTCACCGCGTCCGACCGGGCGCGGCTCAAGCTGATCCTGCGGGGCAAGCGCTTCGGGTTCAGCCTGGAAGACATCCGCCAGCTTCTCGATCTCTACCGGATCGGCGACCAGCAGCAGACGCAGTTGGCCCGCACCTATGAGCTGGCGCAGAAGCGGCTGGATGACCTGATCCGCCAGCGCGACGACCTGAATGCCGCGATCGACGATCTGCGCGAACAAATGAAATGGGGCGAGAAGATGATCGCCTCGATCAACCAGCCCAAGCGTGCCGCCGAGTAACATCGCCCCGTCACGCCAAAGCCACCCCCCGACGCGACCCAAGGGAGACAGACATGCCCAGCTACACCGCCCCCGTCAAAGACCTGCAATTCGTTCTGCACGACCTGCTGAAAGTATCCGCATCCGACATTCCGGGCTATGCCGAGCTTGAAGCCGATTTCACCTCCGCCGTTCTGGAAGAAGCGGGCAAGCTGACCTCCGCGGTGCTGGCCCCGCTGAATGCCGTCGGCGACGTGGAAGGCTGCAAGCTGGAAAATGGTGTCGTGCGCACGCCGACCGGGTTCAAGGCGGCCTTCGATCAGGTGCGCGAGGGCGGCTGGACCGGCCTCGACATGCCCGAACAATATGGCGGCCAGGGCATGCCCTACGTCATGGGCACCGCGGTGGGCGAGATGTTCTCGGCCTCGAACCAGGCATTCACCATGTATCAGGGCCTGACCCATGGCGCGGCCTCGGCGATCCTGGCGCATGGCACGGACGCGCAGAAGGACATGTACCTGCCCAAGATGGTGTCCTGCGAATGGACCGGCACCATGAACCTGACCGAGCCGCATTGCGGCACCGATCTGGGCCTGATGCGCACCAAGGCCGTGCCGCAGGATGATGGCAGCTACAAGATCAGCGGCCAGAAGATCTTCATCTCGGCGGGTGATCACGACATGGCCGACAACATCATCCACCTGGTGCTGGCCAAGATCCCCGGCGGCCCCGAGGGGATCAAGGGCGTCTCGCTCTTCATCGTTCCCAAAATACTCGTGAATGACGACGGCAGCCTTGGCGCGCGCAACGGCGTTTCGGTCGGCAAGATCGAAGAGAAGATGGGCATCCACGGCAACTCCACCTGCGTCATGAACTACGATGAGGCGAAGGGCTATCTGCTGGGCGAGGCGCACAAGGGTATGCGCGCCATGTTCACCATGATGAACGAGGCGCGCATCGGCGTCGGCATGCAGGGCATGGCCCAGGCCGACGTGGCCTTCCAGAACGCGCTGGCCTATGCCAAGGACCGCCTGCAGGGCCGCGACGTGACCGGCGTCAAGAACCCCGACGGCCCCGCCGATCCGCTGATCGTGCATCCCGACATCCGCCGCTCGCTGATGGACCAGAAAAGCTTTGTCGAAGGGGCGCGCGCCTTCATGCTCTGGGGCGCCTCGCTGATCGACCGCGCGCATCGCAACGACGATGCCGCAGCAGACGGTCTGATCTCGCTGATGACCCCGGTGATCAAGGGTTTCCTGACCGATGAGGGCTATGACATGACGGTCAAGGCCCAGCAGGTCTATGGCGGGCACGGCTATATCGAGGAATGGGGCATGTCGCAGTTCACCCGCGACGCCCGCATCGCCATGATCTATGAAGGCGCCAACGGCGTGCAGGCGCTGGACCTCGTGGGCCGCAAACTGGCCACCGACGGCGGCAAGCACGCGATGGCCTTCTTCGAGATGGTCAAGACCTTCATCAAGGAAAACGAAGGCAACGCCGCGCTCAAGGCCGATTTCCTCGACCCGCTCAAGGCCGCTTCGAAGGACCTGCAGACCGCGATGATGTATTTCATGCAGAATGGCATGAAGAACCCCAACAACGCGCTCTCGGGGTCCTACGACTTCATGCACCTCTTCGGCCATGTCTGCCTTGGCCTGATGTGGGCGCAAATGGCGAAAGCCGCGCATGAGGCATTGCAGGCGGGCGCGGAAGACGTCACCTTCTACGAGACGAAACTGGCCACCGGGCGCTACTACATGGCCCGCCGCCTGCCCGCGACCGCCCTGCATCTGGCGCGGATCAACACCGGGGCGGACACCGTGATGGCGCTGGAGGCTGCCAACTTCTGATTTGCTGCGGGCGGGGTCACCCCCCGCCCCAACGCCTTGAGGACGCCTGATGCCCAAACGCTTCCGCCTGACCCGCCGCTTTCCCGTCGCCATGACCGAAGACGGATATCGCAGGCTGAAGAAATTCGCCGCCGAGGCCGGGCTGGACGAGGGCGAGGCGCTGTCCTTCCTGTTCGAAAACTTCGACAGCGTCATCAATCAGGACACGTTCGCGCACCGCCTGCGCCTGTTCAATTCCGAGCTCGACGCCCGCAAACGCTAGGCTCACCAAGACCAACCGGGGGAGGAGACCCGCATGACATCCGCCTGGATGACCGACGAACACCAGATGCTGGCCGACATGACGGCCAAGTTCATCAATGACGAATGGTCCCCGCATTTCGAGCGCTGGCGCAACCAGGGCCAGATGGACCCCGCGATCTGGCAACAGGCGGGCGAGCTTGGCCTTCTGTGCCCCTCCATCCCCGAGGAATGGGGCGGCCACGGCGGCGACTTCGGCCATGAGGCCGCGATCCTGATCGAGGCCAGCCGCGCCAACCTGGCCAGCTGGGGCGTGGGCATCCATTCCGGTATCGTCGCCCATTACATCCTGGCCTATGGCACGGATGACCAGAAACGTCGCTGGCTGCCCAAGCTGACATCGGGCGAGCTGGTCGGCGCGCTGGCAATGACCGAACCCTCCACCGGTTCGGACGTGCAGGCGATCAAGACCAAGGCCATCCGCGAGGGCAACACCTACAAGCTGTCGGGGCAGAAAACCTTCATCACCAATGGCCAGCACGCCACGCTGATCATCGTGGCCGCCAAGACCGACCCCAGCCAGCGCGCCAAGGGCGTGTCGCTCATGGTGCTGGAAACCGAAGGAGCGGCGGGTTTCAAACGCGGCCGCAACCTTGACAAGATCGGCATGAAAGCCTCGGACACGTCCGAGCTGTTCTTCGACAATGTCGCCATCCCGCCCGAAAACCTGCTGGGCGGCGAGGAAGGGCGCGGCTTTGCCCAGCTCATGAGCCAGCTGCCCCAGGAACGCCTGATCATCGCCTGCGGCGCCATCGGCGCGATGGAAGGGGCGGTTGCCCGCACCATCCAGTATTGCCAGGAACGCGAAGCCTTCGGCGGACCGCTGACCCAATTCCAGAACACCCGCTTCAAACTGGCCGAATGCCTGACCCGCACGAAAGTGGCGCGCGCCTTTCTGGATGAATGCATGGCCGAACACCTGCGCGGCGAACTGAGCGTCGAAAAGGCCGCCATGGCGAAATACTGGATCACCGACACCCAGAACCAGGTGCTGGACGATTGTCTGCAACTGCACGGCGGCTATGGCTTCATGCAGGAATATGCGGTGGCCGAAATGTGGACCGACGCCCGCGTCCAGCGCATCTATGGCGGCACGAACGAGATCATGAAGGAGCTGATCGCGCGCAGCTTCGTGGATCGCAAATCCGCGTGACGGCGCAACGGGTGACAGGACAGGAGCCTCCGGCGGGGATATTTCAGGCAAGAAGAAATCCCGCGCGCCCCTGCCCTTCATCGTTCGGAAAATACTCTGCGGGGGTCCGGGGGTGCAAAACCCCCGCCTTGCACCGCATCAACAGGAAGGAACGACCATGACCATCAAACTCTATTGCTTCGGCGAAAGCGGCAATGCCTACAAGGCGGCGCTGACCCTCGAACTCTCCGGGCTGGAATGGGAGCCGGTCTTTGTCGATTTCTTCAACGGCGAGAACCGCAGCCCGGAATTCCGCGCCATCAACTCGATGGGCGAAGTGCCCGTGATGGTGGATGGCGATCTGACCCTGTCGCAATCCGGTGCGATCCAGGACTATATCAGCACCAAGGGCGGCAAGCTGGGTGGGCGCAGCGCCAACGAGCGGCGCGAGATCATGCGCTGGGTGCTGTGGGACAACCACAAACTGTCCAGCCAGGCGGGCATGACCCGTTTCCTGATGAACTTCCTGCCCGAGGACAAGCGCCCCGCCGAAGTCATCGCCTTCATGCAGGGCCGTCTGAAAGCCGCCTACAAGGTGCTGAATGACGAGCTGGCCGACAAGGACTGGCTGGTCGGTGACCGGCTGACCATCGCCGATATCGCCTGCTGCGGCTACCTGTTCTATCCCGAACCCTTCGGCTTTGACCGCAAGGAATGGCCCCATATCGACGCCTGGCTGACCCGGATCGAACAGACCCCCGGCTGGAAGCACCCCTATGACCTGATGCCCGGCAGCCCGGCTGACCGCGCCTGA
>JANREX010000080.1:0-4847 GCA_030758115.1 Paracoccaceae bacterium | reverse complement strand
CGGCTGGAAGCACCCCTATGACCTGATGCCCGGCAGCCCGGCTGACCGCGCCTGACACGAGACATGGCCCGCGCCCGACGCAGGCCCAAGCAAGGAGACGACCATGACAGACGCCTATATCTATGACGCCATCCGCACGCCGCGCGGCAAGGGCCGCGCCGACGGATCGCTGCACGAGGTGACCTCGGCCCGGATCAGCGCGCAGATGCTGAACGCGCTGAAGGAACGCAACGGTTTCGACGGCCACGCGGTCGAGGACGTGATCTGGGGCAATGTCACCCAGGTGATGGAACAGGGCGCCTGCCTGGCGCGCACCGCCGTGCTTGCCTCGGATCTTGACGAACGCATCCCCGGCCTGGCCATCAACCGCTTCTGCGCCTCCGGCATGGAAGCCGTGAACCTTGCCGCCAACCAGGTGCGCGGCGGCGCGGGCATGGCCTATATCGCGGGCGGCGTGGAAATGATGTCGCGCGTGCCCATGGGCAGCGATGGTGCGGCGATCGCCGTGGACCCCTCGATCGCGATGGACAGCTATTTCGTGCCGCAAGGCATCAGCGCCGACATCATCGCCACCGAATACGGGTTTTCGCGTGACGAGGCCGATGCGCTGGCCGTCGAATCCCAGCGCCGCGCCAAGGCCGCCTGGGACGACAAGCGTTTCGCGCGTTCCATCGTGCCGGTCGTCGACCAGAACGGCCTGACCATCCTGGGTCATGACGAATTCATGCGCCCCCAGACCGATATGCAAAGCCTCGGCGCGCTCAAGCCCAGCTTCAAGGACATGGGCGAGGTCATGCCAGGCTTCGACAAGGTCGCCCTGATGAAATATCCGCATCTGGAGCGGATCAACCACATCCACCACGCCGGCAATTCCAGCGGCATCGTGGACGGGGCCGCAGGTGTTCTGATCGGCAACAAGGAATTCGGCGAAAAATGGGGTATCAAGCCCCGCGCCCGGATCAAGGCCACCTGCAAGATCGGCACCGATCCCACGATCATGCTGACCGGCCCGGTGCCTGCCACGCAGAAGATCCTGGCCGATAGCGGCATGAGCATCAGCGACATCGACCTTTTCGAGGTGAACGAGGCCTTCGCCTCGGTCGTGCTGCGCTTCATGCAGGCCTTCGACGTGGACAGTTCGGTCGTGAACGTCAATGGCGGCTCGATCGCCATGGGTCACCCGCTGGGCGCGACGGGCGCGATGATCATCGGCACGCTGCTGGACGAGTTGGAGCGCACCGGCAAGGGCACCGGCCTTGCCACGCTCTGCATCGCCTCCGGCATGGGTGCCGCCACGATCATCGAGCGGGTCTGATGGCCGCCGCCCCTCATCCCCTGCGCGCCGTGGCCGATCTGGCCGCGAACCGCAGCGACCTGCGTCTGGTCAGCGAGAATGCCGGCGCCTATGTCCGCATCCTGTGCGACAGCCCGGCGCTGATCTTCAAGTACAAGGCCGATCCGCGCGACAGCATCGACCGGACCGATTTCAGCGGCCACAAGCGCATCGTGCTCGAGGATGAGGATTTCGCAAACGGCCCCGCCGCCACGCTGCAAACCATCCTCAGCTACCTGAAACATTACGAGGGCCGTGACCTGCACGCCCCCTCCGCCAAAACCCGTTCGGGAGACAAGACATGACCGATTTCACCATGCAGAAGGATGCCGAAGGCATCGCCACCATCACCTGGGATTGCCCCGGCAAATCCATGAACGTGCTGAACACCGAGGCGCTGATCCATCTGGACAGCCTGATCGACGATGCGCTGGCCGATGAGGCTGTGAAGGGTATCGTGATCACCAGCGGAAAGAAGGACTTTGCCGGCGGCATGGACCTGAACGTGCTGGCCAAGATGCGCGAAGATGCAGGCGACGAGCCCGCGCGCGGCCTCTTTGAGGGGATCATGCAGATGCATGCCGCCCTGCGCAAGATCGAGCGCGCGGGCATGGACCCCAAGACCCTGAAGGGCGGCAAGCCCATCGCGGCCGCCCTGCCCGGCACCGCCGTGGGCATCGGGCTGGAGCTGCCGCTGGCCACCCATCGCATCTTTGCCGCGCCGAACCCCAAGGCCAAGATCGGCCTGCCCGAAATCCTTGTCGGCATCTTCCCCGGCGCCGGTGGCACGACCCGTCTGGCCCGCAAGCTGGGCGCGATGGGTGCGGCCCCCTATCTGCTGGAAGGCAAGCTGCTGGATCCCGCCAAGGCCAAATCCGCAGGCATCATCGACGAGGTGGCCGATGATCCCGTCGCCGCCGCCCGTGCCTGGGTCTTGCAGGCCAAGGATGCCGATCTGGTGAAACCATGGGACGCCAAGGGCTACAAGATGCCCGGCGGCACGCCCTATCACCCCGCAGGTTTCCCCACCTTCGTGGGTGCCTCGGCCATGGTGAACGGCAAGACGCAAGGTGCCTTCCCGGCGGCCAAGGCGCTGCTTTCGGCCGTTTATGAAGGCGCGCTGGTGCCCTTCGACACCGCGCTCAAGATCGAGGCGCGCTGGTTCGTCAACGTGCTGATGAACCCGTCGTCCGCCGCGATGATCCGCTCGCTCTTCCTGAACAAGGAAGCGCTGGAGAAAGGCGCGGTGCGTCCCGAAGGTGTCGCCGACCAGCGCGTGAAGAAACTGGGCGTGCTGGGCGCGGGCATGATGGGCGCGGGCATCGCGCTGGTCAGCGCGCAGGCCGGAATCGAAGTGGTCCTGATCGACGCCACGCAGGAAAGCGCCGACAAGGGCAAAGCCTATACCGAGGCTTACCTTGACGGTGGCATCAAGCGCGGCAAGGTCACCGCCGACAAGAAAGCGGCGATGCTGGGCCTGATCACCGCCACCACCGATTATGACGCGCTCAAGGGTTGCGATCTGATCATCGAGGCCGTGTTCGAGGACATGAAGGTCAAGGCCGAGGTCACGAAAAAGGCCGAAGCCGTGATCCCTGCGGATTGCATCTATGCCTCCAACACCTCGACCCTGCCGATCAGCGAACTGGCCAAGGCATCGTCCCGCCCCGAGCAGTTCATCGGCATCCACTTCTTCAGCCCCGTGGAAAAGATGCTGCTGGTCGAGATCATCAAGGGCGAGGCCACAGGCCCCGTCGCCGTGGCCAAGGCGCTGGATTACGTGCGCCAGATCCGCAAGACACCCATCGTGGTCAATGACGCGCGCTTCTTCTACGCCAACCGCTGCATCATCCCCTACATCAACGAGGGGATGCGCATGGTCAAGGAAGGGGTCTCACCCGCGCTGATCGACAATGCCGCGCGGATGCTGGGCTTCCCCGTGGGCCCGCTTCAACTGGTCGATGAGACCTCGATCGATCTGGGCGCGAAAATCGCCCGCGCCACCAAGGCCGCGATGGGCAATGCCTATCCCGACGGCGAGGTCGACGAGATCATCTTCTTCATGGAAGGTCAGGGACGGATGGGCCGCAAGGCCAAGGCCGGGTTCTTCACCTATGACGAGGCCGGCAAGCGGCAGGGCTACTGGGCGGGTCTGGCGGACAAGTATCCCCGCCTTGAGGAGCAGCCCAGCCTGATCGAGGTGCAGCATCGCCTGATGTTCGCGCAGGTGCTTGAAGCCGTCCGCGCGCTGGAAGAAGGCGTGCTGGAGGACATCCGCGAAGGTGACGTGGGCGCGATCCTGGGCTGGGGCTTTGCGCCCTGGTCGGGTGGCCCGTTCAGCTGGCTCGACATCATCGGCACGCCCTATGCGGCGGAACGCTGCGATCAGCTTGAGGCCGCATATGGCGCGCGCTTTGCCTGCCCCGCGCTGCTGCGCGAGATGGCCGACAAGGGCCAAAGCTTCTACGGCCGCTTCGGCGCCGACAAGAAAGCCGCCTGATCCCCGCCGGACAGGCACCCGCAGAAAATACAAGCGGCGCGGTCCCGAGGGTCCGCGCCGCTTGCATTGGGGGGTGCTGCGGACCCAATATTATTTACAAAATGGAAACAGTAAACAAAAAATTATCACACTGTATAATTTAGAGAAACAATCAGGCCTCCGAATTCAGAAGGAATAGCCGAAACGCGCGATGTCTTCGGCACAGAGATTTCCAACCAGTGCGGCATCATCCGGGCTGTAATAGCCACGGTAATCCGGGTCGCGATCCGACCGGTTCACCCGGTCGATCTTTAGCCGGAAGCCAAGATGCGACCACAGGGGGGCCGCGTCTTCTTCAATGTTTTCAAGGCGGATATAGACCGCGCAACGCTCGATGCCCTCTGCATCGCGCATGTAGCGCGCGTAAGGCCAGGCGGTCATGGCCGCCCTCGTCTGCGGATGGTTGAGGAAATCCGAAAATCCCGATTCCCTGGCAAGCTCGACCGCTGGATGATCAAAGTCCTGCCCACGCAGCCAGTGGTAATAGCTGACCATGCGGTCCCAGGGATTGCGCACCAATGTGAAACAATAGCTCTGGGCAATCTCGTCTTGGCTCACCAGCCCGGCGATATCGGCCAGCGTGGAATGCTTCCACAACCGCCCTGCGGCCTGCACCCCCTTCAGGCGGTGCCTGCGCCGCTGCGCCTTGGGCGTGTCGCCCAGAAGGATGTCATCCGCCCGCGCCCGCCCCTCCAGCGCCAGGGCCAGCGCGGTGCCCCCGGTCTTGGGAATATGGACAAAGATATAGCGGCGGCCCGGCGATATGATCATGCCGCCACGCTACCCCATCGGTGCCGTGGCGCAAGCGCCCTCAGCCCGGAATGATCTCGCGGCGCTGCTCTGCACCCGACCGCAGGGCGATGATCACCCCGGCCGAGGCGATCAAGCCGATCCCGATCGCCTGCCAGGGGCCGACCGGTTGCGCGAACAGCCACCAGGCGAAGAACGGGCCGAAGATCATCACCGAATATTCGA
>JANREX010000079.1:6281-22618 GCA_030758115.1 Paracoccaceae bacterium | reverse complement strand
GCCGTGGCGGCAGCCCAACCCGAGGCGCCGAAGGCCGCTGAAAAGCCCGCCAAGGCGGCAGCTGAGACGGTCGAGGATCCCTCGAAACCCAAGCGCAAGGGCTGGTGGTCGCTGGGTCGCTGACCGGTACGCCATTCCCTGCAAGGATCATGAACCGCCCCCTCGGGGGCGGTTTTTGCTTTGCCGCGTCGGCGCAGGCCGTGCCGGTCCCACATGGGTCATCGGGATTGTCACGCATCGTCAACAAGGATGTGACAACCGCGCGCGTGACCTTGTGGGCGTGATGGCGTAAGGCTGGCACATGTTTGGAATCGAGATCATCGACGCGGGCTTGCTGCCTGCCATGTTCGTGGCGCTTTTGGCCGGGGTGGTCTCGTTCCTGAGCCCCTGCGTGCTGCCCATCGTGCCGCCCTATCTTGCCTATATGAGCGGTGTCTCGCTGTCCGATCTGCAAAGCGGGCAGCAGGGGCGCAACCGCGCGATCCTGCCTGCGCTTTTCTTCGTCATGGGGCTGTCGACGGTCTTTCTGTTCCTGGGCTTCACCGCCTCGGCCATTGGTGCGGCCTTTCTGCAATACCAAGGCTATTTCAACACGATAGCGGGCGTTCTTGTGATGGCCTTCGGGGCGCATTTCATCGGGATCTACCGCATTTCCTTTCTCGACCGCGAGGCGCGGCTGGATGCGGGGGATCGCGGCGGATCGGCCTTTGGCGCCTATATCCTGGGGCTGGCCTTCGCCTTTGGCTGGACGCCCTGCATCGGCCCGCAGCTGGGTGCGATCCTGTCTCTGGCCGCCTCCGAAGCTTCGGTGGCGCGCGGCACGCTGCTGCTGGGGATCTATGCGGCGGGTCTTGGCATTCCCTTCCTGCTGGTGGCCGCCTTCCTGCCGCGCCTGACCGGCGTGATGGGCTGGATGAAGCGGCATATGGACCGGATCGAAAAGATCATGGGCCTGCTGCTCTGGACGATTGGCCTGCTGATGCTGACGGGCGGTTTTTCGGCCTTTTCCTTCTGGTTGCTGGAAACATTCCCCGCGCTTGCCGTCCTGGGGTGAGGCTGGCCGCCCCCGGACCTTTCAAAAGTCTTACTCCGGCCCGAAAGCTGCGATACTGTGAGCCGGTAACGAGGTCCGGATGAGCAGTATGTCCCAACAAAAGGTCGCGCGGCGCAGGGTGTTCTATGTGCCGGGATACGATCCGATCCACCCACGCCGCTACCGCGAACTCTATCGCAAGGAAGGCGCGGCCCAGGCGGCGATTTCCGGCTATGACATCGCGCTGCGGCCCAAGACGGGGGGCGGCGCCTATGGCTGGCAGGTGGAGGGGCGTTTCGGCGAACGGACCGTGACGGCGGATGTCGAGGTGCTGATCTGGTCCGATATCGTGCGCGCCAGCATGTCGAATTCGATCCCTGCCACCTATCAGCAATTGCTGGACACGGCCCGGACCTATATCGGATCGGGCGCGCTGTGGCGGCTGATGCGGCTGCGCAAGGGACCGGTGATCGCCGCGCTTTATCCGGTGGTGTTCCTTTTGTTGCAACTGGCGCTGGCCTGTGCGGCGGCCTACGCGGTGGCGCGACTGGGGGCGGAGGCAACCATGTGGCTGACCGGGGGCGCGCGTTCGGCGGCGTTCTTTGCCTTGATCCTGGTGGCGGCGGCGCTGGGTGGGGGGGCGGCCGTGCTGGTGCTGCGCTGGTTCCGCGCGCAGGACGGCCGGTTCTTCGCTTATTACCTGATGCATGACTATGCGTTTTCCGCGCAGTGGCGCGGTGCCAACCCGACCGCGCTCGAGGCGCGGATGGCGGAATTCGGCGACAGCATCGCGGCTGCGCTGAATGACCCGGTGGACGAGGTGCTGGTCGTGGGCCATTCCTCGGGGGCGCATCTGGCGGTGTCGGTGCTGGCGGATCTGATCCGCGCGGGCCGCGTGCCCGCGGCGGGGCCTGCGCTGGCCTTTCTGTCGCTGGGGCAGGTGGTGCCGATGATGTCCTTTCTGCCGCAGGCGCACAGGCTCAGGGCTGATCTGCAATTTCTCAGCGAATCCGATGCTTTGACCTGGGTCGATGTGACAGCACCCGGCGATGGCTGTGCCTTTGCGCTGTGCGATCCGGTTGCGGTCTCGGGCGTGGCGCGGGCCGGGAAACGCTGGCCACTGGTGCTGTCCGCGGCCTTCACCCAGACGCTGAGCCCCGCGCGGTGGAAGGCGCTGCGCTGGCGCTTCTTCCGGCTGCATTTCCAGTATCTCTGCGCCTTCGACCGGCCGGGGGATTATGATTATTTCGCCATCACCGCGGGGCCTGTCACGCTCGGGGATCGCTATCGTGGGCGCGCGCCGTCGAAGTCCCGTATCGACAGGGCTGTGTCCGGTCATGTGACGGTGGCCCCATGACGCCGCTGCCGCCCAAACCCGCAGTCCGCGCGGAACGGGTGTCGCTGCTGCGCTACATGCGCCTGTTCCGGCAAGATATCCTGTCGGCGCAGCCTGCGCGGCTTTACCGGGCCTGGATGGCCGATTTCCGCACGCCCTTCTTCCGGTCGGTGCTGGCCAATCAACCGGATCTGGTCAGGCTTGTCCTGAAGGACCGGCCCCAGGATTTTCCGAAATCCATGCGCGTGGCGGAAGGCCTGCGCCCGCTGCTGGGCAATTCGGTGTTTCTGACCAACGGGGCGGCATGGGAGCGGCAGCGGCGCATCATCGACCCGGCCTTCGAGGGGGGGCGGTTGCGCGATACCTTTCCGGCCATGTGGCAGGCGGCCGAAGCGGCGGTGCTGCGGTTGCGCGCGCAGGTGGATGCGACGGACACGATCGAGATCGAGGAGGTGACCAGCCATGCCGCCGCCGACGTGATCTTTCGCACGCTTTTCTCGATCCCGATCGAGAACCGGATGGCGACCCGCGTCTTTACCGCGTTCCGCGACTATCAACGCAGCCAGCCGATCCTGAACATCGCGGCCTTTCTGCCGCTGCCGCGCTGGATGCCCCGGTTTCACCGCCGTCGCACAAGGCGCAGTGCCGCCGCGATCCGGGAGTTGATCACCGCCATGACGGCGGAGCGGATGGCCCTGATCGCACAAGGCACTGCGCCCGACGATCTGGCGACCAAGATCATGACCACGGCCGACCCAGAGACCGGCGCGCGCTTCGACACCGGCGAGATGGTGGACCAGGTCGCGATCTTCTTTCTGGCCGGGCACGAGACCAGCGCATCGGCCTTGGCCTGGTGCCTGTACCTGGTGGCCATGTTCCCGGAATGGCAGGACCGGCTGGCCGTCGAGGCCGAAGCCCTGGAGCAACCCGATTTCGCGGTGATGTCGCGCCTGCGCCTGAGCCGGGATGTCTTCCGCGAGGCGCTGCGCCTTTATCCGCCCGTGCCCATGATGGTGCGCGAGACAAGCTGCCCCGAACGCCTGCGCGAGAGGGATCTGCCCAAGGGGACGCAGATCGTGATCAGCCCCTGGCATCTGCACCGGCACACGCGGCTGTGGGACAATCCTGATGGTTTCGATCCCGCGCGATGGGGGTCCGAGAATGGCAAGACCTGCCTGCGCGAGGCGTTCATTCCCTTTTCGGCGGGGGCGCGGGTCTGCACGGGGGCGGGGTTCGCAATGGTCGAGGGGCCATTGATCCTGTCGATGTTGCTGCGCCATTTCCGGTTCGAGGTGCTGGCCGACCGGGTGCCCGTGCCGGTGGCCCATCTGACGGTGCGGGCCAAGGACGGTATCTGGTTGCGCGTCACGCCGCGCAGGGCGTCCGGCACCTGACAGGTGGGCCCACAAGCGCAACAAGATGTTCAGGATCACAGTCATTCCGACAGTATGTCAGGATCATCTGAAGAGCCGGTTAATCCCGATCGGTCTTGCGAAACTGCTGCAGCACATAGACCCGTATCGCAGAGGCGAGGCCGGTATCAGGTTCACGCAAAGCATCAATTTGCGCCGCCAATGCATTGACTGCGATTGATTTTTTATCGGCTATTTCGCGGAATGCCTGCCAGAATTCAGGCTCCAGCGTCACGCTGGTCCGGTGGCCGCGCAGGGTCAGTGAATGTTTCTGCGGACCCTTTCCCATCGCATCAAGGCTCTTTCCGATGCGCGTCAAGCGCCTTGCGGGATTGGTCGGCGCGTGCCTTTTCCAGCTCTTTTTCGGCCTTGGTCCGGCCGAACTTCACGGCATTCTCTGCGGCGCGGGCCTTTTTGTCGGCCCGCGCCTTTTCCTTTCGCACACGGTTCAGATTGACCGGTGTGCTCACCCCTTGGGCCCGATCATGTCTTCGGGACGCACGACACGGTCGAAGGTTTCGGCGTCCACCAGTCCCAGCGCGATGGCCTCTTCCTTGAGGGTTGTGCCGTTCTTGTGCGCGGTCTTGGCGACCTTGGTGGCATTGTCATAGCCGATGGTGGGCGCCAGTGCGGTGACCAGCATCAGCGATTCCTTCATCAGCTTGTCGATCCGCGCCACGTTGGCCTGGGTGCCCACCACCATGTTGTCGGTGAAGCTGGAGGCCGCGTCACCCAGAAGCTGCATGGATTGCAACACGTTATAGGACATCATCGGGTTGTAGACGTTCAGTTCGAAATGCCCCTGAGAGCCGGCGAACCCGACGGCCGCGTCATTGCCCATCACATGCGCACAGACCATGGTCAGCGCCTCGGCCTGGGTCGGGTTGACCTTGCCGGGCATGATCGAGGATCCGGGCTCGTTCTCGGGCAGGATCAGCTCGCCCAGACCGGAACGGGGGCCGGAGCCCAGCAGGCGCATGTCATTGGCGATCTTGAAGAGCGATCCCGCCACGGTCTTGAGCGCGCCCGAGAACATGACCATCGCATCATGGGCGGCCAGCGCCTCGAACTTGTTGGGGGCGGTGACGAAAGGCAGCGATGTGATGCCGGCGATTTCGGCCGCGACATTCTCGGCAAAGCCCTTGCGCGTGTTCAGCCCGGTGCCGACGGCGGTGCCGCCCTGGGCCAGTTCGTAGATGTCGGGCAGGCAGGCCTCGACGCGCTCGATGCCCTTGGCGACCTGATGCGCATAGCCGCCGAATTCCTGGCCCAGCGTCAGCGGGGTCGCATCCTGCGTATGGGTGCGGCCGATCTTGATGATATCCTTGAATTCTTCCGATTTCGCGGCCAGCGCGCCATGCAGCTTGCGCAGGCCCGGCAGCAGCACATCGCGCGCGACCATGCCGATGGCGACATGCATCGCAGTGGGGAAGGTGTCGTTCGAGGACTGGCCCATGTTGCAGTGATCGTTGGGATGCACCGGCTTTTTCGAGCCCAACTGGCCGCCCAGGATCTCGATCGCGCGGTTCGAGATCACCTCGTTCGCGTTCATGTTGGACTGGGTGCCCGATCCGGTCTGCCAGACCACGAGGGGGAAGTTGTCATCGAACTTGCCGTCGATCACTTCCTGCGCCGCTTGCTGGATGGCCTTGGACAGGGTCGGTTCCAGATCGCCGAAGCCTTCGTTCACGATGGCCGCGGCCTTCTTGATCACGCCCAGGGCGCGCACGATGGCGACGGGCTGCCGTTCCCAGCCGATCGGGAAATTCATGATCGAGCGCTGCGTCTGCGCGCCCCAATACTTGTCTGCCGGAACCTCGAGAGGGCCGAAGCTGTCGGTCTCGGTGCGGGTGGTCGTCATGGCATTGCCCCTTGCGATTACTCTTGCCCCCTCATAGCGGAACGGGCGGCAAGATCAATAATGCATGCGGCTGCATACCGGGGCGGGCGCCCTCATGCGCGGGATTACTTGCGGAACCGGTCCAGCCTGACGACTTCGGCTTCCTTGTGTCCGCCTGACGGACCGCCGGGATCGTGGTCATCGCCGTCGTCGTCATCCTCGGGTTCGTCATCGTCCATGCTTTGGGTCTCGAAGCGCAGGCCGAATTCGACGGAAGGATCCACGAAGGTCTTGATGGCGTCATAGGGAATATAGAGCGGTTCCGGCTGGTCCCCGAAGTTCAGGGTCACGGCAAAGCCGTCCTGCCGCACCTCGAGGTTGTCGTACCAGTTCTGCATGACCACCGTCATCTCGGTCGGATAGCGGTCCCGCAGCCAGTCGGCCAGGCGCGCATGCGGATGGGTCGTGTCGAAGGTGATGAAGAAATGATGACCACCGGGCAGGCCGTGATCGGCCACGTCCTGCAACACTTCCTGGATGAGGCCGCGCATCGCGCGATGCATCAGGTTGCCGTAATCGATGGTGCGCGACATTTAAGGATCCCTCGGCATGTTGGGGTCAGCATAGGGGATTCGGGGTAAAACAAAAGACGGGCCGGGAAAAAAACTGGACGGCGTCCGGCACAGGCGCTGCGCCTTGCATGGAAGGGGCGCGGAACTGTGCAGGACGGGCACGGCACGGTCATTCAGGGGGAGGGAAAGTGCAGGCTTCTGTTGCCAGGTGCCTGCGAACCCCGCCTTAAGCTGCTAAGCCGAAGGACTTAGTTTTCGGTTTCTCCGACCGCTTACGCGGCCATTGCCACCGGAGCACGATTGTCATTTGCAATTGTACTTTTCGGACCGATAACGGTGGTACCTCACCGAGACAAAGCATACCCCTTTAGACGTTCGTCGATCCTGTTTCAGCCCCATTGCCGTCAAATGAACGGGTTTTGGTGGAGCTGCCGGGTACCGCCCCCGGGTCCGATCCGCGTATTACGAGCGCGTTTATGTCCATAGTCTGTTGCCAGACAGGTTCAATATAGGGCAGGGCATGGCGCTTTTGAAGGGGCAAAAGCAGTCCGCGATGCGATCAGTCGCCGGATCTTGCGGGGGCGTCCTGCGCGCGTGCGGCGCGGGCCTGCATCACATCGCGCCCCAGGGTCAGCGTATAGTCGCAAAGCTCGCTCAGCGCGGCATCGGCGGCGCTGGCATCGCCGGCTTCGACCGCGTCGGCGATGCGGGTGTGAAAGGCCACGATCGCGCCGCGCGAGCGGGCGGTGAAGGTGATCATGTTCATCAGGGGCTGCATCGCCTCGACTGCGCCTGCCAACTGGTAGGACAGCACCGGATTGCCCGCGCCATCCACCAGCGCGCGGTGCAGCGCCACGTCCGAGGCGCAGAAATCCTCGTCCGAGAGGCCCGGTTGCGCCTGGCGCGCGATCTCGTGGCGCATCCGCGCAAGATGTTCCGGGCCGCGCCGTGCGGCGGACAGCGGCGCGCAGGCCCGTTCCAGCGTATAGCGCGCCTCGCAGGCGACATCGAAGCTCACGGCGTTCATCGACAGCAGCAGCGTCGAGGTGGTGATCTGCTGGCCATAAGCCTCTTCGAAGGACAGCCGGTTGACGAAGGCGCCGCCCGTGGCGCCGCGCTGCGTGCGGATCAGCGATTGCGCCGCCAGCCGTTTCAGCGCCTCGCGCACCGTGGGGCGCGATACGTTGAAGTGATCCGCCAGTTCCGCCTCGGAGGGCAGGCGCGCATCCACGATCAGCTTGCCAGACACGATTTCATCCCGGATCGCTGCGGCGATCTGGGCAGAGAGGTCCTTGGGGCTGGCGGGGTCGAGTTTCATATGTCTGACAATTGGGGCTTTACGCAGAGGGTAATTGTCTGACAATTTAATTGCAAGACGAAGCCAGCCAGTCGAGTCGCTGTTTTCGAAGGAGGGGTGCATGCTGTCGGATCGGATCAGGGCCATGGGCGCGCCGCATTGGCTGGCGCTGTTCGGGCTGATCCTCGGGGCATGGGTCATGCTCTATGCGATGGCGCTACCCGATGATCTGCGCGCCTCGGCCCGCATCTTCGGCGCGGAGTTCTGGGACAGCCTGTGCACGGTGACCCCTGATGCGGCCGGATTTGGGCGGGTCGTCCTGATGTGGGCGCTGATGGCGGCGGCGATGATGGCGCCCACGGCCTTGCCCGCCTTTGCGACCTATGACGATCTGGGGCGCAGCACGCAGACCCGGTTTGGTGCGCTTGTCGCGGGTTACATGATCGTCTGGCTGGGGTTTTCGGTGCTGGCGGGCGGTTTGCAGATGGGCCTTTACGGTCTTGGCCTGGTCAGCGCCTTCGGTGACAGCCTGTCGGTCTGGCTGTCGGCGGGGCTGCTGCTGGTGGCGGGGCTCTACCAGTTCTCGCCGGTCAAGGAGGCCTGCCTGAGCAAATGCCGCGCGCCGCTGACGTTCTTCATGGCGCATTGGGACGAGGGTCCGTTGCGCAACGGGCTGCGGCTGGGCCTTGTCTGCCTTGGCTGCTGCTGGGCGCTGATGCTTCTGGCCTTCGTGGGCGGTGTGATGAACATCGCCTTCATGGGGCTGGCGACCCTGATCATGGTGATCGAGAAACTGCCCCAGTATGGGCGCGTCCTGACGCGACCCCTGGGGGTTGTGCTGATCATCGCGGGATTTTTTGTGGCGCTTGGCGCCGTTTGACGGAGGAAACGACATGGCTTTGGATCAGAACGCGGTGGGCACTGTGCCTTGGGCGATCAAGGGGGAATTGATCCTCAACTGCAATTGCACGGTGTTTTGCCCCTGCGTGGTCAGTCTTGGCAAACATGCGCCGACAGAAGGCTATTGCCAGGCCTGGTCAGGCATCCGCATCGATGAGGGGCATTACGGCGACGAGGACATCAGCGGGCTGAACGTGGGCCTCTTGCTGGAGATCCCCGGCCTGATGTCGCGCGGCAACTGGAAGGCGGCGGCCTATATCGACGAGCGCGCCTCGGACGCGGCCTATGAGGGGCTGGTCAATATCTTCTCGGGGGCGGCGCGGGGCACCACGGGCCTGTTCAAGGTGCTGGTCAGCGAGTTCCTGGGCGCCGAGCGCGCGCCGGTGATCTTCGAGACCGAAGGCAAGGCGCGCCGGTTGATGGTGGGCAAGGCCATCCAGGGCGAGATCGTGCCGGTCGCGGGCAAGGACCCCGACCAGGAGATTGTCGTCACCAACACCGAATACTGGATGGGCCCGGACATCACGGTCGCCACCGCCACCAAGGGCCGCGTGCGCGCCTTTGGCCGGGTCTGGGATTTCGACGGGCGCAGCGCGGAAATATGCCAGATCGACTGGCACGGGCCGCGCTGAGCGGATCAAGCCGGGCAGGGGGTGCAGATGATCAATCCGGGTTATGTCCTGACCATGGCGCGCTATAACGCCTGGCAGAACAAGCAGTTGATGACCGCGATGGAGGGGCTGTCGGACGAGGCGCTGCGCGCGGAGCGCGGCGCGTTCTTCGGATCGATCCTTGCGACGGCGAACCATGTCCTTTGGGGGGACATGATGTGGATGGCGCGGTTCCAGGGGCAGGAGCCGCCGCCCGGCGGGATCGAGGGATCGACCGGCCTGCACCCCACCCGCGCCGATTGGAGTGCGGCACGGTTCCGCATGGACGGGCGCATCCTGCTCTGGGCGGAGAAGCTGCATGCGCTGGACCTGGTGGGGGATCTGAGCTGGTATTCGGGGTTCATGAAGCAGGATGTGACGCGGCCCAAGGGCGCGCTGATCATGCATATGTTCAACCACCAGACCCATCACCGGGGCCAGATCCATGCGATGCTGACGGCGGCGGGCGCGAAGGCGCCGGTCTCGGACCTGTTCTTCATGCCGCAGGACGGCCCCTGGCTGTGAGCCGCGCGACCCTGTTCAAGCGCGGCCCTGCGTGGCGGCGCGGGGATCTGGATATTTGAAGCAAGAAGAAGGCGGGGGCTGACCCCTTGCCGATCACTGGAAGGAGAAGGCCATGTTCAACGCATTGGTTGTCGAGAAGGACGAGGACGGAAAGACCAGCGCCTCGGTGCAGCGGATCAGCGAGGCGAACCTGCCCGAGGCCGATGTGACGGTGGCGGTCGAATATTCGACGGTCAATTACAAGGACGGGCTGTGCATCGGGCCGGGTGGTGGCTTGGTGCGGAACTATCCGCATGTGCCGGGGATCGATTTCGCGGGAACGGTCGAGACATCGTCGGATGCGCGCTACACGCCCGGCGACAAGGTGGTTCTGACCGGCTGGCGCGTGGGCGAGGCGCATTGGGGCGGCTATTCCCAGAAAGCCCGCGTGCGCGCCGACTGGCTGGTGCCCTTGCCCCAGGGGCTGAGCACGCGGCAGGCGATGGCGGTGGGCACCGCGGGCTTCACCGCGATGCTGGCGGTGATGGCGCTGGAGGATCACGGGCTGAAACCGGGGCATGGCGAGGTTCTGGTGACGGGTGCTGCGGGCGGTGTCGGATCGGTGGCGGTGGCGATCCTGGCCGCTTTGGGCCATGAGGTGGCCGCGGTGACCGGACGCCCCGAGACCGAGGACTATCTGCGCAGTCTGGGCGCCACCCGGATCGTGCCGCGCGAGGAGCTGGCCGAGACCGTCAAGCGGCCTCTGGAGAGCGAGACATGGACCGGCTGCGTCGATGCCGTGGGTGGTGCGATGCTGGCGCGGGTGCTGGGGCAGATGAAATACGGCGCCTCGGTCGCGGCCGTGGGTCTGGCCGGCGGTGCAAGCCTGCCGGCGACCGTGGTGCCGTTCCTGCTGCGCGGTGTGAACCTGCTGGGGATCGACAGCGTGATG
Source organism: Paracoccaceae bacterium (assembly GCA_030758115.1). Lineage (GTDB taxonomy): Bacteria > Pseudomonadota > Alphaproteobacteria > Rhodobacterales > Rhodobacteraceae > Seohaeicola. The sequence continues at coordinate 12,122 of JANREX010000079.1, read as the reverse complement.
CAGCCCCATGCGAACCGTCTGCGCGCCTGGGAGCGGATCGCGCGCGATCTGCCGATGGACAAGCTGGAGGCGATGATCCAGCCCGCGACACTGGCCGATCTGCCGGAGCTGGGTGCGGAGATCCTGCGCGGGCAGGTCCGTGGCCGCGTCGTGGTGGATGTGAACGCCTGACCTTGCGGCAACTGCATCGCCCCGCCGCCCGGCCAGCTTGACGCCGGGCGGCGGGGGCCTCAGTCTGCCGCCAAAGACGTCAGGGGGACAAGATGTTGCTGGATGTGGATTTCGTGCGGGCGCAGTTTCCCGCCTTCGCCGTGGAAAGCCTGAAGGGGCAGGGCTTTTTCGAGAATGCGGGCGGGTCCTATACCTGCCGTCCGGTGATCGAACGGCTGACCCGTTTCTACACCGAGCGCAAGGTGCAGCCTTATGGGCCATATGAGGCAAGCCGCCTTGGCGGGGCCGAGATGGACGAGGCGCGCGCGCGCCTGTCGGCGATGCTGGGGGTCGAGGGCGACGAGCTGTCATTCGGGCCATCGACCACGGCCAATACCTATGCGCTGGCGCAGGCCTTCCGGCAGTGGATGAAGCCGGGCGAGGCGATCATCGTCACGAACCAGGATCACGAGGCCAATTCGGGCCCCTGGCGCCGGCTGGCCGCCGACGGGATCGAGATCCGCGAGTGGCGGCACGACCCCGAAACCGGGCATCTGAACCCCGAAGACCTGGAACCGCTGCTGGATGAAAGCGTGCGGCTGGTCTGTTTTCCGCATTGTTCCAACGTGGTGGGCGAGATCAACCCGGTGGTCGAGATCACCGCCATGGCCCATGCCGCAGGCGCCTTTGTCTGCGTCGATGGTGTCAGCTATGCGCCGCATGGCTTTCCCGATGTGGGGCTGATGGGGCCGGATATCTATCTTTTCTCGGCCTACAAGACCTATGGGCCGCATCAGGGGATCATGGTGATCCGCCGTGCCCTGGGCAACCAACTGCCGAACCAGGGCCATCATTTCAACGGGGAGACGCTTTACAAGCGCTTCACCCCTGCCGGTCCCGATCACGCGCAGATCGCCGCCTGCGCGGGCATGGCCGATTACATCGACGCGCTGGCCGATCATCACGGGATCACTGGGACGCCCGCGCAGCGCGCCATGGGGGTGCATGACCTGATGCGCGCGCATGAGGTGAGCTTGCTGCAACCGCTGCTGGATCACCTTGGGGCCAAGAATTCGGTTCGGGTGCTGGGGCCGCGCGATGCGACGCACCGCGCGCCCACCGTGGCGATCGAGACGCGGCATCCGGGGCGCGAACTGGCCGAGAAACTGGTGCCGCTGGGCATCATGGCGGGGGGCGGCGATTTCTACGCGGGGCGCGCGCTGCAGGGCATGGGTGTCGATCTGGGCAAGGGGGTGCTGCGGCTGAGTTTCGTGCATTACACCGACCCGGCGGACATGGAGCGGCTGATGACGGCGCTGGACGAAATTCTTTAATCCGATCAGCGTTCTGGACCGTATCGTTATCAAAGCAATAACAAGGCGGCAGAATTCCCCGTGTCGGATACCTCTCCTGTAATCCTGTGGCTCCGGCGTGATCTGCGGTTGACCGATCATCCGGCCCTGGCCGCGGCCATTTCCTGTGGCGCGCCGGTGATTCCGGTGTTCATTCATGATGATGCGGTGGCAGGCCTTGGCGCCGCGCCGAAATGGCGGCTTGGCCTGGGGCTTGAGGCGCTGGACAAGGCCCTGCGCGGCAAGGGCAGCCGGCTGACCCTGCGGCGCGGTCCCGCGCTTGAGGTGTTGCGCAAGCTGGTCGCCGAGACCGGCGCGCGCGCGGTCTACTGGTCGCGGCTTTATGATCCGCAGGCGCAAAGCCGCGATGCCGCGGTCAAGCAGGCGCTGAAGGCCGAGGGCATCGACGCGCGCAGCTTTGGCGGCCACCTGATGTTCGAGCCATGGACGGTCGCGACCAAGACCGGCGGCTATTACCGGGTCTATACGCCGATGTGGAACGCCGTGCGCGGGCGCGAGGTGGATGCGCCCTTGCCTGCGCCATCGCGGATCGCGGCGCCTGAGGGATGGCCCGCGTCGGAGCGGCTGGAGGACTGGCAGATGGGGGCCGCGATGAAGCGGGGCGCGGATGTGGTGCGCCCCCATGTGCGGCTGGGCGAGGCTGCGGCGCAGGACCGTCTTGCGGAATTCATCGACCGTTGGGTCGGCTTGTATGACAAGACGCGCGACCAGCCGCATGTGGCGGGCACCTCGCTTCTGTCGGAAAACCTGGCCCTGGGCGAGATCAGCCCGCAGCAGTGCTGGCATGCCGGGCAGCGCGCCATGGCCGAGGGCAAGGCGGGGGCCGAGACCTTCCTCAAGGAACTGGTGTGGCGCGAATTCGGCTATCACCTGATGTATCACACCCCGCATCTTCTGAGCGGCAACTGGAAACCCGACTGGGACGCCTTCCCCTGGAACGAGGATGAGGATCATCCGCATGTGGTGGCCTGGAAACAGGGGCGGACCGGCATCCGCTTTGTCGATGCCGCCATGCGCGAGATGTATGTGACGGGGCGGATGCACAACCGGGGCCGGATGATCGTGGCCTCCTACCTGACCAAGCATCTGATGAGCCATTGGAAGATCGGCCTGAAGTGGTTCGAGGATTGCCTGATCGACTGGGATCCGGCCTCGAACGCGATGGGCTGGCAATGGGCGGCGGGGTCCGGTCCCGATGCCGCGCCCTATTTCCGCGTGTTCAACCCTGTCACGCAACTCGACAAATTCGATCCGAAAGGCGAATATGTGGCCCAATGGATCGCAGAGGGGCGCAAGACACCCTCGGACAGTGCGCTGTCCTATTTTGACGCGGTTCCCCGGAACTGGGGGCTGTCGCCGCAAGATCCGTATCCTGCGCCGGTCGTGACGGCGGAAGACGGGCGCAAGGCGGCTTTGGCGGCCTATGAAAACCGCGGGTTCTAGGTGATATTGTTGCGAAAATCGGCCCACCGGGGCCAACCCGAAACTAGAGCGGGTCGTCCCGCGTGTATAAGAAGAATAACCGCCTGATGGAGACGCGGATGATCCTGACAAGTACCGACAATCAACCGGACCTGCCGCGCTATTTCGCGCGTGGCTTTGCCGTGGCGCAGCGCCTGACCAACGGGCGGTTGGACATTGTCCTGCCCGACGGGCGCGTATTCCGTGCGGAAGGCAAGAACCCCGGACCGGTGGGGGAATTGCATATCCACAATCCCGACTGCTTCGCGCGGCTGATCCGCGAGGGGGACCTGGGGTTCAGCGAGGCCTATCTGGACGGTTGGTGGAGCACGCCTGACCTGATGGCCTTCATGGACCTGATCCATGCGGATAACGATGCGATTTTCGACGGCTATCCCGGCATGGTCTTTGTGCGCGCCTTCGAGCGGCTGCGCCATTTCCTGCGGTCGAACACCAAAAAGCAGGCGCGCAAGAACATCAGCTATCACTACGATCTGGGCAATGATTTCTACGGGCTGTGGCTGGATGACACGATGACCTATTCCAGCGCCCTGTTCGAGAGCGGGCAGGACAGCCTGGAAAAGGCACAGATCGCGAAATATGCCTCGATGGTGGATCAGATGGGCGCCAAGGCAGGCGATCATGTGCTGGAGATCGGCTGTGGCTGGGGCGGGTTCGCCGAATATGCCGCCAAGGAACGCGGGTTGAAGGTCACCTGTCTGACCATCTCGAAAGAGCAGTTCAACTATGCCGTGGACCGCATTGAAAAGGCTGGTCTTTCCGACATGGTGGAATTCAAGCTGCAGGATTATCGCGACGAAAAGGGCGTCTATGACGGCATTGCCAGCATCGAGATGTTCGAGGCGGTGGGCGAGAAATACTGGCCCGTCTATTTCGACACGCTGCGCGAGCGTTTGCGCCCCGGCAAATGTGCGACGCTGCAGATCATCACGGTGCAGGATCACCGGTTCGAGCTCTATCGCAACGGGGTGGACTTCATCCAGAAATACATCTTCCCCGGCGGCATGCTGCCGTCGCCCGCCGTGCTGAAGCGCGAGGTGGAGCGTGCGGGGCTGACCTTCTCGCGGTCCATCGAATTCGGGGAAAGCTACAGCCAGACCCTGCGCCGGTGGTATGACACGTTCAACGAGAAATGGGACCAGGTGGCCGATCTTGGCTTTGACGATCGGTTCCGCAGGATGTGGAATTATTACCTGACCTCTTGCGCTGCGACCTTCCATAGCGGAAATTGCGATGTGACACAGATCACAGTGACAAGGCCCGGATAAATGCTGACAGCTCCCCGACTGGTCGCGGCCCTTCTGCTGGGCATGGTCGGATTTCTGGGGTCCGAACTGATCAAGCCGCTGATGCCCGAAGGCACGCAGTTCGGCTGGTTTTCCTTCGTGAACCTTGGTCTTGGCGCGCTCAGCGGCTGGATCGTGATCGGCTCGCGGATCGGTCGCGGGATCGTGCCTGCGGTCAATAACGGTCTGACCGGGGCGGCGGCGCTGATCTTCTGGGGGCTGTTCGCGCAGGCCGGCAACGAGATGCTGCGCCTGTCGTTGCGGCGGCGCTATGATGGCCCTGTCGAGGCGCTGACCGATCTGTTCCGCATCGGGCTGGAATATGCCATGACCATGGCGACGGTCCCGGTGCTGGGCACGCTGTTCGTCGGCGGCGTGGTGGCGGCGGTCTTGGCGGAAATCTCGGCCAGGCACTGGCGCTGACCGGCATGACCGCGCTTTTCGTCTATGGCACGCTGCGGCATCTGCCGCTTCTGGAGCAGGTGGTCGGCCATCCGGTCGCACCGGGGCAAGTGGCGCGGGCGGTATTGCCCGGTCATCTGGCGCGATGGGCCGAGGGGCAGGCCTTTCCGATCCTTGTCGAGGAGAGGGGCGCGCAGGCCGAGGGGTTGCTGCTGTCGGGCCTGAATGACGCGGATATGGCGCGGCTGAATTTCTACGAAGGCGGCTTTGGCTATCACCTGGCGCTGCGGCAGGTGCAGACCGCTGCGGGCATGACCGAGGCGCAGGTCTGGTTTCCGGATGCGGGTCTGTGGCAGCCCGCATCGCCTTTCGACCTGGCCGACTGGCAGGCGCGCTGGGGGGCGATCAATATCGAGGCGGCGGCCGAGATGATGGATTATTTCGGCCAGCGCGACGAGGCGCAGATCGCGCGGATGTATCCGATGATCCATGCGCGCGCAGCCTCGCGCGTGGCGGCGCGTGCTGGCGGGGTGCGGCCCGATCCGGGCTTGCCCGGCAGCGGGATGACGCGCGATGATGTGACGCCGCAGGGGCTTGCCCGGCCCTATGCCGATTTCTTCGCCGTCGAAGAGCATCACCTGTCCTTTCGCCGTTTCGACGGGGCGCAAAGCCCCGTGGTCAAGCGCGCGGTCTTCGTGGCCTCCGATGCGGCGATCCTGCTGCCCTATGATCCGCTGCGCGACCGGGTGCTGCTGATCGAGCAGTTTCGCGCCGGACCCTGGGCGCGGGGGGATCTGTCGCCCTGGCCGCTGGAACCGGTCGCGGGGCGTGTCGATCCGGGCGAGACGCCGGATCAGGCGGCGCATCGTGAAGCGGCGGAGGAGGCGGGGCTTGTGCTGCGCCACCTGGAGCGGATCAGCAGCAGCTATCCTTCGCCGGGGTCCACGTCGGAGTTCTTTCATATTTTCGTCGGGCTGTGCGATCTGCCCGACCGCAGCGCCGATCTGGGTGGTGTCGCGTCCGAGGATGAGGATATCCGCAGCCATATCCTGCCGTTCGCGCAGTTTCAGGACCTGCTGGACCGTGATCTTCTGACCGTGGGGCCGCTGGTTCTTGCCGGTCACTGGCTGGTGCGGCACCGCGCGCGT
>JANREX010000079.1:1637-6181 GCA_030758115.1 Paracoccaceae bacterium | reverse complement strand
GACCGTGGGGCCGCTGGTTCTTGCCGGTCACTGGCTGGTGCGGCACCGCGCGCGTCTGCGCGCATTGGCGTGAGAGGGGCGCGCGCGTTTGCGCGCGATGCCTTGAGTTCCGGCCCCCGGATGCCTACTAGATGTCATCAAGGGGCCGAGGCCCGACATATCGACGAACGGCAAGCGGGAGACAGGGGATGCGGATAGCACATGATCTGGCCGAGGCAGTGGGCAAGACGCCGCTGATCAGGCTGAAAGCCGCGAGCGAGGCCACGGGATGCGAGATCCTGGGCAAGGCCGAATTCATGAACCCCGGCCAGTCGGTCAAGGATCGTGCGGCGCTTTACATCATCAAGGATGCGGTGGCGCGGGGCCTGTTGAAGCCGGGCGGCACGATTGTCGAGGGCACGGCGGGCAACACCGGCATCGGTCTGGCGCTTGTCGGCGCGTCCATGGGATACAAGACCGTGATCGTGATCCCCGAGACGCAGAGCCAGGAAAAGAAGGACATGATCCGCCTGGCCGGCGCACAACTGGTCGAGGTGCCGGCGGCCCCCTACAAGAACCCCAACAACTATGTGCGCTATTCGGGCCGTCTGGCCGAGGCGTTGGCCAAGACCGATCCGAATGGCGTGATCTGGGCCAACCAGTTCGACAACGTGGCCAACCGCCAGGCGCATATCGAAACCACCGGCCCCGAGGTCTGGGAGCAGACCGGCGGCAAGGTGGATGGGTTCATCTGCGCGGTCGGCTCCGGCGGGACGCTGGCGGGCGTGGGCATGGCGCTGCAGCCCAAGGGCGTCAAGATCGGCCTGGCCGATCCTGACGGCGCGGCGCTGCATTCCTTCTACACCACGGGCGAGCTGAAGGCCGAGGGGTCATCCATCACCGAAGGGATCGGACAGGCGCGCATCACCGCGAACCTTGAAGGGTTCACCCCCGATTTCAGCTATAACATCCCCGATGCCGAGGCCTTGCCCCTGGTCTTTGACCTGCTGGCGCATGAGGGGCTGTGCCTTGGCGGCTCGTCCGGCGTGAACATCGCGGGCGCGATCCGCATGGCCCGCGAGATGGGGCCGGGTCATACGATCGTGACGATCCTGTGCGACTATGGCACGCGGTATCAGTCCAAGCTTTTCAATCCCGATTTCCTGCGTGAAAAGGGGCTGCCAGAGCCTGCCTGGCTGACAGGGAGCGGTCGTGCGGTGCCGTCCGTCTTCGCGGACACATGATCCGTTTGCGTCCAGCGGGAAGGCGACTGATGTCGCGGCTCTGCGCCGTGATTGCGCTTGTCTTCGGGCTGGCGCTTGGCATGGCCATGCCGCAACCGGCGGCGCAGGCCCAGCAAGCGGTGCAGACCGCCACCCAGGATGCGGCAAGCGGGCCCGACTATGCCGCCTGGCAGGAGACCGCCAGTCGCGCCGAGAACGCGATAGAGGCCGGCCGCGCCTCGAACGTGGCGCTGGAGGATCTGCGCGCCGAGGTCGTGTCCTGGCGCGAGGCCTTCCTGGCCGCGCAATCATCGAACGGCAACCGGATCGGGACGATCCGCACGCAGATCGAAGCCCTTGGCACCTTGCCGGAAGGTGCGACAGAGCCCGATGAGATCGCCGCGCGCCGCAGCGAACTGACCGAGCAGCTGGCCCGCCTGCAGGCCCCGGTTCTGGCCGCGGAAGAGGCCTTTACCCGCGCGAACGGGATCATTTCGGAAATCGACCGGATCATTCGCGAACGCCAGACCGATGCGCTTCTGACGCTGGGGCCAAGCCCGCTCAACCCGGTTCTGTGGCCGCAGGGTCTTCAGTCGCTGTTGGGCACGCTCAGCGATCTGGGCGGCGAGATTTCGGATGCCTGGTCAACCCCTGCGCAACGCGATGCCACGCTCAAGGATCTTCCGGTCACGCTGGTGCTGACCGTGATCGGGCTGGTGCTTGTGCTGCGCGGGCGGCGGTGGGCCACCCGGCTTGGCGCGCGTTTTTATGAACGCTGGCATCGCGGCCGGGATGTCTGGGGCTTTCTGGTCTCGCTGACCCAGGTGGCGATCCCGATGATGGGCGTCTACGTGCTGGCCGAGGCGCTGTTCGCCACGGGCCTTGTCGGCATTCGCGGGGCGCAGATCGTCGGTGTCCTGCCGCTCTGGGCTGCGATCATGCTGGGCGGGCGGTGGCTGGTCGGACGCCTGTTCCCAAGCCGTCTGTCCGAACCCCCGCTTGAGGTCCAGCCCGAGCGCCGGTCCGAGGCGCGCTACTACGGGACCGCGCTGGCCTTCATGATCGTGGGGCAGAGCGCTGTCGGGCTTCTGGCTGAAGTCGGTGACGTCTCACCCGAAAGCGCTGTGGTGCTGGGCTTTCCGGTCCTTGTGCTGACGGCGCTTGTGCTGTTCCGCCTGGGCCAGTTCATGACCGCGCAGATGGCGCTGCAGGATGCCGAAAGCGCGGCCACAAGCTATCGCAACAGGCTGGTGCGGCTGCTGTCGAGCGGCGCAAAGGTGGTGGCCGTCGTGGCACCGCTGGCGGGGGCGGTCGGATATTTCGCGGCGGCCGAGGCGCTGATCTATCCCTATGTGCTGACGCTTGCCTTGCTGAGCCTTGTGCTGATCCTGCAAAAGCTGGTCAGCGATACCTATGCGCTGATCACCCATGCCCCCGAAGAGCAGACGGATGCCCTGATCCCGGTGCTGATCGGCTTTCTGCTGACGTTTCTCGCCCTGCCGGTGCTGTCCCTGATCTGGGGCGCGCGCGTTGCCGACCTGACAGAGGTCTGGGCGCGCTTCCGCGAGGGGTTCTCGCTGGGTGGCACGCGGATATCGCCGACCGATTTCATGGCCTTCGTGCTGATCTTCGCGCTGGGGTACGCGCTGACGCGCACCGTGCAGGGTGTGCTGCGCACCTCGGTTCTGCCCAAGACCAAGATCGATCCGGGCGGGCAGAACGCCATCGTCGTGGGTCTTGGCTATGTGGGTATCGTCATCGCGGCGCTTGTGGCCATCACGGCGGCGGGCATTGATCTGTCGTCGATCGCCATCGTTGCCGGTGCGCTGTCCGTGGGGATCGGTTTCGGGCTTCAGAACATCGTGTCGAACTTCGTCTCGGGGATCATCCTGCTGATCGAAAGACCCATTTCCGAGGGCGACTGGATCGAGGTTGGCGGCCAGCAGGGCTATGTGCGCGACATTTCCGTCCGCTCGACCCGGATCGAGACCTTCGACCGGACCGACGTGATCGTGCCCAATGCCGATCTGGTCAGCGGAACGGTCACCAATTTCACCCGTGGCAATACGCTGGGCCGGGTGATCGTGCCGGTGGGCGTGGCCTACGGCACGGATACCCGCAAGGTCGAGGCGGTCCTGCGCGAGATCGCCGAGGCCCATCCGATGGTTGTGGCGCAACCCGCGCCGGGCATCATCTTTCAGGGCTTCGGCGCGGATTCGATGGATTTCGAGATCCGTGCGATCCTGCGCGACGTGAACTGGATGATGGCGGTCAAATCCGAGATGAACCACCAGATCGCCAAGCGCTTTGCCGAGGAAGGGATCGAGATACCCTTTGCGCAGCGCGACGTCTGGATCCGCAATCCCGAAGCGCTGCATGGCGCGGCCACGGCCGCCACCGCCACCCAGGCAAACGCCGGCCCTGCGCCTGCCGTCAGCCAACAGACGATCACGCCACCCTCCGACACGACACGCGATGTCGACATGGGCGATGCCGGAGACGACTCCGGCGGCGAAGGAGACCGATGACATGACCGAGACACTGTTCCGCACCGATGCCTATCTCAGGCAGGCCGAAGGAAAGGTGCTGGCCCATACACCCGAAGGCGGTCTGATCATCGACCGCAGCATCTTCTATCCGCACGGGGGCGGACAACCCGGCGACAGCGGCCGCCTGATCTGGGAGGGGGGCGAGATGGTGATCGTCGATACCCGCAAGGCAGACGGCGGGCGTATCATGCTGATGCCCGAGGTGCTGCCGGACCAGGCCGCGCGCGCCTTGCCCCCGGTCGGCGCGCTGATCCAGCAGGGGCTGGACTGGGACCGGCGTCACCGGCACATGCGGGTGCATACCGCGCTGCACCTGCTGTCGGTCGTGGTGCCGCTGCCCGTAACGGGGGGCTCCATCGGTGCCGACAAGGGGCGGCTGGATTTCGACATGCCCGAGGCCCCGGACGACCGTGATGACCTTGCCGCCGAGTTGAACGAGCTGATCGCCCGTGACCTGCCCGTGACCGAGGACTGGATCACCGACGCCGAGCTTGAGGCCAATCCCGGGCTGGTCAAGACGATGTCGGTGATGCCTCCGATGGGCTCGGGACGGATCCGGCTGGTGCGGATCGGGCAGGGGGCGGAACAGGTCGATCTGCAACCCTGCGGCGGCACCCATGTGGCCCGCACCGGAGAGATCGGGCGCGTGACCTTGGGCAAGTTCGAAAAGAAGGGCCGGCAGAACCGCCGCATCACCCTGCTTCTTGAAGACTAGGCTTTGACGCAGGGCAACGGAATGGGGCACCTGAACGGGGCGCCTTCGGCTTACTCGCCGGGGGCTGCGGCCTGATCG
>JANREX010000079.1:0-1537 GCA_030758115.1 Paracoccaceae bacterium | reverse complement strand
GCCTGATCGGCGCGATGCGCCGCCTCCTTGCCCGATGCCCCCAGGCCCATGCCGCCGGTCAGGCGTGGCAGGTCCTTTTCGGTGTCGGGCAACCCCTCGCGCGACAAGAGCACGGCCAGACCGCGCAATTCGGGGATATGGCTGCAGATGATCATCAGTGCCACCATGATCGGCACCGACAGGAACATGCCCGGAATGCCCCAGACCGCCGCCCAGAAGGCCAGGTTGATGATGATCCCGAAGGATGACAGCCGCAGCGCATGACCCATCAGCATCGGGTCGATGACATTGCCGTTCAGGAACTGAATGCCCGTCACGATCAGGAAGATCGCCAGGGTCAGGGACGGATCCTCAAGCTGCACGAAGGCGATCAGCGCCACCACGATCGTGGCCACGATGGAACCGATGTTGGGGATGTAGTTCAGCACGAAGGTCAGGATGCCCATGGCGACCGCCAGTTCCAGCGAGAAGAGCTTGCACACGCCAAAGACCATCACCCCGGTCACGATGCTGACCGCGGTCTTGACCAGCAGGTAGTAGTTCACCCGGTGAATGATCGACCCGATGATGCGGCTGACATGTTTCGCCTGGTCTTCATCGCGAAAGAAATTCGTCAGCTTGGTATCGAACCAGATGCGTTCCGCGAACAGGAACCCCACGAACAGGATCACCAGCACCGTGGCCTGCAGCAGGTTGCCCGCCTGCGCCGCCATCTGGCGCAGGTAGCCCGAGATCTCGGCGGTGCGGAACGTGTTCAGGATCGAGGCCTCGATATCCTCGCCCAGCCAGGAAAAGAGGGCGGCGACGGCGAAGGGCGCACGCTCGGTATAGGCCAGGGCGGTGGACAGCACCGTGTTGACCTGGGCCAGGATGATCGAGGTCAGCGTCAGAAGCACGGCCGAGATCAGCAGCAGCGCCGCAATGCTGGCCAGCCAGTTGGGGATGCGGAACGGCCCCACCTGCAGGCGCGCGATGAAGTTGATCGCATCCGAGGTCAGGCTGAACAGCACGATCGCGGTGGCCAAGGATACCAGCAGGAACTGCGCCTGCACCAACAGGAACAGGACCACCGCAAAGGCGATGATGATCAGGGCTGTGGTCTGGATACGTGAATATTGCCCGACATCGCCGCGCCGCACGGGGGCGTCGTGTTGTGCTTGCGCTGCGATCTCGGCCTCGGCCAAGGGATCAAGCTGCGAAACATGTGGCGGCGGCAAATTGGTCATGCGGACAGTGGCCTTGTCGTGCTGAGGTTCGTTCACCCAGGCAAGCCTGACGGACGCCCGGCCCATGGGTTCGGCCCAACTATGTTGCATCTTCCGGCAAGACTCAACGTTCACGCCGCAGGCCGGATGGAAATGTTTGTCGATCCTCGTCATTCTGTCCACAACCGCGCCATTCCGGGTCTTGCATTCGCCCGACATGTGAGGATAGAAGGCCATCTAACGGAGAGGTGGCCGAGTGGTCGAAGGCGCACGCCTGGAAAGTGTGTAGGCGGGAGACCGTCTCCAGGGTTCGAATCCCTGTCTCTCCGCCA
>JANREX010000078.1:14842-22949 GCA_030758115.1 Paracoccaceae bacterium | reverse complement strand
TGGAGGCGGGTACCGGAATCGAACCGGTCTACACGGATTTGCAATCCGCTGCGTAACCTCTCCGCCAACCCGCCGCCGAGATGGCGATGCACCTAGCGGATATTCCGGACCGCTGCAAGGCCTCTGACGAGACCTGCGGCAGATCGCACGAGGTGGCGCATTCCCGTTGCCCAGCCCCGGACGATGTGACAAAAGACGAAGGTAGTGACTGAACGGAAGAGTTTAGCTGATGACAGATTACGCCGCGCGCCGCACCACGATGGTGGATACGCAGGTCCGACCCTCGGATGTGACGAAATTTCCCATCATCGAAGCGATGCTTTCGATCAGGCGCGAGGAATTCGTGCCCGACAATCGCCGCGAGGCGGCTTATGTCGGCGAAAACCTGGATATTGGCGCGGGGCGCGTGATGCTTGAGCCGCGCACGCTGGCCAAGATGCTGGATGCGGTTGACGTGCAGCGCGACGAAATGGTCCTCGATCTGGGATGCGGGCTTGGCTACTCCTCTGCGGTGGTTGCGCGGCTGGCAGAGGCGGTGGTGGCCGTCGAAAGCATCGAGGCGCTGGCTTCGGACGCGCAGGATATCCTGTCGCGGGAAGGGGCTGACAACGTCATCCTGCACCAGGGGCCGCTGGCCGAAGGTGCGGCACAGCACGGACCCTATGATGTGATCGTGATCCAGGGGGCGGTTGCCGAACTGCCGGTGTCGATCCTGGATCAGTTGAAGGACGGCGGGCGGATCGCCTGCCTCTTCATGGAGGGGGCGCTGGGCGTGGTGCGCATCGGCTACAAGCTGGATGGCGGCATCAGCTGGCGCTTTGCCTTCAATGCCAGCGCACCGGTGCTGGCGGGTTTCGAAAAGCAGGCAGCGTTCAGCCTTTGAATGGACAACGAGGGGGCGAACTGGCCGCGCCCCGAAGATCAGGTGACGGGATAAAGCGATGGAACGGATGACCAATATTGCGGCGGACAAGAGCAACCACGGCAAGGCAAGATACTTGCACAGGTTCGTGGCAGGCGTGGTCGCCGGTATGCTGGTCCTGGCGGCCCCCGTGGTAGCCAAATCCGAAACCCTCGCGGATGCCCTGGCGGGATCCTACGCGAACAGCGGCCTGCTGGAGCAGAACCGCGCGCTTCTGCGGGCAGCGGATGAGGATGTGGCCGTGGCGCTCTCGGCGTTGCGTCCGATCATCAGCTGGGTGGGCGACGTGACTTATAACAAGGGCGAGCAGCGCGCGCTGGCGGTCGGCAACCTTGTGCGCGAAACCGAAGAGACCAACGCGTCCCTGGGCCTGTCATTCGAGATCGTTCTCTATGACGGCGGCCGTTCGCGCATGGGCGTTGATATTGCCAAGGAATCCGTGCTGGCGACGCGTCAGTCGCTTCTGGGTGTCGAGCAGAACATCCTGTTGCAGGCTGTGCAGGCCTTCATGGATGTCCGGTCCAACACCGAGATCGTGGCGCTGCGGCGCAACAACGTGCGCGTGATCACCCAGGAACTGCGCGCGGCGCAGGACCGTTTCGACGTGGGCGAAGTGACCCGGACGGATGTGGCCCTGGCCGAGGCGCGCCTTGCCGGCGCGAATGCGCTGCTGGCGCAGGCTGAAGGCGATCTGGCCGAGGCGCGGGCCTTCTACCGGTTTGCCGTGGGGCGTGATGCGAATGCGCTGGCCGCACCGCCATCCCTGCCGGCGCGTCCGGCATCGGTTTCGGCGGCGCGGGACCTTGCGATGCGCAGCCATCCCGACATCCTGCGCGCGCAGCACGAGGTGACCGTGTCCGATTTGCGGGTGCTGGTGGCCAAGTCGGCCGCGATCCCGACCGTACGTCTGCAAACCCGCTACGGGCTGACCGAGGATCTGAACAACAGCGATTACAGCCGTGGTGGCAGCATCGCGATTGGTGTGACCGGCCCGATCTACCAGGGTGGGCGCAATTCCGCGCTGGAGCGGCAGGCCATCAACCGTGGCACCGCGTCCCGTTCGGGGCTTTACGAGGTGACGCAGCGCGTGACGCAGAACGTCAGCACGGCATTCGCCCGTGTCGAGGTGGCGCGCGCGGCAATCGAGGCCAGCGACCGCCAGATCCGCGCGGCCCGCACCGCCTTTGAAGGGGTGCGCGAAGAGGCCTCGCTTGGTGCGCGCACCACGCTGGATGTGCTGAACGCCGAACAGGAACTGCTGGATGCGCAGGCCAACCGGATCACGGCCGTGTCGAACCAGTATGTCGCCGCCTATGGCCTTCTGGCCGCGATGGGGCAGTTGACGGCGCAGAAGCTGCGTTTGAACGTGCAGGTCTATGATCCCAGCGCCTATTTCAATCAGGTCCAGCGCGCGCCCAGCAAGATCAGCAGCCAGGGACGGCAGCTGGATCAGGTGCTGAAGTCCTTGGGAAGAGAGTAAAATACTTTCTATCTGTTGTGCGAACTGCTGGCAGAGGCTACACTTGCCATCAGGCGAGAGTGGTAAATCGACATGAGCGATCCTGTGACCAATGTGGCAATCGAGGACGTCTTGTCCTCTATCCGACGGCTGGTGTCCGAAGATGCCCGTGTGCGTCCCGTTGGGCTGCGCGCCGAGCCTGAGGTTGCCGAGGTGAGCGAGCCCTCTGCCGGCAAGCTGGTGCTGACGCCGGCGCTACGTGTCTCTGCACCCGCTGATGACGAGGCACAGGACGAAGCACAACACGAAGAACAGCACGAAGAACAGCAGGATGCGCCCCGGCACGATGACGCGGTCGAGGCGGATCTGTCAGCGGTCGATGAGGATCGTTCCGAAGACACGCAGGCGCAGGACGCCATGCATGACGATCTTTCGGATGCGCTTGCCGACGTTGATGCCCATCCCGCCGAGGCCGAGGTGTCGCAGACCGGTGACGAGTCCGCCATGGCTTGGGAAGACCATCTGGATGATACGCGCGATACAGCGCCTCTGCGTCTGTCGGATGCGCTGGCGGCCGATATACCCGAAGCCTTGATCGACACTGCCGATGACGCGGGAGATGCGGTTTCAGAGCCTGAAATCATGGCGTTCCAAGCGGGCGAAACCCATGATGAATGGACGATGTCATCCGTGGCCCCAGAGGGCGAAGAGGCGATGATCGCTGAAGCCGAAGATGCCGAAGATGCCGGGGCATCGGCGGATTTCGTCTTTGCATCGTCGCGGGATGCCGCAGAGCATGATGATGCGACGGTACATGCGGCGGCCTATGTCGCTTCCGACGATGGCGAAGAAGCTGCCGCCAGTATTTTTCGCGATGACGACACCATCCTGGACGAGGAAAGCCTGCGCGAACTGGTGGCCGAAATCGTCCGCCAGGAATTGCAGGGGGCTCTGGGCGAGCGTATCACCCGCAATGTGCGCAAGCTGGTGCGCCGGGAAATCCACCGGGCGCTGACAAGCCACGAGCTTGAATGACGGCCTGCGGGGGCTGTCGATCCACCTTTGACATCGCATGACCTGAAACGAAAAATGCGCCCCTGAAGGGCGCATTTTTCATGACTGTGCCCCGCCGTCAGGCGGGGCCGGGGATCAGGCTGCTTCGGCCTGATGTGCGGCGTTGCGACGCTCGCTTTCTTCGCGCGACAGGGCGACCGAGGTGCGCACACCTTTGGCCACGAACTCCATCAGACCGGTCACAACACGCTCGTTGGGGTCGATGCCGGCGCAGGACAGCACTTCACGGCCATCGCGCGACCGTGCCCAGCGGGCGATCTGCTCGGGGCCATTGCCGTATTTCTTGTCATCGGCGATCGCGTCATCCAAGGCAGCCAGCACAACGGCCGCAAACAGTTTGCGTGCGCGGTTGCCCTGCTCATTATTGAAGGCGGTGCCGTCAACGAAATCCTTCATGATTCGTCCTTTGTTATTGCTCTTGCGTTTCTGGCGTGGCGCTCCTTATGACGGATCGGATCCGATTCGGATAGGCTGTTAAAACATGGCTGTCATGCACGGTTTGCATGGCTTCTGTTCAATCTGCCTGTATTTCGTCTGCTTGCCACGCAGGTGAACCCCAGATATAGGTGCGCCCTGATATTCATCAACCTTCTGGTCAGGTTTACCCATGCCCAAAATCAACGGAAACGAAATTCGCCCCGGCAATGTGCTGGAGCATAATGGCGGTCTGTGGGCCGCGGTGAAAGTCGATCATGTGAAGCCCGGCAAGGGCGGTGCCTTTGCCCAGGTCGAAATGCGCAACCTGCGCAACGGTTCCAAGCTGAACGAACGCTTCCGCAGCGCCGACAAGGTCGAGCGGGTGCGTCTGGACCAGAAGGATCAGCAGTTCCTCTATGAGCAGGACGGCATGCTTGTCTTCATGGATTCAGAGACTTACGAGCAGATTGAACTGCCGGTCGAGATCCTGGGCGAACGTCGGCCCTTCCTGCAGGACGGCATGATGGTCCATATCGAATATTATGATCAGGAGGCGCTGAACGCCACGCTGCCGCAGAAGGTGACCTGCCGCGTGGCCGAGACCGAGCCGGTCGTCAAAGGCCAGACTGCGGCCAACAGCTTCAAGCCGGCGATCCTGGACAATGGTGTGCGCATCCTTGTTCCGCCCTTCGTCGGGCAGGATGAAGATGTGATCGTGAACACCGAACTCATGGAATATGTCGAACGCGCCTGAGGCCTGTTTGACTATCCGATGAGCAGAACCGCCCCTTTCGGGGCGGTTTTCTTTTTGTC
Source organism: Paracoccaceae bacterium (assembly GCA_030758115.1). Classification (GTDB taxonomy): domain Bacteria; phylum Pseudomonadota; class Alphaproteobacteria; order Rhodobacterales; family Rhodobacteraceae; genus Seohaeicola. The sequence goes on along the minus strand of JANREX010000078.1, from coordinate 18,264 downwards.
GGCTGCCAAGCCGGGTGACGCAGCGTCATGCGTCATTTGCAAAGCTTTCCGGGCTTGCCTCGGGGTCAGCCGTGCAACAGCGTCACCTGTGCCGGACCCGCCTGCATCGGGCCAGTGGCGCGGTCCAGCCGCAGATAGGCAATGCCTTCGCCGCCCGCCTGCGTGTAGAGGATGCCGGCCGGTTTGTCGCCGGCAGTGATCTCGGTGCCAATGGGGGCCGCCCCGGTGACCGCGACCCGTGCAAGGCCCTTGCGCAGCTCGGTCTTGTGCTTCATCCGCGCGGTCACTTCCTGCCCCACATAACAGCCCTTGCGGAAATCGACGCCATGCAGCCGTTCGAATCCGGCCTCGAGGATATAGGTGTCGGGCGTCAGCTCGATCCCCGTCTCGGGGATGCAATGGCGCACGCGGATGCTGTCCCAGTCGGTGCCGTCATCGCCGCCCGCATCGCCGTATAGCCGCCAGCCCATGTCGGGGTGGCGGGGGTCGGGCAGGGCGCCTTCGGGGGCGGTGCCGGTGCCGCGCCGCACGGACAGCCCGGTTTCTTCGATCCGCACATCGGCGCGCAGCTTGTACATGGTCAGCCGCTGCGCCAGCGCGGGGCCAAGGTCGGCATCCACGTCCAGCAGGATGGCCTCATCCTCGGCCTTGAGGAAAAAATCCGCGATATATTTGCCCTGCGGTGTCAGCATCGCGGCATAGACCAGCGCGCCGCGATCAATCCCGGCGATGTCATTGGTGATCAGCCCCTGCAGGAAATGGCGGGCGTCGGCACCGCTCAGGCGGTAGATGCGTCGTGTCATGGCTATGCGGATCCGGGTTCAGGCGTGATCAGGATATGGGGCGCGGTGGCGGGCTGCAACAGCGGTTAGCGGCGGCTTGCGTCGAATGCCACCTGAAGGGCGGCCGCGTCGTATTCATGGGCGATCCAGTCCTCGAACGCGATCGGGTCCTTGGCATGGCGCGCCTCATACCAGTCCAGCATCATGTCCAGCACGCCCGTCTTGGTGAAACGCAGGTGAATGTAGCGCGGCGACAGCATCCGGCGCGCGGCCTGCACATCCTGGCCCATCATCACCATCAGGTAAATGGCGCTGGCCAGGCCCGCGCGATCCGCGCCCGATTTGCAATGCATCAGGAAGGGTTTGTCGATGCTGCGGAAGGCCGCGATCAGGTTCTGCACGGCCTCGCGCGTGGGGGCGCTGCGCGAATGCAGCGGGGCGCTGATCATGGTCATGCCAAGGGCATCAAGGCTCTCGCGTTCGAAGTGGAAGGCCCATTTCTCGGAGGAGGCACGCAGGTAAAGGACGGTGCGTATCCCCTTGGCGCGATAGCGTTTCAGGCGCCAGTGTCCCGGCTGGTTCGACCGGTACACGCCCGGCGCGATCTGGTCGAAATTGCTCCACAGGTGGCGCAGGATCGCGTGATCCATGAACTGATAGGCCCAGAAGGCGCGACGCCTCTGACCGGGATCGGACAGGTCGCCTTCGGTCGGCAGCCGCGCAGGGCGGTCCCTTCGCAGCAGTCGGGAAAGCGGGTTCATCGTGATCCTTTGGCCTTTTCTCTGCGCGTTGATGTAATGGCTTGGGCGCGCGCTGGCAAGTTTGCCGCCGGGGCAGGCCGCCAGAGATTGACGCCGCCCGGCAAGGGGATAGTGTCGCGCGGTCACGTTCTCGGAGATGCCACATGAGCCTTGCCCACGGTCGCCCCTATCTGGCCATTCCCGGCCCCTCGGTCATGCCGGAAGAGGTGCTGCGCGCGATGCATCGTTCCGCGCCCAATATCTACGAGGGCGATCTGGTGGCCCTGACCGACAGCCTGATCCCCGACCTGCGCCGGGTGGCGCGCACGGAACATGCGGCGACCTTCTATATCGGCAATGGCCACGCCGCATGGGAGGCGGCGCTGGCCAATGTGGTGGCCGCAGGCGACCGGGTGCTTGTCCCCGCGACGGGGCGTTTCGGGCATGGCTGGGGCGATATGGCGGCCGGGCTTGGCTGCGATGTGCAGGTCATCGACTTCGGCAAGCGGTCGCCCTTCGATCTGAACCGGATCGAGGATGCGTTGCGGGCCGACACCGATCACCGCATCAAGGCCGTGCTGGCCAGCCATGTGGATACATCGAGTTCCGTGCTGAACGATATCGCCGGGCTGCGCACCGCGCTGGACGCGGCAGGGCATCCGGCCCTGCTGATGGCCGATTGCATCGCATCATTGGGCTGTGACCGGTTCGAAATGGACGCCTGGGGCGTCGATGTGATGGTGGCGGCCAGCCAGAAGGGGCTGATGGTGCCGCCGGGTCTGGGCTTCGTGTTCTTCGGGCCGCGCGCGGCCGCGGCGCGGTCGAAAATGGAGCGGGTCAGCCGCTACTGGGACTGGGTGCCGCGGGCGAACCCCGAATTCTTCTTTCAGTATTCTGGCGGCACCGCACCGACCCATCACCTTTACGGGCTGCGCGCCGCGCTGGACATGATCCATGCCGAAGGGATCGAGGCGATCTGGGCGCGCCATGACGTGCTGGCCCGCGCGATCTGGGCCGCCTGCGACGCCTGGGGGCAGGGCGGGCCGCTGGAGTTGAACATCGCCGATGCCGCCCATCGCAGCCGGGCGGTCACCGCGTTGCGTATCGGTGCGCCCTTTGGCACGGATCTGCGCAAATGGACGGAACATCAGGCTGGCGTGACGCTGGGCATCGGGCTGGGCATGGCGGAACCGGGCGATCCGGAATGGCACGGGTTCTTCCGCCTCGGTCACATGGGCCATGTGAACGCCCATATGGTCATGGGCGCGCTGGGCGCGATGCAGGCCGGGTTCATGGCGCTGGATATCCCGCATGGGCCGGGCGCGCTTGAGGCGGCGGCGGGCGTGATGGCGCGGGGCTGAGGCCCCGGCGCCACCCCTGCGATCATTCGATCCCGCGGGCCTTCAGCCAGGCGCGCATCCAGGCGATTTCCTCTTCCTGGGCGGCGATGATCGCCTCGGCCAGCTTGCGCACCTCGGGGTCGGCGCCATGTTCCAGCACGATCTGCGCCATGTCCACGGCACCCTGGTGGTGCGGGATCATGCCCTGGATGAAATCGACATCCGCATCGCCCGTGAAGGGAATCGCCATGCCGGAATGCATCGCGTCATTGGCGGCCTTGTAGGCAAGGGTGGCGGGGCTGTCATCGGCACTGGCGGCACCATGGCCCATGGCCGCGTGATTCATGGTGGAATGATCGGTGCTCTGGGCGAAAAGGCCCGTGCCGAAAAAGGCCGCAACAAGGGTCACTGGCAGAAGTTTCATGGATCCGGTCCTGTGTGGCATGTCTCTTGATCACTTTATGGATCGGACCGTGCCTGACCGGCTGTCACATTCGCGTCAACTGCGGGCCTCTTGCAGGGCTTCGGGCAGCATGTCGGCCAGAAGGTCCAGGTCCGCC
>JANREX010000078.1:0-14742 GCA_030758115.1 Paracoccaceae bacterium | reverse complement strand
GCGGGCCTCTTGCAGGGCTTCGGGCAGCATGTCGGCCAGAAGGTCCAGGTCCGCCGCCGTCCCGCAGCTGATGCGGATGCAGCGGTTCTGGGGGGCGACGAAAGGCATGCGTACGAAAACGCCGCGCGCCACCAGCCCATCCAGCACGCGGCGGGCCAGCGCGCCGTCGCCGCCGCAATCCACGGTGACAAAGTTGGTGGCCGAGGGCAGGGGGGACAAACCGTTGTCGCGGGCGATCTGCGCGATCCGGTCGCGGGCGGTGGCCACCTCGGCGCGGACATGGGTCATCCAGTCCTGATCCTCAAGGGCCGCCAGCGCGCCCGCGAGGGCCGCGCGGTTCATGCCGAAATGGTTGCGCACCTTGTTGAAGGCGTCGATCAGGGGGGCTGCCCCGATGGCATAGCCCACGCGCGCGCCGGCCATGCCGTAACCCTTGGAGAAGGTCCGCATCCGGATCACGCGGGGATCATCGGGCGAGACGGGGGCGGCGGTGCCTTCGGGGGCAAGGTCGATATAGGCCTCGTCCAGCACCAGCAGCGTGCCTGCGGGCAGGGCCTCCAGCGCGGCGACAATGGCGGCGCCTGGGTGGTGGCTGCCCATCGGGTTGTCGGGATTGGCAAGGTAGACCAGCTTGGCGTCCACCTCTGCGGCACGTGCCATCAGCGCGGCTGGGTCCTCATGGTCGCCAGTATAGGGGACCTTGTGCAGCACACCGCCAAAGCCCGCGACATGGTAGTTGAAGGTCGGATAGGCCCCGTCCGAGGTGACGACCGCATCGCCGGGCCCCACCAGCAGGCGCACGAGATAGCCCAGCATGCCGTCGATGCCTTCACCGATCATGATATTGGCGGGCGCGCAGCCGTGATGGGCGGCAAGGGCGTGGCGCAGGTCATGCGCCTCGGGGTCGCCATACATCCAGATCTCGGCGGCGGCCGCCTGCATCGCGGCAATCGCGCGGGGCGAGGGGCCGAAGACGCTTTCATTCGCCCCCAGTCGCGCGGCGAAGGGGCGGTTCAGGCTGCGCTCCTGCGCTTCGGGCCCGACGAAGGGCACGGTGGCGGGAAGGCTGGCGGCAAGCGGTGTCAATCTGGGTCCTGTCATGTTGCCAGATAAACCGGGGGCGAGGCTTTCGGCAAGTGGTCGCGTTTTCCCCAACGTCGTGCTGGATCGGCGCGCGGTTTGCGGCAAGACTGGCCGCCAAGCAGAGGAGGAGCGCCCATGGAACGCGTCAGCATCGAGATCAAGGACCACATCGCCCATGTCACCCTGACACGGGGCGACAAGATGAATGCGGTCGACCCGGCGATGGCCGAGGCGGTGGTCGCGGCAGGCACCAGCCTGATCGACAATCCGGACATCCGCGCCGTGGTCCTGTCAGGCGAGGGGCGGGCCTTTTGCGCAGGCCTTGACGTGGCCAGTTTCGCGGCCTTCGCGGCACAGGACCCCGAGGCGCGGATCATGCCGCGCAGCCATGGCGATGCCAACCTCATGCAGCAGGTGGCGCTGGTCTGGCGTGCGGTGCCGGTGCCGGTCATCGCGGCCTTGCACGGCGTGGCCTTCGGCGCGGGGTTCCAGCTGGCGCTGGGCGCGGATGTGCGCATCGCGGCACCCGACACCAAACTGGCGATCATGGAGATGAAATGGGGGCTGGTCCCCGACATGGGGGGCATGGTCCTGCTGCCGCAACTGACCCGGTCCGACGTGATACGCCGCATGACCTATACCGCGGAACCCATTGATGCCAAACAGGGTCTGGACTGGGGTCTGGTGACGGAACTGGCCGACGATCCGCAGGCGGCGGCGCGCGCGATGGCCACGACCATCGCGGGCAAGAGCCCCAGCGCCATGCGCGCCGCCAAGCGGCTGATCGGCCTTTCGGAACAGCAGGATGCGAAAACCGTGCTCTGGCACGAAAGCCGCGAGCAGGTTGACCTGATCGGCAAGCCGCATCAGATGGAAGTCATCGCCGCAAACATGCAAAAGCGCGCGCCCAACTTCGGCTGAGGCTTTGCGCGGCATCCGTTGTGCAATGGATATTTGAAGCAAGAAGAAACGGAGCTGTTGCTTCTTCTTGCCGGAAATATCCTCGGGGGGTGGCCCGCAGGGCCGGAGGGGGGCAGACAGCCCCCCTGAGCCGCCCGATCAGTCGAGTTCGGCCAGTTGGGCGAGGGCCGTTTTCAACGTCGTTTCTTCTTCTTGCCGCAGGGCGAGGTTGTCGCGGGTCTCGGCCACGACCTCTTCGGGGGCGGAGGTGGCGAAGTTGGGGTTGTTCAGGCGTCCGCGCAGGCCGCCGATTTCCTTGGCGAGCTTTTCCAGCGTCTTTTCCAGCCGCGCCTTTTCCGCCGAGACATCGATGATATCGGCCAGCGGCAGGCCGAAGATGCCGCCCTCGACCGGAATCGTCACCGTGCCCTTCGGGAAGGCGGGCACTTCGGTCAGGCTGTCGATGCGCGCCAGCTTGGCGATCAGCGCCTCGTTGCGCGCCCAGGCCTCGCGGCCCGGCGCATCCAGCTCGCGCAGCACCATGGGCACTTGCAGGCCGGCGGGCACGCGCATCTGGGCGCGGGCCGAGCGGACGGCCTCGATCAGCCCGATGACCCAGGTCATTTCGCGATCGGCGGCGGGATCGGACAGATCGGCCGCGCTGTAGTCAGGCCAGTCGGCATGGACCAGCATCTTCGCGCGGGTGCCGGTCTGGCCCCAGAGTTCCTCGGTGATGAAAGGCATGATCGGATGCAGCAGGACAAGGCATTGATCCAGCACCCAGGCCATGACCTTTTGCGTCTCGGCGCGGGTCGCATCATCGCCATCCATCAGCAGCGGCTTGGAGAATTCGACATACCAGTCGCAGACCTTGCCCCAGACGAAGGCATAGAGCGCGTTGGCCGCGTCGTTGAAGCGGTAGGCGTCGAGGGCGGCGTCAACCTCGGCGCGGACGCGGGCGGTCTCGCCGATGATCCAGCGGTTCACCGTGGCGGTGGCCGCGGGGGCCGCGGCCTGCGTTGCGTGACCGTCCCAGACGCCGTTCATTTCGGCGAAGCGGCAGGCGTTCCACAGTTTGGTGCCGAAGTTGCGATAGCCCTTGATCCGTTCGGTCGAAAGCTTCAGCACCCCCCCCAGCGCCGCCATCTGCACCATGGTGAAGCGCAGCGCGTCGGCGCCGAATTCATCGACGATCTGAAGCGGGTCGATCACGTTGCCGCGCGTCTTGGACATCTTCTGGCCCTTCTCGTCGCGGACCAGCTGATGCAGATAGACGGTGTGGAAGGGGACTTCATCGACCACGGCCAGTTGCATCATCATCATGCGCGCGACCCAGAAGAACAGGATGTCCTGCCCGGTGATCAGCACATCGGTCGGGAAATATTTCGCCATTTCAGGCGTTTGTTCCGGCCATCCCAACGTGCCGATGGGCCAGAGGCCCGAGGAGAACCAGGTGTCCAGCACGTCGGGGTCGCGGGTCAATGTCTTGCCCGGCGCCATGGCCTGCGCCTCGGCCTCGGAGGCGGCACAGTATTCGCGGCCCTCTTCGTCGAACCACACCGGGATCTGGTGGCCCCACCACAGCTGGCGCGAGATGCACCAGGGCTCGATATTCTCAAGCCAATGGTAATAGACCTTTTCGCCGGACTCGGGGATGATCTTGGTCCGGCCCGTGCGGACGGCGTCCAATGCGGGGCCGACGACTTTTGCCGCGTCCACGAACCATTGGTCGGTCAGCATCGGCTCGATCACCACGCCGGAGCGGTCGCCGAAGGGCTGCATGATCTTCTTGGCCTCGACCAGCGGGACAAGCTGCGCATCCTCGGTGCGCATCTCGCCGCCCTCGGAGGGTTCCACCGGCGCTTTCACCGCCGCCTTGCCCAGGCGGGGATCGGTGGCCTCCGTCATCACGGCCAGGCCTTCGGCGGTGATTTCGGCCACCACGCGGCTGCGCGCCTCGAAACGGTCCAGTCCGCGCAGGTGGTCTGGGACGAGGTTGAGGGTGTCGACCTCGGCCTCGGTGAATTCCGCGCCATTCGCGATGACCTGCGCGCGGGTCGCGGCCACGTCATAGGCGGCGCCATCGGCGCGCATCCGGCCGCGCGTGTCCATCAGCCGGTACATCGGGATGCCGCCGCGCTTGGCGACCTGGTAGTCGTTGAAGTCATGCGCGCCGGTGATCTTGACCGCGCCCGAGCCGAAATTGCGATCGGGGTATTCATCGGTGATGATCGGGATCAGACGGCGATGTTCCTTGGGTCCGACCGGGATTTCGCAGAGCTTTCCCACGATTGGCGCGTAACGCTCATCTTCCGGGTGAACCGCCACGGCACCGTCGCCCAGCATGGTTTCGGGGCGCGTGGTGGCGATGGAGATGTAGTCGCGTGTCTCTTCGAACAGGACATTCCCGTCCTCGTCGCGTTCGACATAGGTGTAGGTCTCGCCGCCCGCCAGCGGGTATTTGAAATGCCACATGTGGCCGTCCACCTCGAGGTTCTCGACCTCGAGATCGGAAATCGCGGTCTCGAAATGCGGGTCCCAGTTGACCAGCCGCTTGCCGCGATAGATCAGGCCCTTGTCATACATGTCCACGAAGACCTTGATCACCGCGTCATGGAAATTGGGGCCATCGGTGCCGCCCGAGGGGTCACCCGGCGCGCCGGTCATGGTAAAGGCCAGGCGTTCCCAGTCCATCGAGGTGCCAAGGCGCTTGTCCTGCATGACGATGGTGCCGCCATATTGCGCCTTCCAGTCCCAGACCTTTTCAAGGAATGCCTCGCGCCCCAGTTCGCGCCGGCCCGGCTGGCCGGTGCTGGCCAGCAGCTTTTCGACCTGCAACTGCGTGGCGATGCCCGCGTGATCAAGGCCCGGCTGCCAGAGGGTGTCGACGCCCTGCATGCGCTTCCAGCGGATCAGCACATCCATCAGCGTGTGGTTGAAGGCGTGGCCCACGTGCAGCGATCCGGTCACGTTGGGGGGCGGCAGCATGATGCAGAATGTATCCGCGCCGGGCTTTGCGTTCGCGCCTGCGCGGAAACATCCGGCTTCTTCCCATGCTGCGGAAAGCCGGGCCTCGGCCGCAGCCGCATCGAAGGTCTTGTCCATCGCCATAATGCCTGATCCTGCTTGGTCACTGGAAATCTCGGGTCGCAGACCCTCTAGCGAATTGAGGGGCGAAGGGGAAGGGCTGCGGTGCCTGTCAGTTCCGGTCCAGCTTGGTCGACAGGTGGATCAGGCTTTCGGAGGAGCGCACGCCCTTGGCCTCGATGATGCGATCGAGGGTTTCATCAAGCTCTTCGGTGTTGCGGGCCGTCACTTCGACGATCAGGTCGAACCGGCCCGATGTCGTGTGAACGCGCGCGACCTGCGGCAGCGACTTGAGCCGCGCCAGCACCGTCGGGCCGCTGCGCGGTTCGATCTGCAGCAGCGCCGTGGCGCGCAGGGGGGCGCGCGCGGCCTGGCCCAGGCGCAGGGCGTAGCCCGCGATCACGCCCGATTGTTCCAGCCGGTCCAGCCGCGCCTGCGCGGTGCTGCGGGCAAGCCCCAGTTTGCGCGCCAGCGTGGCCACGGGCAGGCGGGCGTTTTCGGCCAGAAGCGCCAGAAGGGCACGATCCGTGTCGTCGATCTGCATGGTCATGCTGACGATATGACAGGCAAAAGGCACAGAATGCAACAAGTGACAGGATGAATCGACGGGATCGGGCCGCAAACTGGTGCAAAACACCAACCCTGAGGCAGCACCATGAAATCCGATCCGATCTGGTCCACCCCCGAGGACCATCTGCGCAAGATGCAGCCCGATACCGCACAGCTTTACCTGTGCCCGGCCGAGATCAGCCGCATGGCGCGGCGGTTTCGGGCGGGGTTTCCGGGGCTTGTGACCTATGCGGTCAAGGCCAATCCGGCGCGCGCGGTGCTGGAGAACCTTGTGACGGCCGGGGTGCGGGCCTTCGACGTGGCCTCGGTCCCCGAGATGGAGGCGGTGCGCGCGGTCTGCCCCGATGCCGTGCTGCATTACAACAACCCGGTGCGGTCGCGGGCGGAGGTGGCGGCGGCGGCGGGGATGGGCATCGCCTCGGCCTCGGTCGATTGCGCGGGGGAGTTGGACAAGCTGGACGCCTTGCCGCGCGGGACGGAAGTGGCGGTGCGGCTCAAGCTGCCGATCAAGGGGGCGGCCTATGATTTCGGGGCCAAGTTCGGCGCGGGGCCGGATCAGGCGGTGGCGCTGCTGGGCCAAGTGGCGGCGATGGGGTTCACGCCTGCGATGACCTTTCATCCCGGCACGCAATGCGGCGATGCGGGCGTCTGGGCCGGCTATATCCGGGCCTGTGCCGATGTGGCGGCGCGGGCGGGTGTGCGGCTGGCGCGGCTGAACGTGGGGGGCGGTTTTGCCGCGCATCGTGGTGTCGCGCCGGATCTGGAGGCGGTCTTTGCCCGGATCGGGGCCGAGGTTCGCGCCGCCTTTGGCCCTCATGCGCCCGCGCTGGTCTGCGAGCCGGGCCGCGCCATGGTGGCCGAGGCCTGCCAGCTGGCCGCGCGGGTCAAAAGCCTGCGGGGCGATGCTGCCTATCTGAACGATGGCATCTATGGCGCGCTGGCCGAATGGCGCGACATCGCCGCGCATGACCGTATCCGGGTGATCAGCCCCGAGGGCGCGGCGCGGCAGGGGGCCGGCCTTGCGCGGATCGTGTTCGGTCCCACCTGCGACAGCATCGACCGGCTGCCCGAACCCGTGCGGTTGCCCGCCGACATGGCCGAAGAAGATTACCTGATCTTTGCAGGCATGGGGGCCTATTCCCATGCGATCGCCACGCGCTTCAACGGCTATGGGCCGGGTGCCATGGTGACAGTCGCCGGTTTTGCGGGCTGATGTTGCTATGAGTATTTTTGGAACGATGAAGGGTGAAGCGGTCTGCCTTTCATCGTTCTGCAAATACTCGATCACCCGCCATGGGCCTGAGGCGACCTCTGGACATGGGCGTGGGGTCCGCTAGGTTCGTCGCAAGCAAAGCGGGGATAGCGCCATGGAAAAGTTCGGAAAAAGCCAGCCGGTCAAACGGGTCGAGGATGTGCGGTTTCTGACCGGACAGGGACGGTATGTGGATGATATCGCGCCCGGCGATGCCTTGCAGGCCTTCGTCTTCCGCTCGCCCGTGGCCCATGCGGTGATCACCGGGCTGGATGTCGACGCCGCGCGCGCGGCCGAAGGTGTTCATCTGGTGATCACCGCCGATGATCTGGCCGCGGCGGGGATTACCAAGGGGCTGGCCGCGACCGTGCTGACCAATCGCGACGGCACAGGTGCGGCCGCACCCAAGCGTCCCATTCTGGCCGAGGGCAAGTTGCGCTTCGTGGGCGAGCCCATCGCCGTGATCATCGCCGAGACCGCCGCACAGGCGCGCGATGCGGCAGAGCTGATCGATCTGGCCTATGACGACCTGCCCGCCAAGCTGGACCTGATGCCGGGGGGCGAGGCGCTGCATGACGAGGCGCCCGACAACCGCGCCTTCGACTGGTCCAAGGGGGACGAGGCGGCCTGTGACGCCGCCTTTGCCGCTGCTGCCCGCGTGGTGCGCCTTGAGGTCGAGGATAACCGCATCATTGTCAATGCGATGGAGCCGCGCGGCTGCTATGCCGAATGGCAGGACGGGCGGTTGCATCTGGCGGTGAACGGGCAGGGCGTCTGGGTGATCAAGCGCCACCTGTCCGAGATTTTGGGCCTCGCGCCCGAGCAGGTCCGCGTCACCAACCCTGATGTCGGCGGCGGGTTCGGCATGAAATCCATGAGCTATCCCGAATCCTTCGCCGTGGCCCATGCCGCGCGTGTGCTGGACCGCCCGGTGCGCTGGATGTCGGAACGCACCGAGGCGATGTTGTCGGACAATGCGGGGCGCGATCTGGTGCATGATGTGGCCTTGGCCTTTGACGCGGACAACAAGATCCTCGCCTACCGGGTCGATACGCGCTGCAACCTTGGGGCTTACAACAGCCAGTTCGGCCAGCCGATCCAGACGGATCTCTTCTCCAAGGTGCTGATGGGGGTCTATGACGTGCAGGCGACCTATCTGCATGTCGAGGGCTATTACACCAATACCACGCAGGTCGATGCCTATCGCGGCGCGGGCCGCCCCGAGGCGATCTATGTGCTGGAGCGCGCGATGGACATGGCCGCGCGCGAGCTGGGCGTGGATGGCTGGGACCTGCGGCGGCGCAATTTCATTCCCGTTGACCGCTTTCCCTATGTCAGCGCCACTGGCGAGACCTATGACGTGGGCGATTTCGCTCGCGTGCTGGCCCATGCGGAACGCACCGCCGATCGTGCCGGCTTTGCCGCGCGCAAGGCCGCCAGCGCGGCGCGGGGCAAGCTGCGGGGGATGGGACTTTGCTATTACATCGAAAGCATCCTGGGCGATCCGTCCGAAGGGGCGAAGGTGGAATTCGCAACCGACGATCAGGGCTGTATGACCGCCACGATCTACGTGGGCACGCAAAGCAACGGGCAGGGGCATGAAACCGTCTATGCGCAATTCCTGTCGGACCAGACGGGCATCCCCGCCGATCTGATCCGTGTCGTGCAGGGCGACAGCGACCTGATCGCGCAGGGCGGCGGGACGGGCGGGTCGCGTTCGGTCACCACGCAGGCCAATGCGACGCTGGCGATGGTCGACGTGATGATGGCCGCGCTGCGCCCCTATCTGGCGGACAAGATGGGCGTGGCGCCTGATGCCATTGCCTTTGACGACGAACGCTTCCGCGCGCCGGGGTCGAACCTGACGCCCACGGTGCTGGAAGTGGCCGAGATGGCCGCCGCCGATGGCCGCGCGGATCTGCTGGTGCATGAGGCGCGCGCGACCCTGCCGGGCCGGTCCTATCCCAATGGGGCCCATGTGGCCGAGGTCGAGATTGATCCGGATACCGGCGTCGTGCGTGTTGACCGCTACAGCGTCGTTGACGATTTCGGGAATCTTATCAACCCTGTACTGGCCGAAGGTCAGGTGCATGGCGGGGTGGCGCAGGGCATCGGGCAGGCGCTGACCGAGCATGTTGTCTATGATGCGGATGGGCAGTTGCTGACCGCATCGTTCATGGACTACGCGATGCCACGCGCCGATGATCTTCCCATGTTCACCTTCGAGACAGAGCCGGTGCCATCGACCGCGAACCCGATGGGGATGAAGGGCTGCGGCGAGGCGGGCACCGTGGGGGCGATGGCCGCCACGGCCAATGCGGTGCTGGATGCGCTGTGGGATCGCGGGGTCAGGCAAGCGGACATGCCCTTTACCCCGCACAGGGTGTGGATGTTGCTGCATGACCATCTGGAGGCGGCTGAGTAAACGGCTCTCTGGTCTTTACCCGTCGGATGGGGCGCGGGAAAAGGTCGATCCTTCGCGGCTGCGACGGGTCCCGCAAACCCATGCGATCATCCTTGACGGCACCATGTCGCGCCTGATGCCGGTATGACCTGCAAGCTGTTGTCCGTGGTGCAGGGCATTTCGGTATTCCGCGAGGCGGGCATCCGGTTGCCGGACTGGCGCCGCGCGCCTGATGTCATGCCGGGGCGCGGGATCAACCGGCAGATCCGCCAGGCCTATGGCTGGCTGGCCAGCCGCTATCGGCCGGGCGACATGATCATTCTGATGGGCTATTCGCGCCGGGGCTTTCCCGCGCAGCCATTGGCCGGGGTGATCGGTCAGGCACGGCTTTCACGCGGCGCGGCCTCTGGCGCATATCCCGGCGGACTGGATGCCGGAAGGGGCTGCCGGATCAGGGACGTGCGCGGATGATGCCGGCGAAATGATCGAACAGCGCGCCATTGGCGGCCACGATGTCGCCATGCTGCACCGGGTCATGACCATCGCGGATCGGACCCACCATCGCGCCCGCCTCGGTGGCGATCAGCATGCCTGCGGCCAGATCCCAGGGCTGCAGCTCGCGTTCCCAGAAACCGTCGTAGCGGCCTGCGGCGACATAGGCCAGATCCAGTGCGGCGGCACCCCAGCGGCGGACGCCCGCGCATTCGGGCATCAGCCGTGCCAGATCCTGCAGGGTGGCAGGCAGGGTGCGCTTGCCGGCATAGGGGATGCCGGTGGCGAAGATCGCCTCGATCATCTTGTTGCGGCCAGAGACGCGCAGACGCTTGCTGTCGTTCATCCAGGCGCCGCTGCCTTTTTCGGCATAGAACATCTCGTCCTTGGCGGCGTCGAAGACCACGGCCGACACGATCTGCCCCTTGTGTTCCAGCGCGATGGAAATGGCCCAATGCGGCAGGCCGTGCAGGAAATTCGTGGTGCCATCCAGCGGATCGACGATCCAGCGGCGGGTGGGGTCCTGTCCCGCGATCTCGCCGCCTTCCTCGGCCAGCCAGCCATAGGTCGGGCGTGCGCCCAGCAGTTCGTCCTTGAGGATCTTCTCGGCGGCCAGATCGGCGCGGCTGACGAAGTCGCCCGCGCCTTTCATCGAGACCTGGAGGTTCTCGACCTCGCGGAAATCCTTGACCAGCGACCGACCCGCCTTGCGTGCGGCCTTGATCATGATGTTGAGATTTGCGCTGCCCTGCATGGTCCGGCTCCTGTTTGTCAGGCCGCGCGTATACGCGCTGGGGGGGCGCTTGCCAAGGGTAGAACGGCCCGAGGGTGCGGCTTGCGAAATTGCGCACGGGCGCTGTGTTGCGGCGGACAGGACGGCGCATGACCGCAGGCATATATGCCGTTCAAGCGCCAGATCGCATGGCGCGACCCAGACATTCCCCTCAGGCGCCATTCACATGACCCAAGCCCGTCACGCCCCCCGGGGCGGCGATTTTGCAACCGTGGTGGCATGAACGAAGGTTCGAAGCCCTGGCGGGGATAAACTGCTTCTTGCGAACGTGGCCTCGCCACCCCGCGTGTCGGCGACCGCGCGGGGTGCCTTGTCCCCTCAGGCGGCCTGCAAGCGCCGCGCTTCTTCACCGGCCAGCTTGATCAGGCCCGCCATATAGGGCTTTTCCAGATCCTCGGTACGTACGGCGGCATAAAGGCGGCGGGTGATGCCCTTCTCGGTCAAGGGGCGCGTCACGTAATCGGACGAATACTTGACCTCGCGCACAACCCAGTCGGGCAGCACCGCAACCCCCCGGTTCGAGGCGACCAGCAGCAGGATCACGGCCGTGAGTTCGGCCTGCCGGATCTGTGCGGGCTCCACCTTGGCCGGGGTCAGCAACTGGCTGAAGATATCCAGACGCGACCGTTCCACCGGATAGGTGATCAGGGTCTGGCCGCGAAAATCCTCGGCGTCGATCCACGGTTTCTGCGCCAGCGGATGCTGGGCAGAGGCCACGAAGACCGGCGCATAATCGAACAGCGGCTCGAAGGAGATGCCGGGCAGGTCCTCGGGGTCCGAGGACACCACCAGATCGACCTCTTCCTTCATCAGGGCAGGCAGGGCGTCGAAGGCAAGGCCGGGACGGATATCCACATCCACATCGCCCCATGTCTTGCGGAAATTCTCCAGCACCGGGAACAGCCATTCGAAACAGGCGTGGCATTCGATGGCGATATGCAGCCGCCCCGCCTTGCCTTCGCGCAGGCCGCTGAATTCCTCTTCCAATGCGGCCACTTCGGGCAGGATGCGTTCGGCGGCGCGCAGCAGGCGCATGCCGGCGGCCGACAGTTTCAGCGGTTTCGAACGGCGCACGAAAAGCTCGACCCCCGCCTGATCTTCCAGCCCCTTGATCTGATGGCTGAGCGCGGATTGCGTGATGTTCAGAAGGTCCGCGGCCCGGCCAAGGCCGCCCGCCTCATGGATCGCCTTGATGGTACGCAGATGGCGAAACTCGATATGCATTATGTGGTGGTCCTCATGATGACCTTGAGAATTATGAAGTTGTCTCACATATGAGGGTTTGCGACAAGGGGACAACCCAGTACAGGATTTCATGTCATGACCACGCCAAACGTTTCCTTCGAATTCTTTCCGCCGCAGAACCTCGAGGCGTCGTTTCGTCTGTGGGATACGGTGCAGGTTCTGGCGCCGCTGGGCCCGCGTTTCGTGTCGGTCACCTATGGCGCGGGCGGCACGACGCGCGATCTGACGCGCGATGCGGTGGCGACGCTGCACAAGGCCAGCGGGCTGAACGTGGCGGCCCATCTGACCTGCGTCAATGCCAGCCGCGAAGAGACGCTGGCGATCGCCGACAGTTTCGCAGCCGCCGGCGTGTCCGAGATCGTGGCCCTGCGGGGCGATCCGCCCAAGGGCAGCGCCGGGTTCGAGGCGCATCCCGATGGCTTTGCCTCAAGCGTGGAGTTGATCGAGGCTTTGGCCGCAACCGGCAAGTTCACCATCCGCGTGGGCGCCTATCCCGAGGCGCATCCCGAGGCGGCCAATACCGCCGCCGATGTCGACTGGCTCAAGCGCAAGCTTGATGCGGGCGCGACCGAGGCGCTGACGCAGTTCTTCTTCGAGGCGGATACGTTCTTCCGCTTCCGCGATGCCTGCGCCAAGGCAGGGATCACCGCGCCGATCACGCCGGGCATCCTGCCGATCGAAAACTGGACCGGCGCGCGCAAGTTCGCCCTGCGCTGCGGCACCTCCGTCCCCGCCTGGCTGGATGACGCCTTCGACAAGGCGATCCGCGACGGGCGGCAGGACCTGCTGGCCACGGCGCTGTGCACCGAGATGTGCAGCGAGCTGATCGAAGGTGGTGTGGAAAACCTGCATTTCTACACGTTGAACCGCCCCGAACTGACGCGCGATGTCTGCCATGCGCTGGGCGTCACGCCGAAGGTGCAACTGGAGAACGTTGCGTAACAGCCCCTTGCCTGTCCCCGCGCCGCGCGCCAGTCTTGCGTGACGCGCAGGGAGACAGACATGCAGGAACGCCGCATCGCCACACGGCCCGAGGAACTGGCAACCCCCGAGGAGATGCTGTCGCGCTCGGGTCTTGAATTCATGCAGGACATGATGGCGGGCCAGCTGGCAGGCCCGCCGATCGGCGCCACGCTGAACTATCGCCCCGAAAGCGTGGCCGACGGCGAAGTGGTCTTTGTCGGCGCGCCGCTGTTCGAACATACCAATCCGATGGGCACCGTGCATGGTGGCTGGTACGGCACGGTTCTGGACAGTTGCATGGCCTGCGCGGTGATGACCCGCGTTCCCAAGGGGTCGGTCTATACCACGTTGGAATACAAGATCAGCATCATCCGTCCGATTCCCATCGGCATGATGGTGCGCGCCACGGGCCGGGTGCAGCACGCGGGCCGGTCGACCGGTGTGGCCGAGGGCGAGATCCGCGGCGTCGAGGATGGCAAGCTTTACGCCACCGGCACCACGACCTGCATCATCATGAAGATGGCGAAAGACTGAGCCTTAGCCCGGTTTGCGGTCGGAGGGGTGATTGACCCCGTCCATCCATGGCACGGGATCAAGGTCGCGCGGGTTGACCCCCTCCAGACAGGCGGCATTGACGCCGTATTGTTCCGGGTTCGACCGGCGCTGGTGATGGGTGTAGATGCCGCATGTCTTGCAGAACCAGTGCTTGGCCGCGCCCGTTCCCCATTGATAGAGCGTCAGGTTGTCGGCGCCTTTCACGATACTGATCCCGTCCAGCGGGGCCGAGACGGCGATGGCCCCGCGTCTGCGGCAGAAGGAGCAGTCGCAGCGCCGCGCCGTGGCCAGACCGTCGGACAGGCGCACGGCCAGTTCGACCGCGCCGCAATGGCAGGTCAGGCGGTGGGCCGTGCCGGGCGCGGGCGCGGTCATTGGCGGGGCCGTCCGCTGCGCGGGATATCGGTCAGGCTGCGGGGTGGGTTTGCGCCGGACGCATCACCATTCTTGCGCTGGCCCGCGCGGGGAATGGCGCTTTTGACCGTGCGATACTGCGCCTCGGGGTGGGGCGGGTGCCCTTCGGTGCGGCGCCAATAGGCTGGGCCGCCGCGGTTCACCCAGAAGGGCAACAGCAGGGCCACGCCCACGATGAAGCCGCCCGCATGGGCCCAATAGGCCACGCCGCCCGCTTGCGTATCGACGCCGACGCCGTTGAACAGTTGCAGGCCGAACCAGACGCCCAGCATGACCCATGCCGGGATCGGGAAGATCTTGAAGAAGATGATGAAGATGAACAGCACATCCACCCGCGCCTTGGGAAAAAGCAGCAGATAGCCCCCCATCACCCCCGCGATCGCGCCCGAGGCCCCCACCAGCGGCACGGTCGAGAAAGGGGATGACAGCACATGCGCAAGGGCGGCCAGCAGGCCCGAGACAAGGTAGAACCCAAGGTAGCGGAGATGGCCCAGCTCTTCCTCGAGGTTGTCGCCAAAGATGTAGAGAAACAGCATGTTGCCCGCCAGGTGCATCAGACCGCCATGCATGAACATCGACGTCACCAGCGTGTGCCAGTCGCTGCCCGAGGTGATCGCGGCCGGGGTCATGGCGAAGGCCCCGAACAGGGCGTTCAGGGCGCGCGGGTTTGAAAACAGGTCCCAGTAGCTGGCAAAGACCAGCACGTTCACCACGATCAGCGCGTAGGTGACATAGGGCGTCTTTTGTGACGGGTTGTGATCGCGGATCGGGAACATGACGCCACGATCCGGAGTTTTCGCGACCGCGTCAAGCGGTCCTGTCCGCCGCCTCAGCCTGACACGCGCGTGGCTTTACACCGCCCCGCCAGTGGCTATTGTCGCGCCGTTCGTCCCGCGCGCCCGCGTGGTGGAATGGTAGACACAGGAGACTTAAAATCTTCAGGCCGCAAGGCCGTGCCGGTTCGAGTCCGGCCGCGGGCACCAT
>JANREX010000077.1 GCA_030758115.1 Paracoccaceae bacterium | reverse complement strand
GCCATGGACGAGTTGTGGTCGCATTGTGCGCTGAATCGCGCCGAAATGAGCGCCTAATTATCGATAGAGTGTAAATGTGCTTGTGCTGTGTTAGCGTTGGCTCAAGAAAGAGTGAGACTCGAATCGGGGATGATGCGAGTCTGAAACCTCAAGCAACGGGGCAGCGGGCATGATCGGGCGCAGATTCACCCGAAAGGTCGAGGAAAAGGTTGTCGAGCCGAAAGGCTTTGACGACTACGATCTGCGTTTGGGCGACCTGATGCGCGGCGAGCGCGCCACCATGGGCAAATCCCTGCTGGATGTGCAGCGCGAATTGCGGATCCGTGCCGCCTATATCGCCGCCATCGAGAATTGCGATCCCTCAGCCTTTGACACCCCCGGTTTCATCGCGGGTTACGTGCGCTCCTATGCGCGCTACCTGAACATGGACCCGGATCAGGCCTTCGCGGCCTTCTGCGCCGAAAGCGGCTTTTCCACGGCCCATGGCATGTCCGCGGCGGCGTCCTCGGCGCGCAAGGCGCCCGTGGCCCGGCAGGCACCCAGCGTGCGCGATCCTTTCGCCGCGCCGACGACACCTTTCGCCCCCGCCAAGGATGCGTTCCTCAGCCAGATCGAACCGCGTGCGGTGGGGTCGACGCTGGTGCTGCTGATGCTGATCGGCACCATCGGCTATGGCGGCTGGTCCGTTCTGAACGAGGTGCAGCGCGTGACCTTCGCCCCGGTCGAGAATACCCCCGATGTGCTGAGCGATCTTGACCCGCTTCAGGCGGCCCCCGCCGTGCCCGGTGCCGCTGCAGGGACTGCTGGTTTCGCCGCCGCCGACAGCACGGCCGCGCGCAATGATGCGCTGTCGCGGATGTACCGCCCGCAGGCGCTTGATGTTCCTGTCCTCGTGGCCCGCGATGCGCCGATTGCAACGATCGACCCGTCCACCGTGGGCGCCTTTGCCGATCGCGCCCCGGTCGAGCGGACCCTGGCCGCTGTCGAACCCGTTACGCGTGAGGCCCAGCCTTTCGGCCCTCAGATGCCGCAGGTCGTCGCCGATCCCAGCCCCGGGGTCGAGATGGTGGCCGTGCGGTCCGCATGGGTCCGGGTGAATGCCGCCGATGGCACGGTGATCTTCGAAGGGATCATGGAAGCAGGCGACCGCTATGCCGTGCCGCCGACCGAAGATCCCGCGCTGCTGCGTGTGGGCGAATCCGGGTCTGTCTATTTCGCGGTCAACGGGCAGCATTACGGCCCGGTCGGCCCGCGTGGGACGGTGACGTCGAATGTCGAATTGTCCGTGGATCATGTGACCGCGACCTATGAGGTTGCGGACCTTCAGACCGATGTGGATCTGGCCCGCACCGTGGCCGAAGCGCAGCAGGCCGTGACCGTCGCCGACTGATCCGCGTCGATTGGGGCCGTGGGACGATTGCGGCGCGGCCTGTGGCGCGATATGATCATGCCAACAGGCGATGATCCGCCGCGCGTGAACAGGAAATTCCCATGTCCCTCAATCACATCCGCCCCTGGCGCAATATCTATCGCCGCAAGAGCCGCCAGATCCATGTGGGGCGCGTGGCCGTAGGGGGCGATGCGCCGATCTCGGTGCAGACGATGACCAACACGCTGACCACCGATGTGGCCGCAACGGTGGCGCAGATCAACGCGGCGGCCGAGGCGGGGGCCGATATCGTGCGCGTCTCCGTGCCGGATCAGGAAAGCTCCCGCGCGTTGCGCCAGATCGTGCGCGAGGTCGATGTGCCGATCGTGGCGGATATCCATTTCCATTACAAACGCGGGATCGAGGCTGCCGAGGCGGGCGCTGCCTGCCTGCGGATCAACCCCGGCAATATCGGGGACGCCGCGCGCGTGCGCGAGGTGATCAAGGCCGCGCGGGACAACAACTGTTCGATCCGGATCGGCGTCAACGCGGGATCGCTGGAGAAGCACCTGCTGGACAAATACGGCGAGCCTTGCCCCGATGCGATGGTGGAATCCGGCATGGATCATATCAGGATCCTGCAGGACAACGATTTTCACGAGTTCAAGATCAGCGTGAAAGCGTCGGATGTCTTCATGGCCGCTGCCGCCTATCAGCAACTGGCCGAGGCGACGGATGCCCCGATCCATCTGGGCATCACCGAGGCGGGCGGTTTCGTGTCCGGCACGATCAAGTCGGCCATTGGTCTTGGCAACCTGCTGTGGATGGGCATCGGCGACACGATCCGCGTCTCGCTCTCGGCCGACCCGGTGCAGGAGGTCAAGGTCGGGTTCGAGATCCTCAAGTCGCTGGGCCTGCGCCATCGCGGGGTCAACATCATCTCTTGCCCGTCCTGCGCGCGGCAGGGCTTTGACGTGATCAAGACGGTCGAGATCCTGGAAAAGCGGCTGGAGCATATCAAGACGCCCATGAGCCTGAGCATCATCGGCTGCGTGGTGAACGGGCCGGGCGAGGCGCTGATGACCGATGTCGGTTTCACCGGCGGCGGGGCAGGGTCGGGCATGGTCTATCTGGCGGGCAAGCAAAGCCACAAGCTGGGCAATGACGGCATGATCGAACATATCGTCGAACAGGTCGAGAAGCGCGCCGAGGTGATCGAGGCCGAGAAAAAGGCCGAGGCCGCGTCCGAGGCGGCGGAATAATCCGCGCTCAACGGGACAGGTAGCGTTCAAGCACTACGGGCGGGATATGCCCCTGCAGCATCATCCGCGGCAGGACATAGGCGGGCATGTCCGCCAGCTCCAGCTCTGCGGCAAGGGCTGCGGCTGCGGGGTCCGACAACCGCAACAGGGTCACGCGCAGATCATGGCTTGCCGCCATGGCGCGCAGGTCCGCCGCCGCGCGGTCGCAATCGGCGCAATCATCCGCGACGAAAAGGGCGATGCGGCTTTCTGCGTCAGCCGGGCCGAAACCTTCATGTGCGGGATCGAAAAGGCGCGGGGCCAGCCGTTCCAGCCGGGCGATGTCATCCGACACCGCCTGCTGATAGGCAGAGGGCGGTGTGAGTGCGCGCGCCACAAGATCGGGTTCGTCCAGCAGAAGGCTGCGGATCTCTGCCCCAAGGGCGGCGCGGTCCTGCGGGTCGAACCCCAGGGGGTCGGCCTGCGCCAGCGGTGCGACCGAAAGGCACGCGGCGCATAGTGCGGCGCGCGCCCATGGGACATGCGGAATGGCATGCCGGTTCATGTCGGTCCGTCCCGCCTCAATCCTCGCGGGCTTCGGCCACCAGGCGCTGCATGTCGGCAAGCGGCATGTAGCCGCGCAGCAGCTGATCCTCGAGCACGAAGGTCGGGGTGCCGCTGATCTGCAGCCGGCCGGCCAGCGCGTGATTGGCCGCGATCACCTGCGTGACCTCGTCGCTGGTCATGCGCGCCATGATCGCGCCCGCGTCCAGATCCAGCTCTCCGGCCATGCGTTCCAGCGCCTCGGGGGTGATGTTGCCCCGGTAGCCGATCAGCATGTCATGCGCCGCCTTGTAGGCGTCGTCGCCCGCGATCTGCTTGACCGCGATGGCAAAGCGCGAGGACAGCACGGATTCTTCGCCCAGGATCGGGAATTCCTTGAGGATGAAGCGGATATTGCCATCGGATTCAAGCAGTTGCTCGACCTCGGGATGGGCGCGGCGGCAAAAACCGCAGCGATAATCGGTGAATTCGATCAGGGTGATGTCGCCATCGGGGTTGCCGCCTACCCAGGATTGCCCGTCGTTGATCAGGGCGTCGCGATTGGCGCGGACCATTTCGACGTCGCCCATGGCCTGCGCTTCGGCCTGACGCTGTTCGAGGATGGCGACCGCCTCCATGATCACTTCGGGGTTGTCCAGCAGATAGGCGCGGATCTCGTCACGCAGGGCGCTGCGCTCGGGCTCGGACATGTTGGTGATGTCAAAGGCCTGCGCCGGGGCGGTCAGGGCCAGAAATGCGACAGCCGCCCCGAAGGTTGCAGCGCGAAAAGGGTGCGTCATGGAAATCATCTCCGTTGTTTGGCGGCGGCTTCGGCGGCAAAGACCACATCCTGCGCCCGATTGAAAGGGGTCGAGCCCCGTGGCAAAAGGCCCGTGGCCCGGTTGGCATGGATCAGCGCATCGGGCAGCCGGCCTTGCAGGGCAAAGCGTTCCGCCGTGACCAGCGCGGCCATGCCTTCCTGGCCGGTCCTGGCATAGGCCACGGCCAGGTCGCGCAGCATCGCGGCATTGCGGAAATCCCGGTCGCGCGATGCGCTCAGTGGCTCCAGCGCGGCCTTGGGCTGCCCGGCGGCCAGCAGCGCGCGGCCATAGCCTGCCTGGATCAGCGCATTGCGCGGGGCCAGCGCCGCGGCCTGTCGGTAAGCGGCCACGGCGGCCTGGAACTGGCGGCTTTCCAGCAGGATCTGGCCGCGCAGGTCATGCACGAAAGGATCCCTGGGCCGCATCGCCACCAGACGGTCGGCGGCGGCAATGGCGCGCGCGGGGTCCGGCGTGCGGTGCCATGCGATGGCTTCGCGCATCAGGGTGATATCGGCGGTGCCGCTTTGATCCAGGCGGTCCAGCGTCCAGCGCGGCGCGCGCAGGAAGGCCGACAGCTTGCCGTTGATGCGGGCGAACCAATAGGCGGCATCGGGATCGGCGCGCACCTCGCCGCGCCGCGCCTGGATATAGGCCTCGACCGCGCGCAGACGGTCGCGCGACAGCGGATGCGTGCGGGCGTAAGGGTCCTGCCGCCCCTGCGACAGCACCTCCTGCCCGCGAAAGATGTTCAGCACGTCGGAAAAGCCCTGCGTATCCAGGCCGGCCCGCTCCATGTAGCGCAGCCCGTCGCTGTCGGCGGCGCTTTCCTCGGCCCTTGTGTGGGACATGAAGATGCGCTGCGCCGACCGGCTGACGCCCAGCCCCAGCCCCGCCGCCGCATCACCCCGGCCCGAGGCGGCGGCCGCGGCGGCAGCCAAGGCCACGCCCAGCCCCGTGATCGTATTGGCCCGTTGCAGGTTCTGCGCCCGGCGCGCCATATGCCCGTTGGCGATATGGGCGGCCTCATGGGCGATGACGGATTGCAGCATGGCGGCGGTTTTCATCCGCAGCAGAAGGCCCGAATGGATGAAGATGTGATTGTTGTCGACGATGAAGGCGTTCAGCGTATCGTCCTGGATGATCAGCACCCGCACCGCATTGGGCGACAGCCCTGCCGCCTGCAGGATGGGGCGCGCCAGTTCGGACAGGGCATGTTCCAGGTCGGCATCGCGGATCAGCGTCGCGGCCCCCGCCTGAAGGGTCATGGACAGCCAGATCACCGCCACCGCGATGAGATGTCCAAGCTGCCGTCCGCGCCTCTGCATTGACCTGCCCGCCATTTCCCTGTGAATTGCCGCCTCAAGGGGCAGCATAGGAAAGAAGCGATGCGAAACTCAAGGCGCGGGGCGGTTGATCCCTTCATTGTGATGGATGTGATGGAGGCGGCGCGCGCCGCCGAGGCCGCAGGCCGCCACATCATCCACATGGAAGTCGGCCAACCCGGCACGCCCGCGCCGCAGGGCGCAAGGGATGCTTTGGCGCGGGCCATGCAGACCGATGCCCTGGGCTATACGGTGGCGCTGGGGCTGCCCGCCTTGCGGGCGCGCATCGCGCAGCTTTACGGGGAATGGTACGGCATCGACCTGGATCCCGCGCGGGTGGTTGTCACCTCCGGCTCGTCAGGGGCCTTCATCCTTGCGTTCACGGCACTCTTTGACAGCGGCGACAAGGTGGGCATCGGCGCGCCGGGCTATCCCAGCTACCGGCAGATCCTGCGCGCGCTGGGGCTGCAGCCCGTCGATCTGCCCACCTCGGCCGAGAACCGGTTCCAGCCGGTTGCGGCGGATTTCGCAGGCATGGACCTGGCCGGTCTGATGGTGGCCTCGCCCGCCAATCCCACCGGCACGATGCTGGACAAGCCCGCGCTGTCGGCGCTGATCCATGCGGCACAGGGGGCAGGGGCGGCCTTTATCAGCGACGAGATCTATCACGGCATCGAATACGAGGCGAAGGCCGTGACCGCGCTCGAGATCAGCGATGATGTCTATGTGATCAATTCCTTCTCCAAGTATTTCAGCATGACCGGCTGGCGCGTGGGCTGGATGGTGGTGCCGCCCGATCATGTGCGCATCATCGAACGGATCGCGCAGAACATGTTCATCTGCCCGCCCCATGCCAGCCAGATCGCCGCACTGGCCGCGATGGATTGCGATGACGAGTTGCAGGGCAACATGGCTGTCTATCGCGAGAACCGCCGCCTGATGCTGGAGGGGCTGCCAAAAGCGGGGTTCGACCGGATCGCGCCGCCGGACGGGGCCTTCTATGTTTATGCCGATGTCAGCCACCTGACCGATGACAGCCGCGCCTTTGCCGCCGAAATCCTTGAAAATGCAGGCGTTGCCGTCACGCCGGGTCTGGATTTCGACCCTGCGCGCGGCGGCGGGACGCTGCGCTTTTCTTACGCGCGCGCCACGGCGGATATCGTGGAAGGCCTGGCGCGGCTGGAACGGTTCATGCGCGGGAAGGGGCATCTTTGAAAACTGCGATTGCCTTTGTGTGTGCCCTGTTTGCGGGCCTTGCCGTTCCCGATCCGTCCGCAGCCTTGCCGGTCGACGCGATCGCTGTCGAAGTGGATAGGGTGCCGCAGCGCGCCCCTGCGGTGATCATGTTGGGCGGGTCCGAAGGGGGGCGGTTCGGGGCAGCCCATCCCATGTCCGCCAGCCTGCGCGAGGCCGGGTTCCATGTCGTCCGGGTCGCCTATTTCGGCGCGCCCGGAACGCCGCGGTATCTGGACCGGATCGCGCTGGACCCGTTTGACGACCTGATCGGCGCACTGGCGGCGGACCCGGGCGTGGATGCGCGCTGTCTCTTTGTTCTTGGTGCGTCCAAAGGGGGCGAGCTGGCGCTGTTGCTTGCGGCGGATGATCCACGGCTGACGGCGGTTGCGGCATTGGTGCCGTCGCATGTGGTGTTCCAGTCCAGCCGGATCAGCCCGCTCCGTCAGTCGTCATGGCGACGCGGCGATGTCCCTTTGGCCTTCGTGCCCTATCCTGTCGCGGATTCCGCGACCCTGCGCGGCGTGCTGGGCCTGTCCGGCTACCGCGAGATGCATCTGCGGGCGCTGGAGGATGAGACGGCTGTCGCGGCGGCCGCGATTCCGGTCGAGCGGATCGCGGCCCCGTTGTTTTTGGCCCATGCGCTGGACGATCAGGTCTGGCCATCCGACATCATGGTCCCGTTCATCGCCAGGCGGCTGGCCGAGGCGGGGCGGCCGGCCCCGCTGATCCATGCCGCGCCCGACCATTTCGTGCTGAACCATCGTGAGAGTCGCGCCGCCGTGCTGGGGTTTCTGACAGCGCAGGCCGGATCGCTGGGATGCCTGAAATGAAGGCGGTGTCGGCAGTGCCCAAGCGGTCTTCCGATATACGGCAAATCTGATAGTCTGGGCGCAGAGCCGGATGAACTGGCCAGAGGCGATGGATGAGCAGATTTTTACAAGTGATCGCAGTGGTTGCGCTGCTCTGGGGGATGGGGCTGGCCGCTGCGGTGCAGGCCCAGTCCGCCGGTTTCAGCGCGCTGGCACGTGTCGATCCGGCCCAGAGCCGCCTTGCGCAAGCCGGGGACAGCGTCACGCTGGAGCTGGAGCTGTCACAGGGCGTGCCCTACCGCGCCTATACGCTGGAGGCGGCGGGCGATGTGCCGCGCCGCCTTGTGCTGGATTTCCGCGAAGTGGACTGGCAGGGGATCACGCCCGAGGCGTTGGGACAGGCCGAGGCGATCAGCGGCCTGCGGTTCGGCGCGGTGCGCCCCGGCTGGTCGCGGATGGTGCTGGATCTGGCAAGACCGCTTGTGCTGGAAGAGGCGGGGTTGCGGATCCTGCCCGATACGCAGGGCGCGCGACTGCGCATCGTGCTGCGCGCGGCCAGCGCCGCCGAGTTCTCGGCCCTGTCGGGTGCGCCGCATGATCCGGCCTTCGATTTGCCTGCGCCCGCACCGGTGGACCGGACCACCCGGCCGCGTGTGGGCGAGGGGCCGCTGGTCGTGGTGCTGGACCCCGGCCATGGCGGCATCGATCCGGGCGCGGAACGCGATGGCCTGACCGAGAAGGCGCTGATGCTGACCTTCGCGCGGGAATTGCAGGATGTGCTGGTGCGCGATGGCAATTTCGAGGTGGTTCTGACGCGCACGGATGACAGTTTCGTTTCGCTTGACCGGCGGGTGGCGCTGGCCCATGCGATGGGCGGGCAGGTCTTCATCTCGCTGCATGCCGATGCGCTGTCCGAGGGGCAGGCCCATGGCGCGACGGTGCATCTTTTGTCCGACAGCGCCTCGGATGCGGCCTCGGCCACGCTGGCCGAACGCCATGACCGCGATGATCTGCTGGCCGGGATCGACCTGACGGGGCAGGACGATCAGGTGGCGGGCATCCTGATGGATCTTGCCCGGCAGGAAACGCAGCCGCGTGCCGAACGGCTGGCGCTGGCGCTGGTTGCGGGGATAGGCGGGGCGGAATTGCCCCTCAACAGCCGCCCGGTGCGGCGCGCGGCCTTTTCGGTGCTCAAGGCGGCCGATATCCCGTCGATCCTGCTGGAGGTGGGGTTCCTGTCCAGCCCGCGCGACCTGAAGAACCTGCGCGATCCGGCATGGCGGCTGCGGATGGCCGAGGCGATCCGCGAGGGGCTGACCCTCTGGGTGGCCGAGGATGCGATCCTGTCGGATCTGGTGCGGCAATAGACCCTGGGGATGGCGGGCGGATCGCCGCCAGTCGTCGCGGGTTCTTGTTTTGACCCTGTCGCGGTGGACGGGTATAGAGTGGGGCGACATGTTCAGAGGCGCCGTGTGATCAGATTCATCCTTTCCACCCTTGGCGGGGTATTCACCTTCGTGACGCTCGGCATCTTCGCCGTGGCGGTCAGCATCGGTGCGGTTTTCTATATCTACGGCCGCGACCTGCCCAGCCATGAAAGCCTGGCGCAATACACGCCCCCCACCATCAGCCGCATCTATTCGGCCGAGGGGCGGATCATCGACGAATTCGCCAAGGAACGCCGCCTGTTCACCCCGGCCGCCGAGATTCCCGACCTGATCAAGCAGGCCTTCATCTCGGCCGAGGACAAGAATTTCTACATCCACAAGGGCTATGACGCGCGCGGCATCGCGGCGGCGGTCTATGACGCTGTCGCCTCGCGCGGGAAGGATGTGCGCGGCGCCTCCACCATCACGCAGCAGGTGATGAAGAACTTCCTTCTGGGGGGCGAACGCGCCGCCGAGCGCAAGATCAAGGAAATCATCCTTGCCACGCGCCTTGAAGAGACGCTGAGCAAGGAACGCATCCTCGAGCTTTATCTGAACGAGATTTTCCTTGGCCAGAACTCCTATGGCGTGACAGCCGCGGCGCTGACCTATTTCAACAAGCCCCTGCGCGACCTGGCCCCGCATGAGGCGGCATTCCTTGCCTCATTGCCCAAGGCGCCGTCGGATTATCATCCGGTCCGCCGGGCCGACCGCCTGCTGGCGCGGCGCAACTTCGTGCTGCGCGAGATGTTCGAGAACGGATATCTGACCGAAGCGGTCTATCAGGCCGAGGTGGCGATGCCGCTGCGCTCGGTGCAGGCGGGTGACTTCGAGACGTTCCGCGCCGCCCTGCCGCCGCGCGACTATTTCACCGACGAGATCCGGCGCCAGCTGTCTGTCGATTTCGGCGAGGATGAATTCTTTTCCGGCGGCATGACGGTGCGCGCGACGATCGACCCCGACATGCAGGTCGATGCCGCCCGCGCCCTGCGCCGGGCGCTGGAAACCTATGACCGCGAAGGTGGCGTCTGGCGCGGCACCGGGCGCAAGCTGCCGGCCGAGGACATGGCCGAGTGGTGGACCGCGCTCGAAAAGGTCGAGGTGCCGCGCGACATCGACCTGAACGGTCAATGGTATCCCGCCGTGGTGCTGGAGCTGTCGGGCAACGAGGCCCGTCTGGGGATCGAGGATCAGCCGGGCGATACCCATGTGATCACGGCGAACGACGTGACCTGGGCGCGCAAGCTCTTGCCCGATGGCAAGCTGGCGCGCCGCGCGCAGGTGCCTTCCGACCTGCTGGAGGTGGGTGATATCGTGCTGGTGCGCGCCATCACATCCGACAGCGACGGCAGTTTCGTGCGCTGGAGCCTGCGGCAAGTGCCCGAGGTGCAGGGCGGTTTCATGGCGATGGACGTCAACACGGGCCGCGTGATCGCCATGCAGGGCGGCTTCAGCTACCAGGATTCGGTGTTCAACCGCGCCACCCAGGCGCGCCGTCAGCCCGGCTCGAGCTTCAAGCCCTTTGTCTATGCCGCGGCGCTGGACAGCGGCTACAGCCCGGCGACGATCGTGGTCGACGCCCCGATCGAGATCAACACGCCCCAGGGCCTCTGGCGTCCGCGCAACGCCTCGAACCAGTTTTATGGCCCCACGCCGCTGCGCACGGGCATCGAACAGTCGCGCAACCTGATGACCATCCGCCTTGCGCAGGAAGTGGGCATGGATATCGTGGCCGATTACGCCGAGAAATTCGGCGTCTATGACAACATGGGCCGTTTCCTGGCGAATTCGCTGGGGTCCGAGGAAACCACCCTGTTCCAGATGGTTGCGGCCTATGCGATGTTCGCCAATGGCGGCGAAAGGGTGCAGCCGACACTTGTGGACCGGGTGCAGGACCGTTTCGGGCGCACGATCTATCGCCATGATCAGCGCAACTGCGTCGATTGCCTGGTGCCCGGCATCCCGCAAGGGCAGGCCCCGCGGATCGAGACCAACCGCGAACGGGTGATGAACGCGATCACCGCCTATCAGCTGACCTCGATGATGACGGGGGTTGTCGAGCGCGGCACCGCCGCGCGTACCGTGGGCCTCAGCGTGCCTGTCGCGGGCAAGACCGGCACCACGAATGATTCCAAGGACGTGTGGTTCGTCGGCTTCACCAGCAATATCGTGGCAGGCTGCTATATCGGTTACGATCAGCCGCGCCCGCTGGGGCGTGGCGCCTCGGGTGGCGGCATGTGCGGCCCGGTGTTTCAGGAATTCATGCAGGAAGCGACCAAGAAATATGGTGGCGGCCCCTTCATCGTCCCGCCGGGCGGGCGTTTCATCAAGATCGACCGTTTCACCGGTGCGCCCCTGCCAGACGATGCCACCGGCGATTTCGTCGTGGCGGAATATTTCCGCGATGGCGAAGAGCCTGTGTTTGGCCTGATGTTCGATGGTGGTTTCGCCATGGGATCGAACCTGCCCCTGGTGCAGGAAGCGCAGGCCCGCGTTGGTCGGCAGGTGACCACATCGACCGGGCAGACCGCCACCGTCGGGCCGAAGGCCGATTTCGGCACCGTGTCATCGGGCGGCCTCTACTAGCGTTTACAGCGGCCCGATCCGGGCCCCACGCTTGCCCCGGCGCGATGGCTGGTCTATCAGGCGGGGTGATCATCCGATCCGCTTATCCACGTGATCCATCCAGCAGGAAGACCCATGCGCGCCGAGGTTCAGAACACGATTGCCGAGATCCAGAAATCGCTGGAGCTGCTGCGCCAGCGCATGGATTGGGAAATGGCCCCCCACCGGCTTGAGGAATTCAACGCGCGCGTCGAGGATCCGACCCTCTGGGACGACCCCGAAAAGGCGCAGGCGCTGATGCGGGACCGGCAGAACCTTGTCGATGCGATCGACACGGTCAAGGGGATCGCGCAGGAATTGCAGGACAATATCGACCTGATCGAACTGGGCGAGATGGAGGACGATGCCGAGGTCGTCCGCGATGCCGAGGCCGCGCTGAAGGCGCTCAGGGCCAAGGCCGCCGAGAAGGAGCTGGAAGCGCTGCTGGATGGCGAGGCGGACGGGAACGACTCGTTCCTGGAAATCAACGCAGGTGCCGGCGGCACCGAAAGCTGCGACTGGGCCAGCATCCTGGCGCGGATGTATGTCCGCTGGGCCGAAAGCAAGGGCTACAAGGTCGAGATGCAGTCCCAAAGCCCCGGCGAAGAGGCGGGGATCAAATCGGTCACCTACAAGATCTCGGGTCACAATGCCTATGGCTGGCTGAAATCTGAATCGGGTGTGCACCGCCTTGTCCGCATCAGCCCCTATGACAGCGCGGCGCGGCGGCATACCTCGTTCTCGTCGGTCTGGGTCTATCCGGTCGTGGATGACAACATCGAAATCGAAGTTGCCCCCAATGACATCCGCATCGACACCTACCGGTCGTCTGGCGCGGGCGGGCAGCACGTGAACACCACCGATTCGGCCGTGCGGATCACGCATATTCCCACGGGGATCGTCGTGACCAGTTCGGAAAAGTCCCAGCACCAGAACCGCGACATCGCCATGAAGGCGCTGAAATCGCGCCTCTACCAGCTGGAGCTGGACAAGCGCAACGCCGCCATCAACGAGGCGCATGCCGCCAAGGGCGAGGCCGGATGGGGCAACCAGATCCGGTCCTACGTCCTGCAGCCCTACCAGATGGTCAAGGATCTGCGCACCGGCTTCGAGACCTCGGATACCGCGGGCGTGCTGGACGGTGATCTGGACGGGCTGATGGCCGCAACGCTGGCCATGGATGTCTCGGGCAAAAGCCGCGCCGAGGCGCAGGCCGAGGGCTGAATTCCGCTTGATCCTTCACAAGTTATCTGTCGAAACTGATCTGCAACAGGGGCAGGGAGGGTTTCCGATGGACGATCTGATGAATCGCGACGCGCTGGAGCTGTCGTCGATGCTGGAGTCGCGCCAGATCAGCGCGGTCGAGCTGATGCAGGCGACGCTGGATCAGATCGGACGGGTCAATCCTGCGATCAATGCCGTGGTCAGCCTGCGCGACGCCGATACGCTGCTGGCCGAGGCGCGCGCCGCCGACGACGCCCCGCGCCAGGGCTGGCTGCATGGTATCCCGCTGGCGGTCAAGGATCTGGCCGATGTGGCGGGTATCCACACTTCGATGGGATCGCCCGCCTTTGCCGGGAATATCCCCAAGGCCGATTGCGGCATGGTCGCGCGGATGCGCGCGGCGGGCGGGCTTTTCATCGGCAAGACCAACACGCCCGAATTCGGGCTGGGCAGTCACACCTTCAACCCGGTGCATGGCGCGACATACAACCCCTATGACAGCGGGCGCACCGTGGGTGGTTCGTCCGGCGGGGCGGCGGCGGCACTGGCGGCGCGGATGCTGTCGGTGACCGACGGGTCGGACATGATGGGATCGCTGCGCAACCCTGCCGGATGGTGCAATGTCTACGGCATGCGGCCAAGCTGGGGCCGCATTCCCGCCGATCCGGTGGGTGATACCTATCTGCATCCGCTGGCGACGCTGGGG
Organism: Paracoccaceae bacterium; assembly: GCA_030758115.1. GTDB lineage: Bacteria > Pseudomonadota > Alphaproteobacteria > Rhodobacterales > Rhodobacteraceae > Seohaeicola. Next base: position 10,141 of record JANREX010000077.1, on the reverse strand, counting down.
CCGATGGCCCGCAGTCCGCGCGACATGGCAGCCCTGCTTGAGGTGCAGGCCGGTCCCAACCCACGGGTGCCCTTCGGCCTGCCGACAGAGGGCTATCTTGACGGGATCGACACCGATGTGAAAGGCCGCCGCATCGGCTGGCTGGGCAGTTGGGGCGGGGCCTATCCGATGGAGCCGGGCATCCTGCCGCTGATCGAAGGGGCGCTGCAGGGCTTTGCCGACATGGGCTGCACGGTCGAGGCGGTCGATCCCCCCTTCAGCGCGGCCGAGATCTGGGACAGCTGGGTTGCCCTGCGCGCCTTTGCCAATGCCGGGCGGCTTGATCCGCTTTATTCCGATCCCGCCAAGCGCAAACTCCTGAAACCCGAGGCGATCTGGGAGATCGAGATGGGCCTTGCCCTGACCCCGATGCAGATCCAGCGCGCCAGCGTGATCCGGTCCCGCTGGTACGCCCGCGCGGCCGAACTGTTCGAGACCTATGACGCGCTGGTGCTGCCCTCGGCGCAGCTCTGGCCGTTCCCGGTCGAATGGGATTGGCCCAAGGAGATCGCGGGGCAGGCGATGGATACCTATCATCGCTGGATGGAGGTCGTGATCCCCGTCAGCCTGATCGGTCTGCCGGCGATCTGCCTGCCCGCAGGCTTTGGCGCCGCCGGCACGGCGGGGGCGGGCCTGCCGATGGGGATGCAGATTTTCGGCCGTCACGGCGACGATGCGGGTATGCTGCAACTGGCGCAGGCCTGGCACCGGGCCACGGACTGGCCCAACCGCAAACCGCCCATTCTGTCCTGAGGCTTGCTTTTCGTCGCGTTTGCGGGTCTCATCCGCAGATACCGGAATGTGACGGGGAGGGACCATGCCGGATACACCCAAGGAAGGACTGCCCGAAATCGGGGCGGTCAGCTTTGCAACGCTGGCCGAGGCGCTCAGGCGCGGCTGGTCGGACATGCGCCGCGCACCGCTGTTCGGTGTGTTCTTCGCCTCGGTCTATGTGGTGCTGGGGCTTGTGCTGGCGGCGATCACCCTGGCCACGGGCAAGACCTATTGGCTGGTCTTCGCCGCCGTTGGCTTTCCGCTGGTCGGCCCTTTCGCCGCCGTCGGTCTTTACGATGTCAGTCGCCGGATCGAGCAGGGCCGCCCCCTGATCATGTCGGAAATCCTGAGCGTGGTCGCCCGCCAGTCAGGGCGGCAACTGCCCTCGATCTGCGCGATCATCATCATGGTCTTCCTGTTCTGGTTCTTCCTGGCGCACATGATCTTTGCCCTGTTCATGGGGCTGTCGACGATGACCAACATATCAAGCTCTTACGACGTGTTCCTCACGCCGAATGGTATGGCCATGCTGGCCGTGGGCACGGTGGTGGGCGGCGTTTTCGCGGCACTTCTGTTCATGATCACGGTGATTGCCCTGCCGCTTCTGCTGGAGCGAGAGATCGATTTCGTCACCGCCATGATCACGAGTTTCCAGTTCGTGCTGGCCAACCCCTTGCCGATGCTGGCCTGGGCCGCGCTGATCGCGGGGCTGACCTTTGCGGCGATGCTGCCGGCCTTTCTGGGGCTGTTCCTGGTGCTGCCGCTTCTGGGGCATGCGACCTGGCATCTTTACCGGCTGGTGACGCAGGCGGCATGAAAAAGGCGCGCCGGGCCATGGGCCTGCGCGCCTTGTCCGTTCATGGCTGAAGCTGTCAGGCCGCGCCGCCGCGCGACAGGGCGGCCACGCCGGTGCGCGCCACTTCCAGCAGGCCCAGGGGCCGCATCAGTTCGGCGAAGGCGTCGATCTTTTCGGGCGCGCCGGTGATCTCGAAGACAAAGCTGGTCAGGGTGCTGTCCACCACATTGGCGCGGAAGATATCGGCCAGGCGCAGCGCCTCGACCCGCTTGTCGCCGGTGCCTTCGACCTTGAACAGCGCCAGTTCACGCTCGACCGCGGCGCCTTCGACCGTCAGGTCATGCACCTCGTGCACGGGCACGATCCGGCCCAGCTGCGCCTTGATCTGTTCGATCACCTGCGGCGTGCCGGTGGTGACGATGGTGATGCGGCTCAGATGCCCGGTATGGTCGATCTCGGCCACGGTCAGGCTTTCGATATTGTAGCCGCGCCCGGAAAACAGCCCGATGACGCGGGCCAGAACGCCCGCCTCGTTATCGACGATCACGGCCAGGGTGTGGCGTTCCTCGACATCCGAGAAATTGGGCCGCAGGTTATAGGCCGAATGCTTGGTCGAGCCCTTCTTGATCTGTAGTGCAGACATGGTCTTTGTCCTTTGATGGTATGGGGGAAGGTGGGGCAGCCCTGCGCGGCAGGGTCAGACCATCACCGCCCCTTTCGCGCCGATCACATCCTTGGTCGAGGCATCGCCCAGCAGCATTTCGTTATGCGCCTTGCCCGACGGGATCATGGGGAAGCAGTTCTCGTGCTTTTCCACCAGGCAGTCGAAGATCACCGGCCCGTCGTAATTGATCATCTCCATGATCGCATCATCCAGGTCGTCTGCATCGTTGCACAGGATCCCCTTGCAGCCGAAGGCCTCGGCCAGCTTGACGAAATCGGGCAGGGATTCCGACCAGCTGTGCGAATAACGCTCGCCGTGCAGCAGTTCCTGCCACTGGCGCACCATGCCAAGGCGTTCGTTGTTCAGGATGAATTGCTTGACGGGCAGGTTGAACTGCATCGCCGTGCCCATCTCCTGCATGTTCATCAGCCATGACGCCTCGCCGGCCACGTTGATCACCAGCGCATCCGGGTGCGCCATCTGCACCCCGATCGACGCCGGGAAGCCATAGCCCATCGTTCCCAGGCCACCGGATGTCATCCAGCGGTTCGGATCCTCGAAGTTCAGGTATTGCGCGGCCCACATCTGGTGCTGGCCGACTTCGGTGCAGATATAGCGCTCATGCCCCTTGGTCAGCTCTTCCAGGCGCTTGAGGGCGTATTGCGGCTTGATGACCTTGCCCTTCTGTTCGAACTTCAGGCAGTCGACCTTGCGCCATTCGTTGATCTGGTTCCACCACTTGGCCAGACCTTCCTTGTTGGTCTTGCGTCCGCGCGCCTTCCAGATCTTCAGCATGTCTTCCAGAACATGGGCCACATCGCCCACGATCGGGATATCGACGCGGATCACCTTGTTGATCGACGAGGGGTCGATGTCGATATGCACCTTCTTCGAATTGGGGCTGAAGGCATCGACGCGGCCGGTGATGCGGTCGTCAAAGCGCGCGCCGATGTTGATCATCAGGTCGCAGCCATGCATGGCCATGTTCGCCTCGTAAAGACCGTGCATGCCCAGCATGCCCAGCCAATGCTTGCCCGAGGCGGGGTAGGCGCCCAGACCCATCAGGGTCGATGTGATGGGAAAGCCTGTCGCCTCGACCAGTTCGCGCAGCAGCTGGCTGGCGCCGGGGCCCGAGTTGATGACGCCGCCGCCGGTGTAGAAGATCGGGCGCTTGGCGGTTTCCAAAGCGGCCACCAGTTCGGTGATCGCCTCCAGATCGCCCTTGACCTGCGGCTGATAGCGGCGGCTGCCGCCTTTCTGCGGCGCCTGGTAGGTGCCGGATGCGAATTGCACGTCCTTGGGAATGTCGACCAGAACCGGGCCGGGACGGCCGGCGGTGGCGACGTGGAAAGCCTCGTGCAGGGTGGCGGACAGCTTCTCGGTGTCCTTGACCAGCCAGTTGTGCTTGGTGCAGGGGCGGGTGATGCCCACGGTATCGGCTTCCTGGAAGGCGTCGTTGCCGATCATGAAGGTCGGCACCTGGCCGGTCAGCACAACGATCGGGATGCTGTCCATCAGCGCGTCCGTCAGGCCGGTCACCGCGTTGGTGGCACCGGGGCCCGAGGTCACAAGGACCACGCCGGGCTTGCCTGTCGCGCGGGCATAGCCTTCGGCGGCATGTACCGCGCCCTGTTCGTGACGCACCAGGATGTGCTGGATCTCGTTCTGCTGGAAGATCTCGTCGTAAATCGGCAGCACTGCGCCGCCGGGATACCCGAATACGACGTCCACACCCTGATCCTTGAGGGCCTGAACCACCATTCTCGCTCCGGTCATCTGACGTGTCATGTGCTTTGCTCCGTTGTCGACGTCATCCATTCGCATAAAAAAGCCCCCGATTTTGTCGGGGGCGCATGGGGTACCTTGAGGGTGTCCGTTACCGGCCCATGCGCCATTTCCTTACGATGATCACTAGCGGTGTCATTGCCATCGGCTCCTTCGTGCGTGGCGGGACATTATGAGTGCTGCATGGCAGCGTCAACCGTCAATCGGGTGAATTTAATGTCGCGGGGGTGAATTATTTTGTATCTTTATTACGTTTTGGGGCCTTGAAACGTCAGGAAAAGAATTACGAGGCCCCGCAAGGGCCCGAAACGACGGCCAACGCGGCCATCCGGGGCCGCGATGTTCACCACAAATTGTTCAGCGAAGTGGGATCAGGACCGCGCGGGGACCGAGCCGGGCAGCGAGATATTGGCGACCTGTTCGGCGATCGGATCGGTCGAGAGCGGATGCATCTCGGCGGAATAATCGGCCGGATCGCGCATCTTCTGCCAGCTGCCGCCGACATAGAGTTCGAGGCCCGAGAACTTGGCCTTGTAGCCCATCTTGGAACTGCCGGGGACCCAGTAGCCCAGGTAGACGTAAGGCAGACCCGCCTCGCGCGCGATGCGGATATGGTCGAGGATGATATAGGTGCCCAGGCTGTCGACCGGCCGGTCGGGCAGATAGAATGAATAGACCATGCTGACCCCGTCATCCAGAACGTCGGTCAGGCAGACCGCGGCAAGATCGCGCGAGCGCGTGTCATGGTATTCGATCACGCGGGTGCGGATCGGCGTCTCCTCGATCATGGCGGCGAATTCGAACACATCCATGTCGGCCATGCCGCCATCGGCATGCCGGCTGTCCAGGTAGCGGCGGAAGAGGTCATACTGGTCTTCGGTCGCCCAGGGGCTGGTGGCGCGGCGTTCCAGCCCCGCGTTGCGCTTGATCGTGCGTTTCTGGCTGCGCGAGGGCAGGAAATCGGCGACCCGGATCCGGGCGGACAGGCAGGCCGCGCAATCCGAGCATGACGGGCGGTACAGCACGTTCTGCGACCGGCGGAATCCCTGCTTTGACAGGCTGTCGTTCAGCCGTTCGGCACCCTCTCCCTGAAGGGCCGTGAACAGCTTGCGCTCCATCCGCCCATCCAGGTAGGGGCAGGGCTGTGGTGCCGTCACATAGAACTGTGGCGCTATTGGCAGGGTGTGACGCATGATATCCCTTGGTCCGGCTGTGTCGGGACGATAGCAACGAAGTCTCCATCCGCCAAGAGTTGAATAAAGACCACGTTAATGTCGCGCGCGTTGCCTTGCCGCGCGCGACGTGCCGGGACTGCACATGACCGTTCAGGCGGCCGCCGCGCGGTTCAGGGCGACGCTGCCCAGAAGGTGATCGGTCAGGCCCTGACCACGCGCCGTGGTCATCATCAGTACCACGGAAATGACCTGCAGCACCGGCAGCGCGAAGGAAAACGATGTGCCCAGCGTATGCGCCGTGGCCAGGCCAAGGCCGAACCTTTCGCCCTGCGCCGTGCGGAACTCGATCGCCATCAGGCGCATGCCCCATGTGGCCGAGCGGTTGGCGATGGTGATGACCCTGTAGGCAAAGCCGACCATCAGCATCAGCAGCGGAAAGAAGAACAGCCCCGTGAAGGCCGTGAAGGGCAGGATCAGCAGGCAGATCAGTGCGATCAGCACGGTATCGACCAGCCAGGCCAGCAGCCGCTTCATCGGCACATCGGCATAGAATTCGGGCTGTGTCACGGGATCGGGCAGATGCAGGGGCTGGTAGGTCATGCATGGCTCGCAAGGCAAGGGGGATGTGAAGGCCGCAGGCGCGGGGCCTGCGGCGGTGCGTGTGTCGGTCAGGCTCAGGCCTTGTCGCTGTCCTGGCCTGTGTCGTTCTCCGCGTTGCGCGGGGTGGCGGCGGCGCGGGCGCGGTCGGCCATGAACTCGTCGAACTCGGCCTTGTCGCGGGCTTCGCGCAGGCGCTGCAGGAAGCTTTCGAAGTTGTGCTGCTCTTCCTCCAGACGACGCAGGGTGTCGGCCTTGTAATTGTCAAAGGCGGTATTGCCGGACGAGGACATGGCCGAGATGCCATGACGGGTCATCGAACGGGTACGGCAGGATTTTCCAAACATGCGCTTGCTCCAGATCATATAGGCCAGAAGGGCCAGGCCAACCGGCCAGAAAAAGATGAACCCCAGCACCATGGCTGCGATCCAGGCGCCTTTGCCCTTGGCGTCAAGCCAGGCTTCGGCGCGGGACAGCCAGCCCATCGGCTGGGTGCGGGGGGCGGAATAATGCAGTGCGGTATTCATGGGGCTCTCCGTTTTCGGGTTGATGTAAATTCCTTTCACATACCCAAGATCGGAAGCGCCCCTGCGCATTGCAAGGGGTAATGTGAAAGAAATTTACATTATCCGAATCAGGACGTGAAATCAGCCAGTTGCGCGCCGGTCAGGCGGTGCAGCACGGCGGGGGCGATGGGAAAAATGTGATGCGGCGTGCCTGCCGCGGCCCAGACAATGCCGAATTCCATCAGCCGCGGGTCCAGAAAGGCACGGATCGGGGTCAGGTGGCCGACGGGTGCGACTCCGCCGATGGCAAAGCCCGTCTGCGCCCGGATCAATGCGGCATCGGCCTTGCCAAGCGCCTCGCCCGCCAGGGCGCTGGCGCGGGCGGTATCCACCTGCTTGCCGCCGGCGGTCAGGAACAGCCAGGCCTGGCCGCTGTCCTGCCCTGCAAGGATGATCGACTTGACGATCTGGTCGATGTCACACCCTGCAACTGCGGCGGCCTGTGCGGCGGTGCGCGCCTCGCCCAGTTCATGGATGTCGGCGCTCAAACCTGCCTCTTCCAGCGCGCGGCGCACGCGGGCCATGCTTTTGCTCATGCGGAGCCTCCCTGTCGGACATGTCCTTTGCGCCACTATCCGACTGCCAAGCGCCATTGACCAGCCCCGAGGCTTGCGATCAAGGTGCGGGCATGTCGATTGCATCCCGCCTGACCCGCCTGCCACAGCCCTTTGACCCGGAACGGGGCGCCGAAGCGCGCGCCACCATCCCCGCGGCCCAAGGCGATATCGCCCTGTTGATCGAAGGCGCGGGAGGGTGCAGCCCCTACCTGAAGTCGCTGATCGAGAAAGAGGCGGATTGGATCCTGCCCGCGCTTGACGATCCCGAAGCGGCGCTGGCCGCGCTGCATCACGATCTGGCGCAGGTCGCACCCGATGCCTTGGCCGATGCGCTCAGGCAGGGCAAGCGGCGCGTCGCGCTGCTGACGGCGCTGGCCGATCTGTCTGGTGCCTGGCCGCTGGAAGAGGTGACAGGCGCGCTGACGCGTTTTGCCGATCTGGCCTGCCAACTGGCGCTGCGCGCCGCCATCGGCGCAGAGATCCGGCGCGGCAAGCTGCCCGGTGCCACCGAGGATGATGCCGAAACGGGTGGCGGCATGGTGGCGCTGGCCATGGGCAAGATGGGCGCGTTCGAGCTGAACTATTCCTCGGATATCGACCTGATCTGTCTTTTCGACGAAAGCCGCTTTGCGCCCGACGACTATCACGAGGCGCGCGCCTCGCTGATCCGGGCCACGCGCAAGATGGCGGCGATGCTGAACGACAATACCGCGCAGGGCTATGTCTTTCGCACCGATCTGCGGCTGCGCCCCGATCCGGCGGTGACACCTGTCTGCATGGCGATGGAAGCGGCCGAGCGCTATTACGAAAGCCTCGGGCGCACCTGGGAACGCGCGGCCTATATCAAGGCGCGACCCTCGGCGGGCGATCTTGCGGCGGGCGAGGCGTTTCTGAAGACGCTGCGGCCTTTCGTGTGGCGCAAGCATCTGGACTTTGCCGCCATCCAGGATGCCCATGACATGCGCCTGCGCATTCGCGCCCACAAGGGGCTGGGCGGGCCGGTCGTTCTGGCCGATCACAACATGAAGCTGGGCCGGGGCGGCATCCGCGAGATCGAGTTCTTCACCCAGACCCGGCAGATCATCGCGGGCGGGCGCGATCCGGAACTGCGGGTGCGCGGCACGGTCGAGGGGCTGGCGGTGCTGGCGCGCAAGGGCTGGGTGCCCGAAACCGTGGCCGACACCCTGACGCAGCATTACCGCGCGCATCGCGAGGTCGAACACCGCTTGCAGATGATCAATGACGCGCAAACCCACAGCCTGCCGCGCAACGATGAAGGTTTTGCCCGGCTGGCGGCCTTCATGGGGATGGAACAGGCGGCGCTTGAGCGCGATCTGAAGGCGCGCATCAGCGAGGTGCACGACCTGACCGAAGGCTTCTTTGCCGGAAGCGGAATCGTGGCCGCGCCCGAGCTGTCCACCCAAGTGGCGGACAGCTTCGACAGCGAGGTGACAAGTCGCTGGCGCAGCTATCCCGCGCTCAGATCCGCCCGCGCGGTCGAGATATTCCAGCGCCTGCGCCCCGAGATCCTGTCGCGGCTGGCCCGTGCGGCCAAACCGGACGAGGCGCTGCTGGCCTTTGACGGGTTCCTGGCGGGCCTGCCGGCCGGGGTGCAGCTTTTCTCGCTGTTCGAGGCCAACCCCCATCTGATCGACCTGCTGGTCGATATCGTCGGCACTTCGCCCGCGCTGGCGCAGCACCTGTCGCGCCATTCGGGCGTCTTCGATGCGGTGATCGGGGGCGGCTTCTTCGCGCCCTGGCCGGGGATCGCGGCGCTGTCGCAAGAGCTGTCGGTGCTGCTGGACAGCGAGGCCGATTACGAGCGCAAGCTGGATGCCGCGCGCCGCTGGGCCAAGGAATGGCATTTCCGCATCGGCGTGCATCACCTGCGCGGCCTGGTCGAGGCCCAGGCGGTCGGCCCGCAATATGCCGACCTTGCCGAGGCGGTGTTGCGCGCACTCTGGCCCGTGGTGGTGGCGCAATTCGCGGCCAAGCATGGCGCGCCGCCGGGGCGTGGTGCGATGGTGCTGGGCATGGGGTCGCTGGGGGCGGCGCGGCTGAATGCGACCTCGGATCTGGACCTGATCGTGATCTATGACGCCGACGGGGTCGAGATGTCCGAGGGCCGCCGCCCCCTGGCGGCGCGGCCCTATTATGCGCGTCTGACCCAGGCGATGGTGACGGCGCTGACCGCGCCCATGGCCGAGGGCAAGCTTTACGAGGTCGACATGCGCCTGCGCCCCTCGGGCACGCAGGGGCCGGTGGCGACCAGCCTGACCAGTTTCCGCGACTACCAGATGAACGAGGCCTGGATATGGGAGCATCTGGCCCTGACCCGCGCGCGCCCCGTCGCGGGCGAAGCAGGCCTTGCCGCGGATGTCGAGGCAGTGCGCGCCGCGGTGCTGGAGCGTGGCCATCCGCGCGACCGGATCATCGAAGAGGTGGCCACCATGCGCGCCCGGATCGCGGCGGCCAAGGCCCCTGACGGACCATGGGACGCCAAACTGGGGCCGGGCCGGTTGCAGGATGTGGAACTGATGGCGCAGGCCGGAAACCTGATGGCGCATGCCACCTCCCGCGATGTGGGGCAGGGGCTTGCGGGTTGTGTCGCTTGTGGCTGGCTGGATGACGCCGCTGGCGCAGCGCTGACCGAGGCCTATCTGCTGTTCTGGCAAGTGCAGTTGGTTTCGAAACTGCTGAGCGACAGACCGCTTGATCCCGCGCGGATCGGCGAGGGGGGATGCAGGATGCTTTTGCGCGAAACGGGCCATGAGACCCTGGAAGGGTTGGAGGCGGCCCTGGTCGAGGTGGCGGCCCGGGCGGATGCGGTGATTTCCGCAGCCCTGGGTCAGGCCCCGGAGGATGGGGCATGAAGAAGGGCACGCCAGAGGATCCCAAGGGTCTGATCGCCGAGGCCTACCGGATCGAGGGGATCACGCCCGGCGAGTGCCGCACGATCTTTCTGGACTGGGCCCTCAGCCTGCCCGACGGCAGCGACAGCCGCAGCATTCTTGCGATTCTGGTCGCGCGCTACGAGGCCGATGTCCCCGATCACCCGATGACGGCGGTGATGCGCGAGGGCATGCAGGCGATGACCCAGCGCGGCCGTCGTGGCGGCTGGCGGTCGCGCCCGCGCGACTGAGCCGGCAGACGGGATGGGGGCAGGGACGGGCTTAGCGCTTTGGGTG
>JANREX010000076.1:21323-23482 GCA_030758115.1 Paracoccaceae bacterium | reverse complement strand
CCGTAGGGTGCGTGCTTGCACGCACCCTACCTCCGCGTCAACAAACGGTGCGCGCAAGCGCGCACCCTACGGCTGGCTTTCTTGACATGAGGGCAGTTGAACTCTGTTATATGCTGCAACAAAATCGTGCGTGTTTGCGGGGACGGGTGTTTGGGTAAACTTCTTTTGGGTGTCACGGTTTCGGCCCTTTGGTTCATCCTTGGGGTTTTCGCGATTTTCCCCACCCTCGCCGTTGCCCTCATCGCCAGCTATGGGAAAGGGCGGTCGCGCTCCTCGTTTCCATTCGGACGCATCCTGATCACTGTGCTTGCGGCAGGGCTGACATTGCGCATCGTGCATGGCGTCGGTTGGCTGCCCGCACTCGACGAAGCACTGCTTTGGCTGGCCCAGTCGCGGCACTTACAAACATCCTTGGCAGACGAAGTATTGGCCAGCGAGAGCGCGGCGCTCGGCCCCTATCTGATGCTCGTGCTTGGCGAAGCGACCGCCGCGAGCGTCATCCTTTACTTTGCGACACGTCCCGGACTGTTCGCAGGCAGTTTTGCGTCGCTGCGCGACCAGATCTTGGCTGACGATAACGTCAAGCCCGGTGTCTGGGGCTTGCTGAACCTGCTGATCGGCGCAGGTCTCTGCTGGTTCTTGATCACTGTCGGAACCGATTTTCGGCGCATCGATTATGCAGCCTTCTTCCTGCCGGTTGCCCCGATCTGCACCTGTTTTGGCATTACCCTCGGCTGGCATTTCGCTTTCAGGCCGACCCGCTCAACCCTTTGATAGTTTTGTTCAGCGAGCCCTTGCCACCCCAAACCCTTACCACCCCCTAAACCTTCGTTAAAATTTGGTAAACGCGACCGCGTAAGCCTTTGAAAACGCTTGCCCGGAAAAATCTCCCGCCATGGGACAACCCTGCGCCCCGCAACGCTATGCTCTGCGTGATCCGTAAACGAAGCGAGCCGTAGGGTGCGTGCTTGCACGCACCGCGTCCCCCTCCGCGTCAACAAATGGTGCGTGCAAGCACGCACCCTACGGCTCCCTATTCTTTGCTGCACACAGCCTGCGATGGTTGCGCCGTTGACCCCCCAAATCGTTACCACCCCTTCAACCTTCGTAACAAAGTGGTAAACGCAAAATCGTAACGCGTTGAAAACACAAGGCCCGTAAAATGTCCCATCGTGGGACATCGCCTTGGCGCAAAGAAAAACCGCCCCGGCGTCGCAAGACGGGGGCGGTTCCATCAGCCTCAAAGGGCCGGATTACTTCGGCAGCGGTCCGATCAGCATGATCATCTGGCGACCTTCCATCTTGGGGAAGTTCTCGACGCGGCCCACGTCCTTGGTGTCCTCGGCGACCCGTTCCAGCAATTCGCGGCCCAGGTTCTGGTGGGCCATCTCGCGGCCCCGGAAACGCAGGGTGATCTTGACCTTGTCGCCTTCCTCCAGGAACTTGAAGACCGAGCGCATCTTGACTTCGTAGTCATGCTTGTCGGTGTTCGGGCGGAACTTGATTTCCTTGATCTCGATGATCTTCTGCTTCTTGCGCGCTTCGGATTCGCGTTTCTGCGTCTCGTACTTGTACTTGCCGAAGTCCATGATCTTGCAGACCGGCGGCACGGCATTGGGAGAGATCTCGACCAGGTCAAGGCCCGCTTCCTCGGCCATCACAAGGGCCCGCTCGGGCGTGACGACGCCGACATTCTCGCCATCTGCGCCGATCAGCCTGATTTCGGGGGCGCGGATGCGTTCGTTGATGCGGGGGCCTGTTTCGCGCTGCGGGGGCGCGTTATGCGGTCTGCGGGCTATGGTATTGTTCCTTCATTTGTTGGCATATTTCGCGCCGCAACCTAACCTTGGGCGAAGCTTTCTTCAAGCGTCAAATAGGCTGATCCCTGCCGACGGATCCGGGGCGGGGTTGTGGTGGGCGGGCCGGCTTCTCATCTGGGGGGCAGGGGCGCATCCCGGTACGCGGGCAGCGCCATCCACACAGAAAGGAAGACAGCCATGAACAAGACCGTGTTGACCGCTGCGGCGGCCCTGGTTGCCGGTGCTGCCATCTACATGAGCCTGCCTGACAGGACGACGGATATGCCTGCGGTGGATACGGCCGCACCCGTCGCGCCAGGGACCACGCAAGACACGATGCCGACCCCCGCCGAAACCGTG
>JANREX010000076.1:0-21223 GCA_030758115.1 Paracoccaceae bacterium | reverse complement strand
GCCGCGCAGCAGGCCACCGAGGCCGCGCGCGACATCGCAGAGGAGGCCGCCACCGCCCTCAATCGCGCGGTGCAGGAGGCCACGACAGCGGCGGACACCGCCGCAGGGGCCCTGGCCGAGGCGGCGCGCGAGGCGCTCGACAGTGCCACCGGAGCCGGGGCGGCCAGCCCCGAGGCATCGGGACAGGCGCTTGCCGCGATTGCGGCCAGCGCAGGCATGACCGAGGCCGATGTCGAGGCGGTGCTGAGCGTGGAAGGCTTCGACCATGATCGCGCGGCGGCGGTGATCGCGGCCTCGGATCTGGGCGATCTGCGCAAGACGCTGCTGACGACCGCGCTTGCACAGGCGCAGGGCAACCCCGAGCTGCTGCAGCTGGCGCTGGACCAGACCAGGGGTGCGTTGGGGCTGTGACCGGCCCCGCATGAATGACAAAGGCCGCGCCAGGGTGTCCCGGCGCGGCCTTTTTTCTGCAATGCGGGGGGCTGATCAGCCGACGAAGGCCTTTTCCACCACATATTCGGCAGGGTCCGAATTGGCCCCTTCACGCAGGCCGAAACCTTCCAGAACGGCCTTCATGTCGGTGTTGAAATCCAGCGATCCGCAGACCATGCCGCGATCGGTCTCGGGGTTGATCGGCGCGATGCCCAGGTCGGCGAAGACCTTGCCGGATGTCAGGTTGTCGGTGATCCGGCCCATATGCGCGCTGTCCTCGCGCGTGGTGGTGGGATAGTAGCGCAGCTTTCCGGCCACGAATTCCCCGATCAGCGGATCCTCGGGCAGGCTTTCGACCAGTTGGCGGCCGTAGTCCAGCTCGGCCACATCGCGGCAGGTGTGCATCATGATCACCTCGTCATACCGCTCGTAGGTTTCGGGGTCGCGCATCAGGCTGGCGAAAGGCGCGATGCCGGTGCCGGTGGCGAAGAACCACAGCCGCTTGCCGGGCAGAAGCGCGTCCAGCACCAGCGTGCCCACGGGTTTGGGGCGCAGGATGATCTGATCGCCCGGCGCGATATGCTGCAGTTTCGAGGTCAGCGGCCCGTCGGGGACCTTGATCGAATAGAACTCCAGCTCCTCGTCCCAGCTGGGCGAGGCGATGGAATAGGCGCGCAGCAGGGGTTTGCCGTTCTCGCCCATCAGTCCGATCATCACGAACTCGCCGGAACGGAACCGCAGGCTTTGCGGCCGCGACACGCGGAAGGAAAACAGGCGGTCCGTCCAATGGGTGACGGCGGTCACGGTCTGGGCATCGGGCAGGGTGGGCACTTTGGGAACGGAAATCTCGGTCACTGTCAGGCTTTCGGTCATATGCATCACGCCGGACTTAAACCGGCATCCCTTTTCTATCTTTGATCCATGTCAGATGAAAGCACGGGATTACCCGCGCAGACGCGCCTGGTAATCATGCGCGCGCCAATCGGCACGGGCCAGCCATTGCGCCTCGGGTTGGCGGGCGGCGAGGGCTGCGGGGATCTCGACCTCGTCGAAGCCCGCGCGCCGTGCCATCGCATATTGGTCCGCGATCACATGGCCCGCCGCGCGCAGCCGCCCCGCATAGCCGCGCAGCCGCAGGCGACGCGCCAGGGTAAAGCCGCGCCCATCGGCGAAGCTGGCAAAGGGAATGCGGATGATCTGCAGACCCTCCAGGCGGAGTGCATCGGGGTCGGCCTCGGCGGGCAGGTCGATGGCGGTGCTGGCTTGTGTCGCCTCGGCCAGCGGCGTGAAGCCCTGGGCCCAGTCATCGGCGGCAAAGCCTGTATCCCGCACGATGACGGTGCTGTTCGATGTCATTGTCCTGCTCCTGTCCTGACCATCTTGCCATTGACGAAATGAATGCCGCATTCTTCCTTTGCGGCGCCCCGCCAGCGTCCCGCGCGTTCATCTTCGCCGGGCTTCACCGGCGAGGTGCAGGGCGCGCAGCCGATCGAGGGATAGCCGCGCGCCACCAGCGGATGCCGGGGCAGGCGGTTGTTGATCATGTAATCCTGCACATCGGCCTTGTCCCAATGGGCCAGCGGGTTGACCTTGAGGCGTCCGTCGGTATCAGCCTCGAAAAACTCGAGCGCCGCGCGGGTCGAGGCCTGGAACCGTTTGCGCCCGGTGATCCAGGCGTCAAAGCCCCCCAGCGCGCGCTCCAGCGGTTCGGTCTTGCGCAGGGCGCAGCAGGCATCGGGATCGCTGCGGTGCAACTGCCCGTCGGGGTCGGTGGCGGCCACCTGGCCGGGTTGCGCCCGAATGATGCGCAGATCGGTCAGGTCCAGCCGCGCGGCGACCTGCCGCTGATAGTCCAGCGTTTCGGCAAACAGCATCTGCGTGTCGATGAACAGCACCGGCACGGTACGGTCGATCATCGCCAGCATATGCAGCAGCACGACGCTTTCCGCCCCGAACGAGCTGACCAGCGCGATCCGGCCGACCTGCGGATCGGACAGCGCATGGCGCAGCACGGCGCTGGCCGCATGGTGCCGGTAGCGCGCGTTCAGATCGCCCGCGCGCACCGCCACCGGGGCAAGGGGGGCCTCAAGCGGCATGGCGGTCGCGCGCCTCGGGGTAGAGGGCTGCCTTGAACGGGGCCACGCCCAGCCGGCGATAGGCCTGCAGGAAGGTTTCCGACGCATCCTCGCGCAGCGCCAGATAGGCGCGGATCAGCCGTTCGATGGCCGGCAGCAGTTCCTCGGCGGCAAAGCCGGGGCCTGCGCGTTCGCCGATCACCGCATCTTCCGTACCGTCGCCGCCCAGCGTGATCTGGTAGTTTTCCACGCCCGCGCGGTCCAGCCCCAGGATGCCGATATGGCCGACATGGTGATGCCCGCAGGCGTTGATGCAGCCCGAGATCTTGATCTTCAGGGGGCCGATGTCATGCTCGAGCTTCAGCGCCTCGAAATGGGTGGCGATCTCCTGTGCGATGGGGATCGACCGGGCCGTGGCCAGGGCGCAGTAATCCATGCCGGGGCAGGCGATGATATCGCTGATCAGGCCGATATTGGCGGTGCCCAGGCCCGCGGCCTTGAGTGCTGCATGAACCGCGGGCAGGTCGGCGCGGGCCACATGGGGCAGGATCACGTTCTGTTCGTGGCTGATGCGCAGCTCGTCATAGGCGTAGCGCGCCGCCAGATCGGCCATCAGCCGCATCTGGCCTGCGGTGGCATCGCCCGGTGTGGCGCCATGCGCCTTGAGGCTGATGGACACGATGGCATGATCGCCGCGCCGGTGCGTCGCAAGGTTCGTATCGGCCCATGCCCGGAACACCGGATCGTTCTGATAGGCGATGTCATAGGGATGGGTGTCGCGCGCGGCAAAGGCGGGCGGGGCGAATTGCGGCTCGATCTGCGCCAGCAGCGCCTGATCCGCGCCGTTGAAGGCGGTGCGGAGCGTGGCAAAGCGGTCCTCGACCAGGGTGCGGATGGTGTCGATCCCGTTCTCATGCACGGTGATCTTGATGCGCGCCTTGTACTTGTTGTCGCGCCGTCCCAGCAGGTTGTAGACGCTGACGATCGCCTCGAGATAGGGCAGAAGATCGCCGCGCGGCAGGAAATCGCGGATGACCTGGCCGATCATCGGGGTGCGGCCAAGGCCGCCGCCGACGATCACCTCGAACCCGGTCTCGCCGTCGCGTTCGACCATCCGCAGCCCGATGTCATGGGCACGGGTCACGGCGCGATCATTGGGGCTGCCGGTCACGGCGATCTTGAACTTGCGCGGCAGGAACTGGAATTCGGGATGATCGGTGGACCATTGGCGGATCAGCTCGGCCACTGGCCTGGGATCGGCCAGCTCATCCGCCGCAGCGCCTGCGAAATGGTCGGCGGTCACGTTGCGGATCGTGTTGCCGGAGGTCTGGATCGCGTGAAGCCCCACCTCGGCCAGCGCGTCCAGCATGTCGGGCACATCGGACAGTTTGGGCCAGTTGTACTGGATGTTCTGGCGGGTGGTGAAATGGCCATAGCCCTTGTCCCACTTTTCCGCCAGCACGGCCAACTGCCGCATCTGGGCGCTGTTCAGCGTGCCATAGGGAATGGCGACCCGCAGCATATAGGCATGCAGCTGCAGATAGAGCCCGTTCATCAGGCGCAGGGGCTTGAACTCATCCTCGGTCAGCGAGCCGTCGATGCGGCGGGCGACCTGCGCGCGGAACTGGGCATTGCGTTCGGCCAGAAAGGCGCTGTCAAATTCGTTGTACTTATACATTGGCCGTATCCTCCTGCTTGCCATGGGCGTAGTTGGACGGACCCTTGCGGCGGAAATCCTCGCGGAAATGCGCAGGCTGGGGACCGCGCGGGTCCGGGATCACATCGGCGAGGTAGGCGCCCACCACGCGATGTGGTTGGCGCTGGGCCTCGAGCAGGCGCAACTGGGCGATGGCCTCGTCCTCGATCACCTCGGCCTGCGACAGGCTGCGGGTCCAGCTGTCATCGGCGGCAAGATAGATCACGTCGCCTTCGATCAGCGCATTGGCGGTGACGACCTTGGGTGTGAAACGGGGCATTGACCTCTCCTTGACGCGGGATCCGAAGGCGGTTGCTTTCGGTTTGACCTTTGCGTCAATATAGGAAATATTCCCACAAAAGCGCCAGTATCTGCGGCAGATAAGGAATATTGTTTCTGTCAGATCGGAATGGTGCGATGAAATTCCACTTGAGCGGAGTCAAAGAAAATGTCGATCCGATTGGATGCCACGGACAGGAAAATTCTGGCGGAGCTGCAGCGCGATGCGGGCCAGTCACTGGATGAGATCGCCAAGCAGGTGGGCTCCTCGAAGACGCCCGTCTGGAACCGGATCCGCAAGATGCGCGAGGCCGGAATCATGGGGCCGCAGACCGTGATCCTCGATGCCGAGGCGCTGGGATTCGAGGCCTGTTTCTTCGTGCTGATCCGCACCTCCGAGCATGAGGCGGCCTGGCAGGCGGCATTTCTGAAGGCCCTGCAAAGCCGCCCCGAGGTGCAGGAGGCGCATCGCCTGGCCGGGGACATCGACTATATCCTCAAGGTGCGGGTCAAGAACGCGCGCGCCTATGACGCCTTTTACCAGGCGCTGATTTCCGAGGTGAAGGTGCATAACGTGACGGCGCTTCTGTCGATGGAAGAGATCAAGTCGACCACCGCGCTGCCGATCTGACGCGCTTGCCGTGCAGCCCCGGCGCGGGCGGCACCGGCGGATGGATATTTGAAGCAAGAAGAAGCCGGGGTCAGGTTTCGACCATCAGCGCGTCCAGCCCGTGGAAATGGTAGCTGTCGGCAAAGCGCGCGGGCCGGGACAGGCGCAGGTCCGGGCAGCGCTGGAACAGGACGCCAAGGGCGATCTGCATCTCGATCCGGGCCAGCGGCGCGCCGAGGCAGAAATGCAGCCCCGCGCCGAAACCCATATGCGGCGTGGCGGGGCGCGCGGGGTCGAAGCGGTCGGGGTCCTGCCAGAGGCCGGGATCGCGGTTGGCAGCCCCCAGCAGCACGCCCAGGCGGTCGCCGCGCCGGAAGACATGGCCGTGAACCGTCACCTCTTCATAGGCGTAGCGGGTGAACATGTGCAGCGGCGGCGCGAGGCGCAGCAATTCCTCGACCGTGGCGCCGATGCGGTCGGGTGTCAGATGCGCGCGCGGATCGGGCTGTTGCAGCAGCAGGCGCGTGGCATTGCCGATGGCATGCACCGTGGCCTCGTGGCCTGCGTTCAGCAGCAGGATGCAGGTCGAGATCATCTCGGGCGTGGAGAGGCGCGCGCCGTCCTGTTCGGCCGCGATCAGATGGGTGATCAGGTCATCGCCGGGCGCGTGGCGCCGCCGGTCGATGTGACCGGACAGAAAGTCGCCAAAGGCGGCGGCGGCGGCATTTGCGGCCTCTTCCATCGCGCGGGTGCGGCGGGCCTGGTACATGCCGACCATGGCGTGCGACCAGGCCAGCAGATCGGGGGCGCGGTCTTCGGGCACGCCCAGCAGGCGGGCGATGGTGATGACGGGGATCGTCTGCGCATAGGCGGGCAGCAGATCGAAGGGCGCGCCCTGCGGGAAGGCGTCGATCAACCCGTGGGCCAGCCTTGCGATGTCGGGCGCCAGCGCCGCGACCCGGCCCGTGGTGAAGGCCCGCAGCACCAGGCCGCGCAGGCGTTTGTGGCGGGGCGGTTCCAGTTCCAGCATCGCGTGATCCTCGATGGCGTAGAAGGCCGCCAGATGCGCGGGCGCGGGGCTTGCCAGTTCGGCGGGGATCTCGCGGCCGAAGCGGCGGTCGCGCAGGATCATGTTGACCGCGCCATGGCTCAGCGCGCAGGGGATGCCGTAATCTTCCCACCAGATCAGCGGGCCACCGTCGCGGCGCGCGCGGGCATAGGCGGGATAGGGATCCTGCACGAAGCCGGGATCGGTGGGGGATTGGTGCCAGCGATACATGCGCCAAGGGATGCCCGAGCCCTCTGGTCAAGGCAAGGCCGGAGCGGCTAGATTGCGCCGATGAAACCCGATACCGCCCGACGTCTTGCGATCTTTGCCCTGTTCCTGCTGGCCGTTGCGGCCTTTGCGGCGGGGGTCTGGCGCACGGGCTATCGCCAGGCACTGGACCAGGCCGCGCAGCGCGGCGAGGCGGACCTGCTCTTGGCCTCGGACCGGCTGACGGGGCAATTGCAGCTTTACCAGCAGCTTGCGGTGATCATGGCCGCGCATCCCGCGCTGGCGCAGGCGGTGGCCTCGGGCGAGGGGGCGGCGGTGGCCTCGGTCCTGGTGGCGACCGCCGACAAGACCGGGGCGATGGACATCCAACTGGCCGACCGGCAGGGCCGGGTGCTGGCCAGCGCCAAGGGGCTGGCCGATCCGGCCCTGGCGGGCAGCGCCTATTTCCGGCGCGCGATGACCGGCGCATTGGGCGAGGGGCACGGGATCAACCCGATTGGCGGGCAACGCAGCTATACCTTTGCGGCCCCCCTCTTTGGCCCGGATGGCCGGGTGCAGGGCGCGGTCATGGTGCTGGCCGATATCGGCCTGGTCGAGGCCGAGTGGCGCGGCGCGCGGCCTACGGTCTTCTTCACCGACGATACGGGGCTGGTCTTCATCACCAACCGGTCCGAACTGTTGCTCTGGACGCGGTCGCCGGGGCAGGTGGGGCTGTCGCCGCCTGCGGGGAACGCGGGCCAGTTCTCGTTCACGCGGCAGGGCGATCACGTGATCTGGCACGAAAGCTGGAGCCCCTATATCCCGGCCCGCGCGCTGCATCTGTCGCGCGATCTGCCGGTGATCGGCATGCGCGCCGAGGCGCTTGTGGATGTCGAACCCGCGCGCCGCCTGGCGACCCTGCAGGCGGGGCTTGTGGCGGCCGTGTGCCTTGCGTTCGGGGCGCTTCTGTTCCTGGCGACAGAGCGGCGGCGCACGCTGGCCCTTGCCAATGCACGGCTGGAGGGGCGCGTGGCCGAACGCACGCGCGAGCTGTCCGGCGCCAATGCCGCGCTGCGCCGCGAGGTCAGCGAGCGCATCGCCGCCGAGGCCGCGTTGAAAAAGGCGCAGGACGACCTGGTGCAGGCGGGCAAGCTGTCGGCGCTGGGCCAGATGAGCGCGGGCATCAGCCACGAATTGAACCAGCCCCTGATGGCGATCCGCCAATATGCCGAGAATGGCGCCGCCCTGCTGGAGCGCGGCAAGCCCGAGGTGGCGGCGCAGAACCTGCGCCGCATCGGGGATCTGGCGCATCGGATGGGGCGCATCATCCGCAACCTGCGCGCCTTCGCCCGGCAGGAACGCGAGCCGATGGGGCAGGTCGATCTGGTGGCGGTGATCAATGCCGCGCTGGAGCTGTCGGAATCCCGCCTGGCCCGCGACGATATCGAGGTGCAGTGGCTGCCGCCCGCGCCGATCCATGTGATCGGTGGCGAGGTGCGGCTGGGCCAGGTTCTGGTCAACCTGATCGGGAATGCGGCCGATGCGATGGCGGGGCTGCCGGTGCGGCGCATCGCGATCTCGCTGCGCCGTCACGATGACCGCGTGCTGCTGGAGGTGGCCGATACCGGACCGGGTATCGAGGAGCCCGAAAAGATCTTCGATCCGTTCTACACCACCAAGGCGGTGGGCGCCGCCGAGGGCATGGGGCTGGGGCTGTCGATCTCCTACGGGTTGGTGCAAAGCTTTGGCGGCGCCATCCGCGGGCGCAACCGGCCCGAGGGCGGCGCTGTCTTCACGGTCGAACTGACCCCCGCCGCAGGGCCGGACATGGCCGTCCCGGATATCGCCAACCCGGAGGCTGCGGAATGATCCGGCAGGTGCTGATCGTCGACGATGATGCCGCCGTGCGCGAGGCGCTGGCCCAGACGCTGGAGCTGGCGGATCTGGCCCCGCGCTGCACGGGCAGTTTCATCGAGGCGAAGGATCATATCTCGGAAGGGTTCGAGGGGGTGATCCTGTCCGACATCCGGATGCCGGGGCGCGACGGCTTCTTCCTGCTGGACCATACCCGCAAGCTTGACCCCGACCTGCCGGTCATCCTGCTGACCGGCGAGGGGGATATTCCCATGGCCGTGCGCGCGATGGGGCAGGGTGCCTTCGGCTTTCTGGAAAAGCCCTGCGCCGCCGCCGATCTTCTGGCCGAGGTCGAGCGCGCCCTGAAAACCCGTGCGCTGGTGCTGGAAAACCGCCGTCTGAAAGCCCAGCTGGAGGCGGGCGATCCGGCTGCACGGATGCTGTTCGGCACATCGCCCGTGGCGCGCGCGCTGCGCGACAGGGTGCGCGCGGTGGCCCGCACCCGCGCCGAGGTGCTGGTCAGCGGCCCGCCCGGCAGCGGCATTTCCAAGGTGGCCGAGGTCATTCACCTGTGTTCCGCCATGGCCAAGGGGCCTTTCGTCAAGGTCCCCGCGGCAGGGCTTGATGCAGCGGGCGTGGCCGCGGTGATGGACAGTGCCAAGGGCGGCAGCCTGTTTCTGGACGAGCTGGGCGCAATGCCTGCGGATGCGCAATTCGCCCTGCTGGAACAGCTGGAAACCGGTCAGGATCTGCGGCTGATCGCGGGCAGCAGCGGTGATCTTGCGGCGCAGGTCGCCGAAGGGCGCATGAACCCGGATCTCTATTACCGGCTGGATGTGATGCCGGTGCGGATCCCCGCCCTGGCCGAGCGGCCCGAGGATATCCCGGTGCTGTTTCGCCATTATGTCGCGCAGGCCAGCGAACAGGCGGGGCTGACGCCGCCGCCCGTCGGCCCCGAGGTGATCGGCGCGCTGATGGCGCGCGACTGGCCGGGAAATGCCCGCGCGCTGATGTCGGCGGCGATGCGCTTTGCCCTGGGGCTGGGCGTCGGGGAAGGCGGCGAGGCCGTGGACGGGCAGGAGGCGGGGCGCGGGCTGGCCGAGCAGATGGCGCAGGTCGAACGCTCGATCCTGGTGGCGGCGCTGCGGCGGCATGCGGGCCGCGCGGCCGAGGCCGCGCGCGAGCTGAAATTGCCGCGCAAGACGCTCTATGACAAGCTGACGCGCTACGGGCTGCGGCCCGAGGATTTCCGCTGAGCGCGGGCGCGCCGGGGACAGGGCAGGCGGTCCGGGGGATTCGCGAGGTCGATTCGGGTGGCTGATTCGCGGCAGATTGTGCGGATTCCCGCAATATGCTGCCCGTGACTGTGCGGATTTCCGCACAAGATGCGCCGCGTGCAACCCGGCTATGCGCCGGGCGCAGGGGCAAGTCATTGCCATCCTTGGGTTTTCCCAATCTGCCTGCGAAACGCGCACAATCGCTTGAGACTTGCGTGATCGCGGTCAGTGTCTGCATCGCAGCGCCCCTTGCAGGGGCAAGATATGCAATGTCTCAATTCTGGGAGGAGAGACCTATGAAATTCCTGACTTCTGCCGCCATGGCACTGGCCCTTACCGTTACGGCAGGCGCCGCCGCCGCAGCCTGCGATCCGGGCGAGATCGTCATCAAGTTCAGCCATGTGACCAACTCGGACAAGCACCCCAAGGGGATCGCAGCCACCCTGTTCGCCGAGCGTGTGAACACCGAGATGAACGGCAAGGCCTGCATGGAGGTCTTCCCGAACTCGACCCTCTACACCGACGAGAAGGTGCTGGAGGCGATGCTGCAGGGTGACGTTCAGTTCGCGGCCCCCTCGCTGTCGCTGTTCGAGCCGATCACCAAGCAGTTCCGCCTGTTCGACCTGCCCTTCATGTTCAAGGACATCGCAGCCGTCGACGCGTTCCAGGCATCGGGCACCGGCCAGGAAATGCTGCAGTCGATGACCCGCCGCGGCGTTCTGGGCCTGGGCTTCTGGCACAACGGGATGAAGCAGTTCTCGGCCAACAAGCCGCTGATCTCGCCCGAGGATGCAAAAGGCCTGAAGTTCCGCGTTCAGCCCTCCGACGTGCTGGTCGCACAGATGAACGCACTGGGCGCCACCGCACAGCCGATGGCCTTCGCCGAAGTGTACGGCGCGCTGCAGACCGGCGTTGTGGATGGTCAGGAAAACAGCTGGTCCAACATCTATGGCCAGAAGTTCTTCGAAGTGCAGGACGGTATCACCGAAACCAACCACGGCATCATCGACTACATGGTCGTGACCAGTGTCGACTGGTGGGAATCGCTGGACGCCGACGTGCGCGACCAGCTGGCGACGATCCTGGACGAGGTGACCACCGCGCGTAACGCGGCCGTTCTGGAAGTCGACCGCGCGGCGCGCCAGTCGATCCTGGATGCCGGCGGCAAGATCGTCGAACTGACGCCCGAGCAGCGTGCGGCATGGGTCGAAGCGATGAAGCCCGTCTGGGCGCAGTTCGAAGCCGAAGTCGGCGCCGAGAACATCGCGGCGGCGCAGGCCTTCAACAACTGATCCGACCGGATCACACGGGGTGCGCCATGACTGGCGCACCCCCTCGTTCCGTTTCGGAACACAAGTTCACATTCATTGGGGGGACTGCCGATGTCTGGGCCTGGCCGTTACGAGCCGCGCAGCATGCTGGGAAAGGTCGTGCACGAGTTCGAGGAGACGGCGATCGCCGTGATGCTCGGGCTGATGACGCTTCTGACCTTCGTCAACGTGATCATGCGCTATGTCTTCAATTCGATGGTGATCTGGGGGCTTGAGGTCGTTCTGGTCCTGTTCGCCTGGCTGGTGCTGTTCGGCGTCGCCTATGCGTTCAAGGTGACGGCGAACCTGGGCGTGGATGCCATCATCTCGGTCGTGTCACCGCGCACGCGCTATGTCCTTGCGCTGCTCTCGGCCGCCTGCTGCATCGCCTATGCGCTGCTGATCGCCAAGGGGGCCTGGGATTACTGGGCGCCGTTTGCCGGATTGCAGCAGACCACAGGGCATTGGTTCCCCACCGGGTTCGATGCCAACACCCGCGACCGCGCCTTCTTCGAGACCGACCAGGTGCCGATGCTGGAATGGCTGCGCTGGCTGGAGGATGCGATCAACCAGGGCGAGGCCTATTCCAAGATGCCGCGCATGGTGCCCTACATGATCCTGCCCATCGCCGCCGCGCTGATGCTGTTCCGGATCATCCAGGTGACCATCCGCATCGTGAAGGGCGAACAGCACAGCATGATCGTCAGCCACGAGGTCGAGGACGCGCTGGACGAGATCGCCAAAAACCGCCGCGAGCAGGAGTAACCGATGGACGTCTTTATTCTTTTCGCGATGGTCATCGGCCTGATGCTGATCGGCGTGCCGATCGCCGTATCACTGGGCCTGTCCTCGATCCTGTTCATGCTGGCGCTCAGCGATACCTCGCTGGCGGCGGTGGCGGCATCCCTCTACAACGGCATGGCCGGGCATTACACGCTGCTGGCGATCCCCTTCTTCGTGCTGGCCTCAAGCTTCATGTCCACGGGTGGCGTGGCGCGGCGGATCATCCGCTTCTCCATCGCGCTGGTGGGGCATCTGCCCGGCGGTCTGGCGATTGCGGGCGTCTTTGCCTGCATGATGTTCGCCGCCCTGTCAGGCTCCAGCCCCGCCACGGTGGTGGCGATCGGCACGATCGTGATCGCGGGCATGCGGCAGGTCGGCTACACGCGCGATTTCGCCGCTGGCGTGATCGCGGTGGCGGGCACGCTGGGCATCCTGATCCCGCCCTCCATCGTGATGGTGGTCTATGCCTCGGCCACGGATGTGTCGGTGGGCCGCATGTTCCTGGCGGGCGTCATTCCGGGCCTTCTGGCCGGTTTCATGCTGATGACAACGATCTATATCATGGCCCGCGTGCGCAACCTGCCCAAGGGCGAATGGCTGGGCTGGGGCGAGGTCTGGTCCTCGGGCCGCGATGCGGGCTGGGGGCTGATGCTGATCGTCATCATCCTGGGCGGCATCTATGGTGGCATCTTCACGCCCACCGAAGCGGCGGCTGTCGCGGCGGTCTATGCCTTCCTGATCGCCTGTTTCGTCTATCGCGACATGGGGCCGCTGGCCCGTCCCGAGGGCGAGCGCAACCTGACCCTGCTGGACAGGCCCATCGCGCTGGTCACGGCCTTCTTTCACCGTGACATCCGCAACACCCTGTTCGAGGCGGGCAAGCTGACCGTCACGCTGATGTTCATCATCGCCAACGCGCTGATCCTGAAGCATGTGCTGACCGACGAGCAGATCCCGCAGCAGATCGCGGGCGCCATGCTGGCCGCCGGTTTCGGCCCGGTCATGTTCCTGGTGATCGTGAACGTGATCCTGCTGATCGGCGGGCAGTTCATGGAACCTTCGGGGCTGATCGTGATCGTGGCGCCGCTGGTCTTCCCGATCGCGATGGAGCTGGGGATCGACCCGATCCACCTGGGCATCATCATGGTCGTGAACATGGAGATCGGGATGATCACGCCGCCGGTGGGTCTGAACCTCTTCGTGACCTCGGGTGTTGCGGGCATGCCGATGATGCGCGTCGTGCGCGCGGCGCTGCCCTTCCTGGCCGTGCTTTTCGTCTTCCTGATCCTGATCACCTATGTGCCGATCATCTCGACATGGTTGCCGACGCTGATGATGGGACCAGAGATATTGGTGCGTTAGCGACGCGGCCTGATGACAGAACCAAAGACGGCGCGGGGGCAACCTCGCGCCGTTTTTCATTGTGAAGCGGAGTGCTGTCAGGATGCCGCGCTGGCCTCGAGCGCCGCGACGATGGGGCAGAAATCATCCGCCGTCAGGCTGGCACCGCCCACAAGCGCACCGTCCACATCGGCCACGGCAAAGATCTGCGCGGCATTGTCGGGCTTGACCGACCCGCCATAGAGCAGCCGGATCGCGCCGCCCGTCGCGGCCCCGAAACGGGCGCACAGCCGCGCGCGCAGGAAGCCATGCACCTCGGCGATCTGGTCAGTGGTGGCGATGCGGCCCGTGCCGATGGCCCAGACCGGTTCATAGGCGATCACGGTCGTATCGCCTGTCGCACTGTCGGGCACCGAGGCATCAAGCTGCGCGCCGATCACTTCCAGCGTCGTGCCTGCATCCCGTTCGGCCAGGGTCTCGCCCAGGCAGATCACGCCGATCAGCCCCGCCGCCATCGCCGCTTGCGCCTTGGCGCGCACGGTGGCGCTATCCTCATGGTGGTCGGCGCGGCGTTCGGAATGGCCCAGGATCACGGCCTGCGCACCGGCATCGGCCAGTTGCCGGGCCGCAAGATCGCCCGTATGGGCACCCGCGGACGCCATGTGGCAATCCTGCGCGCCGATCATCAGGCTGCTCTGCCCGGCACGATGGGCTGCGGGATGGATCAGGGTCGCGGGCAGGCAGATCAGCAGATCGACCGCCGGGGCAGGGCAGGCCGCCGACATGCGGTCAAGCTGGTCCAGATCGGCCAGCATCCCGTTCATCTTCCAATTGCCTGCTGCCAGTTTGCGCCGCATCATCCACCCTCCGCTCTATCGGCCCTTCCTTACAGACAGGGGGCGGCGTTTTCCAGACGCAAGGCGGTCTTATGGAGGATCACTCCGCGCCGCGTTCCGCGGCCAGTTCCTCGACATCCTTGAACTTGATCGATTCGCCGCATCCGCAGGCATCCTCGACATTGGGGTTGTTGAACTTGAACCCCGATTCCAGCAGCGATGTCTGATAGTCGATCTGCGTGCCGAACAGGAACATCTGCGCCATGGGCGCGATCATCACGCGCGCGCCATCCTGCTCCACCACCTCGTCCATGGGGGCGATCTCTGCGGCATATTCCATCGTGTATTCCATTCCCGCGCAGCCGCCTTTCTTGACGCCGATGCGCAGGCCCTTGTGGCCGTCCTTCTGCATCAGCCGCGCGATCTGGCGCGCGGCGGCCTCGGTCATGGTGACAGCCTGTTTTCCGGGTATGGCGAACATCGTCTCAGCCTTTCAGCGTTTCATCGGCCCAGCGGGGCCGGATCACATGAAGCCCAGCTCCAGCCGGGCCTCGTCGCTCATCATGTCCATGCCCCACTGGGGCTCCCAGGTCAGCTCCACATCCACATGCTTGACGCCGGGCAACGGCTCGATCGCATCGGCCACCCAGCCCGGCATCTCGCCCGCGACGGGACAGCCGGGGGCGGTCAGGGACATGATGACCCGCACCTCGTTCTCGGGGTTGATGTCGATGGTGTAGACCAGTCCCAGATCGTAGATATTCACCGGGATTTCCGGATCATAGACCGAGCGGCAAGCCTCGACGACCTGTTCGTAAAGCGGGTGATCTGTGCTTGAGGGGGCGATCAACGGGGTGCCTTCAAGCGGCTCGGCATTCTGGGTCATTCTCTGTCCTGGGGTCTGTCCTGCGGATTTCCTGACTGAACATATAAGGATAGGGGGCGGATTCGTCCAGTGTCGCCACCGTTGCGCAGCAAGAATGAATGTTCTGGCCCGCGGCAGATGCCGTTCTTGTAACGGAATGCCCGCGCGCTTATCTTTCGTGTCATGCGCTGCAGGTTGCCGGGGATGTCCCGGCTTGCGGCCTGTCTGCTCCCGTTCGTTTGTCATCCGCAACCTTGCCACGCTCTGCATCCGTTTTGCAGCGTGGTGCCGCGGGTGATGGCCGGGATCCATCCGCAGGGCATCCGCCCTGCGGCGCTTCAGCCGGAAGGAACCGGTCATGTCCAAAAAAGGCAACAAGACAAAAGGCAACAAGGAAGCCAAGAAACCCAAGCAGGAAAAGCCCCGGGTTCTGGCGACAGCCAATTCCGGCGCGGGCAAGACCGCGCTGACCGTTGGTGGCAAATCCGTCAAGTAGCGGGTCCGCGCCGCCCCGCCTGCCGTCTTGGCATTTGGCGCAAAACGCCCCATAGGGGGCGGATGCGACGATGGGCACAAGAGGCTGACAGATGACACAGACGGCAGGGCGGTTTCGCTTCGACCTCACGGCGACCGATGGCAAGGCACGCACGGGGGCGATCAGCACGCCGCGCGGCACGATCCGCACACCGGCCTTCATGCCCGTCGGCACGGCGGCGACGGTCAAGGGCATGCTGCCCGAAAGCGTGGCCGCCACCGGTGCGGATATCCTGCTGGGCAATACCTATCACCTGATGCTGCGCCCTACGGCCGAGCGGATCGACCGGCTGGGCGGGTTGCACCGTTTCATGAACTGGGACAGGCCGATCCTGACCGACAGCGGCGGTTTCCAGGTCATGAGCCTGGCTGCCCTGCGCAAGCTGACCGAGGAAGGGGTGACCTTCAAATCCCATATCGACGGCTCGCGTCACCACCTCAGCCCCGAACGCAGCATGGAGATACAGCGCCTTCTGGGCAGCGATATCGTGATGTGTTTCGACGAATGCCCGGCACTGCCTGCCACGGATGCGGAGGTGGCGAAATCCATGCGCCTGTCGATGCGCTGGGCGCAACGTTCGCGCGATGCCTTCGGCGACCGGCCGGGACATGCGCTGTTCGGCATCCAGCAGGGCGGCGTGACGCAGGAGCTGCGCGCCGAAAGCGCCGAGGCGCTGCGCGCCATCGGTTTCGACGGCTATGCCGTGGGTGGCCTGGCCGTGGGCGAGGGGCAGGAGGCGATGTTCGGCGTGCTCGACTACGCCCCCGACATGCTGCCCGCCGACAAGCCGCGCTACCTGATGGGCGTGGGCAAGCCCGATGATATCGTGGGCGCGGTCAAGCGCGGCATCGACATGATGGATTGCGTGCTGCCCTCGCGCTCGGGCCGCACCGGGCAGGCCTTTACCCGGCACGGGGTGGTCAATATCAAGAACGCCCGCCACCAGGACGATCCGCGCCCGCTGGACGAGGCCTGCACATGTCCCGCCTGCCGGGGCTATTCCCGCGCCTATCTGCATCATGTGTTCCGCGCGGGCGAGATGATTTCGGGCATGCTGCTGACCTGGCACAACCTGCATTACTACCAGGAACTGATGCAGGGAATGCGCGACGCCATCGGGGCGGGCCGCTTTGCCGCCTTCGAGGCCGATTTCCACGCGCAGCGGGCCGAGGGCGATATCCCTGCGCGCTGAGCCGGCCCGCAGGGTCGGATTGGATATTTGGAGCAAGAAGAAACCGGCAGGGAAGTGACCCCTCCCGCACGGGGCTGACAGGCAGAGGGGCCGGCGGCGGGTGCGGAAGGGGGTTTCTCCTTGCACGGTCATCGGCGTCCCCGCCTGTACCGTGTGCCGATCATCGGCGATTAACCTTAACATTCCGTTTCTTCTTGCCTTAAATATCCATCCGCGGGTGCGGCGGGCGCAAGGGGGGCAGGCGATGGACTACGGCTATGATCTGGGCAGCTACGGGCGAGCGGTCACCACCAACTTGCCAGAGGCGCAGCGCTGGTTCGATCGGGGGCTGAACTGGGTTTTCGGCTTCAACCACGCCGAGGCGGTTGCCTGTTTCGAACGCGCGCTTGCCGCCGATCCCGGTTGCGCCATGGCCCATTGGGGTATCGCCTATGCGATGGGGCCGAATTACAACATGCCTTGGGTGCTTTACGATGACGCGGGCAAGGCGGCGGCGCTGGGCCGCGCCCATGCCGCGACGCAGGCAGCACTTGCGCTGGTGGATCATGTCAGCCCGCCCGAACAGGCGTTGATCCGGGCACTGGCTGCGCGGTATCCGCAGGCCGAACCCATCCCCGACATGCGCCCCTGGGACCGCGCCTTCGCCGATGCGATGCGCGCGGCGCATCTGGCCCATCCCGCCGATCTCGATATCCTGTCGGTCACGGCCGAGGCGATCATGGATCTGACCCCCTGGCAGATGTGGGATCTGGCGACAGGCCAGCCCGCGCCGAAGGCCGGAACGGCCGAGGTGCGCGCCCTGCTGGAAGGGGCGATGCGCGATCTGCCCGGCGCGATGGCGCATCCCGGCATCCTGCATCTCTATGTGCATCTGATGGAGATGTCGCCCTTCCCCGAAAAGGCGCTGCCGGCGGCGGATGTTCTGCGCACCCTGGTGCCCGATGCAGGCCATCTGGTGCATATGCCCACGCATATCGACGTGCTTTGTGGCAACTACCATGACGCGCTGCATTGGAACCTGGCGGCCATCGCGGCGGATCGCAAATACCTTGAGCGCGAAGGGGTGATGAATTTCTACACCGGCTACCGCGTGCATGACTATCACTTTGCCGTCTATGGCGCGATGTTCCTGGGGCAATACGGGCCCGCCCTTGCGGCCGCCGAGGAGTTGATCGCCACGATGCCTGCGGACTTCCTGCGCATCGCCTCGCCGCCCATGGCGGATTTCTTTGAAAGCTACCTGGCGGTCAAGCAGCATGTCTATGTGCGCTTCGGCAAGTGGGAGGAGATCATCGCGCAGGATCTGCCGGATGATCCGGTGCTTTACGCGAACCTGACGGCGATGATCCATTACGCCAAGGGCGTGGCCCATGCCGCATTGGGGCAGGTGGATCAGGCCCGCGCCGAACAGGCGCTGTTCCGTGCATCGCGCGCCCGTGTCCCCGAGACCCGGCTTTTGCACAACAACCGCTGCCAGGACCTGTTCGCCATCGCCGAAGAGATGCTGTCGGGCGAGATCGCCTATCGCTGCGGCGATTACGATGCGGCATTCGCGCATCTGCGCGCCTCGGTCGCGGCGGATGACAACCTGCCCTATGACGAGCCATGGGGCTGGATGCAGCCGACGCGCCATGCGCTGGGCGCGCTCTTGCTGGAACAGGGGCGGGTGGCCGAGGCCGAGGCTGTCTATCGCGAGGACCTGGGGCTTGGGGGCAAGCTGACGCGGGCGCAGATCCATCCCGACAATATCTGGGCCCTGCGCGGGTTGATGGAATGCCTCAAGGCGTGCGGCGCCGACACCACGCCCGAGGCGCGGCTGATCCGCCAGCGGCTGGACCTTGCGCAGGCGCGATCCGATCTGCCGGTCGAGGTGTCGTGTTTTTGTGCGCGCGGCCGGGCGGGCTGAGGGCATGAGCGCGCGCCATTGATCAAATCGGGCGCATTTCGCGCCTTGCCCTGAACGGGGCAGAGGGGCATTCTGCACGAAGGCGTCACGGTACGACGCTTGAAACTGGGGCATCCGCGCCCCAGATTAACGACAGGTGAATGGAGACGCCCCGGTTGCCGATTGTCGGGATCGCGACGTCTGCCGAACAAAGGACCGAGCATGCAAGAACCCCTGAACCCCTCCTATCCCGTTCTGCCGCTGCGCGATATCGTTGTGTTCCCGCACATGATCGTGCCGCTTTTCGTCGGCCGCGAGAAATCCGTCCGCGCGCTGGAAGAGGTCATGGCCGATGACAAGCAGATCCTGCTGTCCAGCCAGATCGACCCTTCGATCGACGATCCGGCCTCTGACGGGATCTATGGCACCGGTGTGCTGGCGAATGTGCTGCAACTGCTGAAACTGCCCGATGGCACCGTCAAGGTGCTGGTCGAGGGGCAGGCGCGTGTGCGCATCACCGAATACCTCAGCAATGACCGCTTTTTCGAGGCGCGCGCCGAATACCTGACCGAGACATCGGGCGATGCCGCCACGATCGAGGCGCTGCTGCGCACCGTGACGGCCGAATTCGAGCGCTATGCCAAGATCAAGAAGAACATCCCCGAGGAGGCGCTTGTCGCCGTGTCGGAAACCACCGATCCTGCCAAGCTGGCCGATCTGGTGGCCGGTCACCTGGGGATCGACGTGGGCCAGAAACAGAACCTTCTGGAAACCCTCAGCGTCAGCGAGCGGCTGGAAAAGGTTTATGGCCTGATGCAGGGCGAGATGTCCGTGCTGCAGGTCGAGAAGAAGATCAAGACCCGCGTCAAAAGCCAGATGGAGCGGACACAGCGCGAATACTACCTGAATGAGCAGATGAAGGCCATTCAGAAGGAGCTGGGCGACGGCGAGGATGGTGGCAACGAACTGGCCGAGCTGGAAGAGCGCATCAAGGGCACGAAGCTGAGCAAGGAAGCCCGCGACAAGGCCGAGGCCGAGCTGAAGAAGCTCAAGACCATGTCGCCGATGTCGGCCGAGGCCACGGTGGTGCGCAACTACCTGGACTGGATGCTTGGCCTGCCCTGGGGGCTGAAAAGCCGCGTCAAGAAGGACCTGCACAAGGCGCAGGAGGTTCTGGATGCCGATCACTACGGGCTGGAAAAGGTCAAGGAACGGATCGTCGAATACCTGGCGGTGCAACAGCGCAGCCAGAAGCTGAAAGGCCCGATCATGTGCCTTGTCGGCCCTCCGGGCGTGGGCAAGACCAGCCTTGGCAAATCCGTGGCGCGCGCCACGGGGCGTGAATTCATCCGCATCAGCCTTGGCGGTGTGCGCGACGAATCCGAGATCCGGGGCCACCGTCGGACCTATATCGGCTCGATGCCCGGCAAGATCATCCAGGCGCTGAAGAAGGCCAAGACCACGAACCCGCTGATCCTGCTGGATGAGATCGACAAGATGGGCCAGGATTTCCGGGGCGATCCCGCCTCCGCCATGCTCGAGGTGCTGGACCCGGAACAGAACGCCACTTTCGTGGATCACTACCTCGAGGTCGAATATGACCTGTCGAACGTGATGTTCCTGACCACGGCGAACTCCTACAACATGCCGGGGCCGCTTCTGGACCGGATGGAGATCATTTCGCTGGCCGGCTACACCGAGGATGAGAAGCGCGAGATCGCCAAGCACCACCTGATCCCCAAGAAGGTCAAGGATCACGGGCTGCGCAAGGGTGAATTCGTGATCACCGATGGCGCGCTGAACGAGATGATCCGCCGCTACACCCGCGAGGCGGGCGTGCGCAACCTTGAGCGCGAGATCGCGAAACTGGCCCGCAAGGCGGTGACGATGATCGTCAAGAAGGAAGCAACCAAGGTCGTGGTGGACGAGGACAACCTGGATACATTCCTGGGCGTCAAGAAGTTCCGCTATGGCCTGGCCGAGGCAGAGGATCAGATCGGTGTCGTGACCGGGCTGGCCTGGACCTCGGTGGGGGGTGACCTTCTGTCGATCGAGGCGCTGCGCCTGCCGGGCAAGGGCCGCATGAAGACCACGGGCAAACTGGGCGATGTGATGAAGGAAAGCATCGACGCGGCCAGTTCCTACGTGCGGTCGATCAGTCCGAAGATCGGGGTCAAGCCCACGAAATTCGACAAGATCGACATCCATGTGCACGTGCCGGACGGGGCAACCCCCAAGGACGGGCCGAGTGCGGGTCTGGCGATGGTCACCTCGATCGTGTCGGTGCTGACGCAGATCCCCGTGCGCAAGGATATCGCCATGACGGGCGAGGTGTCGTTGCGCGGCAATGCGATGCCGATCGGCGGCCTCAAGGAAAAGCTGCTGGCGGCGCTCAGGGGTGGTATCAAGACGGTGCTGATCCCGACCGAGAACGAAAAGGACCTGGCCGAGATTCCGGACAATGTGAAGGAAGGGATGGAGATCATTCCGGTCAGTCACGTGTCCGAGGTTCTCAAGCTGGCGCTGGTGCGCGAACCCGAGGCGATCGAATGGGACGAGGAAGCCGAGGAGGCCGCAGCGGCCGCGGCCGTGTCCAAGTCCGAACCCTCCAGCGCCGTCGCCCATTGACGCGGCCCATCCCCCGGGCGCTTGTCGCCTGACGGGGTGTCGAAAGAACCTGATCGGCGGTCCTGTTGCGGGGCCGCCGATTTTTCATGCCTTGTCATGTGAGGCGCGATATGCGTTTCCTGTAGTGAAACAGACTCATGCCAAAGGGAGTTGTGCTGGTGAGCGGTTCTGAGAAGGTGGTAAAAAAGGTGACAAGCAAACCAAAGGCGGCGAAACCGAAGGTTGCGACCGCAAAGCCCAAGCCTGCAGCAAAAACAAAAGCAGCCGCCAAGCCCGTGACGCGGGCCAAAGCCGCGACGCCGGCATCGCAGCCCAAGGCGGATCAGTTCAAGCCGACTATTGTTGTTGCAAAGGCAGAAACAATAGATGC
>JANREX010000075.1 GCA_030758115.1 Paracoccaceae bacterium | reverse complement strand
TGATCGCCTGATCCAGCTGGGCCGAATAATCCACCGGCATCCCCCTTCTTTCGTCTTGCCCCGCCATCGCGGAACGGCCCCGAGGGCCATATATCCAATTTGGAATGGATATAGTTTGCGCCATTCCCATGCAACAGGTTACAAATTGCCGCTGCCCGCGCACCTTGATCTGTGTCAAAAAGATAGGCCGCAGAGACAGGTTTCCACGGTGCGCGGCAAGAGGGCACAAAAGGTCGCATCCCCGGCACAGGCATGCCGCCGCACAGCCCGGTCTGGACAGCCGCCGCAAGGCTGATACGGTCGGCGCCAAATGCCCCCGACAGGGCGCAAGACTGCACCGAAAGGAAGACCATGTCCCTCAATGACGTTCTGGCCCGTATCGACGCCGACCTGCCCGCCGCGACGGCGCGACTGCTGGATCTGCTGCGCATCCCCTCGATCTCGACCGATCCGGCCTTCAAGGCCGACTGCCAGACCGCGGCCGAATGGCTGGTGGCGGATCTGGAAAGCCTCGGGGTTGCGGCCAGCGTCCGGCCCACACCCGGCCATCCGATGGTGGTGGGCCATGTCGATGGCCCCGCAGGCAGCCCGCATGTGCTGTTCTACGGCCATTACGATGTGCAGCCCGTCGATCCGCTGTCGCTGTGGCATTCGGATCCTTTCGATCCCAAGGTTGAAGACACGCCCAAGGGTCAGGTGATCCGGGGGCGCGGTGCGGCCGATGACAAGGGCCAGCTGATGACCTTTCTCGAGGCCTGCCGCGCCTGGAAGGCCATCAACGGCAGCCTGCCCTGCCGCATCACCTTCCTGTTCGAGGGCGAAGAGGAATCGGGCTCGCCCTCGCTGATCCCTTTCCTGCAGGACAACGCCGACGAGCTGCGCGCCGATGTGGCGCTGATCTGCGACACCGGCATGTTCCAGGACACCTCGCCCGCGATCATCACGATGTTGCGCGGCATGGCGCGCGAGGAATTCACCATCCACGCCGCCACGCGCGACCTGCATTCGGGCATGTATGGCGGCCCCGCGATCAACCCGATCCGGGTGCTCACCCGCATCCTTGGCGGCCTGCATGACGATCGCGGCCATGTCACCGTGCCGGGCTTCTATGATGGCGTGCCCGAACTGTCCGAGGAGATTCGCGCCCAATGGCAGAACCTGGCCTTCGATCACGCCACCTTCCTGGGTGACGTGGGCCTGTCGCACCCGGCAGGCGAGGATGACCGCACCCCGCTCGAGATGATCTGGTCGCGCCCCACGGCGGAAATCAACGGCATCTGGGGCGGCTATACCGGCGAGGGCTTCAAGACCGTCCTGCCCGCCGAGGCCCATGCCAAGATCAGCTTCCGCCTTGTGGGCCAGCAGGACCCGGAGGCCATCAGCCGCAATTTCCGCGAGTGGCTGACCGCGCAACTGCCGGCCGACTGCACCGTGGAATGGAACGAACTGGGCGGCGCGGCCGCCAGCCAGATGCAGATCGACCATCCGCTGTTCGAAAAGACCCGCCACGCCCTGACCGAGGAATGGGGCACACCCGCCTCATACGTCGGCTGCGGCGGGTCGATCCCGATCGCAGGCTATTTCCAGTCGATCCTGGGAATGGAATCGATCCTCGCGGGCTTTGGCCGTGACGATGACCAGATCCATTCCCCGAATGAGAAATACGACATGGAATGTTTCCACAAGGGCATCCGCAGCTGGGCCCGCGTTCTGGAGAAAATCGCATGATTTCGGGATTTTCCGATGCGGTCTTCACCCATGCGGGTGTCGACGTGGCCTATAGCGCGGGGGGCGATGGCGCGCCGCTTGTTCTGCTGCACGGCTTTCCGCAGACACGGGCCATGTGGGCGCATATTGCGCCCGCGCTGGCGCAAGGCCGCCGCGTGATCTGCCCTGATCTGCGCGGCTATGGCGCATCCGGCAAACCCGCCGATGTGGCCGATTACAGCTTTCGCGCCATGGGCAGCGACATCCTTGCACTGATGGATCACCTGGGGCACGACCGTTTCGATCTTGTCGGCCATGACCGGGGCGCGCGCACCGCGCACCGCATCGCGCTGGACGCGCCCGAGCGGGTCAAAAGCCTGACGATGATGGATATCATCCCCACCCACCTGCTGCTGAGCGAGCTTTCACATCAGGTTGCAAAAGCCTATTATCACTGGTTTTTCCTTGTACAGCCCGAGCCCTTCCCGGAAACCCTGATCGGGGCCGACCCGGATTTCTATTATCAGTCCTGCCTGCTGGGCTGGGGTGGCGCCACGCTGGATGATTTCGATCCCGCGCAGCTTGCGGCCTATCGCGCGTCATGGCGGCAACCCGACACGATCCGCGGCATGTGCAACGATTACCGCGCTGCGATCCAGTACGATCTGGCGCTGGACGAGGCCGATCTGGCGCGCCGCGTGACCTGTCCGACGCTGGTGCTTTACGGGGCCGACGGGGCCATGGCGCGGGCCTATGACGTGCCGGGCACTTGGGCAGACCGTTGCAGCGACCTGCGCGCAGGCACCGTGCCGGGCGGGCATTTCTTTCCCGACACCGCGCCCGAACAGACGCTGGCGGCGCTGAAGGCATTTCTGGACCGGGGGTGACCCGGTTCAGACCACGCCGCTGAAGCGTTCCGGCAGGATGAACTGCTGCTTGTAATCGGGCCTGTCGAAACAATAAAATCCGGTATCGCCGCGTGGCCGGAAGCTGCGGCGCATCTTGCGCCGGAAGGGGGTCATGTCAAAGCCCTCGACCATTTCAAGGTCCGCGAAGGCCGCGAAAACCGCGCGATCCTCGCCGCGCGCCTCGGCGAACCAATGCCGCCCGATGGCCGTATCCTTCACATCCCCGCCCACCTCGGCGGTGGTGGCGTTGCGCCGGTCCATCACCTCGGCATAGGCCGGAAAATCGCAGAATTTCAGGTGCAGCAGATAAAGCTCATCCGGCGCATGCAGCTTGGCATATTGGGTGAAATGCCCGCCCCGCGCGATCTTGGTCCCGGTCGAGACGATGCAGGGCTTGGAATAATGCGGCGCCACGCGCACATGGCGGCGCGGGCCGATGATCCGGTCGGTGATCGCATCCGGCTCCAGGTCGATACGGTGGATCACCTCAAGGCCCAGCGGGGTGATCACCTGCTTGTCGGGCGTCAGAGCCAGGTATTCCAGAAGGCTCTGGCCCTTGGCGGGGTCGATCACCACCAGCTCATCGACATCGCCCACGATCACATGCCGGTAATAGGACTTCAGCCCCGCCACCAGATTGTTCAGCAGCCGCCAGCGCTTCATGTCGAAATTCTTGTGAGGATCGCCAGGTATCCCGATGATATTGCAGCCTTTCGCCAGATCATTGACGATCTCGCCACGACCATGGTTGACCACGTAGCAATTCTCGCGCCCGAAGAGGTCGCCATAGTGGCGCAACCAGGCGTTCAGAAAGAACGCATCATCCCGCACCATGGTCACGGCCGCTGCCACAGACTGCATCACTGAACCTCACCTGCACTTGCCCATGCCTTGTTTAGCCTGTTTGCTGGGCCGTGAGAATCGTTAAAAAGCAAGTGGACCGTAACCCGTGGCAGGAATGACCGACATGATCCCGGCCGATTTTGCCCGGAGCGGCCTGCATGTCCACGGCAATGGAACGCGGCCCACCCGCTTTCAGGTTCTGGGCGAACGCAGTTCGGGCACGAATTACGTCAAACGGCTGCTGGGCAAGAACACCGGGCTGAAACCGACCGAGGCGCTGGGATGGAAACACGCCCATACCCACGCAAGGCCGGTGCCCGAGGATCTGGCCCTGATCTGCGTGGTGCGCCACGCGGTGCCCTGGACGCTGTCGATGCATGCCAAGCCCTGGCATTGCACGCCCGCCATGCAGGCGCTGGAATTTCCCGCCTTCATCCGCGCGCCCTGGGACACGATCTTTGACCGCTCGCGCTATTTCAACGTGCCCACACGCGTGATCGGCCGCCCGCTCAAGCCGGATCTGGACCCCGCCAGCGGTGCGCCCTATCCCGACCTGATCGCGCTGCGTCAGGGCAAGCTGCGCAGCCTGCTGACCCGAGGCGAGACCGGGTGCACTTTCGTTCTGCTGCGTATGGAAGAGGCCGTGGCCCGCCCTGCGGAAGTCCTGCAGGCGATCTGCGCGGGGCTGGACCTGCCGCCCCCGAAACAGCCGCTTCGCCGCGTGGTCAATCGTCTGGGCGCGAAATTCCTGCCCGCCATTCCCGATCGCCCCGCGACCCCGAAGACAATCGATCAGCATGACATGGAATGGCTGCGCAGCCGCCTGGACCTGGATCAGGAAGCAGCCCTTGGATACAGCTACGACTGACGCAGGCTGCGCCAGCCCTTCAACAGCGCCAGCAGCCAGGGCAGCGCATGCCAGAGCATGTCGAACATGTCGATGGGACGCGTCAGGTCGCCGGCGGCCAGCATCTTGAGCTTTTCCCACAGATGCGGTTCGGGCACGAAGGGCGCCAACCCCAGCGTGAGGCACAGCACGGCCACGATCGGCCAGCTGATCTTGTCAAGAAATGCCATGACGCATCCTGTAAAGGGCAATTGAATGGCGCGGTTGACGGGGCTCGAACCCGCGACCCCCGGCGTGACAGGCCGGTAC
>JANREX010000074.1 GCA_030758115.1 Paracoccaceae bacterium | reverse complement strand
TCACCCCAAACCTCAGGGCAGGGTGTGGCCTGCGGAAAAATAGCCCATAAATCCGCAAGCCACACCCGGACCCGCACGCGGGGCCCCTTGGTGTCTCTCGGCCCAGGCGAGACCAGGCTCACCCATCAAGCGGCCGAGAGGCGCTGCAACCAAACGGAGGTCATGCCAGGCACGACCCCCAAGGGTTGGCAGCCCCCTGCCAGGGACTACCAACAAGCCGGCGTGAATGCCGGCTCGCCCAGGCAAGCCGTCCTGGGGGGAACCAGCCGTCTTGGGCGAAATTGACGTACACTTGCGGTGCGGACGCGGGCCGCAAAGATGCGGCACCTGCGCGACAACAGTCGCGCGCCGGTCCTGGCGAGGCTAAGACACCGCAAAACACCAAGCAGAGTGCACCCCGGTTGCATCAAGATCTGCCTGCCGCACCATCATTGGCCAATGAAGTCTCTCGCTTGAGATCCTCGATCTCAGCCTTCAGCATTTCATATTCGACCATCTTCCTGCTCAGGAAACCCGCTGTCAGATCTGCCTTGGCACGCAAACCCACCGGGGTCAGGACATAGGCATATGCAAGCTTGTTCTGCGCATTGTGGAAATTGCGGAACTTGACCAAGCCCTTTGCCATCAAGGCATTGAGCAGGAAGTTCACTTTTCCAAGGGCGATGCCGACTTCCGCGGCCAGTTCACGCTGGCTGATCTCCGGTCGCTGTTCCAGAATGCGCAGGATGCGAAATTGAATGTCGTCCTCAAGCGCCTTGCGCATCAGCAAGGCTCCGCCATGAAACGGGCTTTGCGCATGGTGCGGGTCGCGCCATGCTGGCAACCAGTCGGGATGTGCTGGAAGGATTTCATACCTTGAAACGGCTACCGCACTGCCATTCGAATCACTCGAAGACAGTAAGCGCTTGATTTGGCGCCATTTTCGTTGACGGCGATGCGAACATCATCTGCTTGGTAGCACATATTTTCCGGATCAGCGACCAAAAGCCGAGGCTGCCAGCGCAAGGCCATCCCCATGCTTATGTGGCCTGCGGGATTTCTGCCTCAATTGCCGGATGCCGGGACACTCGCCCACTTGCCCCGCAGATTGCGGGCATTGGACAGGAACACCCTGGGCCAGGTGCCCAACACCATTTCCCGACATCGGCCAGGAAAAGAGTATCGACTGACCCATCGCCCAGCGCCTCCAACCTTGACAAGGACCAATCCCCCACCATCCTGAAGCTTGCCGTCCGCAGCCGTCTTGATCGAGGCATTGAAGAATTTGGCCATGTCGTCTATCCCCAACAAGGCCCCCAATCATCGCTGGGATGATGTGGATGCATTATGGATACAAAAAGACAGAAAAACCTGCAGTGCTTTGAAAACAAAAGGCAATCATGCAGGCCGAGAGACTTGACAGGGCGAAGTGGGAGAGTGAGGGAATGTTTGTCCTGGGCACCATTTCCACCGCAAAGGGAATGACATGACAAACTACCTCTACAAGAACGATCTTCCTGACGGGCTGGAGCTTGGTCCGGTTGTCGCCATCGATTGTGAAACGATGGGGCTGAACCCCCATCGTGACAGGCTGTGCGTCGTGCAGCTATCGGGTGGCGATGGTCATGCGCATATTGTCCAGATCATGAAGGGCCAGACAGAGGCGCCCAATCTGGCCGCCCTGCTGGAAAATCCCGAGGTTCTGAAACTGTTCCACTTCGGTCGGTTCGACATTGCGGCGATGTACAATGCCTTCGGTGCCCTGGCGCAGCCGGTCTATTGCACCAAAATCGCCAGCAAGCTGGTGCGCACCTTCACGGACCGTCACGGCTTGAAGTACCTGCTGCAGGACCTGGTCGGCGTGGACGTGTCCAAGCAGCAGCAGCAAAGCGATTGGGGCGCCGTGGATCTGACGACAGCGCAGATGGATTATGCGGCATCCGATGTTCTTTACCTGCATCGTCTGAAAGACGCGCTTGATACGATGCTGGTGCGCGAAGGGCGGGCCGGGATGGCGCAGGCCTGTTTCGATTTTCTGCCGATGCGCGCGAAACTGGACCTGGCCGGGTGGCCCGAGATGGACATCTTTGCACATTGATGGACAAGGCACAGACATTCCTGGATACCGCCCGCCGCGTGATCCGCACCGAGGCCGAAGGGTTGATGCAGCTGGCTGACAACCTGGGTGGCGAGTTTGCCCAGGCGGTCGAACTGATGCTGGGTGCGCGCGGTCGCGTCATCGTGTCGGGCATGGGCAAATCGGGTCACGTGGCGCGCAAGATCGCGGCGACGCTGGCCAGCACCGGCACACCGGCCCAATTCGTCCATCCCGCCGAGGCCAGCCATGGCGATCTTGGGATGCTGACACCTGATGACGTGCTGTTGATGCTGTCCAATTCCGGCGAGACACCCGAACTGGCCGACATGATCGCCTATTCGCGCCGCTTCAACATCCCGATGATCGGGGTTGCCAGCCGCGCGGACTCGACCCTTCTGAAGCAATCAGACGTGGCCATCACCCTGCCCCGCGCGACCGAAGCTTGCGGGACCGGCGTGGTGCCCACAACCTCGACCACGATGACGCTGGCTCTGGGCGATGCGCTGGCCGTCGCCCTGATGGAGTATCGGCAGTTTCAGCCCGAGGACTTCAGGAATTTCCATCCCGGCGGCAAGCTGGGCGCACAGCTGAGCCGGGTGCGCGACCTGATGCATGCGGGCGACGCCCTGCCACTTGTCAGCGGCACAGCGCCCATGGGGGACACGCTGCTGGAGATCAGCCGGAAAGGTTTCGGTGTGGTCGGTGTGACCGATGCGGAGGGGCTGCTGACCGGTATCATCACCGACGGCGACCTGCGCCGCCACATGGAAGGTCTGCTGTCGCTGAGCGCGGGCGATGTGATGACGCGCAGCCCCCGCACGATTGCGCCTGACGCCCTGGCCGAAGCAGCCGTCGGCGTGATGAACGAACGCAAGATCACTTGCCTGTTCGTGGTCGATCCTGCGCAGCCCGGACAGGCCATCGGGCTGTTGCATATCCACGACTGCTTGCGCGTGGGTCTGGGTTAAGCCATGGATCCGCGCGACGGTCTGCGATCCCGCGTGATCACCTGGCTGAAGATACTTCTGCCGCTGACCGCCCTTGCCCTCTTGTCGACCCTGTTCCTTCTGTCGCGCACGGTCGATCCCACCAAGTCGATCCCGATCAGCCGTGCTGACCTGGAAAGCCGTACAGACAGCCAGCAGATCACGGAGCCGTCTTTCGCGGGAGCGACCGAAGAGGGGCATCTGGTGGCTTTTGTCGCAACAAACGCACGCGTTGACCCCGAACAACCCGGGCGCGTGATCGCGCAGACGATGTCGGCGCGGATCGACCTTATCCGCGGGGCACGGATCAACATCACCTCTGTGATCGGAACAGTCGACGACATTCAAGGCGTTGCGATTCTCGAAGGGGATGTGGTGCTGACCAGTTCGACCGGCTACCGGGTGACGACGGAGATGCTGACCACCAGCATGCGCGAAATTGCAGCCGAATCCGACGGGCCCATCAGCGGAAACGGGCCTCCCGGCAAGCTGGATGCAGGGAAAATGACTCTCTCGTCCGATTCGCAGACCGGTGATGTCCATTTGCTTTTCACAAATGGGGTCAAACTGATATACGATCCGCGAAACTGAGAAAGACCATACTGTGCCGTTCCGCCGCCCCCCCTTCATTATCGCCGCCCTCGCACTTGCCATTGCAACCACAGGCCTGGCCGGGGTTGTGCAGGCGCAAAGCACCAATCTGGCCTTCGGGGTGATCCAGCAGGACACGTCGTTACCGGTCGAGGTGACAGCCGACAGCCTGTCTGTCAGCCAGCAGGACGGTACCGCCATTTTCACCGGCAATGTGGTGATCATCCAGGGTGAAATGCGATTGGCAGCGCCGCGCGTTCTGGTCGTCTATGCAGAAGCAACCGAAGGGCAGCAAGCCAGGATAGCCCGGCTTGAGGCAACCGGAGGCGTGACGCTGGTCAGCGGCCCTGACGCCGCCGAGGCCGAGCGCGCAGACTACAATGTCGATGACGGTCAGGTGGTGATGACGGGAAATGTCCTGCTGACCCAAGGCAACAGCGCGCTGACCTCGGAGCGGATGACCGTGGATCTCGAAGGTGGCACGGCGCAGATGGATGGGCGCGTCAGGACCATCCTTCGCGGATCGGATTGAGAATGGCGACACCCCAACTGACAGTGACCGAGGGGCAATCCGGCCTGCGTGTCAGACATCTTTTGAAAAGCTACAAGAAGCGTGTCGTGATCCGCGATTTCAGCATGGAACTGAATCGCGGTGAGGTGGTGGCCCTTCTGGGACCCAATGGGTCCGGAAAATCGACCACCTTCTATGCCATTGCGGGGCTGGTCTATCCCGAGGGTGGGCAGGTCACCATCGACGGGCGCGATGTGACCAATCTTCCGATGTATCGCCGCGCCAAGCTTGGTATCGGCTATCTGCCGCAGGAAATGTCGATCTTCCGCGGCCTCTCGGTCGAAGACAATATCGGGGCCATCCTCGATATCTCGGTCAAGGATCGGCACAAGCGGCGCGAGCGGCTTGAAGAACTGCTGTCGGAATTCTCGATCGAGCATCTGCGCCGGGCCCCGGCGCTGGCCCTGTCGGGAGGTGAACGGCGGCGGGTGGAAATCGCACGATGCCTGGCGGCCGATCCGAAATACCTTCTGCTGGATGAACCCTTTGCCGGGGTCGATCCGATCAGTGTCGGCGACATTCGCCACCTTGTTGCAGACCT
This sequence comes from Paracoccaceae bacterium, assembly GCA_030758115.1. Lineage (GTDB taxonomy): Bacteria > Pseudomonadota > Alphaproteobacteria > Rhodobacterales > Rhodobacteraceae > Seohaeicola. The sequence continues at coordinate 19,576 of JANREX010000074.1, read as the reverse complement.
CAAGAAGCGCGGGATCGGTGTGCTGATTACCGACCACAATGTCCGCGAGACGCTGGAGATCGTGGACCGCGCCTATATCCTGCATGACGGCAAGGTGCTGATGTCGGGCACACCCGACGAAGTGGTGCAGAACGAGAACGTGCGGCGCGTCTATCTTGGCGAAGGTTTCCGGATCTCCTGAGGGGGCCGGCCCGCTGGAAACGGTCTTGTGCCGCGGCAAGGCGCCGGCGCCGCTTGTTCTGATTGACAGACCCCCATTCATTCGCCTCCAATGGGGTTATGACAGTCACGCAGAGTCCATCGTGTTCAGTTGGCGCCTTATCATCGCGACAGGGCATGAAACGCTGCTTGGCCGTCGATATCCAGCAATCGGGCGTGACGTAACCCTGGCATGACTGCCATGGTCGCAACCCGAATTGTCATGCAAAGGAGACATGATGCGCTATCAGATCAGTGGCAAACAAATCGACATCGGTGAAGCCCTTCAAACTCATGTGAAGAACGAAATGGGTATCGTGATGGCGAAATATGCGCAGCGTCCCACAGATGCGACCGTCGTATTTTCCAAATCGGCCCATGAGTTCGTCTGCGAGGCGACAGTGCATCTTTCCAGCGGCCTGACAGCGGCCGCCAAAGCCCATGCCACCGAGATCTATGCTGCTTTTGATGACTGCAACGAGAAAATGGACAAGCAGCTGCGTCGCTACAAGCGTCGCCTCAAGGACCATCACCGTGACCGGACCGAGCCTGTTGAACTCATGGGCGCGTCCTCGTATATCCTCGCTGCTGAGGGGAATAACGAGGATTCGGAGCCTGCGTCGCTGCAGCCGATGATCATTGCCGAGATGGAAACCAAAATTCCGTCGCTGTCGGTGGGTGAGGCGGTCATGCAGATGGAACTTGCAGGCGCACCGGTGCTGGTTTTCCGAAATGAAGGCAAAGCCGGTGTGAACGTGGTATACCGTCGCGAAGACGGCAATATCGGCTGGATTGACCCGCGCTAAAGACCGCGGACGACCGCAACCGGAGCATTGAGCGATCATGAAGATTTCGACCATCCTCCGACCCGAGGCCGTAAAGGTCATAGCTTCGGCGACGAGCAAGAAGCGGCTTCTTCATGATCTGGGAGAGCTGGCGGCATCGGTCTACAAGATCAATGCCGCCACGGCCGTCGAAGCCCTGATGGAACGCGAGACCCTGGGGCCGACCGGGGTTGGCCATGGCGTGGCCCTGCCACATGCACGCATCCCAGGGCTTGATTCCGTGCAAGGGGCCTTCATCCTGCTGGAAAAACCGATCGACTTCGATGCGGTGGACCGCGCACCGGTCGACATCATCTTTGCGCTTTTCGCGCCAGAGGATGCAGGTGTCGAACACCTCAAGGCGCTGGCACTGGTGTCGCGCACCCTGCGCGAACCTTCTGTCTGCACGAAGCTGCGCGCAAACACGGACCCCGTCACGCTCTATACCATCCTGACCGAGGCGCAGACGGTACAGGCGGCCTGATCAGGCGTCAGCCTGCCATGGCGCGAAGCCAAAGGTCGTGTAATCGCGTTGATAGATGGCGCTGACCCTGTCCTCGATATCCTGATCGTAGATCTCTGACAAAGCATAGGGGCGGTCGGCGGGCGCATCTTGCGGGATGGGCGGCTCTTCATGGCCCATCTGCTGCGCGAGGGCTGGCAGATAAACCTCGATCTCGTCCTCGCGGAGGATCATGTCGGGCAGCGAAAACTGCGCATAGCCTTGCAGAACCTGCAATTGGCTGGCCCATGATGCATCGACCCGAACCATGGTCTGCCCCGCCAGATTGGCCTTGAGGAAATCAAGAAACACCTTGAAGGCCGCACGATGGGCGTCCTGATCATAGGCGGCATCGGGCAGAGTTTCGGGGATCTGCAAGGCGTGGGACTTGCGCAGCACCTTGCGGATTTCCGCGAAATGACCCGGGCCAGGGATCAGGATCTTCTCGCAGAAGGCGGCATGGGCACGAGCAACCGGATGACGCAGCACGGTAAAGCTGCGGTGCACGGGATGGCCGCGCATCCATTGGCGCAGGGTTTTCTGGGTGAACCTGGATTGCAAGCGCGCGCTCTCGACCTGATCCAGCGTGGCCATCCACTCCAGCACCTGAGCTTCCGGTCCGGACCTTATCGGCAAATACAGCAACGGAGACCTTGCGGCGGCCACATATCCCGGCACGGCGGCACCCCGGCGCGGTTCGAAATTCGGCGTGCGCGTCAGGTTGAAACGGTCAAGCCGGGCCAGCGCATCGACCATCTGGTCGAAATTCCGGACCTTTTCGGAAATCGGTTCGGGGTTTTGCTTCTTCAGGCTGTCATCAAGGCTGTCCAACTGCTGTTCGACACCCAGAAACCGGGCCAGCCCATTCATCACCGCAACATCCTGCAGGTCTTCATAAGCGACATAGAAGGCCGTCTGACCGGTGACTTGCAGGGCATGCAGCAAGGTGATCTGGAATTCCTGCAAATCGGTCAGATGCGCCTCGAACTCATCACGGTCAAAAACCGCCAACGCCTCTTTCCGCTTGGCGACATTGGTCAGTTTCCACTGTCCGGTGGCCTGCGCGATCTTGCGGGACACATAACTGTCTACCGGATTGCGGGTCAGGATGATCTTGGCACATCTTGGATCGGACAGGGCGATGTCCAGCACCCTCTGGTCATGGTCGTGAAAGAACCGGAACCCACCCAGGCCCGCAGTGCCGTGCTTGACCGCTTCGATCAATCGCTGTGGGTTCGCGTCGCGCATCGGCTGCGTGATCCCCAGGATTTCGGTGCGGTTCGGATAGCCGATGAAATGCGGATTGAACGCCTCGCCGTGGCAGGTCAGACCGTCATAGGCATTCAGGTTGGTTTCCAGGAAATTCGATCCCGTCCGCATTTCGGCGAACACGATGAAGTAATCGAAGCGCCCCGCCATCATCAGCGCACCAGATAGGGTTTGCGCGGCGATTGGGGTGCGGCGGGCATGTCACGCGCAACCGGGAAATCGCCCATCAGATAGGGGTGCATGCCCTGGTTCTTGAGGTTCTGCAGGAATTGGCCGAAGCCATCCAGATCGACCATCTTCGGAACCTCCGCCAGACGCCGCAGGCTCCGGTTTCCGATCTCATCGAGGATGGTCTGGAGGGGCTCCATCGGCGCCTCGATGAATTCGGCCATCGTCCATATCCGGACCTTGGCCTTGACATAGGGCGAACGCAAGATGTTCAGATGTTCGCTTTCGTTCCGCTGGAGCAGGGCAGCATCCTTGCGGATATCCGCGAAATTCCGGTTGGACCGAAACAGCGGAACGGCCCAGGCGCCAGAAATCACCGAGACCTGTGCGTTCGGGTCCTTGGCAAAATCCCACGCAATGTCCTGTCTATCCGCGGGGCCGAACTGGAAGCACTGCCTTTCGCCCCGGGTGTTCCAGATCAGGTTGCACAGGAAGGATCGCGGGTTGTAGTCGCGCAGTACTGCGCTGTCGGACAGTGCCCCGTTCATCAGGCTTTGACCGCCAGCGAATTCGACACGGTCAGGCGCGAAAAGATGTCCATGCACACGCGCACTGGTCGCCTTGGCCAGCCAACTCTCGAAATCCTCGAAAAGGTCGGAAAACCCTTCGAACACCGAATAGGGGCTGGAGGTGATGCCGTTTTCCCAACCCTCGTTCGGAAAGCGGCTTTGCATGTAGAGGCCGGCACGCCCGCGCGTCCGCCGCTCGACCGCCTTGGCGAAGATGCGGTCGATTTTCCCCGGATTAGGCTCTGTCTTCTTCATCGCGCCAGCCGCGTCGGTCAGGAACACTTCGTAAAGACGGTTGGCATGCGGCCAGATCTTGCGCGCCACGAAACAGTCGGACCGGCGCAACAATTGCAGGTGGTCGTCATAGAAGATGTGCGGCTTGCCCTGAAAGTCGAACTTGCTGAGTGTCAGCGAGCGGCTTTCGATATGGCCGGAATAGAGCCTTGCCAGCGACTGGAAATAGCTTTCGTCGGGGATCCAGACGCGCTTGAAGAAGCTGTCATACGTCTGGCGTTCAGGATCCTGCAGGATCGCTGACAGGGTCTGACGGGTCAGACACCACCATTGGCTGCCCATATGCGGCACCAGCCCGTTCGGCATCTTGCGTTTCAGGCCGATCTTGCGCTGCAGTTTGACGAAACTATCGAAAAGATACCGTTGGCGTTTCCACGAGAAGGGAAAGCGCAAAGTGAACCTTTCCTGGTCCAGACCACCGACGGTCCAGGGCACATCTGCCGTGGTCGCACTTTCGATGAAATCGGTTCTGGGGCGCGCGGCAAGATAGTCGATCAACTCCTGCACGGGGCGCAGCGGCAGGCAAGAGCCGGACGCAAGGTAGACATGGCGCACATCCGGGAATTCGGACAGCATCATCTCTGCCCCCGCTTGCGAGGCCGCGACGATGCCCCATGTCCCCCATTCACAGCGATGCCTTTTGCAGAAACGCACCTGCCTGAGGTCTGACAGCGCATCGACGAAGGCCGCATAGGTCTTTTTCGGAACGGATCTGTCGACATGGATCACAACCGGACAGCCCCCGGCCGCCCAGTGGCGCGCGACCTGCTCGGCCCGGCCAAGCGCCGTGTGGACGAGCATCACGATACCGACGCTCATGCCCAGTTGCCCTTGGACATCAGGCCCAGAATCTCCAACTGGCGCCAGTTGATGTATTTTTCGGACCACTTGCACCACAGATCAGGGTCGTCTTGCAGACTTTCGGCATAGGCCTTGTATTCAACCGACGCCGCGTAGTGCTGTTTGCGAGTCAGCTCCTCCTGGGCCTTTTCCGAAAAGGTATTCAGGAACTTGGCATGTAGAAGGACGCCGCTGGCCTTTTCGCCGCCCCACTCGTCATAGACAAGGTTCAAGCCGCGCGGCAACAGCATATGGGTCGAGCTGACATAGGCATAGCGCCTGTCCCATTTGACCAAGGGTATCTTGTTCAGCGCCGGTGCCTTTTCTGGCTTGTCCGCAAAGAACACGCGACTGCGGGGACCGCCCTGGATCCAGAGATTGCCGAACCGCTTGTTGCGCGTGATGCTGTAATTGCCCGCGTCGAACCAATTGGCGATCTCGATCGGGTCCTGACCCTGCCGATAGGGCTGCGCGCCGATCGGTCCCTTGGGATACATATCCAGGAGCATCGCCGCGAAAGACTTGATCGAAGACGCATCAAGCCAGTCGGTCAACGCCCTCAGAGAACGGGTATCGCAGAACGGGTAAATCAGGAATTCATCAGGATCGACGACAAGCGACCAATGCCCATGGGCATGTTGCATTTGCAGCCAGTTCAACCAGTCCACGCCAAAGCGCGCCCGCTTGTATCCGTGCCGGGTATGCCACACCGAAACATCGGGGTGTTCCGCAAGGTATTCCAAAGATCCGTCAGTGCTGTCGTTGTCCACCAACAGGAAGTGGTTCACGCCCATGTCACGGTAGTACTGAAGGAAATAGGGCAGCCGCAGCTGTTCATTCCGCAAAGTCGAGAACAGCAGGATATCGCCCGGCTTGATAGAGCCCGTTCTGTTCGTCACAGGCCGCAATTCGCGCCGCTTGCGCCATGCGCGCAGCAGCCAGCGCTTGCGCTGAAGCCTCAGACGATATGACTGCCAGACGCCCAATCCGTGCCTTCCCTACATCGCCAGACGCCATGCACACGCCTGACAACCAATCACAAACAGCTTAACACGGCGTTGAAATGGTCCTGCCAAAGGGGCGGTTTGAACCTGCTGCCTGCACACTGCCTGTCGTGCTGATCCGTAGCCAGCATCTCTATCTTATTGCCCCAAAGATACCTATCCTCAACGTTTGCGTAAATGGGATAATCACCAAGGATTTCACGATATATCCCAAGACTGTTGCAAATTACCGGCACATTCAGCGCAAGCGCCTCGACAGGAGGCAGACCAAACCCTTCGGCGAAGCTGGGAAAGAGGGCCGCGCGGGACCGCACAAGAAGCGCCGCGATCTGCCTGTCCGAGAGGCCGGGCATCTCGAACACATGGCGCCCCATCAGCGGGTCTTGATCCAGGCGCGCAAAAACCTCGCGGTTGTTCCAGCCACGCGCGCCGCAAATCAGCAACTGGGGCATTCTGTCTGCGGGCCATGTCGCTGCCATCTCTGCCCAGAGATCCAGCAGAAAGATATGGTTCTTGCGCGGCTCGATCGTGCCAACAGTGGTGAAACAGGGTCTGTTACTGTCAAATCCGGTGGGGAAAGGCGCAACATCCTCGGGCAAAGGCACATCCACACCCAGATGCGCGACCATGGTATCCGGGACAGGGCCAAACGGTTGCATGTGACGGATGACATCGTCGCGCGTCTGGGCGGAATTGCACAGGATCAGGCTTGCGTGACGCTGCACGCGTTTCAACATGCTGCGAAAGGTGTCAGGGGTCTGTTCCCGCTGATACTGGGGAAAATCAAGCGGGATGGTATCGTGGATCATCACGGCGATCCGGGCGCCGCATTCGGACCGCACTGCGTGAAGGACACGATCCGACAGATTGGCATGCCCGACATTCACATAGACCGTGCCGGCTGGAAGATGACTGATCAGCATCCTGCCCAGTCGCGCCGGCAATGACCTTGCCAGCGCAATGCGTCGCATGTCGGATTCCGCGCGCTGGCGGCTGCGGGTCAATCCAGGTCGCAGGCGAGACAGCATATCAGGCTGGCCCCAAGGGTCCTGCCCCGACAACTTGCGGCGACAGGCCATCAGGCCTTGCCGGTCCAGCAACAAAAAGCCCCAGGCTGATCGGACCAAGCCAAATACAGGCACTGCATCGGCCAGAAAGGCATCAAGATAGGCCAGTTCGACCCTGTCGATTCCGGTGGGCAGGCGTGCGGCGCGGCTGACCAGACGGGTCAGGTCAAGCAATCGCGCCGCGGCCGGTTCAGTCACTGTAGCGCCCGGTTTGCTGCCTTGTATCGATACGCACCGATGCACCGCCCGACACTGGAACCGCCCTCAACAATCAGCCCCCGAAGCTGTCACTCGGCCGCCAGATCCTGCGAGATGATCTCGCGCAGGTAGCGCGCCAGATCATCCCTCAAATCGGGGCGCGACAGGCCGAAAGACACGGTAGCCTGAAGAAAACCCGCTTTCGAACCGCAATCGAAGCGTTGACCACGGAAGCGATAGCCATAGACCTTGCGACCTTCCTCGATCTCCTGGGCGATCGCGTCGGTCAGCTGGATCTCGCCACCGGCGCCCGTCTTCATCTTGTTCAGATTGTTCAGGATGTGCGGCGTCAGGATATAGCGCCCGATCACGGCCAGGTTGGATGGTTGCGTGCCTGCAGCGGGCTTTTCCACCATGCCCTTGACCGACACGACCGTCCCCATGTCTTCCTGGATGTCGAGAATCCCGTAGGACGAGGCCCGTTCGGGGGCGACCTCCATCGCGGCGACGATGTTGCCACCGGTTTCGTTATAGGCTTCGACCATCTGCTGAAGGCAGGGCTTTTCCGCGGCGATCACGTCATCGGGCAGTATCACGGCGAAAGGTTCGTCCGCGATCAGCCTGCGGGCGCACCATACAGCATGTCCAAGGCCAAGGGCCTTGTGCTGGCGAATATACGCGATGGCACCGCTATCCATGTTCGTCGTCTTCAGGATATCCAGAAGTTCGGTCTTGCCCTTCTTGCGCAGTTCCGACTCGAGTTGCGGCGCGTGGTCGAAATAATCTTCAAGCGCACCTTTTCCCCGGGACGTCACAAAGATGAATTCCTTGATGCCAGCCGCGCGCGCCTCGTCGATCGCGTATTGGATCAACGGCCGGTCAACCAGCGTCATGATCTCCTTCGGCACAGATTTCGTTGCAGGCAGGAAGCGCGTTCCCAGGCCAGCAACTGGAAAAATGGCTTTTGTGAGTTTCTTCCGCATTCCTCGTATCCTTGACAAACAACCGCAGCAGGCGGTGCATATATTCTACGCTCATTATCACCCTTTTGGATAGAGAGGCACGTCAAAAGGTAAAGAAACGGCCGTTTTTCACGGATCTTGCCACAGATCGGCGACCGGTGCCTCAGAACCGGACGACACCGATCCGTTCGACTTCCCTGGCGACGCGGGTCTTCAAGCGTCCGACACGAAAAAGCGGATCGCTCCGATCGCTGCGCCCGAACACACCGCCCGTCTGTTCCCAGTATCCGGCGGGATCGAACCTGACCCTGTGATAGAGCGCCGTGCGAGACAGCAGGAAAAGTGAGACCGTTTGCCCCCCTTCCGCCAATCGCCTGGCCTGATCCCGCAGGGCGCGCGCCTGGGTCAGATATCCTTGAACAATGCGGTGGCCGGATGAAAACAGGCTCTGAAATGGCAGGAATTCGGCTTGTGGATCCGGCATCGACATCGGTGCCGTCAGGTTGCGCAGGCGCCCGTCTGCAAGACCTTCGGACCATCCCTGCAACAAGCGGCGAATGTCGCGGGGTTCTTGCTGTCCCGCAATCATCTGCGACAGCAGGCGCTTGCGTTGTTCGGCCAGGGCTGCGCCAAGCGTCGCATCATGGCGCGCCGAGGGGCAGTGTTTTCTGAGGAAAACAACGGTAGAGGCCGCAATCTGGCGCAAATCCCGCACTGTTCTGTCCTGGCGGCGTTGGGGGCTTGCTGCATATCCGTGATGGACCTGCGCCAAGGGAACGATCGCGGTGGAATATCCAAGCGCGGCCAGGCGCATGTTCACATCGGTTTCATCCAGGTAGAAATGAAATGCGGGATCGAAGCCGCCCATCTGCGCCATGACATCGCGCCGCACGGCCATATTGGTGCCCTCGGTTTTCACGGCCCATCCGGGTGGTGGCGTCAGAACGGTCGGATTCCGCTGGTTCAGTGTCACATCCCGGGCCTGTCCGGTCTGTTCCACGATCCGTCCCCGCCATTGATAGGAAATCCCGTTTCGTCCCAGTACATAGCCGCCTGCGGCAGCCACACCGGGATCGAGAAAGGGCAGGACCAGATGATCCAGCCATCTTGGTTCGGGTACGGCATCATCATCAAGGAAGGCCACGATCTGGCCTGCGGCCTGGGCGATACCCCGATTGCGGGCCGCCGCGATATTGGGCTCGTCAAAGGCGACGGATTTGATGGAGCCGGAAAACGGCAGACGGCTGATGGCCTCAAGACCGGATTGATCGGCGACCACGATGACCTCGTAGGCCGGATAGGTCAGGCGCGCGACAGCAGCCAGGCAAAGCGACAAGTCCGCTGGCCTTTGCCGACTGACGATGACGACACTGACCTGGGGCTTTGTCATTCCATGCCCATTTCCGCCATCATGGTTTCGAGTCGCGCCACATCCTCGGGGTTGTTCAACTCCCAGAACTGACGCCCGCGCGCCTCGACTTCGACGCATAGGATCCTGCGGCCATTCTCGAGGAACCTGAGTTGTTCAAGCCCTTCGAGGGTCTCAAGCGGGCCCGTCGACCAGCCAATGTAATCGGCAAGTGCGGCCGGCCTGTAGGCATAGACACCGACATGGTGGAATACGGGCGTTTCTTCGTCCTGCGCGTATTGGCGCGAGGTGAAGGGGACGACCTCTTTCGAGAAATACAATGCGTGTCTGTTCTGGCTGAAAACGGCCGTCGTGCCGCCGACGCGACCGTTCCTGCGATCCTCGAGGAACCCGTTCAGCGCGCGACCGTCGCAGCGCAGAACCGGCGTTGCCACCTGTGCCGCGGGATCGGCATCCAGCCCTGCAATCAGGTCTTCGACGAACCATGGCGGCGTCAGCGGCGCATCCCCCTGAAGGTTCACAACCATGTCAAACCCAAGGCCCAGCGCCGCATGCGCCTCGGCGCAGCGCTCGGTTCCGTTCTGACAGTCGCTTGAGGTCATGACGACCTCCGCGCCAAAGGCCTCGGCCGCTGCGCGGATACGGTCATCATCCGTGGCAACCACGACCCTGTCGGCCCCGCGCACCTGCGTCGCGGCACGCCAGGAGCGTTCGATCAGGCTCTGTTTCTGCCCGTTCGCGCCGGTCAATGCGACCAGTGGCTTGCCAGGGTAGCGGGTCGAGGCATAGCGGGCGGGAATGACGATCAGGACAGTCATCAGGGCCTCTTCAACTCGACTCCGGGGGCATAGGCGATGAAAAACGGGTTTGCGTATCCGTCCTTGCCGTAGGTCAGGGGGGTATGATCATCGAACCGGACAACATCGCCCCCGGCGCCGCGCAACACGGCATGGCCGGCCGCGGTATCCCATTCCATCGTGCGTCCTACCCTTGGGTAAATGTCGGCCTCACCGGTAGCGACAAGGCAGAACTTGAGCGATGAGCCGGCGCTTGTCATGTCCCTGACCGCGTATTTCGCGATATAGTCATCCGTCGCCTGATCCCGATGCGACTTTGACGCGACAACCATCAGCCCGGCGTTATCGGGTGTTCCGACCCGGATCGGGGTGACCTCGCCCATCATCGCGGGATCAAGTGCGCCCGCCTCCTCGACCGCGGTGCCATCCGAAAGGGTAAAGAACATCCGCTCGCGCGCCGGGGCATAAACGACACCACGTGTCGGCACACCAGACTCGACAAAGGCGATATTGACCGTGAAATCGCCACGCCGGTTGATGAATTCCTTGGTTCCGTCAAGCGGATCGACAATCAGGAACCTGTCCGCCTTCCGCGAGTGGGAGGCGGCCTGCTCCTCTGTCACCAGGGTTATGTCTGGAAAGGCCGCCCGCAACCCGGCCGAGATCAGGGCATCCGCCGCCTCATCCGCTTCGGTCACGGGGCTTGCGTCAGACTTCACCTTTACCTCGAAATCGTCGGCTTCGTAGATCTTCATGATGACCTCGCCAGCCTCGATGGACAGGCGGCGCATGACCTCGGTCAGTTTCTGGTAATCCAATCACATACTCCCACAATCTTCGTGCCCTCTGGGCAGGATTGTTGTTCTCTTTACCTCCTCCCCTTATGCTGATCCGAAGGCAGGTCGGCAAGTGTCCCGGAAAGGACCGACAGATCGCACATGCATCAGGCAGGCAGTAACCGGTTATGTTTCAGCATTCCAACTTCAGGCAGACAGGTCTTGGCGCCGCGGTCACGATTGCCGAACTGATCTACCACAGCATCGTGCGCAACATCCGCAAGTCGCATGGCAATGCGCTGCTTTCGATCCTGACGAACATGTTGCAGGCGGCCGTCTTCGTGCTTGCGTTCTACGTCATGTTCACCCTTCTCGGCCTGCGCGGTGCCGCGCTGCGTGGGGATTTCATGCTCTACATCATGTCGGGCATTTTTCTGTACATGACCCATACCAAGACGCTGGGCGCCGTTGTCGGATCGGAAGGGCCTGCATCCCCCATGATGAAACATGCGCCCTTGAACACGATCATCGTGATTGCCGCTGCAGCGCTTGGCACGCTGTATATCCAGGTTCTGTCCCTCGTGGTGATCCTGTTCGGCTACCATACGCTGTTCACACCCATCACGATCGACCAACCGGTTCCCGCCTTCGGGATGCTTCTGATCGCATGGTATACAGGGCTGTCGCTGGGTGTCCTGCTGCTGTCGATCAAGCCCTGGTTTCCCACCTTCGTCAGCATCTTCACGACGATATATCAGCGCGCCAACATGATCGCCTCGGGCAAGATGTTCGTGGCCAACACGCTGCCCGCCTTCATGCTGGCCATGTTCGACTGGAACCCGCTGTTTCATGCAATTGACCAGGCGCGTGGCTTTGTCTTCATCAACTACACGCCGCGCTACAGTTCGTATGAATATGCCATCATCGTGGGCACGGTCCTTTTGATGATCGGGCTGATGGGCGAATTCTACACCCGCCGCCACGCCTCGGTCAGTTGGAGCGCGCGGCGCTGATCAACCGACGACCCGCAGCGTCAGGTTGATACGCCCGCCTTTCGGCAGAAGCCGTGACGACCCGAAGCGGATGCGGTCGACACCGTGGAACGCCATGCGCGCCGCGCCACCCATCCGCAGAACATCACCTGATTTCAGCCAGACCGACGCCGTGGACTCGTCCTTCCGGGTGCCGCCGACACGAAACAGACCATCGTCGCCCAGCGACAGCGACAGAACAGGCCATGAAAAATCACGCTCGTCCCTGTCCTGGTGAAGACCCATGCGGGCCCCTTCCCCGTAGAAGTTGACCAGACAGCAATCAGGCGGGCGGACCGGGTCGACCAGGTCGTGCCAGAGGTCAAGGATGCGCGCGGGAATCTCGGGCCAGGCCATCCCTTGGGGATGGTGGTCCTGGTATCGGTAGCCCGCCCTGTCGGACACCCATCCCAGCCGCCCCGCCGAGGTCATGCGGACCGACATCGGCTTGCCTCCTGCCGTGACTGGTGAAAACAAGGGCGCCGCGCGGATCACCTTTCGCAGGTCCTCAAGCAATGCGGCCTGCATGTCGCGGTCCACCTGGCCCTGGAAGATGTCGATGCCCTTGAGGGTCATCGTGGGTTCCGTCATCCTGCCGTCCTTGATGATTGCCGCCTTGCGAGGGCGCACGCAGATCAATTTTAACCCGGAATCCCTAAAAGGCCACAGGTACGGTGCTTGCAGGCCCTCGGACCCCTCCTTATATACGCTCGGAAGCGTGATGAACGGCCTTGTGCAAGCGCAGGTCATCATCACAAACAGGATCGGGGTGCGGATGCCGGAACGGGTCTGAACCTCGTGTCATCGCCTTGAAGTCAGAAGGGATCGAAAACATGGCCAAAGTCATTGGTATTGACCTGGGAACCACCAACAGCTGTATCGCCATCATGGATGGCAGCCAGCCTCGCGTGATCGAGAATTCGGAAGGTGCGCGCACCACGCCCTCGATCGTCGCCTTCACCGAAAACGAGCGCCTTGTCGGCCAACCGGCCAAGCGTCAGGCCGTCACCAACCCGGACAACACGATCTTCGGCGTGAAACGCCTGATCGGTCGCCGGTTCGATGACGCGGATCTGGCCAAGGACAAGAAGAACCTGCCGTTCTCGGTGATCGATGGCGGCAATGGCGACGCTTGGGTCAAAGCCCGCGGCGAGAAATACAGCCCCTCGCAGATTTCCGCCTTCATCCTTGGCAAGATGAAGGAAACCGCCGAATCCTATCTCGGCGAAGAGGTGACGCAGGCCGTCATCACCGTGCCCGCATATTTCAACGACGCCCAGCGTCAGGCCACCAAGGACGCCGGCAAGATCGCCGGCCTTGAAGTGCTGCGCATCATCAACGAACCGACGGCCGCCGCACTGGCCTATGGCCTGGACAAGAAAGACAGCCAGATCATCGCGGTCTATGACCTTGGCGGTGGTACGTTCGACGTCACCATCCTCGAGATCGACGATGGCCTGTTCGAAGTGAAGTCCACCAATGGCGACACCTTCCTGGGTGGCGAAGACTTCGACATGCGGATCGTCAACTACCTGGCGGACGAGTTCAAGAAAGAGCATGGCGTCGACCTGACGCTCGACAAGATGGCGCTGCAGCGTCTCAAGGAAGCTGCCGAAAAGGCCAAGATCGAGCTGTCTTCTTCCAGCCAGACCGAAATCAACCAGCCGTTCATCTCGATGAACAGTGCGACCGGACAGCCGCTTCACCTTGTGATGAAGCTGACCCGCGCCAAGCTGGAAAGCCTGGTCAACGACCTTATCAAGGCGTCGATGAAGCCCTGTCAGGCCGCCCTCAAGGATGCGGGCCTGACCACGGCCGATATCGACGAGGTGGTTCTGGTCGGCGGTATGACCCGTATGCCCAAGGTCGTGGAAGAGGTGACCAAGTTCTTCGGCAAGGAACCCCACAAGGGCGTGAACCCCGATGAGGTCGTGGCACTGGGCGCTGCAATTCAGGCCGGCGTGCTTCAGGGTGATGTGAAAGACGTCGTTCTGCTGGACGTCACCCCGCTTTCGCTGGGCATCGAGACGCTGGGCGGCGTGTTCACCCGCCTCATCGATCGCAACACCACGATCCCGACCAAGAAAAGCCAGGTCTTCTCGACCGCCGAGGACAATCAGAACGCGGTGACCATCCGCGTGTTCCAGGGCGAGCGGGAGATGGCGGCCGACAACAAGATGCTGGGTCAGTTCAACCTTGAGAACATCCCGCCCGCTCCGCGTGGCATGCCGCAGATCGAGGTGACGTTCGATATCGACGCCAACGGCATCGTGTCCGTCAGTGCCAAGGACAAGGGCACCGGCAAGGAACAGAAGATCACGATCCAGGCTTCGGGTGGCCTCAGCGATGAGGACATCGAGAAGATGGTCAAGGACGCCGAGGAGAACGCCGAGGCGGACAAGAAGCGTCGCGAGCTGGTGGAAGCCCGGAACCAGGCCGAAAGCCTGATCCACTCGACCGAGAAGTCGATGGAAGAGCATGGCGACAAGGTGGATCCGACGACCATCGAAGCCATCGAACTGGCCATTGCCGCGCTGAAGGACGACCTGGAAACCGACAAGGCCGACAAGATCAAGTCGGGCATCCAGAACGTGACCGAAGCAGCGATGAAGCTGGGCGAAGCCATCTACAAGGCCAGCCAGGACGGTGACGACGACGAACCAATGTCCTCGCAGGGTCCGCGTGGCAACGATGATGATGACATCGTCGATGCGGACTTTGAAGATCTGGGCGACAACAAGCGCTCGTAAGCGTTTCGCGGAACACGGGGGCCGGTCCAATCCGGGCCGGCCCTTACCGTTCCACATGAGGGGGATCCCCAATGGCAAAACGTGACTATTACGACGTGCTTGGTGTGGCACGCGGCGCCTCGGCAGAAGAGATCAAGAAGGCGTATCGCACCAAGGCGAAAGAGCTGCATCCAGACCGCAACGCCGACAACCCCGAAGCCGAAGCCCAATTCAAGGAAGCCAACGAGGCTTATGAGGTCCTGAAGGACGCCGAGAAAAAGGCGGCCTATGACCGTTTTGGCCATGCTGCCTTTGAAGGGGGCATGGGCGGTGGCGGCCGTCCCGGTGGTTACGGCGGGAACCAGGGCGACTTTGCCAGCGCGTTTTCCGATGTGTTCGATGATCTTTTCGGCGACTTCATGGGTGGGCGCGGCGGTGGTCGTGGACGCGCCGCACGCGGTGCCGATCTGCGCTACAACCTGCGTGTGTCTTTGGAAGACGCCTATTCAGGCCTTCAGAAGACGATCAATGTCCCGACCTCCGTATCCTGCTCGTCCTGCAGCGGGTCAGGTGCCGAAGGCGGTGCCGAGCCACAAACCTGCCCGACCTGTTCCGGCATGGGGAAAGTGCGCGCGCAACAGGGTTTCTTTACAGTTGAACGCACCTGTCCGACCTGCGGCGGTCTGGGCCAGATCATCAAGAACCCCTGCAAGGCTTGCGCGGGTCAAGGTCGCGTCCACAAGGATCGCGCGCTTTCGGTGAACATCCCGGCGGGGGTCGAGACGGGAACCCGTATTCGTCTGGCCGGTGAAGGTGAAGCCGGGATGCGCGGGGGACCGTCGGGCGATCTGTACATCTTCATCGAAGTGACGAAACACGATCTGTTCGAACGCGAGAACACAAACCTGTTCTGCCGTGTGCCCGTGTCCATGACGACTGCGGCGCTTGGTGGGGATATCGAAGTGCCGACGATCGATGGTGGTCGCAGCCGCGTGAAGATCCCGGCAGGCAGCCAGTCAGGGCGGCAGATGCGCCTGCGCGCGAAGGGCATGCCCGCGCTGCGCGGCGGACCGGCGGGTGACATGTTCATCGAACTTGCCGTTGAAACGCCGGTCAATCTGACCAGTCGCCAGAAGGAGCTTCTGCGCGAGTTCGAGGCCCTGTCCGAGGATAACAACCCCGAGAGCAAGAGCTTCTTTTCGTCGGTCAAGACGTTCTGGGACAGCATGAAGGGCTGAACCCCTGATTTCATCCCGCTCAAAGGGGGCGCCTGGCATATGTCGGGCGCCCCCTTTGATTTTGGGACGGATGACTTTATCGACAGGCCCCCGGGATTAACCCTTGTTCAACTAATCCACGCGAAGCTGCCGGTATGAAACAGCATCGCGCCTTTTCCGAATCTCCCATGCCGCTCTTCGATTGTGACGAGGCGCAGGCGGTCGCGCCCCTGCCCGCCGGCAGGCTGCCCTCCTACATCGGTGAGCATCGCAAGCGGTTGCGTGAACGGTTTCTTGCTGGCGGTGCTGCTGCCCTTCCGGACTATGAAATGCTTGAACTGATCCTGTTCCGCGCCATTCCACGCCAGGATGTCAAACCGCTGGCGCACCAATTGCTTGACGCCTTTGGTGATTTCAACCGTGTCCTCTCGGCCCCTGTCGCGCGGCTGTCCCAGGTGAAAGGCGTGGGTGACGCGGTCATCACCGAATTGAAGATCGTCGAAGCCGCCGCACAACGCCTTGCGCGCTCACGTATCCTGCAACGGCATGTCATTTCAAGTTGGGACGCGGTTCTTGATTACTGTCACACCACCATGGCGCACAGGGATACCGAACAGTTCCGCGTCCTCTACCTGGATCGTAAGAACGTCCTTGTCGCGGATGAGGCGCAGGCGCAGGGCACTGTGGATCACGTCCCTGTCTACCCACGCGAAGTGGTCAAGCGCGCACTTGAATTGAACGCCTCGGCACTGATCCTTGTACATAACCATCCCTCGGGCGATCCAACCCCCTCCGAGGCTGATATCTTGATGACCCAGCACATCAAGACCGCTGCAGAGGCTCTTGGCCTGACCCTGCATGATCACCTTGTGATCGGACGCTCCCGTGAATTGAGCTTTCGGTCAGAGGGGCTTCTGTAGGAACAGGATCAGCGCAGCCAGACTTCAACCCGGCGATTGACCTGCCGCCCCCAGGCGCTGTCATCACATGCCATGGGCATCGCCTCGCCAAAACTTTCCACGGACAGGTTCAGCTGCGAGAAATCCGCGATTTCCGCGGCCCTTGTGACGGCCTGGCGGACTGTCTCGGCCCGGCGTTGCGCAATCGACAGGTTGGACGCGGCGCCACCGTCGCCATCACTGAAACCCACGAACATGAGATGCCGACCATCATAGGTGCCGTCTTCCAACCGGCTTGCAAGCTGTTCAACATTCGATCGAGATTGCGCATCCAGCCTGATGGACCCTGCTTCGAACCGGAAGGTTGTCGTAAGGCGCTGCATTTTGCCCAGTGTTGCGACCATGCGTTTCAATTCATCCAGCCCCACCTCGGGACCTGCCTGGGCGATCGCATTCGCAAAGCGCTCTCCCTGCCCAGCCAGTGGGATCGCCTCGGGGGCAAGGTCGACAAAACCGGCCCTGCGGATCACCAGCTGTGCAGGCATGCTCTGGGTGTAGAACAGGAATTCACGCGCAAGCTTTGGCAATCGCCGTGCCGGCAGATAAAGAAACATCGGCGCGGTCAGTGGATAATCCTCGGTTTTGACGTTCTGCCGTGTAGCGCGCAGGGCAAAGCCGCAATCACCCGACAGCGCCAGCCTGCGGGCAAGCCCGGTTTCCGCCGCACTGGCAAGACCGATCCCGAAAGGATCGGCAACCACTGCCAAAGCAAGGGCAAGATCGCTGTCATGACGTTCGACCGAGGTCGCAAGTTCAAGATCCACGGCACCCAGCAGCTTGTCCACCGCTGCCTGCATCAGGCCAGAATCCGCGTTTCTGAGGTGCAGGCTTATCGGCGCATCCGGCCCGCCAATATCGGACCACCGTGTGATCTGGCCCGAAAAGACCCGCGCCAGATCCGCCGTTGAAATCCGATCGAGAGGCAGCGATCCGGGCACGATGGGCACGACTGCATCCAGCGCAAGGACGCGAAAGCGTCCCCGCGCCCGCAGATCGCCAAACCCGGCCTCACGCGCCCTGGCCAGCTCTTCGGCCCGTATTTCGCGCAGGGACAAGGCGATATCTGCCTCATTCGCCAGAAGATCGGCAAAGCCCTCGTCCGAATTGGTGGACCGAAACCGAAACCGCCCCAGATCACGACCGGTTTGGCGATTGAAGATCAGATATTCGAAATGGCTGTCGTCAAGCAGTTCACGCCTGACGCCATAGCCTTCGCGCAACGCAAAGCCCTCCACAAGGGCCGGCATCAGAAGCTCGATCATGCTTGCCGCCCCGGAGAAGGACAGGCGCGCCACATAATCCTCGAGGCTGGGACAAGCCGGGCCCTCGCAAAGCACCCCGCTGCCATCCACGGTAAGTTCACCATAGACGGTTTCGATGCGGTAATATTCGCCATCAAATCCAAGGAAAGTACCGCTCAGTTGAACGGCACCATCCCTTGAGGTCAGCGTGATGTCCTGTGCGGCCGCAGGCACAGCAAGCCAGATCACAAAAATAGAAAGTGCGGCCTTCCAAGCCGCACATATCCTGTACATTCAATTACCCTACCACTGGCGACTAGTTCTGCGCGATCTTCAGGTCTTGCAGCAGGTTTTTCAACACCAGAAAATCGCCGACCGCATCGCAGTCCGGCATGTCCAGTGTCAGATCCTTAACACTGAGCGCACCACCACCGGTCAATTGCAGGGTCTGCGCCTCCATCCGACGGTTGCAGGTTTCGGCCGTGACTTCGGTTTCAATGCTCAGGGCAACGTCACCACTGCGCGACACGGTGCCCGAAGGGAACGTATAGACCTGAGCACGCAGATCCTGGTCAGGCATGGCTTTGCCAAGTTCCGTCAGGAAACCGCCACGCCCAAGCGCAGCCTCTGCTGCTTCCCGTGGCGCCGCCTTCCAGACATGACCTTCCTCGGTGTAATCGGCACCGAATTCGAAGGCATGAATCTGCATGTCGCCGGGGCCTTCCCACTGCACGACGACGCGGTCATAGACATCAAGCGACGTGACATCGGCCTTGGCCATGGCAGTCACACCATTTTCAAAAGCAGCCATGAACACGGCTGTCTGCGACAACGCCGGCATTTGCAGCGTCAGACCACCCTTGCTGTCTGTGCTTTCGGTTATCATCATTCCGTTGTGATGCAGCGTCACGCGGGTGTCCGGTTGGCATCCGGCGGTCAAGTTCAACTGAACCATCGCAGCAGCCATGGGCCGCGCATCCAACGCGGCTGTGCAAGGTGTGGCACCCGTCACACTGGCAGAAACAACTGGCACCGCCAAAGGGCGCGCCTCTGCCTTGATCTGGAACTTGTCCTTCGCGTCAGCCACGAGGTCCCGCATGGGCGCGATGGGGTCCTGATCCAGCCCGGGCAACGCCGGACCCGTCACGGTTGCCGAGGTGAAGGCAACGGATGTCAGTTCAAGATCGGTGATGCCCGAAAAGGGGCCAGCCGTCACCTGATTGGAAGGGGGTATGTGATCTTGTGTCTGGAGCGGCGTTTCCGCCGGATAACGCATGTCCGCCACAGGGGATGATTGCATGACATGACCAGTGAAACCGGCAGCGAATACCGTGGCACCTGATAGAATCGCATTCTTCAAGTCGATCATTTTACGCTCCGCAATCATCAAAGACACGAAGCGTTCATCGCAAATCAAACTGGCATCACTGTGGCTGTGTTCAGACCAGTTTCAGGCAAAACCGGTCTGTTTCAGCCATTACGAAACATTACCCGCCCCGAAACCGATTCATTCAGGGCCGAAATGTGGCGCGTCAGGCCAGACGCCCATGGCAATGCTTGAA
>JANREX010000073.1:26264-84670 GCA_030758115.1 Paracoccaceae bacterium | reverse complement strand
GAGGGGGGCGACAAGAGGAAAGGCCGGGCTTACGCCTCGGCCTTTTCCAGTTTTTCCAATGCGGTCATCCACATGGCCTCGGCCCGCTCCAGCGCCTCGCGCAGTTCGGCGTATTTCTTCTGCCAGACGACCAGCTCGTCCTTGCGCTCGTCATAGAGCCTGGGGTCGGCGAGTTTCTTGGCCAGCTTGTCGCCCATCTCGTTGAGCTTGTTCACGCGCTCTTCGCATTTGCGCACATCGGCGCGCAGGGCCAGGATCTGGTCGCGGCTGGGTTTGGGCGCGGCTTCGCGGGGCTTGTCCTTGTCCTTGCGCGCGGGCGCATCGGATTGCAGCAGCATTTTCCGATAGGTTTCAAGGTCTTCCTCATAGGGGCGCACGGTCCCGTCCGAGACCAGCCACAGCCGGTCGGCCACCATCGACAGAAGGTGCATGTCATGGCTGACAAGGATCACGGCGCCGGAATAGGCGGTCAGCGCCTCGACCAGCGCCTCGCGGCTCTCGATATCGAGGTGGTTGGTCGGCTCGTCGAGGATCAGCAGATGCGGCGCGGGCAGGGTGGCCAGCAAAAGCGACAGGCGGGCCTTCTGCCCACCTGACAGGCGGCCCACCTCGGTCTCGGCCTGCGCGGCGCCAAGGCCGAAGCCTGCCAGACGCGCGCGCAGCTTGGCCTGACCTTCGGCCGGGCGTTCGCGCAGCAGGTGCTGCAGCGGCGTTTCCTCGACCCGCAGTTCATCCACCTGGTGCTGGGCGAAAAAGCCGATGCGCAGCTTGCTGGATTGCGTGGTCTTGCCGCCCATCGCCGCCAGACGCCCCGACAGAAGCTTCGACAGGGTCGACTTGCCCTGACCGTTCTTGCCCAGAAGCGCGATCCGGTCATCCTGGTCGATGCGCAGGTTGAGGTTGCGCAACACGACCGTGTCGCCATAGCCCACGCTGCCATTCTCGATCGAGATGATGGGGGGCGACAGCTCCTCAGGCTCGGGGAAGGAAAAGACGGTGCGCGCGGCATCTTCGGGCGCGCGGATGGTTTCCATCTTTTCCAGCATCTTGACGCGGGACTGGGCCTGCTTGGCCTTGCTGGCCTTGGCCTTGAACCGGTCCACGAAGCTTTGCAGATGGGCGCGGCGGGCGTCCTGCTTCTTGGCGGCGGCGGTCAGAACCGCGCGTTGGGCGGCGCGTTGGCGGGCGAACTGGTCATAGTTGCCCGAGTAATAGGTCAGCTTGCGGTCTTCCAGATGCAGGATGCCGCCGACCGCGCGGTTCAGCAATTCGCGGTCATGGCTGATGATCAGCACCGTATGGGGATATTTGACCAGGTAGTTTTCCAGCCAGAGCGCCCCTTCGAGGTCGAGGTAGTTGGTCGGTTCGTCCAGCAGCAGGTAATCGGGCTGCGAGAAGAGCACCGCCGCCAGCGCGACGCGCATCCGCCAGCCCCCCGAGAAGGCCGAGCAGGGCATCAGCTGTTCGGCCGCATCAAAGCCCAGGCCCCGCAGGATCGAGGAGGCGCGCGCCTCGGCCGACCAGGCGTCGATATCGGCAAGGCGCGTCTGCACTTCGGCGATGCGCGCGGGGTCGGTGGCGGTTTCGGCCTCGTGCAGCAGGGCCGCGCGTTCGGTATCGGCGGCCAGCACCGTGTCCAGCAGCGACACCTCGTTGCCCGGCACCTCCTGCGCGACACCGCCGATGCGGGCGCGGGCGGGCAACGAGATGGTGCCGCCTTCCAGCGGCAATTCACCCCGGATCAGCTTGAACAGCGTGGTTTTGCCCGCGCCATTGCGGCCGATCAGGCCCACCTTGTGGCCTGTCGGGATGGTGGCCGAGGCGGCCTCGAACAGCGGGCGGCCTTCGATGTTGAAGGTAAGATCGGTGATGCGTAACATGGCCCTCCCATGCCCGAAGCTGCGGGCAGGGTCAATCACGCCTTTTCAACAGTCGGGGGGCATGATACGAGCGCGGCGATTTCGATCGGGACGGGGCATGGGGCCCGCGTCCCCGCAGACAGAAAGAGCAACCGACATGGCCATTCAGCGCACCTTTTCCATCATCAAGCCCGACGCCACCAAGCGTAACCTGACCGGCGCGATCAACGCCAAGATCGAAGCAGCGGGCCTGCGCATCATCGCGCAGAAGCGCATCCACATGACCAAGGCACAGGCCGGTCAGTTCTATGCCGTGCATGCCGCGCGCCCCTTCTATGACGAGCTGTGCGAGTTCATGGCCTCCGAGCCGGTCGTCGTGCAGGTTCTGGAAGGCGAAGACGCCATCGCCACCTATCGCGGCGTGATGGGCGCCACCGATCCGGCAGAAGCCGCCGAAGGCACGATCCGCAAGGATTTCGCGATTTCCAAGGGCGAGAACTCGGTCCACGGGTCGGACGCGCCGGAAACCGCA
Source organism: Paracoccaceae bacterium (assembly GCA_030758115.1). Lineage (GTDB taxonomy): Bacteria > Pseudomonadota > Alphaproteobacteria > Rhodobacterales > Rhodobacteraceae > Seohaeicola. The sequence goes on along the minus strand of JANREX010000073.1, from coordinate 82,279 downwards.
GCCGAGGAAATCGCCTATTTCTTCGCGGGTCTGGAACTGGTCGGCTGATCTTTCCAGCTTGAGACGGACAGGGAAGGGGGTGCAGCGATGCGCCCCCTTTTGCTTTGCTCAGCGCCGTGCGATGCGGTCCGGGGTCACGACCCCGATGGCGTCGAGCACCGCTTCCAGATGGCGCAGGTCCACATCGTCATGGGTGCTTTTCAGCGCGTCGAAACGGACGCGCAGGGCCGCTTTTTCCGCGCCCTTGCAATCGTTCCAGGGCCGCCCCTGAAGGGCCATGACCAGCACGTAGTAGCCGATGAAATGCGGACGCACCCCGGCGGCGATCATCCGGCCGTAGGCGGTATCGGGACCAAGGGCGCGCAACTCTTCGGCCGTGGTGATGCCCGCCCGCGCCAGATCGCGCGCGAAGGCAGGGCCGATGTTGGGAATCGTGGTGACGGGGGTGGTCATGCCATGACTGTGCCAGCGCGATGCCGCGCTGTCACGCCCCTGTCGGTGCGGCGGGCTGTCAGATGCTGGCGAAGTCGGTAAAGACCGGGTTCTGGCCTGTCGCGGTGCCGGTCGAGGCCTTGACGGGCGCCGGGGTCGGCTGCGGCCGGGTCTGGGGCTTTGGCTGTGGGTGCGGTCTTGCAGATTGCGCCATGATCTTGTCCTGCCGTGGGCCCCTGACGGTCCTGGTGGACCCCGAGGCGTGAAAACTTGTTAACCAAAGCAGGATGACGCAACAAAAGGGCGCCGCCGTGTCTGCATTGTGGCAGAAAGATGGCGGCGCCTGCGGTTTGTTCTGGACGTGACAAGCCCCGGATCAGGCCTTTTCGGCGGCGGTCACGATGATTTCGACGCGGTATTTCGGCGCGGCCAGCTTGGCCTCGCCGGTGGCGCGGGCGGGGGTGTGGCCCTGGGGCACCCAGCTGTCCCAGACGGCGTTCATCTCGGCGAAATCGGCCATGTCGGCCAGCCAGATGATGGTCTGCAGGATATGCGTCTTGTCGCTGCCGGCCTTGGCCAGCAACTCGTCCACCTGGCGCAGGCAATCTGCGGTCTGTTCTGCCACCGTGGCGCCTTCGCCCACCTGTCCGGCCAGGTAGATGGTGCCGTTGTGCTTGACGATCGCGCTCATGCGCGGGCCGGTTCCGATACGTTCGATCATGGGCTGTCCTTTCGAAAGGGCGGTGGATGCGCCCGCCCCTGTGGCGCGCGCCTGATGTTTCGGATAGCCGCGCGCGCGGTGCGGCGCAAGGGTGCGCGGCGCGGGCCGCTAGCCCATGGGCACGGGGGTGAGGGCGGGCTTGCCGTCAAGAAAGGCACGGATATTGGCGCGCTGCAACGCGCCCATCTGGGTGCGGGTCTCTATCGTGGCGGTGCCGATATGGGGCAGGGGCAACACATCGGCGCGCGAGACCAGGCGCGGATCGGGGCGGGGTTCATTGCGAAAGACATCAAGCCCCGCGCCACGGATCGTGCGGGCATCGAGGGCTGCCAGCAACGCGTCCTCGTCCACCACGCTGCCGCGCGACAGGTTGATCAGATGCCCGTCCGCGCCCAGCGCCGCCAGTACTTCGGTGTTGATCAGGTTCTCGGTCTCGGGCCCGCCGACGACGGTGACGAAGAGATCGTCGACCGCCGTGGCCAGCGACAGGGCGTTGTCGTGGAACTGCCAGCACTGCGGCGTGTCCTTGGGGTTGCGGGCGCTGTAATGCACCGCGCATTTGAAGGCGGCCAGCCGGTCGGCCAGTTCGCGCCCGATCCGGCCCATTCCAAGGATGCCGATGCGTCGCCCCGTGGCCTTGCGCGCCAGCGGTGGCCCGCCATTGGCCCAATCGCCGCTGCGCACATTGGCGATGCCGCGCTCGACCTCGCGCAGCAGGCCCAGCCACAGCGCAACGGCCAGATCGGCCACATCGTCGTTCAGCACATCGGGGGTATTGGTCACGACAATGCCGCGCGCGGCGGCGGCGGACAGGTCCACCGCCTCGTAGCCCACGCCGTAGCGGGCGATCAGCTTGAGGTTGGGCAGCTTGTCCATCTGGGCGGGGCCGATGGCTTCGTGGCTTTTGCAGGCCATGGCGGTGACCGCGTCACGCACCGCTTGCGGCAGGCTGTCCAGATCGGCAAGCGCGGGCAGTTCCGGGCCGCCGAATTCGGCGCGCAGGGCTTGGGCATCCATGGCGGCATAGGTGCCGATGCTGAGGACCTGTGTCATCTTGGGTGTTCCTTATCCGCGTCCGATGAAGGGCATGGTCGTGGGCATGACCGTCAGGAACTGCACATTCGCGCCATCGGGCAGGCTGGCCATGTGCATCACGCTGTCGGCCACGACCGAGACGTCGATCATCGCCTCGGGGCGGACACTGCCATCGGCCTGCATCACCCCCTTGGCCATGCGGTCGGCCATGCCCGAGCGGGCATTGCCGATGTCGATCTGCCCGCAGGCAATCCCGAAGGGCCGCCCATCCAGCGACAGCGCGCGGGTCATGCCGGTGACGGCATGTTTCGCCGCCGTATAGGCGATGGTGCCGGGGCGCGGGGCATGGGCGGAAATCGAGCCGTTGTTGATGATGCGCCCGCCCTGCGGGTTCTGCGCGCGCATCCGCGCAAAGGCCGCGCGGGCGCACAGGAACACGCCCGTCACGTTCACGTCCAGCACGGCGCGGAAATCATCGGGCGCGATCAGGTCGGGCGTGTCTGCCCCAAGGTTGCGGCCCGCGTTGTTGAACAGCACGTCGATGCGGCCCCAGTGCTGCATGACGGTGTCGAAGGCCGCGTCAATCGCGGCCTCGTCCGTCACGTCGCAGGGCAGGACAAGGGCGTTTGCATGCCCCTCGGCGCTGTCGGCCAGCGCCTCGGCGCGCCGACCCAGCAGCGCCACGCGCCAGCCCTGCGACAGGGCCAGACGCGCGGTGGCGCGGCCGATGCCGCTGCCCGCACCGGTGACGATGATCGTGCGCGCGGTCATGCGGGCATCGGGATCGGGCCCACATCGCTGGGCACCTGGTAGCCGCGCTGCACGGCGGGGCGTTCGGCCATCGCGCGATACCAGCGCAGCACATTCGGGAAGGCGGTCAGGTCGACCCCGTGCCAGTCATGGCGCGCGACCCAGGGGAAGATCGCCATGTCGGCGATGGAATAGTCGCCCGCCACGTAGGCATGATCGGCCAGCTGCCGGTCGAGCACGCCATAAAGCCGCTGTGCTTCCTTGGCGAAACGCTCCTCGGCGGGTAGCGACAGGCCACGGTTGAACTTCAGGAAGACATGCGCCTGTCCCAGCATCGGGCCGAAGCCGCCCATCTGCCACATCAGCCATTGCATCACGGCGGCGCGGGCCTTGGCTTCGGTCGGCAGGAACTGTCCGGTCTTCTCGGCCAGGTAGATCATGATCGCGCCGGATTCGAACTGGCTGATGCCGGTGTCATGATCCACGATGGCGGGGATCTTGTTGTTGGGCGAGATTTTCAGGAAATCGGGCGCAAATTGTTCGTCCTTGCCGATGTTCACCGCATGGGCGGTATAGGGCAGGCCAAGTTCCTCCAGCAGGATCGAGACCTTACGCCCGTTGGGTGTGGTCCAGGTGTAGAGATCGATCATCAGGCTATCCTTTCCAGGGGGCGGGTGTCGGTGTCTTGCATGGCGATCACCTTGCCGGGGTTCATCAGGTTATAAGGGTCGACCGCCGCCTTGATGGTGCGGCAGAGCGCCAGGGCGACAGGGTCCTTGTATCGCGGCAGTTCGTCCCGCTTGGCAAGGCCGATGCCGTGTTCGGCCGAGATCGAGCCGCCCATGTCGGTCACAAGGTCGTGCACGATGCGGTTGAAGGCACCGTAATGGGTCAGGAAATCGGCATCCGTCATGGCGGCGGGGCGGGTCAGGTTGAAATGGATATTGCCATCGCCGAAATGGCCGAAGGGGCAGGGGCGCACATCGGGCATATGGGCGCGGCAGGCCGCCACGCCACGGGTGATGAATTCCGCCACGCGCGAGACAGGCACCGCCACGTCATGCTTGATCGAGGCGCCGGCGTGTTTCTGCATGTCGGACATGGCCTCGCGCAGGGTCCAGAGCGCCTGCGCCTGCGTCTGCGAGGTGGCGATGACGGCATCGGGGATCAGCCCGTCCTCCATCGCCTGGGCCAGCGCGCGTTCCATGCGCGCATCCAGCCCGGCCTCGGGGTCGGGCGAGGTGAGTTCGATCAGCACATAGGCGGGATGCGGATCCGCCAGCGGGTCACGCGCGCCGGGCAGGTGATCCAGCACCATCCGGATGCCGAAGCGTTCGATATATTCGAAAGCGCTGAGGCTGTCGCCGCAGCGGGCGCGCAGGATGTCGAAGATCGCCAGCGCCTGTTGCGGCCCTTCGCAGGCGGCCATGGCGGTCACGGTCGCGGCGGGGCGCGGGAATAGCCGCAGCACGGCGGCGGTGATGATGCCCAGCGTGCCCTCGGCCCCGATCATCAGGTCGCGCAAAGCGTAGCCCGTGTTGTCCTTGCGCAGCGCGCTGAGCGTGTTCAGCACCTCGCCCGAGGGCAGCACGGCCTCGATCCCAAGCACCAGGTCGCGGGTCGTGCCATAGCGCAGCACGGCGGTGCCGCCCGCGTTGGTCGACAGGTTCCCGCCGATCTGGCAGCTCCCCTGCGAGGCAAGCGACAGCGGGAAAAGCTGCCCCGCCTCATCGGCGGCCGCCTGGATCGCGGACAGGGTGCAGCCTGCCTCGACCGTCAGGGTGGCGTTCAGGGGATCGACCGCGCGGATCCGGTTCATCCGGCCCATGGCGATCACCACCGCCCCGTCTGGCACGCCGCCGCCCACCAGCCCGGTATTGCCGCCCTGCGGCACCATCGGCACGCGCGCGGCATGGCAGAGCTTTACCACGGCGGCGACCTCATTGGTGCTGCCGGGGCGGATCACGGCCAGCGCATGACCCTTCCAACGGCCGCGATCCTCGACCTCATGGGGGGCAAGGCGCGCGGGGTCTGTCCAGACATGGGCCGCGCCGACTGCCGCGCGCAAGTCGGCCAGCAGATCGGCGGGCAGGCTCATGCCTTGACGCCCGAGGCGGCCCGCAGCTTGGTGATCGTGGTGCGCGAGGTGATCTGTTCGGGGTCGGTCACCAGTTCCAGCACCGCCGGGCGGCCAGAGGCGCGCGCGCGCGCCAGCGCCGGGCCGAAATCGGCGGTGGCGGTCACGCGTTCGGCATGGCAGCCGTACCCTTCGGCCATGCGGACGAAATCATGGGTTTTCAGTTCGGTGCCCGACACCCGCAGCGGGTGATCACGTTCCTGGTGCATGCGGATCGTGCCATACATGCCGTTGTTGAACAGCAGCACGATCGGCGTGGCCCCGTATTGCGCGGCGACGGTCAGTTCCTGCCCGCTCATCATGAAGCCGCCATCGCCCACCATCGACAAGACCAGCCGCCCCGGATGAAGCAGGCTTGCGGCCACGGCGGCGGGCACCGAATAGCCCATCGAGCCACAGGTCGATCCGATCTCGCGCCCCGGTCGGCCAAAGCGCAGGAAACGCTGGCCCCAGCCCGTGTGATTGCCTGCGTCCAGCGTGATGATCGTGTCGGCGGGCAGCGCGTCGCGGATATCGCAAAGCGCCTGTCCCATGTCCAGCGCCCAGCCGCCATCGGCGGGACGCGCGGTATCGGCCATGTATTCGCCGCGCAGGGTGGCGCACCAGTCGCCCCATTTGTTCTGCCGGGCCAGATCCATGCCGCCCAGCGCCTGCGCCAGCCCTTCCATGTCGGCGGCAATGCCCAGTTCGGGGCCATAGACGCGGCCGATCTCGTCCGGGTCGGGATGCACATGGATCAGGCGTTGCCGGGTTTCGGGCGGGGTCAGGTTGGTATAGCCCTTGGTGGTCATCTCGCCCAGTCGCGCGCCCAGGACCAGCACAATGTCGGCCTCGGCCATGCGCTTGTGCAGCGCGGGGGCGGTGGCGGTGCCGAATTCGCCCACGTAGCTGTCGGAACGGTTGTCGATCGCGTCCTGCCGCCGGAACGAGGTGGTGACAGGCAGGCGATTGGCTTCGGCAAAGCGGCGGATGGCCTCGGCGGCGGCATCGGTCCAGCCCGAGCCGCCCAGCAGCAGCATCGGGCGTTCGGCCTGCGCCAGTAGATCCGTGATCTGCGCGACCTGTTCGGGCGTCGCCTGCGCCCGCGTGGCGGTATAGGGGCGCGCATCGGCCACGGTGACGGCGGTGGTCAGCATGTCCTCGGGCAGGGCCAGAACCACGGGGCCGGGACGGCCGGACGTGGCCATGCGAAAGGCGCGGGCCATGTATTCGGGTACCCTTTCGGGGCTGTCGATCTGGGCCACCCATTTGGCCAGACCGCCGAACATCTGGCGGTAATCCACCTCCTGAAAGGCCTCGCGGTCGATCATGTCGCGCCCGACCTGTCCGATCAGCAGGATCATCGGCGTGCTGTCCTGCTGGGCGATATGCACGCCGATGCAGGCATGGCAGGCACCGGGGCCACGGGTGACCATGGCGATGCCGGGCTTGCCGGTCATCTTGCCATAGGCCTCGGCCATGTTGGCGGCGCCCGCCTCGTGGCGGGCATTGATCAGGGTGAAGCGGTCCGAGACATCATGCAGCGCATCCAGCACCTCGAGATAGCTTTCGCCCGGCACGCAGAAGGCCGTATCGGCCCCATGCACCAAAAGCTGATCGACAAGAACCTTGCCCGCCGTGCGCGCCGTGGAAGTATTGGCCTGTGTCATCGCCTGCTCCTTGCTTTCGGTATCCCTGTCTCGCCCGAACGGCTTGGGGTTGTCAATAATGTTTACAACATGCGCCGGGATGTGCATGCTGCATCCCGGAGAGAGGAGAATTCCCGGAAATGCCCATGTCCGTTACTATTGCACTTGTCCGCTTCCGGTGGTCGCGATGACGCCGCCCGGCAAATCCGAGGATCCGCTGCTGAATGCCACGATCCGCAAGCGCGAGACGCTGGCCGATCAGATCTATGGCCGGATCCTTGAACTGATCGCCTCGGGGCAACTGGCCGAAGGCGACAAGCTGCCGTCCGAGCACCAGATCAGCGAGAGGTTCGAAGTGTCGCGCCCCGTCGTGCGCGAGGCATTGGCGCGGTTGCGCGATGACGGAATCGTGGCGGCGCAGCACGGTGTGGGCAGTTTCGTGCGCCGCCGTCCGCCACAGGGGTTGATCGAACATGCGCGCGCCGATGACGTGGCAGGGTTGATGCGCTGCATGGAGGCGCGCCTGTCGCTGGAGGCCGCCGCCGCCCGTCATGCCGCCCTGCGCGCCACGCCGCGCGACATCGAACGGATCGAGATGGCGCTGGATCACATGGAACGCACGATGCGCGCCCGCAAACCCGTGCGCGAGGCGGATTTCGATTTCCACATGGCCGTGGCCGAGGCCAGCGGCAACGAGATATTCTGCGACATGCTGAACGCCACGCGCGGCTTGATGCTGCAGGCCATCGGGGTGGCGCAACAATTGACCAGCGCGGGCAGCGAGGCGCGGATCGATGCCGTGCTGGACGAGCATCGCCAGATCCTCGAGGCGATCCGCAGCCGCGATGCCGAGGGCGCGGCGCTGCTGATGAGCTATCACTTGGTGCAGGCCCGCCGCCGCGTCACCGATCAGGAGCGGCGGGCATGAGGCGATCAGCCCTTGAGGCTGGCGATGACGGCATCCATCTGCCGCGCCAGAAGCCAGCTGTCGCCGGCCACGGCCACGAAATCGAAGCCGCGCGCGAAATAGCCGCGCGCAAGATCGGTGCCGAAACCCAGGATGCCGATGGGCTTGCCCGCGTCACTGGCCAGTGCGCGCGCGTGGTCGATCATCGCCTGCGCCTCGGGATGCTGCGCGCCGCCCAGATGGCCCATGGCCGCCGACAGATCGGCGGGGCCGACAAAGATCGCATCCACCCCCGGCACGGCCGCGATCTGCGGGATGGCCGCCACCGCCTGCGGGGTTTCGACCTGCACGATGACGCAAAGATCATCGACATGGTCCGCCAGATAACCCGGATCGCGCCCGTAATTGTTGGCCCGCGTGGTCATCGACAGCCCGCGCATGCCATGCGGCGGATAGCGGGTGTAGCTGACGGCGCGGGCCGCATCCTCGGCGCTGTCGATCATCGGGAACATCAGGCTGCGCGCGCCAAGATCCAGCACCCGCTTGACCGTCACGGGTTCGGCGCTTGGCACCCGCACCACGGCTTCCACCGGGCCTGCCATCGCCGCGCGCAGGTGATGCACGACCGAATCCAGCCCCGTGGGCGAATGTTCCATGTCGATCAGCAGCCAGTCGGCGCCGCTGCCGGCGGCGATTTCCGTGGCGGCGGGCGCATCCAGCGACAGCCACAGCCCCGCCATGGGCCGCTTTTCGGCCAGCCCTGTTTTCAGACGATTGCGCGACATGGAACCTCCCGTTGCCTCAGCCCTTTGACCTGACCGCTATAGCCGCAAATCCAACAGCCCCCAAGACCCGAAGGATCCCCCGATGACCAAGACCCCCGAAACCCTGCGATCTGCCCGATGGTTCGCCCCGGACGATCTGCGCAGCTTCGGCCACCGCTCGCGCATGATGCAGCTTGGCTATGCCGAGGAGGAGTTCCGGGGCAAGCCGATCATCGGTGTGCTGAACACATGGTCCGAGATCAACTCGTGCCACGGCCATTTTCCCGAACGCGCCAAGGAGGTGAAGCGCGGCGTGCTGCAGGCGGGGGGCTTTCCGGTCGAGATGCCGGTGCTGTCGGTGGACGAGCAATTCACCAAGCCCACCTCGATGATCTATCGCAACATGCTGGCGATGGAGACCGAGGAGGTGATCCGCTCGCATCCGTTTGACGGTGTCGTGCTGATGGGGGGCTGCGACAAGACCACGCCCGCGCTGATCATGGGGGCGCTGTCGGCGGGCGTGCCCTTCATCTACATGCCTGCCGGGCCGATGCTGCGGGGCAATTACGCAGGGCGCGTGCTGGGGTCGGGGTCGGACGCGTGGAAATACTGGGACGAACGGCGCGCGGGCAATATCTCGGACGCGGAATGGCGCGGCGTGCAGGGCGGGATCGCGCGCAGCCACGGGGTCTGCATGACGATGGGCACGGCCAGCACCATGACCGCGATTGCGGATTCGCTGGGCCTCACGCTGCCCGGCGCGTCCTCGATCCCGGCGGTGGACAGCAACCATGGCCGCATGGCCAGCGGCAGCGGGCGGCGCATCGTCGACATGGTCTGGGAGGATCTGACGCCTGACCGCATCGTGACCCCTGCCGCCGTGCGCAACGCGGCCATCGTGGCGATGGCCACGGGATGTTCCACCAATGCGGTGGTGCACCTGATCGCCATGGCGCGGCGCGCCGGTGTCGATCTGAGCCTTGACGATCTGGATGCGCTGGGGCGCACCACGCCGCTGCTGGCCAATATCCGCCCCTCTGGCAGTGACTACCTGATGGAGGATTTCTATTACGCGGGCGGGTTGCTGGCGATGATGAAGCAGATCGCCGACCGGCTGGATCTGTCCTGCATGACGGTGGCGGGCACCACGGTGGGCGAGAATATCGCCGCCGCGCAGGTCTACAACGATGACGTGATCCGCCCGCTGTCGAACCCGGTCTATGCCGAGGGGTCGCTGGCGGTACTGCGCGGCAACCTGTGCCCTGACGGCGCGGTGATCAAGCCCGCCGCCTGCGATCCGAAATTCTATACCCATGAAGGCCCCGCGCTGGTGTTCGACAGCTACCCCGAGATGAAGAAGGCGGTGGATGACGAAAACCTTGATGTGACGCCCGATCACGTCATGGTGCTGCGCAACGCGGGGCCACTGGGCGGGCCGGGCATGCCGGAATGGGGCATGCTGCCCATTCCCAAGGCGCTGCTCAAGCAGGGGCATCGCGACATGCTGCGGATTTCGGATGCGCGGATGTCGGGCACATCCTATGGCGCCTGCGTGCTGCATGTGGCGCCCGAGGCCTTCATCGGCGGGCCGCTGGCGCTGCTGAAGACCGGCGACATCGTCCGGCTGGATCTGGCCGCGCGACGGCTGGACATGCTGGTGCCCGAGGCCGAGCTGGAGGCCCGCCGCGCGGCATGGACCCCGCCCGCGCCACGCTATCAGCGCGGCTGGGGCTACATGTTCTCGAAACATGTGGGGCAGGCCGATACGGGCTGCGACTTCGATTACCTGACACGCGACCACGGCCCTGCCGCGGGCGAGCCGGATATTTTCTGATGGCACATGATCTTGACAGCGCATTGACCGGCATCTCGGGCATCCTCGTCACCCCCTATGACGCGGAGGGCGAGATCGCGCCGGACCGGCTGGCGCCGATCATCGACCGCGCGCTGGGGGCGGGGATGCATATTCCGGTCGTGAACGGCAATACCGGCGAATTCTACGCCCTGACCACGGATGAGGCCTGCACCATGGCGGCGACGGTCGTGGGGATGGTCGGTGACCGTGCGCCCGTTCTGGCCGGTGTCGGGCGCGGCATCCGCGATGCCTGCCGTCTGGCGCGGGTGTCGGCCGAAGCCGGGGCGGCGGCGCTGATGGTGCATCAGCCGCCCGATCCCTTCGTGGCCCCGCGCGGCATCGTGGATTACCTGCATGCGGTCAATGATGCCTCGGGTGGTCTGCCGATGATGCTGTATCTGCGCAATGACGCGATCGGCACGGGCGCGATCGCGGCGCTTTGCGCGGTGCCCGGTGTGCGCGGCGTCAAATGGGCGACACCCAATCCGTTGAAACTGGCCGAGGCGAAAGCCGCCTGTGATCCCGGCATCGTCTGGGTCGGGGGCCTTGCCGAGATATGGGCACCCGCCTTCTATGCCGTGGGCGCGCGGGGTTTCACCTCGGGGTTGATCAATGTCTGGCCGGAACGGTCGATGGCGATCCATGCGGCGCTGGAGGCGGGGGACTATGCCCTTGCCAACAGGCTGATCGCGGGGATGAAGGTCTTCGAAGATATCCGCGCCGCCGAGATGAACGGCACCAACGTGACCGGCGTCAAGGCGGCACTTGCCGCGATGGGGCAGGATTGCGGGCCGACGCGGCCGCCCTCGGCCTGGCCGCTGACCGATGCACAAACCGCGCAACTGGACCGGTTCCTGCGCGAAAACAACCTGATTTGAAGGACTTGCAGCATGACATTCATTCCCCACGGACGCCACCTGATCGCAGGCGACTGGATCGCCGGTGCGGCGAGCTTCCGCTCTGATCCGGCGGATGGCCCGGCGCATGACTTTGCCGAGGCGACGCCCGCGCTGGTCGATCAGGCCTGCCGCGCCGCCGAGGATGCCTTCTGGACCTATGGGCAGACGACCCGCGCGGATCGCGCCGCGTTCCTGAATGCCATCGCAGACGAGATCGAGGCCCGCGCGGCGGCGATCACCGCGATCGCCTGCCAGGAAAGCGGCTTGCCCCAGGCGCGCATCGAAGGCGAGCGCGGGCGCACCACGGGACAGTTGCGCCTGTTCGCGGGCCATATCCTGAAGGATGACCATCTTGATATCCGCATCGATCCGGCGCTGCCCGACCGGCAGCCCTTGCCGCGCCCGGACATTCGCATGATCCAGCGCCCGCTGGGTCCCGTGGCGGTCTTCGGCGCGTCGAACTTTCCGCTGGCGTTCTCGACAGCGGGGGGCGACACGGCCTCGGCCCTTGCGGCGGGCTGTCCGGTGGTGCTGCGCGGTCATCAGGCCCATCCCGGCACCGCCGAGATCGTGGCCGAGGCGATTCATGCCGCGATCACAGGCTGCGGGATGCCCGCGGGCGTGTTCTCGCTGCTGCAAGGGGGCGGCAATGCGGTGGGCCAGGCGCTGGTCACGCATCCGCTGATCCGCGCCGTGGGCTTTACCGGCAGTCTGCGCGGGGGGCGGGCCTTGTTCGATCTCTGCGCCGCGCGGCCCGAGCCGATCCCCTTCTTCGGCGAGCTGGGCAGCATCAACCCGATGTTCCTGCTGCCCGCCGCCATGACCGCGCGCGCGGAGGGCATCGCACAGGGCTGGGCCGCAAGCCTGACCATGGGGGCAGGTCAGTTCTGCACCAATCCCGGCGTGGTCATCGCCGTCGCCGGTCCCGATGCTGAGCGCTTTGCCGATACGGCCTGTGCGGCCCTGGGGCAGGTGGCCGCCCAGACCATGCTGACCGGCGGCATCGCCGAGGCTTATCGGGCGGGCTGCAAGGCCGCCTGCGAGGCACCCGGTGTGCAGACCCTGACGGCGGGCGCCGCCGAGGGGCGCGCCGCGCTGCCGGTGCTGCTGCGCGTGACCGGCGATGACTGGCAGGCCAATCCGGCCCTGCATCACGAGGTCTTCGGCCCCTTGGGTATCCTGATCACCGTCCGCGATACCGCCCAGATGATCGAGATCGCCCGCGCGCTGGAGGGGCAGTTGACCTGCACCCTGCACATGGATGCGGGCGACACAGAGCTTGCGCGCCGCCTGATGCCGGTGCTGGAGCGCAAGGCGGGCCGCGTGCTGGCCAATGGCTATCCCACGGGGGTCGAGGTCTGCGACGCGATGGTGCATGGCGGGCCATACCCGGCCAGCACGAATTTCGGCGCAACCAGCGTGGGCAGCATGGCGATCCGCCGGTTCCTGCGCCCTGTCGCCTATCAGAACATGCCGGGCGCCTTGCTGCCCGCCGAACTTCAGGAAGGATGAAAGCCATGGACGAGACCCTGCGCGAGACATTGATGGGCGTCTCCGTCGCCACGCTGGCGACGGTGCTTTACAAGCGCGGATTGCGCGGCCAGGTGATCCAGGGCGTGCATCCGGTCGCGCCCAAGGGGCGCAACATGGTGGGCCCCGCAGTGACACTGCGCTACATCCCCGCGCGCGAGGATCGCAACGGGATCGCGGTCTTTCGCAATGCCGATCATCCGCAGCGCGTGGCCGTCGATACCTGCCCGGCGGGTGCTGTTCTGGTGATGGACAGCCGCAAGGACCCGCGCGCGGCCTCCGCCGGGGATATCCTGGTGACCCGGCTGATGATGCGCGGTGCGGCGGGTGTCGTGACCGACGGCGGTTTCCGCGATGCGCAGGATATCGGCGGTCTGGATATCCCGGCCTATCACGCGCGTCCCTCAAGCCCCACGAACCTGACCCTGCACGAGGCGCTGGATCTGAACGTGCCCATCGGCTGCGGCGATGCGCCGGTCTTTCCCGGTGACATCATCGTGGGGGATGCCGATTGCGTCATCGTGATCCCGCAGGACATCGCCGCCGAGGTCGCGGCCGAGGCCGCCGAGATGACCGTCTACGAGGATTTCGTGGTGGAACAGGTCAAGGCCGGTGCGTCGATCATCGGGCTTTATCCCGGCACCAAGCCCGAACATGCCGAGACCTTTGCCGCATGGCGCAAGGACAAGGGGCGCTAAGGGCGTTTCTGGCACTTTCTTGAGACAATTGAAAAAGCCGGAGGGGTGATCCTCCGGCCTTTTTTTGTTCCTAGTTGTCGCCTGGACCGCTCACCGCTTGGCGCGTTGCGCGGCTTCGGCCTTGAGGGTTTCGGACAGGCTGACGCGGGGGGCGTCTGCCTCCTCGTCCCAGGCGTCCGAGCGTTCGCGCGAGTTGATCAGCAGGGCCAGCAGCGCCAGCGCAAGGCCGATCGCATCGGTCAGAAGCCCCGGATTGATCAGCGTCAGCGCCGCCGCCACCAGCAGGCCCCGCGCGATCCAGCCCGTGGGCCGCAACAGGAATCCGGCCAGACCCGCCGCCAGGAAGGTCACCCCCATCGTGGCGCTGAAGGCGGTCAGCACGATCTCGGTCCAGGTGCCGATCATCAGCAGCGAGGGGCCGAAGACGAACATGAAGGGGATGATATAGCCTGTCAGCCCCAGCCGCACTGCCATCCAGGATGTCGCCATGACCGGCGATTGCGCGATGCCGCAGGCGGCATAGACCGCGATGGCCACGGGTGGCGTGATGGCCGACAGGATCGCGTAGTAGAAGACGAACATATGCGCCGCCGGGATCGACACGCCCATGTTGACCAGCGCGGGCACCAGCAGTGCCACCTGCACGATATAGGCGGGCGTTGTGGGCATGCCCATGCCCAGCACGATGCCCGCGATCATCGTCAGGATCAGCGCGAAGATCAGCTGCTGGCCCGCCGCCGCCTTGACCAGGCCGGTGAAGGTCAGACCCAGACCGGTCTGCGCGATCACGCCGATCACGATACCCGCCGTGGCGCAGGCCAGCGCCACCGCGACCGAGTTGACGGCACCGGATTCCAGCGCCTCGATCACCTTGGGCAGCGTCACCTCGTGGCGGGTGGTCTTGCGCATCAGCACCACGGGCAGGATCGACAGGATCCCGCAGAGCGCCGAGAAGGGGGCGGAATAGCCGCTCATCAGCATGCCGATGATCACGACAAGCGGCAGGAACAGATGCCCCTCGTCCTTGAGGACCTTGCCGACGCGCGGCAGGTCGGCCTTGGGCAGGCCCTTCATGCCGCGCTTGCGCGCCTCGAAATGCACGGCCAGGAAGACGGCCAGGAAATAGAGCAGCGCAGGCAGCAGCGCATAGCCCGCCACGGTCAGATAGCTGACCCCCATGAATTCGGCCATGACGAAGGCGGCAGCCCCCATGATGGGCGGCATGATCTGCCCGCCGGTCGAGGCGACGGCCTCGACCGCGCCGGCGAATTGCGGGCGATACCCGATGCGTTTCATCAGCGGGATCGAAAACGTGCCGGTGGTCATGACGTTGGCCACGGCAGAGCCAGAGACCGAGCCGAAAAGGCCCGATGTCACCACGGCCACCTTGGCCGGGCCGCCCGCCGCATGGCCTGTCAGGGCCAGCGCGAAATCCATGAACAGCTTGCCGATGCCGAAGCGTTCGGCCATCGCGCCGAAGATCACGAACAGCACCACATAGGTGGCCGAGACCTGTGCCGGGACGCCGAACAGCGCATCGGTGGTCATGTACTGGTATTCCAGCAGCCGCACGAGGTCAGCCTGGGTGAAGAACACCTGGTAGGACAGGAAGATCAGCGCGGTCAGCGGCAGGATGAAGCCGATCGCGCGCCGCGTCGCCTCGAGGATGGTGACCATCATCATCACCGCAAAGACCTGGTCCATCACCGAGACCGGGCCGACATAGGCCATGCGCGTGTTGAAATAGGTCTGGTTGATCAGCGGATAGCTGGCGGCGGCCAGGGCCGCGCAGACGAAGGCGATATCGATGAACCCCGGTGCCTTGCCCCGCCGCGCCGCCGTCATGGGCAGCGCCAGATAGGCCAGCGCCATGGCAAAGCCGAAATGGGTCGCGCGCAAGGTGAAGGCGTTGGGGGGGCCGAACCAGGCCACGTAGAGGTGAAAAAGGCTCATCGACACCGCGACCGCAACGGTCAGGCGCCGGAGCCAGACATCAAGTGCCTGCATCGCGTTCATCCGCCAGTAAGAAGGGTAGGGACGGGCCGCGCGTGGCGGCCCGCCGGTATGCCAGGCTTACTTGCCTGCATTCGCCTCGTAGAAGGCCTTGGCAGCCGCATGCAGCGGCACGCCGCCCGGATCCATCATCTTCTCGAGGGTGATGTCACGCATCGCGGCGCTGATCGTGGCCAGATCGCCGCGCGATTCCCACAGGTTGCTCATCAGCGCGGTCACCACGGCATCGTCCAGATCGCAGCGGCCGATCAGCTGGGTCATGTAGCCCACGGCCGTCACGTCGCTGTCCTGTCCGGGATAGGTGCCCGCCGCGATGGTCAGCGAAGCGTAGCCCGGGTTGATGGTGTCACGCATCTTGCCGATGAACTCTTCGGTCAGCCCGATCATGGTGATGTCGGTCGAGTTCGCAAGATCCATGATCGCCGATGCCGGTGCGGTCGTGCCCGCGCTGAACATGTCGGCATTGCCGTCCTGCACAAGGCCCACGCCATCCGAATAGGACACGTAATCGACGCTGCGCATGTCATCGTAGCTCATGCCTGCGGTCTGCAGGATGGCGCGCATGACCTGCTCGGCGGTATTGCCGACCGGCTGTGTGGTGATGCGCTTGCCCTTGAGGTCGTCGACCGAGGCGATGCCGCTGTCCTTGGGCGCCGCCATCTGGAAATACTGCGGATAGAGCGTGGCCATCAGGCAGATATTGTCGGCCTTGCCCTCGAAGGGCGCGCGGCCTTCCAGCGCATCCACGACCGAGATCGAGTTGCCGAAGGCAAGATCGGTCTGGCCGCCCTGCACGCCCTGCGCGTTGGCGACACCGCCACCCGGCAGCACCTGGACGCTGATGCCGTCATCCGACAGCATCGACTGGATCGCGCCGCCAAGCGGGTACCACGATCCGCCTTGTGGGCCGGTCATGATCTTGATCTGCTGTGCATTGGCCTGTCCGGCCACAGCCGCCATTGCGACCGCACCGGTCAAAAGAATTCTACGCATCGGTTCCTCCCTGTAAGCGCATCGTGTCCGCGAGCATGGCAAGGCCAGTGCGGGATTGCTTGTTCTGGACGGCCCGTTTCCTCCCGACCCTGTCCATTGGCAGCACTCCAACAGAGGACGCTTTGCTTGTCAAATATATTTACAACATCAAAGGACAACTGACCGCGCCCCGCCACCCGCGGGGCAAGGGGGCTTGCCTGAAGCGGATGAATGCCGTCAGGATTGACCCTGGCGCCGCATCGCCTGCGGGCCAGGCGATGCCGCCCTTGCGCAAGGAGAAGGCCATGATCCTCGTTACCGGTTTTCAAAGCTATGCGGGCCGCAGCGCCAACCCGTCCGAGCAGGTCGCCCATGCGCTGGACGGGATGACCATCGGCGGCATGGCCGTGCGCGGGCAGGGCCTTGCCGTCGACTTTCACAAGGTCCGGCGCGACCTGCCGGCCCTGATCGACACCTTGCGCCCCCGCGCGATTGTCTCGCTGGGCCTGTGGCCGGGCGAGCCGATGATCCGCATCGAACGGATGGCCGCCAACTGGTCCTGGTTCGAACTGCCGGACAATGCCGGGCATCGCCAGAACGGCAAGGTGGTCGATGACGGGCCGGATGGCTATCTGACGACGCTGCCGGCAGATGCGATGCAGGCGGCGATCCGATCCGCAGGGCGGCCGTGTCGCCAATCGGGCAGCGCCGGCACCTATCTGTGCAATGCCACCACCTATGTTGCGCTGCACCATTGTACACGGAATCACCCCGATACAATTTCCGGCTTCATTCATCTTCCCTATCTGCCCGCGCAGGTGGCAGAGCTGCTTAATGAAGTGGCAGACGAGAGCCGCCTTGAAATGCATCAGCGGGCGGATATGGCTTCGATGAATCTGGACGATATGATCGAGTCTCTAAAGATCGGTCTGGGCGTGATCGCCCATTCCTGCGGCTGACAGCCCCTTGAGGCCCCAGCAAAGCAAGGGTTTTTTGTTGCCTTGCAAACGTTTTTTCAGCGCTGACGCGGGCGTCTGCGGGTTGCTTTCCGACCTTTGCAGAGGCTGCGGCAGGCCTTGATGAAACTTGCCAGCGCGGAATTGATTGCCGTAGCGTCAAATAATTCCGGTCATGAGAGTTGACAGTTTTTTCATCATCGTCCTACGCTTGGGAACTGAACAAACATATGTTTGCCCAAGCCTCTGATCGAGGATCGAGATCGTTGGGGGCGCCTGTGCGGCGCGACCATGAGCAAGGCACTGGAGATGACGGAATGACGGTATTTGTGACATTGATCGTTGCGGTTGTCCTGGCGATCCTGGTGATCCTTTTCCTGAACCGCTACTACCGCAAGGCCACCCGAGAGGTCAGCCTGGTGCGGACCGGTGCCGGGGGACAGAGGGTCGTGCTGGATGGGGGCTGCATCGCGTTGCCCTTCCTGCACAAGGTCTCGGAAGTGAACATGCGCACCACCAAGCTCGAGATCGAGCGGCTGGGGCCCAAGTCCATCATCACCAAGGATCGTCTGCGCGTCGATGTCGGCGCGGAATTCTATGTCCGCGTCCGGGCCAGTGCCGAAGGCGTCGCCACGGCGGCGCAGGCGCTGGCGGGCAAATCCTTCCGCTCGGCCGATCTGGCCGAGACGCTTGAGGGCAAGCTGGTCGATGCGATGCTGTCGGTTGCCGCGCGCTACACGATGGACGAATTGCAGGACAATCGCGCAGGCTATGCCCGCGAAGTGTCCGATATACTGACCGACAACCTGGCGCAGAACGGTCTGTTGCTGGAATCCGTCTCGCTGACGCGGATCGACCAGACACCATTCCACGCGCTGGATGAAAACAACGCCTTCAACGCGCTGGGGATGCGCCGCCTGGCCGAGATCATCGCGGTCAACAAGAAGGAACGCGCCGTCATCGAAGCCGATGCCGAAGTGGCCGTGCGCCAGAGCCAGCTGGACGCCACCAAGCGCAAGCTGACCATCAGCCGCGAGGAAGAAGAGGCGATGATCACCCAGCAGCGCGAGATCGAGATCGCGCGCTCGCGTTCGATGGCCGAAACCGCCGAGGAACAGGCCACATCCGAAAAGCGGCGCGAGGCGGCACGGATCGCCCGCGAACGCGAGGTGCGCCTGACCGAGATCAGCAAGGACCGCGAATTGCGCGAACAAAGCCTTGCCGCCGAACTGGCGACCGCGCTGGCCAAGACAGAAAACGCCGTGCGTCTGGCGGCCAAGCGCGTCGAGGAAGCCCATGCCGAGGCCGAGGCGATTGCCGCGACCGCCGCCGGGGCCGAGGCCGAGGAAAAGGTGCGCACCATCCGCGAGCAGGCCGCCGCCGATCGCGAAAAGGTTCTGGCGCTGATCCGCGCCACCGAACAGGCCGAGGTGGACGACACCCGCGTGCGCTCGGAGGTGGGCACGATGCTGGCCATGGCCGAGGCCGAGGCCAAGGCGATGCTGGACCGTGCCGAGGCGCAGAAAGCCAAGCTGATGGCCGAGGCCAAGGGCCGCGCCGCGGTGATCGAGGCCGAGAATGCGCAAAGCAGCGAACTGATGGCGATGAAGCTGGACGAGGCGCGCATCCGCACCCTTCCCGAAGTGGTCGAACGCATGCTCAAGCCCGCCGAGAAGATCGAAAGCATCCGCATCAACCACATCACCGGCATGGGCCATTCGGGCGGCTCGGGTGGCGAAGGCGGCGGCGGCGACGGCAGCACGGTCAACCAGTTGGTCGATGGTGTCCTGTCGATGGCGCTTCAGCTTCCGGCCGTGCAGCGGCTTGGCGAGGAAGTGGGCATGAATATCGGGGACGGTGTGCGCGGCGTGACCTCGCAGCTGGACCGCCGCAGCAGCGGGTCCGCCCGCGCCACGAAAACGGACGGCAAAACGTCCGACACCAAGGACTGATGCGCGCGGCCCAGGTGCCATCCGCATCCGTCACAACCCCAACAGGAGAGACTGACATGACTTTTTCGCGTAGAAGTTTTCTGGCCGGGTCTTCCGCACTGGCCCTGTCATCGGCCCCGATCATCGGGCGCGCGCAGGGTAGCGACAAGATCATCTTCGCCTCGATCCTCGACCTTTCCGGCGGTCTGGATATCTACGGCACCGCGATGGCAGATGCCACGAGCCTTGCCATCGACGACATCAACGCGGCAGGCGGCCTTCTGGGGCAGGAAGTCGAACTGAAGATGTACGACGCGCAGTCGACCATCCAGTTCTACACCCAGTATGCCACGCAGGCCGCAGCGGGCGACCGCGCCGCAACCGTGCATGGCGGCATCACCTCGGCCAGCCGCGAGGCGATCCGCCCGACACTGGCCCGGTTCAAGACCATGTATTTCTACAACACGCAGTATGAGGGCGGCGTGTGCGACTTCAACAACTTCTGCACCGGATCGACGCCGGCGCAGACCGTGGCCAAGGTCGTGCCCTATGCGATGAACAAATGGGGCAAGAAGGCCTATATCATCGCGGCCGATTACAACTATGGCCAGATCATTGCCCAATGGGTGGAGCGTTTCGTCAAGGAAAACGGTGGCGAGACCGTCGCGATCGAGTTCTTCCCGCTGGATGTCACCAACTTCGGTCCGACCATCAACAAGATCCAGCAAGCCAAGCCTGACATGGTCTTCTCGGGTCTGGTGGGTGGCGCGCATGTGTCCTTCTACCGCCAGTATGCGGCGGCGGGCATGAATGCGGAAATTCCGATTGCCTCGACGACCTTCGGGATCGGCAACGAGCACAAGCTGATCTCGGCCGAGGAAGGCAACGGGCTTCTGGCTGCCTATTCCTACTTCGAGGGTGTGCAGAACCCCGAGAACACCGCTTTCCTGGCCCGGATGGATGCCAAGTTCGGGGCCAACCGCGCCACCATGAACGAGTTGACCGTGCGCTCCTACGAAGGGGCGATGCTCTGGGCCGAGGCCGTCAAGCTGGCGGGCAGCATCGATCATGCCGAAGTGTCGGCGGCGCTGAAATCGGGCCTGACCTTCAACGGTCCGTCCGGCCCGATCACCATCGACCCGCAAACCAACCACGCGATCCAGAACGTCGTGCTGGGCGAGTTGCAGGATCAGGAGTTCAATATCGTCGAAAGCTATACCGCACAGCCGCCGTCCGATACGCAGCTTGTCTGCGACCTGAACGCCAATCCGACCCTCTCGACCTTCTATTTCGAGAACGGTCTGGCCGCGGCGGGGATCAAGTGATCCCGACCCGCTGCTGAACTGACCCTGCCGCCGGGGTCCCGCGACCCCGGCGCAACCCTGAACCGAAACGGAGAGCCCCTTGGATCTCGTGGCTGCGATCGGCCTGCAACTGGCCTACGTTATCGCAAACCTGGCGCTGATCAGCCTGGGCCTTGCGATCATCTTCGGCATGATGCGCGTGATCAACCTTGCGCATGGCGAATTCCTGATGCTGGGCGGCTATACGGTCGTGGTGGCGACCAATGCGGGCGTCAACATCTGGGTAGCCATGCTGATCCTTGCGCCACTGGTCGTGGGCATCATCGGCGTCATCGTGGAGCGTCTGCTGATCCGTTGGCTTTACGGGCGCATGGTGGATACGCTGCTGGCCACATGGGGGCTGTCGCTGCTGCTGGTGGGGCTTGTGACCTCGATCTTCGGGGCCTCGACCGCGACCACCGTGGCGCCACCGTTGGGGGCGATCCAGATCGGGACCTATTCCGCATCCGGCTATGAGCTGTTCCTGATCCTGATCACCATCGTGCTGCTGATCCTTGTCTGGCTGACCCTGCGCTTTACCAAGCTTGGCCTGCTGGCGCGCGGCACCATGCAGAACGCCGAGATGGCCTCGGCGCTGGGGGTGTCGACCAGCAAGATCTACATGATCACCTTCGGACTGGGCGCGGCCGTGTCCGGCCTTGCGGGCGGGCTGCTGGCGCCGATGACGGGTGTTCTGCCCACGATTGGTGCCACCTATATCGCCAAGGCCTTCATCACCGTGATTTCGGGCGGCTCCGCGATCCTGGCGGGCACCACGGCGGGATCCATCCTGCTGGGCGGGTTGAACGGCATCTTCTCTTTCATCGTGGGATCCACCTTTGGTGAGATCGCGCTTCTTCTGGCCGCCATCATCCTGCTGCGCCTCATGCCGCGCGGGATCACGGGCCGCTTCTTCCGGAAATCGCTATGAACAGCGGCATGTTGCGCCAGATGCGCCCGACCTTCTTCTATGCCCTGCTGGGTGTGATCTTCATGTTCGCAGCCCCAAGCGTGCTGCAGCTTTTCACCATCATCAACCTGACCACGGCGATTGCGCTGGCGGTTCTGGCGCTGAGCCTTGCGCTGATCTGGGGCTATGGCGGCATCCTGTGCTTCGGGCAGGTCGCCTTTTTCGGGCTTGGCGCCTATGTCTACACGATCTCTGCGATCAATTTCGGCGGCTCGACCTGGGCGATCCTGATGTCGGTGCTTGTCACCTCGGCCTTCGCGGCGGCGCTGGGATATTTCATCTTCTATGGCCGGGTGTCCGACGTCTATCTGGGCGTGATCACCCTGACCGTGACCTTGATCTTCTTCTCGCTGATCCGGCGCACCTCGGGGCCGGAATACAAGATCGGCAATGCGCTGCTGGGTGGTTTCAACGGTGTGTCGTCACCGCCCATCAACCTGCCGTGGAACCCGACATCCTTTCTCTTTCCCGAACAGGTCTTCTACGTGGCGATGGCGGCGCTGATCCTGTGCTATGTCTTCGTGGGCTGGCTGGTGAACACCAAGTTCGGCCGGGTCTGCGTGGCGATCCGCGAGAACGAACTGCGCGCCGAACTTCTGGGTTATGACACGCGCCTCTACAAGCTGGGCATCTTCACCATCGGCGCCGGTATCGCCGCCATCGGCGGTGTGCTGTTCTGCAACGGCGTCGGGCGGATCACGCCGGATGTGTTCAACCTCTACAACGCGGCGCTGACGATCATCTGGGTGATCGTGGGCGGGCGCGGCACGCTGATCGGGCCGATCGGTGCGACCTTCGCGCTGTTCTATCTGACCGCGGCGCTTGGCGGGCAGAGCGTGCTGAACAACAATCTGGTGCTGGGCGTCATCCTGATCATCTTCGTGCTGCTGGTGCCCAAGGGCGTCGCCCCCACGATCATCGACTGGGTCAATGCCCGTCGCAAGAAGGCGCCCACGCGGGCACGGCGGCGGCGCGGCAGCCGGGCGGAGGGCAGCCAATGACACGGCAACGCGGCGATGTGGTGGTCGAGACCCGTGACCTGTGCATGCATTTCGGCGGTGTGCGCGCGGTGGACCAGGTGGATTTCACCCTGTTCGACCGGGAATTGCGCTGCCTGATCGGGCCGAATGGCGCGGGAAAGTCGACCTTCTTCAAATGCCTGACCGGACAGCTTGTCCCCACATCGGGCGAGGTGTTGATCCGCGGACAGGAGATGACGGGCGCCGAGCCTTTCCAGGTGGCAAGCCTGGGGGTCGGCATCAAGACGCAGGTGCCCAATGTCTTTGACGGTCTGACCGCTGAGGAAAACATCTGGCTGTCCGCGCGGCGCTGGCACGGCGATGCGCGCGCCCGCGTGCTGACGGCTGAAACCATCGAGCGGCTGAAGCTGGGCGATATCCGCCGCACCCTGGTGGGGCGGCTGGCCCATGGGCAGCGCCAATGGGTCGAACTGGGCATGGTCGTCGCCGCCGAGCCGTGGCTTGTGCTGCTGGACGAGCCTGCCGCCGGCATGACCCACGAGGAAACCTACCGCACCGCCGAGTTGATCGAGGAGATCAACAAGACATCGGCCCTGATCGTTGTGGAACATGACATGCAGTTCATCCGCATGATCTCGCGCACGGTGACGCTGTTTCATGAGGGCGGCATCCTGATGGAGGATACGATGGAGGCGATTTCCGCCGACAAGCGCGCCCGCGAAGTCTATCTGGGGCATCGGGCATGAGCGCGCTGTTGAAAGTATCCGGGCTGCGCGCGGGTTATGGCCGCGTGCCGGTGCTGCATGGCATCGACCTGTCGGTGAACGATGGCGAGATCCTTGGCATTCTGGGCCATAACGGCATGGGCAAGTCCACGCTGCTCAAGACGCTGATGGGGATCATTCCGGCCTCGGGCGGGAGCATGGTTTTCGACGGGCAGGATATCGGGCGGCAGCGGTCATCGGGGCGCGCGCAACTGGGCATCGGCTATGTGCCGCAGGGCAGGGGGATCTTTCCCAATCTCAGTGTGCGCGACAACCTGCGGATGGGGATCGCGGCGCATGACATGGATGAAGATACCGCCATCGACAGGGTTCTGGCGGATTTCCCCCGTCTTGAACGCCTGCTGGAGCGTGACGGCGGCGCACTGTCGGGGGGCGAGCAGCAATTGCTGGCGCTGGCCCGCTGCCTTGTGTCCGAGCCGGACCTGATCCTGCTGGACGAGCCGACCGAGGGCATCCAGCCCTCGATCATCGACGAGATCATCGACCTGCTGAAAGAGCTCAACCGCCGCGAGGGGCTGAGCATCGTGCTGGTCGAGCAGAGCCTTGATTTCATCACCGCCCTGTCGGATCGCGTTCTGCTGATCCAGAAGGGCAAGATCATGGGCGAGGTGTCCGGCTCGGAAGCCGCCGACCCTGCGCTGATCGAGGAATTCACCGGCCTGGGCGCAGGGGGCGGCAGTGGCAAGCCCGCCTCGGGCGGCATGTCGGCCTTCAAACCGGCCAAGGCCGCACCACCACCAACACCAGCACCGACAGCGCAGGCCCCGACCCAGAGACCGGGCGCCGCAGCGCCCCTCCAAAGACCCGCCACCCCGGCACCGTTGCAAGAAAGGATGTCCTACATGACCGTCCAGCGCCCGACCCATTCGCAGATGAAGGCAATCGTGGAAGAACTGGGCATGCATATGTCGGATGCGCGGGTGCAGGAATTCCTGGACGTGATGCAGGGCACGCTGGATGCCTATGACATCGTGGATGCGCTGCCCGATTACCTGCCGCCTGTCCTGTATCCGCGCACCTCGGGGTATCGGCCGACGCCGGACGAGAACCCGATGAACGCCTGGTACGTGAAGACCGATATCAAGGGCGCGCCGCGCGGTCCGCTGCTGGGGCGGTCCATCGCGCTCAAGGATAACGTGTGCCTTGCGGGCGTGCCGATGATGAACGGGGCATCGACCCTCAAGGGGTATACGCCCGATATCGACGCCACCATCGTGACGCGGCTGCTGGATGCGGGTGCGACCATCGTGGGCAAGGCGCATTGCGAATATTTCTGCTTGTCGGGCGGCAGCCACACCAATGCGACGGGCGCGGTGCACAACCCGCACAAGCATGGATATTCCGCGGGCGGATCGTCTTCCGGTTCCGGCGCTCTGGTGGGGGCCGGATTGGTGGACATGGCCATCGGCGGCGATCAGGGTGGTTCCATCCGCATGCCCGCGTCCTTCTGCGGTGTCTACGGGATGAAACCCACCCACGGGCTTGTGCCCTATTCCGGCATCATGCCGATCGAGAACACGATCGACCACACCGGCCCGATGACCCAGAACGTCATGGACAACGCCCTGATGCTTGAGGTGATCGCGGGCGCCGACGGTCTGGACCCGCGCCAGTATGACGTGCGCACGGACAAATACACCGCCTCGGTCAGTCGGGGTGTCTCGGGCCTGCGGATCGGCGTGGTCAAGGAAGGCTTCGGGCATCCGCAATCCGAGGCGGATGTCGATGCATCCGTCCGCGCAGGGGCCGAGATGTTCCGCCGTCTGGGCGCCACGGTGGACGAGATTTCGATCCCCTGGCACCTGCATGGGCCTGCGATCTGGACGCCCATCGGGCTGGAGGGTCTGACCAACCAGATGATGCTGGGCAATGGCTTTGGCACCGGCTGGGAGGGGCTCTATACCACCTCGCTGCTGGATTATCACTCCAACTGGCGCAGCCGCGCGGACGAACTGTCCGACACGCTGAAGATTTCCATGTTCGTGGGCCAGTATCACCTCAAGCACACGCGCGGGCGCTATTACGCCAAGGCGCAAAACCTGGCGCGGCAGCTGCGCGAGGAATACAACAAGGTGCTGGCCTCGTATGACCTGTTGCTGATGCCCACGACGCCGATGAAGGCCACGCCGCTGCCGCCGGCCGATGCGTCGCTGGCGCTGTGGACGCAGCGCGCGTTCGAGATGCTGCCCAATACATCGCCCTTCGACGTGACGGGCCATCCGGCGATGTCGATCCCCTGCGGCATGTCCGACGGTCTGCCCATCGGTCTGCAGCTGATCGGACGGCGCTACGAGGAAAGCACGATCTACCGCGCGGCGGGGGCCTTCGAACAGGCCGGCGACTGGCGCAAGATGTAAGACGGAACTGGAACGCAGACATGTCGGCAAGGGTCACATCGCGGCCGGGCATCCGCCCCGCAAACGGGCTGTCGCATGTGGCGGGCGGCACCGATCGCCCGCTGATCGAGGCGACGATCCCCGCCTTTCTGGCCGAGGTGGTGCGCCGTCACGGGCCAAGAACGGCGGCGGTGTTCCGCCAGACCGGTGACCGCTGGAGCTATGACGAATTTTCCCGGCTGATCGACCGGCTGGCGGCGGGCCTGCTGTCGATCGGGGTCTACAAGGGCGATCGCGTCGGCATCTGGTCGCCGAACCGGCCCGAATGGCTGCTGGCGCAATTCGCGACCGCCCGGATCGGCGCGATCCTTGTGACGATCAACCCGGCCTATCGCACCTCAGAGCTGGATTATGCGCTGAACAAGGCGGGTGTGTCCTGCCTGATCGTGGCGCCGCAGTTCAAGACCTCGGACTACATGGCGATGCTGGCGGAACTTGCGCCCGAAATGGCCCAGTGCCCGCCGGGCCGGTTGCACGCCAAGCGCCTGCCCAAGCTGCGCGCGGTGGTGCAGATGGGGCCCAAGCCGCGCCCCGGCGCGCTGGCGTTCGAGGAATTGATGGAGCGGGGCAACCGCGCGGTGCGCGCGCGGCTGGACGCGATCAGCGCCAGCCTGCATCCCGATGACGCGATCAACATCCAGTTCACATCCGGCACCACCGGCGCGCCCAAGGGCGCCACGCTGAGCCATCGCAACATCGTCAACAACGCGATTTCCACCGCGCGCGCCATGCGGCTGCAACCGGGCGAGGGGCTGTGCATCCCGGTGCCCTTCTACCATTGCTTCGGCATGGTGCTGGGCAATCTGGCGGCCTGCTCCTATGGCGCGAAGATGGTCATCCCCGGCGAGGCTTTTGACGCGCGCGACACGCTGGCCGCCATCGACGCCGAAGGCTGCGCCGCGCTGCATGGTGTGCCGACGATGTTCCAGGCGATGCTGGATCACCCGGACTTTGACAGTTTCGACATGCGCAGCCTGCGCACCGGCATCATGGCGGGGGCACCTTGTCCCGAACCCCTGATGCGCCGGGTGATGGAGCGGATGCATTGCCGCCAGATCACCATCGGTTACGGCATGACCGAAACCAGCCCGATCTCGTTCCAATCCGCCGTGGACGATCCGGTGGATCGCCGCGTATCCACCGTGGGGCGGATTCAGCCCCATGCCGAATGCAAGGTGGTCGGCCCCGACGGGCATACGCTGCCGATCGGCCAGCAGGGTGAATTGCTGACGCGCGGCTATCTGGTGATGAAAGGCTATTGGAACGATCCCGAACGCACCGCCGAGGCGATCCGGCGCGGCTGGATGCATACCGGGGATCTGGCCACCATCGACGCCGAGGGCTATTGCCGGATCACGGGACGGTCCAAGGACATGCTCATCCGTGGCGGCGAAAACGTCTATCCCGCCGAGATCGAGGAATTCCTGACGACCCATCCCGATATTTCGCAGGCGCAGGTCTTTGGCCTGCCTGATCCGAAATACGGCGAGGAGGTTGCGGTCTGGATCATCCTGCGCCCCGGCGCCGTGATGACCGAAGAGGGTTTGCGCGACTGGTGTCGGGGCAAGATCGCCCATTACAAGGTGCCGCGCTACGTGCGCTTCGTGGCCGAGATGCCGATGACCGTGACCGGCAAGCCGCAGAAATTCATCATGCGCGACAAGATGATGGCCGATCTGGGCCTGACCGCCTGACCGCCTGATCAGGAAAGGAAAGACCGATGTTCACCCTGACCGCGATATTGCGCGCCCAGAAGGGGCATGAGGACACCGTCAAGGCGGAGCTGTTGAAGGTGGGCGATTATGTCCGCGCGCATGAGCCGGACACGGCCAGCTTTTTCGTCACCCAATCCGCCGATGATCCTTGCGTTTTCGTGACCCACGAACGCTTTGCCGACCACGCGGCGATGGACCGGCACAATAACGGCGCGGGATCGCAGGGCTTTTTTGCCGCCGCAGGGCATCTTCTGGACGGCCCCGCCACCGTGGTGACAGGGCCGGAAGCCTTCGAAAAGTAAGCGCGCTTACAGCTGCACGCCCTTGGTCAGCGCACCGTCGATCACCAGGTTGGTGCCGCTGGTGAAGCTGGACGCCGGCGAGGCCAGGAACACCACGCCGCGCGCGATTTCCTCGGGGCGGGCCATGCGGCCCATCGGGTTCATCCCCAGCGCCTCCGAGAAAAGCGCGGGGTTGTTCTTTTCAATGGACTGCCAGATGCCGCCCTCGAAATAGGTGTTGCCCGGCGATACGGTATTGGCGCGGATACCCTTGGGCGCCAGCTTCATCGCCAAGCCTTGCGCGTAATGGACCAGTGCGGCCTTGAAGGCGCCATAGGCGGGGCCGGTGAAATCGACCTCGCGTCCCGACACGCTGGAGATCAGCGTGATCGAAGCGGCATCCGATTTCTCAAGCCATGGCATGGCGGCATTCACCAGGCGAACCGAATGCATCATGTCCGTCTCGTATCCCGCCTGCCAAGCGGCCTCGTCATCGGAAACGGCCAGCGCGGATACGTTCGCCACCACGATGTCGATCCCGCCCAGGGCGGCGGCGCTGTCCTGCACCCATGCTTTCAGCGCATGGGCGTTGGACACATCGACGGCGCGGCCAAAGGCATTGGCACCCTTCGCCTTGAGCGCCTCGACCGTGGCGGTCACGCCGGTCGCATCGCGCGCGCAGACCGACACGGCCGCGCCCTCGGCCGCGAAAATCTCGGCGCATTGCAGGCCGATGCCCTTGGTGCCGCCCGTGACCAGCACGCGCTTGCCCTTCAATCCCAGATCCATCTTGTCGTTCTCCCTTGTTCCGATTGGCCTCAGGCCAGGTATTTCTTGAGCATCGAGGCGCCCAGCGAATATTTCGGGTCCACCATATTGCCGACGCGCATCTTTCCCGCCTGTGTCGCCAGGAAATAGGCCTCGGATTCCTCGAACCCGTAATCATCGACCATCCAGCGGATCAGGTCGCGATAGGCCATGCGCGCGGCATCCTCCATCGGGCGCGCGCTGCCCACGGCCATGATGAAATCCTCGGTCTCAAGCCGCACACCGGGGATGGACCAGCCTTTGATCAGGTCGATCTGCACCGTCACCGTGGCGGGGATTTCCACCGCCACGCCGCACAATTCGCCATCGCCCTGCCGACCATGGCAATCCCCGATGAAGAAATAGCCGCCGTCGCGCTGCACGGGGAAATAGATCACCGCACCGGGGGCCACATCGGGCAGATCCATGTTGCCGCCATAGTAGTCGGGCACGAGGGACGAGATCGCCTCAAGCTCGGGCGAGACACCCATGGTGCCCACGAAAGGCTCGTAGGGCAGGGTGATCCGGTCCGAGAATTTCACGCCATCGGGGGTGACCTCCATCTTCTTGACGCGCTCGGTGATCGGGGCGTTCAGATGGGTCAGGCTGCTGGCCACAAGCCCGCCGAAATCGGGGATCAGCGCCGTGGTGCCCGCAGGTTGCGGACCGCGCGGCAGCAGGCTTTTGATATGGACGGCCAGCACATCGCCCTTTTGCGCGCCCTCGACCGCGATGGGGCCGTTCTGCGGGTTCACGAAGGGCATGTTCAGCACCTTGGAGGGCAGATCGTCCTCGGTCTTGACCGCACCGCCGAAGGCATCGAGTGTTTCGACCGCGACCACATCGCCCGGCGCGATGTGCATGACCGGATCGGCATAGGGCCCATAGACGTAATGGAACTGTCCCTGTGCGGCCTCGCTCAGGAAATGTGTGGCACCTTCTTGCGCCCGCGCAACGCCGCGCCGACCCATTACGGATGATGCAAGCCAAGTCATGTCAAACCCCTTTCAAATGCCTGTTTGGTGAAAGCTTAAGTGATCGGGGTGGCTTGGCAATACCCTCGAAGGAGAAATCGAACCAATCCGCGATTCGAATCATGTGATTGGTCCGGGAATGGTCCGCCAGATGGGCATCGCGGGGCCCTGGTGATGAAAAAATCGGCATTTGACGTGTAAAAATTTGCGAAAATTACACAATCCACCGGGCGCTGGTTTTTTCCTTGCGTTGCCCTCGCGCGATACCAATAGTGAACCCATTCCAAATTGGTTCAAAAGGTCCGGCATGTCAGAGCGTGATCGCGATAACTCGTCCCTGGCGCTGGAGCGGTTGCGCGCGGTTTTGCGCGATGTTCCGGCGACGGGGGACAATCGCATCCCGACCGAGCGTCAGCTGGCCGAAACGCTGGGCATCAGCCGCCGTTCGGTGCGCCGCGCGCTTGAGGTGCTGGAGGCCGAGGGGCTGGTCTGGCGGCGGCAGGGGGCGGGCACTTTCGCAGGGCCGCGGCCCGATACGCTGGACGAGATGGGCGCGCCCGAGGCCAATTTCACCGAAGTGATGGAGGTGCGCCTGCGGGTCGAGCCGCAACTGGCGCAACTGGCTGCGTTGCGCGCCTCTGCCTCGGATGTGGCGCGGATGCGCGAGATCCTGACGCGGCTTGAGAACACGGCCGATGCGGACGGGCGCGAATTGTGGGATTCCGCCCTGCACCGCGAGATCGCCCGCGCCGCGGGCAACCGGTTCTTCCTGATGATCTTCGACTCGATGGATCGCGCCCGCCACGATGATGCCTGGCGCGCCCTGCGTGAACGCGCGCGCAGCCGTTCCGTGCTTGCGCAATATGCGCGCCAGCACCGCGAGCTTGTCGATGCGATCGCCGATCATGATCCCGTGCGTGCCGGTGCCGCGATGCGGACGCATATCATGTCGCTGAACGATGGCATCCTCAGGCTGACCTCGCTGGAGGCGCTTGATGACGCATCCTGATCCCGTGCTTGACGTGCGCGACCTGTCGATCCGCTTTCGCGGCCAACCCGTTGACCTGATCGACGGCGTCAGCTTTTCCATCGAACGTGGCAAGACGCTGTGCCTTGTGGGGGAATCCGGTTGCGGCAAGTCCGTGACGTCGCTGGCGATCATGGGGCTTTTGCCCAAGCGCGCGGCGACCGTGACCCAAGGCCATGCCCGTTTCAACGGGCGCGATCTTCTGGACCTGCCCGAGGCCGAGATCGAGGACCTGCGCGGCAACCGCATGGCGATGATCTTTCAGGAGCCGATGACCAGTCTGAACCCGGCCTTCACCGTCGGCCACCAGGTGGCCGAGGCCGTGCGCCGCCACAAGGGCTGCACACCCGCCGAAGCGCGTGACAGGGCGCTCGAGATGTTCCGCAAGGTGCGCATGCCTGCCGCCGAAACGCGGCTGGACGACTATCCGCACCAGATGTCGGGCGGCATGCGTCAGCGCGTGATGATCGCGATGGCGCTGGCCAATGATCCCGAACTGCTGATCGCGGATGAACCCACGACCGCGCTGGACGTGACCATTCAGGCGCAGATCCTGGACCTGATGCGCGAATTGCAGGACGACACGGGCGCGGCGCTGTTGATGATCACCCATGACCTGGGTGTGGTGGCCGAAATCGCCGATGACGTCGCGGTGATGTATGCGGGCCGTATCGTGGAAAGCGGCCCCGTCGCGCGGATCTTCGACGAGCCGCAGCATCCCTATACTTTGGGTCTGATGGGGTCGATGCCGGCCATCGCGGGCCGCCAGGGGCGCTTGCTGACCATTCCCGGCGCGGTGCCATTGCCCGCCGCGATGCCGCAAGGCTGCCGGTTCGCGTCGCGTTGCCCTTTCGTGCTGGATGATTGCCGCGCCGCAAGGCCGACCCTGTCCGACATGGGCGGCGGTCAGCGGGTGGCCTGCCTGCGCGCGCCGCTGGACACGATGGTGGGGGCGGCATGAGCGATATCATTCTCGAGGCGGTCGATCTGCACAAACGGTTCACCCAAGGGGGCGGGCTGTTCGCGAAAACCACCACGATCCATGCGGTGAACGGTGTGTCGCTTCAGGTGCGGCGCGGCGAGACATTTGCCATCGTCGGCGAAAGCGGCTGCGGCAAGTCCACACTGGCCCGGCTGCTGTTGCGGCTGATCGATCCGACCGAGGGCAGCGTGATCCACGAGGGCAGGGATCTGACGCTGCTGGGCGCGGGGGCCATGCGCGCGCTGCGCTCCGAGTTGCAGTTCATCTTTCAGGATCCGTTTTCGGCGCTGAACCCGCGCATGACCGTCGAGACGATCATCGCGGAACCGCTGCGCCTGCATACGAATCTGACAGCGGCGGCGCGGCGCGAGAAGGTGGCCCAGTTGATGGCCCGCGTCGGTCTGCGCCCCGAAATGGCGGACCGGTATCCGCATGAATTCTCGGGTGGGCAGCGCCAGCGCATCTGCATCGCCCGCGCGCTGGCCTCGGGTCCGAAGCTGGTGATCGGGGACGAGCCTGTCTCGGCGCTGGATGTGTCGGTGCAGGCGCAGATCGTGAACCTGCTGGAGGATCTGAAGCAGGAATTCGGTCTGACGCTGGTGATCATCGCGCATGATCTGGCCGTGATCCGCCACATGAGCGACCGGATCGCCGTGATGTACCTGGGCGAGGTGGTGGAACTGGCGCGCACCGAAGACCTGTTCACCGCGCCGCGCCATCCCTACACCCAGGCCCTTCTGGCGGCCATTCCGGTACCCGTGCCCGGCAGCGCCGCGGGGCGCAAGGTGCTGGGCGGCGATATCCCGTCGCCGGCCAATCCGCCCGCGGGCTGCAAGTTCCATACCCGCTGCCCGCATGCGACCGATCTGTGCCGCACTGCGCGCCCGGTGCTGGAGGGCAAGGACCACCAGGTGGCCTGCCACCATCACGACACGCTGCCCGTGCCCGATCTGCCACTGGCGCGCGCATCCCGCCGCAGCCCCGCCGCCGAGGCGCGTTTCGCATTGTACCGCGCTGCGTCGCAAGGGGGCGCAGGCGAACCCGTTTATCAGTCCGACCACACTCACGAGAACAACCTGACCAACAGCAAGGAGACCACCCAATGACGATAAGAAAGCTGATGACCACGCTTTTGGCGTCGGTCGCGATGGCAAGCGCCGCCCAGGCCGCCGATCTGCGGATCGGCCTGCAGGAAGATCCCGATGCCCTGGATACCGACCAGGCGCGGACCTTCGTGGGGCGGATCGTGTTCGAATCCCTCTGCGACAAGCTGGTGAACATCACACCGGACCTGCAGTTCATCCCGGAACTTGCGACATCCTGGGAATGGTCGAACGAGGGCAAGACCCTGACCATGAAACTGCGCGAGGACGCGCTGTTCCATGACGGCACGCCCTTCAATGCCGAAGCGGTCGTAGCCAATATCGAGCGGTCGAAGACGCTGCCCGAAAGCCGCCGCAAGTCCGAGCTGTCATCGGTGGAAACCGTCGTGGCAACAGGTGCTTACGAGGTGACATTCAACCTCAAGAACCCCGATGCGACCCTGATCGCGCAGCTGTCGGATCGTGCGGGCATGATGGTTTCGCCGACGGCGGCGGCCGAAAAGGGGCTGGAGCTGGCCAACAGCCCGGTCTGTTCGGGTCCCTACAAGTTCGTCGAGCGGATCCAGCAGGACCGGATCGTGCTGGAGAAATTCGCCGAGCATTACGACGCGGGCAGCTACAGCTTTGACCGGCTGATCTTCCTGCCGATCCCGGATACCACCGTGCGCCTGGCCAACCTGCGCTCGGGCGATCTGGACATGCTGGAGCGTCTTGCACCCTCCGATGTGGCGGGCGTCAAGGCCGATGGCAACCTGGCCTTCTCGGCTGCGACAAGCCTTGGCTACCAGGGGATCACCGTGAACGTGAACAACGGCGCGCGCTCGGAAACCCCGTTCGGCAAGGACAAGCGCGTGCGCCAGGCCCTGTCGCTGGCGATCGACCGCGAGGTGATCAACCAGGTCGTGTTCGAAGGCGTCTACGCGGCCGGCAACCAGCCGTTCCCGCCGACCTCGCCCTGGTATGACCAGACCAACCCGGTGCCCGCGCGCGACGTGGACGCGGCCAAGGCGCTGCTGGCCGAGGCCGGTCTTGACGGCATCAAGGTGGAAATCCAGGCCGCCAACAACCCGGTACAGTTGCAGCTGATGCAGGTTGTGCAGGCGATGGCGGCGGAAGCGGGCATCGAGATTTCGATCAAGGCCACCGAATTCGCGACCATGCTGCAGGAACAGTCCGCCGGCAATTATGACGCGACGCAGGTGGGCTGGTCGGGGCGTACGGACCCGGATGGCAACATCCATTCCTTCATGACCTGCGCCGGTGGCCTGAACGACAGCAAGTTCTGCACGGAAGAGATCGACGCCCTGCTGAACAAGGCGCGCACCTCGACCGACGTGGCCGAGCGCAAGGCAAGCTATGACGCGGCCAATGCGATCCTGCGCGAGGAACTGCCGATCATCTACCTGTATCACCAGACATGGCTCTGGTCGATGTCCAACAAGATCAATGGCTTCCAGGCCTATCCTGATGGAATGATCCGCCTGTCCGGCGTCACGATGGAGTGACCCGGCCAAAGGGATGCAGCCTGCTGGCGTGGGCTGCATCCCGATGACCCTACCATGACATGTCGCGGGGCCGTCGGCCCCGCGTGACACCCGCACCAAAAGGCTGGCCATGCTGTCTTTCATCCTCCGCCGCATCCTGATCGCGATCCCGACACTGATCCTGGTGTCGATGTTCGTCTTCGCGCTGCAAAAGCTGCTGCCGGGCGACCCGATCCTTGTGATGGCGGGCGAGGACCGCGACCCCGAGGTGATCGCGCTTCTGCGCGAGAAATACCGCATGAACGAACCCCTCGTGATGCAGTACCTTTACTGGGCGGGCG
Source organism: Paracoccaceae bacterium (assembly GCA_030758115.1). GTDB lineage: Bacteria > Pseudomonadota > Alphaproteobacteria > Rhodobacterales > Rhodobacteraceae > Seohaeicola. The sequence continues at coordinate 47,863 of JANREX010000073.1, read as the reverse complement.
ATGTGCTGCGCGGTGATCTGGGCATTTCGCTGCGCACCAACGAGCCTGTGCTGGACCTGATCGCGTCCAAGCTGCCGGTGACGATCCAGCTGGCCATCATGTCGATGCTTTTTGCCATGCTGATCGGCATTCCGGCGGGCATCCTGTCGGCCGTGCGCAAGGGCACATGGGTGGATTGGCTGGCCAATGTGGTCGCGCTGTCGGGCTTGTCGATCCCGAATTTCTGGCTGGGGATCATGCTGATCCTGCTGGTGTCGGTCAACCTGGGCTGGCTGCCCGCCTCGGGCTATGAAAGCCCCTGGGTCGATCCCTGGAAATCGCTGACCACGATGATCATGCCCGCCTTCGTGCTGGGCACGGCGCTGGCCGCCACGCTGATGCGGCACACGCGCTCCGCGATGCTGGGCGTGTTGCAGGCCGATTATGTCCGCACCGCCCGCGCCAAGGGGCTGCGGGGGCGCGTGGTGATCCTGAAACATGCGTTTCGCAACGCGGTGCTGCCGGTCGTGACGCTGTCGGCGCTCCTGTTCGGCGAATTGCTGGCAGGCGCGGTGCTGACCGAACAGATCTTCACCATCCCCGGTTTCGGCAAGCTGATCGTCGATGCCGTGTTCAACCGCGACTATGCGGTGGTGCAGGGTGTGGTGCTGTGCACGGCGGTCGGCTTCATCCTGATGAACCTCATAGCGGACGTGCTTTACGTCATCCTGAACCCAAGGCTGAGGACCGCGCAATGACCGCACTTGCCGAGGCACCCGTGAAACCCCAAAGCCGCACATGGCGCAAGCTGCGCGCCAACAAGAGCGCGCTGATCGGTGCTGCCGTGGTGGCGCTTTTCGTGGGGCTGGCCCTGCTGGCGCCGCTGCTGCCGATTGCCGATCCGAATGCCACCAACTGGGGCGCGATCCGCAAGGCACCATCTGCCGCCGCATGGATGGGCACCGACGAGATCGGGCGCGACATCCTGGCCCGCATGATCTGGGGCGCGCAGGCCTCGCTGCTGGCGGGGGTCGTGTCGGTCATGATCGCGGTGGCCATCGGCGTGCCCTTCGGGCTGGTCTCGGGCTATTTCGGCGGCTGGACGGACGGGATCATCAGCCGCTGCACCGATGCGTTGCTGGCAATGCCCTTCCTGATCCTGGCGATCGCGCTTGCGGCCTTCCTGGGGCCGTCGCTGACCAATGCGATGATCGCCATCGGCCTGTCGGCGGTGCCCATCTTCATCCGGCTGACACGCGGGCAGGTTCTGGCCGTCAAGACCGAGGATTACGTCGAGGGCGCGCGCGCCATCGGTCTGGGGCATGTGGCGATCATGACGCGCTACATCCTGCCCAACGTCGTGCCGCCCATTCTGGTGCAGGCCACGCTGACCATTGCGACCGCCATCATCGCCGAAGCCTCGCTGTCCTTTCTGGGACTGGGCCAGCAGCCGCCCGCGCCCAGCTGGGGCTCGATGCTGAACACGGCCAAGAATTTCCTGAGCCAGGCGCCCTGGATGGCGATCTGGCCGGGCGCCGGGATTTTCCTGGTGGTGATGGGTTTCAACCTTTTGGGCGACGGGTTGCGCGATGCGCTTGACCCGCGCGAGCACTGATTAATCGGAGGAAGAACATGTCTGGCTTTACTACCCGCCCCGAGATCCTGGGCCGGTTCGGGGTTGTGACCTCGACCCATTGGATCGCCTCTGCGGTGGGGATGAAGATCCTCGAACAGGGGGGCAATGCCTTTGATGCGGCCGTGGCCACGGGCCTGGCCCTGCAGGTGCTTGAGCCGCATCTGAACGGCCCCGGTGGCGATATGCCCGCGATCCTCTATTCAGCGGCGCGCGACAAGGTCGAGGTGATCTGCGCCCAGGCCCCGACGCCTGCGGGTGCCACGATTGATCATTACCGGTCCGAAGGGCTTGAGGTGATCCCCGGCGACGGTCTGCTGGCGACGGTCATTCCCGGCGCCTGGGACGGCTGGATGCTGATGCTGCGCGACTATGGTCGGCTGTCCCTGCGCGATGTGCTGGAACCTGCGATCTTCTATGCCGCAAAGGGCCATCCGGTGTTGCCGCGTGTCGCCGCCACCATCGCGGGTCTGGCCGATTTCTTCCGCGACGAATGGCCGACATCGCACGCGACATGGCTGCCCGGTGGCGCGGCCCCTGCGGCCTGGTCCAATGTGACCAACCCCGCGCTGGCCGCGACCTGGACGCGCATCCTGGCCGAGGCCGAGGCCAAGCAGGGCCGCGAGGCGCAGATCGACGCCGCGCGCGATGCCTTCTATCGCGGTTTCGTGGCCGAGGGGATCGCCGATTACCTGTCAAAAGCCGAGGTGATGGATGCCTCGGGAAGCCGTCACAAGGCGGTGCTGACAGCGGATGATCTGGCCGGTTATGCCGCCCATGTCGAGGAACCGCTGACCTATGACTATCACGGCTGGACCGTCGCCAAATGCGGACCATGGACGCAAGGGCCGGTGTTCTTGCAGACGCTGGCGCTGCTGAAAGGGTTCGATCTGTCCGCGATGGACCCGATGGGCGCCGATTTCATCCACCATGTCGTCGAGGCCAAGAAACTGGCCTATGCGGATCGCGAGGTCTATTACGGCGATCCCGATTTCGCGAAAGTCCCGCTGGATGTGCTGCTGTCGGACGATTACAACGCCGCCCGCGCCAAACTGATCGGGGCAAAGGCCAGCATGGACCTGCGCCCCGGCACCGTTCCGGGCTATGAGGACCAGTTGGCGCGCACGATGGCGTTGCTGGGCCGGTTGAGCCGCACCGATCAGGCCGTCTACGAGCCGACCATGGCGCATCTGTCCGAAAAGAAGGGTGATACCGTCCATATCGACGTGATCGACAACGAGGGGAACATGGTCTCGATCACGCCATCGGGCGGCTGGCTGCAATCCTCTCCGACCATTCCGGGCTTGGGTTTCTGCCTGAACAGCCGCGCGCAGATGTTCTGGCTGGAGCCGGGTTTGCCCACCTCGCTGGAGCCGGGCAAGCGCCCGCGCACCACGCTGACGCCTTCGCTGGCCCTCAAGGACGGGGTGCCGCAGCTGTCCTTCGGCACGCCGGGTGGCGATCAGCAGGACCAGTGGCAGCTGGCCTTCTTCCTGCGCTACGTCCACCACAAGATGAACCTGCAGGAGGCGATCGACGCGCCGCTGTTCCATTCGACGCATTTCCCGTCCAGTTTCTTCCCGCGGTCGCGCGAACCCGGCATGATCATGGCCGAGACCAGCTTTGGCAAACCCGTGCTGGATGATCTGCGTGCGCGCGGGCACCGCATCACCGAGGCAGAGCCTTGGACCGTGGGCCGCATGACAGCCGCGCGGCGCGACCCGGACGGGTTGTTGCGCGCCGCCGCCACACCCCGCCTGATGCAGGCCTATGCGGTGGGGCGCTGAGCCATGACCTGGTCCATCGTTGCGCGTGACCCCGCCACCGGCCATCTCGGCATTGCCGTCGCCAGCCGCTTTTTCGCCGTGGGCTGCGCCGTGCCCTTCATCAAGGGCAGGGTGGGGGCGGTCGCCACGCAGGCCTTCGTCAACCCGACCTATGGCCCCGACGGTCTGCGCCTGATGGAAGCGGGCGCGCCGCCTGATGCCATCGTGCCGATCTTCACCGGGCGCGATGACGGGCACCCGAACCGGCAGTTCCACATGATCGACGCCAAGGGGCGCAATGCGGCCTTTACCGGGGCCAATTGCGTGGACTGGTGCGGGCATCTGCTTGCCGAAGGCGTGTCGGTTGCGGGCAACATGCTGGAAGGGCCGGCGGTGATCGCCGATACGCTGGCGGCCTACCAGGCGGCGATGGACAAACCCCTGGCCGAACGGCTGCTGATTGCCATGCAGGCGGGCGAGGATGCGGGCGGGGACAAGCGCGGGCGTCAGTCCGCCTGCCTGGTGATCCACCGCGACCAGGATTATGCCTGGCTGGACATCCGCGCCGATGACCATGCCGACCCGCTGGAGGAATTGCGCCGCCTTTATGCCGTGGCGCAGGAGCGGTTCCTGCATGTGGCCGAAACCATGCCGACCCGCGAAAACCCCCATGGCCTGACCGACCGCAGCGGCATCGACGCGACCATCACCCGGCTTGAGGCGGAGCGGATCGCGGCGGGCCGACCGACCGCGTCGCATATGGTCAACAAAGGCTGATTTTCAGGGTGACAAAAGCAGCGCGCCGGCCCCAGACGGGACCGGCGCGTCTTGTTTTTTGCCATCTGATGGCGCGGGGGCCAGCCCCGCGCCCTGTCAGAAGTTGACGTTCAGCGACACCCGTACGGCATGGCTTTCAAAGCCGTCGCCAAAGAAGGCACCCTTGTATTCCGCACCCAGCGTCGTCTCGGATGTGGCGGTCTTGGACAGGCTGGCCGATACACCGACACCCAGATCCACCCAGGTATCGTCCAGCGCGTCGACAGGCATGCCGAAGCTGGGCAACCCTGCGAAATTGGCGGTGATCAGGTCATCGCCACCCGATTGCGAGGTGATGGTCGCATAGGCGAAGGAATGCATCATGCCGCCGCCCACCTTGTAATCGGCCTCTGCACGCAGACCGGCGCTGGCCAGCACGAAGTTGGTGCTCTGATCGCCTACGGTCAGGTTGCCCAGACCGGCACCGGTTTCGGTGTAGCCGTCGATATCGACCTTGGCGAACTGAAGCGATGCGGTCGGACCCCAGCGCCAGTTGTTGCGCGGCTGCAGCCAGTCGGCCTCGACCCCGGCGACAAGTACGCTGCCGTCCGTCTCGCCCGTGGCGGTCGCACCCAGCACGCTGATGTTGCGCTCGGTGTCCATCGACAGGCTTTGCCAGCCCAGCATCGCCTTGTAGCTTCCATTGCCTCCCAAGCTGCCGCGCGCATAAAGGCCAAGGCCCATGCTGTCGACATCGACACCGCCCGCATCCAGCGCCAGATCGGTCTTGGCCTCACCCGCACCCAGCATCACGCCGACCCAGTTGCCGGGGCTGAGGTTGCGCTCGATCCCGGCCCAGGCGTTCATGCTTTCGGTCTCGTAGCCGAAGTTGTTGGACGTGGAATCAGCCTCGGAGACGCGCCCGCCCAGGGACACGAAGCCGCGCGTCTCGCCATCCAGCGACCAGCTGGCGCCCTTGCTGGAAACGGTCGAGCCGTCAGCCGCGTCACCGCCCGCGCCACCGGGCAGGGCAAAGAACTGATCCGCGCCCAGCGCATAGGCCGACCCGAACAGGCCTGCGCCCGCGCTGAAACCCAGCTCGGCCAGGGCCTGCTGGCGTTCCGCCGGGGCCAGCGCCATGACGCTGTCGATGATCGCAAGATACCCGGCATCGGCGCCCAGATAGGGCACGTTGGCCGCGTCCAGCGAACCTGCCACCACGAATTGCGCGCGGCTGCCTGCAGATTCCACGATCGGTGCAAAACGCGGCGCGGTGCGAATGATGAACTCGTTTCCGTCGATCCGGCCGACCGTGATGGTGTAGTTCACGTTTGCGTTGCGCAGGTCTTCGATCGCGCCAACGGCGAAGAGACCATTTGCCTCGGCCGCTGCAACGACTTCCGCGGGAACCAGCCCACCGGCCGTGTAATTCAGCGCGGCGACTGTCACGCCAAGCGATTGGGCCAGCTCCTCGAGGCGGGCATCAAGGTTTTCCGGCAGTTCGAGGTTGCCATAGGTCCAGCCGCCACCACCGATGTTGTTCCACGCAACCAGGGCGGCCTCGTCGGCGGGGTTGTTGTTGTCATCCCAGAACAGACCGTCCGGGATCATGCTGTTGTCGAGGAACGCGGTCCCGAAGTTTGCAACATAGAAGGGGTTGCTCATCAGGTCCCCTGTCGATCCGAAATCGAGGGTGTCAACGGTGCGGACAAGACTGAAACCGGCCCTGTCGTCATCGAAGAAGCCGATGTCGCCTTCGTTGCCGCCTTCGCCGAACAGACCATCCACCAGACGCGCCCCATTGCCCAGGTTGGCGATCACGTCGGGATCAAGGTTGTACAGAACCGCATTCGCCGGATCGAGCGTTCCCATCGGCGTCCCATCGGCGGCCAGCAATTCGATACTCAACCCCGTGATGCGCGCGCCCGTGAAGTTCGACACCTTGCCGAAGTTGAAGTAGTCAACCGAGGATACGTCCACCGCGTCGCCCGCCTGGTTCGTGTAGGTCGGGCTTGTCCTGATGCGCATATCGAAGGCCCTGGGGCCTGTCAGCCAGGTCTTGATGCGTTTTCCCGAACCCGAGGCGGAGTCACAGAATACCGTTGGGTTGTTGGCCATCATGCAGTTCGGTGCACTGCCGCGATTCTCTAGCGGATCGTCTGTCAGATCGCCGTCCCCGACTGCGTCAGTGTAGTCGAGAACGATATTCTCGTATGGCGACAGGAATACGTCGGAAAGGATCGGGTCACGTGTCGAGGTAAAGGTGACGCTCTTGATGCCCGGCGCCAGGACGCCTTCATCGGGGTCGTTGAAAATAAGACCATCCCCGGACGTGCCGACAAGAAGACCGCCGGGAAGAACATCGGACATGGCGGGTGTGCCTGCCATTCCTGCCGCAAGCAGGAGGGGCAGTGAGACGGCCGTGCCCAACAGGCGCGCGCGCCCCTGCGACCCGGGTTGAATTATGTATCTGTGCAACATGATTTTGCTCCAATCATTCCGGTTCAGTGCTTTTGGGGATGGGCAGCTGCCTTCCTCATCCGCCTGGGAGCAAACTAAAGATACTTATTGAAATTGGAATATAACTAGCGCGTCGATTGTGTTTTATATATATCGAAAGAGGAATATGGTTGCTGAAATGCAACAAAAGCAGCATTTAAGCTGATTACGAGAATCAGCTTCAAGATGATTTTAATGGAGCTGCCTATCCCTGGACGACGGCCGTGCAAGCTGTCGCAAGGTCGCCTTTAGGATGATCACGCCAGCGGCGCGGTGTCGATCCTTGGGGCAGGGGAAACGGGCGCGGCTTCAACCTCGACCAGACAGCTATGCGCGATCGGACCTTGGGCCAGTTTCGACGTGCCCTTGTCCGCTGTCAGCGTGTTGGGATTGCCGTGCAGGCATGTGTCGCCATCGGGATCATACCAGGCGCCTGTCGCGATCTGGATCACGCCGGGGCGGATCGCGTCGCTGATCCGCAACCCGGCCAGACAGGCCCCCCGCGCATTGTAGATCCGTACGATCTGCCCCTCGGACAGGCCGCGCGCGGCGGCATCGTCGGGATGCATCGTGACGGGTTCGCGCCCCTTGATCCGTGCACCGCGGCTGACGGGTCCGTGATCCATCTGCGAATGCAGCTTGGTTGCGGGCTGGGTCGAGATCATGTGCAGCGGCGCCTCCGGCGCAGCATTGCCCAGCCATTCCATGGGCTCCAGCCAGGCGGGATGACCGGGGCAATCATCATAGCCGAACCCCGCCACGGTGTCCGAGAAGATCTCGATCCGGCCGCTGGGGGTCTTGAGGGGATGGGCCTTTGGATCGGCGCGGAAACCTTCCATCAGGATGGTGCGTTTTGCAGGCTCCGGCACGCGCACCCAGCCCTGTTTCTGCAAGTCGTCGAAACCGGGCAGTTCGACACCGCCGCGCGATGCCGCCTGCCGGGATACATCATAAAGCCAGCGCACCCATTCCTCGGGGCTGCGGCCCTCGGTAAAGGCCTGCTCGACCCCCATCCGGGCCGCGATCCCGCGAAAGATGGCATGGTCGTCGCGCGCCTCGCCCACGGGTGGGATGGCGCGGTCCATCACGGTGATGAACGGATCCTTGCGCGACATGGCGATGTCGCTGCGTTCCAGCGCCGTGGTGCAGGGCAGCACGATATCGGCATGCCTTGCCAGACTGTTCCAGCACCATTCGTTCACGATCACCGTATCGGGCCGCGCCCAGGCCCGGCGCAGGCGGTTGAGGTCCTGATGATGATGAAACGGGTTGCCACCGGCCCACCACACGACCTTGATATCGGGGTAGGTCAGGCGCCGTCCGTTGTAATCCACGGTGCCGCCGGGGTTTTCCAGCATGTCGGCGATCCGTGCCACGGGGATGAAGCTTTTGACCGGGTTCTGTCCCTGCGGAAAGGCCGCATAGGGCAGGTAGCGCCGTTCAAGCCCGTTGTTGTTCATCGCCGAATAGCCAAAGCCGATACCGCCGCCGGGCAGCCCGATCTGACCCAGCATCGCCGCCAGCGTGATCGCCGCCCAATAGGGCTGTTCGCCGTGATCCTGCCGGGTCAGGGAATAGGAAATGCCGATCATCGTGCGATGGCCCGCCATGTCGCGCGCCAATGCGCGCAACCGGTCGGCAGGGATGTCGCAGATCGCGGCCGCCCATTCGGCGGTCTTGGCGATGCCGTCGGTCTGCCCGCGCAGATAGGCCGCGAAACGGTCGAACCCCACGGTGTAGCGATCCAGAAAGGCGCGGTCATGCAGCCCTTCGTCCAGCAGCACATGCGCGAGACCCAGCATCATCGCCGCATCGGTCGAGGGGCGGATCGCCATCCAGTCGGCGTCAAGTACCTCCAGCGCGTCGGAGCGCTGCGGCGAGATATTGACGAACCGCGTGCCATTGGCGCGCGCGGCCAGCATGCCGCCGCGCTGCACATGCGCGCCGGTGCCGCCCTGTCCGATCTGCCCGTTCGACAGGGGCAGGCCGCCGAAGGCCACGAAAAGATCGCAACTGTCGGCCAGCACCTCCCACGAGGTGGCGCGCTCCAGCGGGCCAAGGAAATCGCCGATCACATGGGGCACCATCACTTCGGCGGCGGCATAGCTGTAGGTATTGACCGAATAGGAAAAGCCGCCGATGCAGTTGAGAAACCGCTTGAGCTGGCTTTGCGCGTGATGGAACCGTCCCGCGCTGGCCCAGCCATAGCTGCCCGCATAGATCGCCTGATTGCCATGCGCCGCGCGCACGCGGTCCAGTTCGGCCGCCACCAGCCGTTCGGCCTCGTCCCAGCTGACGCTGACGAATTCCTCGGAGCCGCGCAGATCGCCGCGGGTGCCGGGACCATGCTCCAGCCAGCTTTTGCGCACGGCGGGGCGCGTGATCCGCAACGGGTCGTCCAGCACGCCCACGATGCCCTTTCCGATGGGCGAGGGGTCGGGATCCTGTTCGAAGTCGCGCAGGCCCGTGACCCGGCCATCCGCGACATCGACCCAATAGGCGCCCCAATGGCTGTTGGTCAGAAAATCGCGGGTCTGGTCGGTCATGGGGCCCTCTTTCGGGAATCGCGCGCCGGTCGGGCCTGTGCCCGGACCACATGATGCAACTGTCTGCCAGACAAGCCGGCAAGGCAAGCATCTGGCCCCCTGTCAGCCCTTGCGCGCGCCGTGCCGTCCTTCTAGCCTGCGCGCACAGCATCCTGTTGAACATATTCGAAAAAGGAGGGGAGGCCTTTGTCGAACATGGTTGATCCACAATCGCAAAAAATGAACTGGCCGGGGTTGTCCGGCAAGACGGCGCTGGTGACCGGGGCATCCTCGGGGCTTGGGGCGCATTTCGCAGCGCTTCTGGCCCAACATGGGGTCAAGGTGGTCGCCGCCGCCCGCAGGCTGGACCGGGTCGAGGCGCTGTGTGACACGATCCGCGATGCGGGCGGGCAGGCCGAGCCCTTGCAGATGGATGTGGCCGATGCGGCCTCGGTCGGGGCGGCGCTGAAGGGCAGAACCTTCGATATCGTCATCAACAACGCAGGCACGACCCTGTCGGCATCCGCGCTGGATCATGGTGTCGATGACATCGACCGGATCATCGACACCAACCTCAAGGGGGCGTTCCATGTGGCGCGGGTTGCTGCAGCGGCGATGGCCGCACATGGCAATGGCGGCGTGATCGTCAATGTCGCCTCGATCCTGGGCATGCGCGTGGCCGGGCATGTGGCGGCCTATGCGGCCTCCAAGGGCGGTCTGGTGCAGCTGAGCCGCGCGCTGGCGCTGGAATGGGCGCGCCATGACATCCGGGTCAATGCGCTGTGTCCGGGCTATGTCGAGACCGAACTGAACCGCGACTTCTTCGCCTCGGACGCGGGGCGCGCCCTGATCCGCCGTGTGCCGCAGCGCCGGCTTGGCAAACCCTCTGATCTGGACGGGCCGCTTTTGCTGCTGGTGTCGGATCTGGGCCGGTTCATGACCGGCACCGAAATCGTGGCCGATGGCGGCCATCTTGTGTCTTCGCTCTGAAAGGACTGCGCCTTGGACTTTACCATTTCCCCCCGGATCGAGGATTTTCGCGCCCGTATCGCGCGTTTCGTCGAGGACGAGATCATGCCCGTCGAAGGGAACCGCGCGGCATGGGACGCACATGACAACATCGCCTATGACTGGATGGAGCCGTTGCGCGCCAAGGCGCGCGATCAGGGGCTGTGGTGCCTGCAGCTCAAGCCTGAAACAGGCGGGCAGGGGCTGGGCAAGGTGGGCATGGCCGTCTGCTACGAGGAGATGAACCGCTCGATCTTTGGTCCCGTGATCTTCAATTCGGCCGCACCCGATGACGGCAACATGATGGTTCTGGAAAAGGCGGGCACGCCCGCGCAGAAGGAACGCTGGCTGGATCCCATCGTGCGCGGCGATGTGCGGTCATCCTTCGTGATGACCGAACCGCATCCGGGTGGCGGGTCCGATCCGGGCATGATGAAGACCACGGCCACCAGGAAGGGCGATTCTTATGTCATTCGCGGGCATAAGTGGTTCATCACCGGGGCGGCCGATGCCAGCCATTTCATCCTGCTGGCGCGCACATCGGACGATCCGCGCCGCGGGCTGACGGCCTTCCTGCATCACCGTGACGAGCCGGGCTGGCGCATCGACCGGCGTATCCCGATCATGGGACCCGAGGAACATGGCGGCCATTGCGAACTGATCTACGAGGATATGGTCCTGCCCGCCGACCGCGTCATCATGGGCGAGGGGATGGGCCTGAAGATCACCCAGATGCGGCTGGGGCCGGCGCGGCTGACCCATTGCATGCGCTGGCTGGGCCTGGCCAAGCGCTGCACCGAGATCGCGGGCGACTATGCCGCGAACCGTTACGGTTTCGGCATCCGGTTGGCGGATCGCGAAAGCATCCAGATCAAGATGGGCGATCTGGCCATGGGGATCGAGATGGGCCGCCTGCTGGTGATGAAGGCCGCCTGGGCGCTGGACCAGGGCAGTTTCGCCAAAAAGGAAGTGTCGATGGCCAAGATCCATTGCGCGAACCTGTTGCACAAGGCCGCCGACGTGGCGATCCAGGTCAACGGGGCGCGTGGCTATTCCACCGATACGGTGCTGGAGTGGATCTATCGCTATGCGCGCCAGGCGCGTCTGGTCGATGGCGCGGACGAGGTGCACCAGATGGTCCTGAACCGCCACCTGGCCGAGGAAGGGCGCGATTTCTGGCGCTGGCTGCCCGGCGACAGCTGAACCGCCCGTACCGCCATCTGCCACCGAAATGCGCGGCTCTTGCGCCATAAATGACAGATTTGGCTGATAGCGCTGTCCCTCTGACCGCCCCTCGGGGCGAAGCTTGGGACAGGACAGATGCAGCACAGCCGCCATCTTGCGCCATCGGGCGCCCAGGCACTGACGCAACCCGGCGTCAGTGCGCGCCATGCCCGTCTGTTCGAGATGATCCGCCAGCAGGACCTGTCGCGGCGCGCGCTGGAGCGTCTGCATCACCGTCAGGCCGATGATCTGTCGCTGCCATCGCCCGGGGCGCTGGCGTCAACGCTCTATGATGGCGGCCCTCAGGTCACGGGCTGATCGGCGTCGTCATCCGCGTCATTGCGCTTGAAGCCGGTGGCGACCACGAATTTCTCGGAACTGTCGGCGCGCGACGCGGCGGGCTTGACGTTCACGACCTTCCTGAAACGCAGTTTGAGCAGTTTCTGCAATTCGCCCTCGGCCCCGCCCGCCAGCACTTTTGCCACGAAGGTGCCGCCCTCTTCCAGCACATCGAAGGCGAAATAGGCCGCCGCCTCGCACAGCGCGATGATGCGCAGATGGTCGGTCTGCTTGTGACCCGAGGCCGAGGCGGCCATGTCCGACATCACCACATCGGCGCGCCCGCCCAGCCATGTCTTGACCTTCTCGTCCGCATCATCCTCCAGGAAATCAAGCTGATGGATCTCGCAACCCGCGATCGGCTCCACCTCCTGCAGGTCGACGCCCAGAATGGTGCCCACGCGCTTGCCCTGCTTTTCCCCCAGGGCATTGACGCGCGGCACGGCCACCTGGCACCAGCCGCCCGGTGCGCAGCCCAGATCGACAACGCGCGCCCCCGGCACAAGGAACCGGAACTTGTCGTCCAGCTCCAGGATCTTGTAGGCGGCACGCCCGCGAAAGCCGTCGGCCTTGGCGCGTTTGACATAAGGGTCGTTCAATTGCCGCTGCAACCACAGGGTCGAGCTGATCTTGCGCCCCCGCGCGGTCTTGACCTTGACGGTCAGGTCGCGCTGGCCGCGCCCGGACGTGGCCTTGGCCGCACCCGCCGCTTTGTTCTTGCCCGTGGTCTTCTTCTTGTCGGTCATCGTCGCTCCGCTCGGGGGCATCCGCCCCCTTCATCGTTCTTCAAATACTCAAAATCCGGCCGCAGCACCATGCGCGATCCGCAGGGCTCAGAACGGCCCGTCCTCCAGCACACCATCGGCGCTCATCTGGGCGTAAAGCAGCCCCTCGCGCAGGCCACGATCCGCGACCGACAGCCGGTCGGTGGGCCACAGCCGCAACAAGGCCTGCAGGATCGCCGCCCCCGACATGATCAGCGCCTGCCGATCCTGCCCGATGCGCGGGTCGCGCCGCCGCCCGGCAGGGCCAAGGTCAAGGTAGTTGCGGATCACCTTGTCGATCTGGTCCGAGGTCATGCGCAGCCCGTCCACCTTGGTCCGGTCATAGCGTTTCAGCCCCAGATGGCTGGCCGCCACCGTGGTGACCGTGCCCGAGGTGCCGACGATCTGGAACCCCTCGCGCTTCTGCTCGTCCTTGTAGGGGGCGAATTCGGCAAGGTTTTCCTCGAAATACCAGCTCATCAGCGCAAAGCGCGCGGCGTCATCCTCGACATCGCTGAACTGGTCGCGCAGCGTCGCCACCCCCAGCGGCACCGAGATCCAGTCGACGACGCGCGCGGCGGGAAAGGGGCTTTCGGGCGGATGGAATCCCGCATGCAGCCGCATGATCGCGCGGGGGCGTTCGCGCGGGGCCACCTGCGACAGGTCGATCCACACCAGTTCGGTGGAACCGCCGCCGATATCCACGACCAGAAGCTGCTCGGTCTTGGTCGACACCAATGGCGCGCAGGAAATCACCGCCAGACGGGCTTCTTCCTCGGTCTGGATGATTTCCAGCTCCAGCCCGGTCTCGCGCTTGACCTGCTGGATGAACTCGCCCGCATTGCGCGCACGCCGACAGGCTTCGGTCGCGACAAGGCGCATCCGCTTGACCTTGTGGCGCTTGAGCTTCTGCTGACAGATGCGCATGGCCTGTACCGTCCGCGCCATCGAGGCGCGGCTGAGCATGCCGGAGCTTTCCAGACCGGCGCCAAGCTGCACCGATTTGGAAAAGCTGTCGACCACATGAAACTGGTTGCCCTTGGGTTGGGCAATCAGCATGCGGCAACTGTTCGTACCCAGATCCAGAGCCGCATAAAGCTGCGCTGTATCGGGCGGTGTCGGCGCGGGGCTTTCGACCGGTATAGGGAACGCGCCCGCACCTTCGGGACGCTTGGGCGTCATTGGAACACGCCCTCCATTTCGAGTTACCCCAAAGGTAGTGAGATCATGACCCGCGCGCAAGCGTTCCGGTTGGCTCAAGATCATCTTTAGGATTTTTCCGATCCCGACCCGTGGCGCGGGCAGGGCAATGCGGTGTAGACAGGACGAGGTCGCAACGTGCGGCCCATCTGTCGAAAATCGCCTCTTTGTCGCAAGGGAAGGGCAGTAGACAGGGCGAACCGTAACAGGGGAATCAATCCATGCCTGATGTCACCATCGTCTATTGGCGCGACATACCTGCCCAGGTCATCGTTGGCCGGGGCCGCAGCGGCGCGAAACGGCAGCTGGCCGAACGCTTCGAGCAGGCGATCGACCGCGCCGCGATGAAGACGGGTGCGGCAGGCACGGATGACTATCTTGCCGAATGGCGCAAGGCAGATCCCTACACGGTCGAGGGGGACAACCCCTCGGAGATCGCCGAGGCCGAGGCTGCAAGGCTTGAGGCCGAATATGACCAGGACCGCATCAAGGCCCTGATCGCCAATGACGGATGGGCCGCTGCTGAATGAGCACGACCCCGCCGCGCCTGTGGGAGGCCGCTATGGCACTGTTGAATTTCCGCAAACGTGACGACAGCCAGACCTCGGGCACAGGCCCGGTGAATGCGCAGGTCGAGGCCTTTCTGAAAGGCTATTCGATCGAGGTGATGCCGCGCACCGCCGAGAAGGTCGAGGATTTTCGCGCCCTGCTGCCCGAAGGCACGCGCGTCTACATCGCCCATATCGAAGGCACCCCGATCGAGGACATGGTCGCCACCGCCCGCCGCCTGGCGCGCGACGGCTATCCGGTGATGCCGCATTTCCCCGCACGCATCATCAAGGACCGCGCCATGCTGGCCGATTGGATCGCGCGCTACAAGGGCGAGGCGGGCGTTGACCAGGCGCTGCTGCTGGGCGGTGGCGTCAGCACGCCCGCAGGCGATTTCGACAGCTCGATGCAGTTGATGGAAACCGGCCTGTTCGACGGCTTCACCCGCCTGCACGTCGCAGGCCATCCCGAAGGCAATCGCGACATCGACACCGATGGCGGCGACCGCATCGTGATGGAGGCGCTGCGCTGGAAGCAGGCGTTTTCGGAACGCACCGACGCCAAGATGGCGATGGCCACGCAATTCGCATTTGACGCCAAGCCGATCATCGCCTGGGCCGACCGCCTGCGCGCCGAAGGCATCGACCTGCCGATCCATATCGGCATCGCGGGCCCTGCCAAGCTGCAGACGCTGATCAAGTTCGCCATCGCCTGCGGTGTCGGCCCCTCGCTGAAGGTTCTGCAAAAGCGCGCGATGGATGTGTCCAAGCTGCTGCTGCCCTACGAGCCGACGGATGTTCTGTCCGAACTGGCCGCGCACAAGGCGGCGAACCCCGATTTCAACATCGAGAATGTCCATTTCTTCCCGCTTGGCGGCATCGCGACCAATGCCAACTGGGCCATTCAACATGGCGGGCGCTCTGGCGCGCCTGCCGCACAGACCCAAGGATAAGCTGACCCATGACCCGCACGATCATCGAATCCAAGACCAAGACCGCAATCATCGGCTTTGATCAGCCTTTCTGCGTGATCGGCGAGCGTATCAACCCCACGGGGCGCAAGAAGCTGGCCGCCGAGCTTGAGGCGGGCGATTTCTCGACCGTCGAAAGGGATGCGCTGGCGCAGGTCGCGGCCGGGGCCACGGTTCTGGATGTGAATGCGGGTGTCGTCTACAACTCCAACCCCAACCCGAACGAGACCGAACCGCCCCTGATGCGCAAGATGCTGGAACTGGTGCAGGGGCTGGTCGATGTGCCGCTGTGCATCGACAGTTCGGTGCCTGCGGCGCTGGAGGAGGGGCTGAAGGTCACCGAAGGCCGTCCGCTGCTGAACTCGGTCACCGGCGAAGAGGATCGGCTGGAATTCGTGCTGCCGCTGGTCAAGAAATACAACGTGCCTGTCGTGGCGATTTCGAACGACGACACGGGCATTTCCGAAGACCCCGACGTGCGCTTCGAAGTGGCCAAGAAGATCGTGCAGCGCGCCGCCGATTTCGGCATTCCCGCCCATGACATCGTGGTCGATCCGCTGGTCATGCCGATCGGCGCCATGGGAACGGCCGGTTTGCAGGTCTTTGCACTGGTGCGCCGCCTGCGCGAGGAGCTGGGCGTCAACACGACCTGCGGCGCCTCCAACATCAGCTTCGGCCTGCCGAACCGTCACGGGATCAACAACGCCTTCCTGCCGATGGCGATCACCGCCGGCATGACCTCGGCGATCATGAACCCGATCGCGCTGCCCGTGCCGATGTCCAAGATCGAGGAAAAGAAGCTGGCCCTGGCCGCGGCGGGCATCATCGTGCCTGACGACATGGACCTGGAACTCTTCTGCCAGCTGACCGGACTGGGATCGACCAAGCCGCGCGCCGGGTCCGAGATGGAGGCGATCCGCGCCGCCAACTTCCTGACCAACAACGATCCCTCGGGCGGGGAGTGGATCCGGTTCAACCGCGCGCCTTCTGCCGAGGGCGAAGGTGGCCGGGGTGGCCGGGCAGGGGGACGCCGCCGCCGCGGCTGACCCGGACCCATTTGGCGAGAATGCGAAAGCCGGGCAGCATGGCCCGGCTTTTTCATTCATGCCCGTCCGGCACGGGGTCAGATCAGGTGCAGTTCGCGCGCGATCAGGGCGGCATGGGTCCGGTTGCGTGCCCCGATCTTGCGGCTGAGGGTCTTGACATGCAACTTGACCGTCACTTCCTGCACATCGAGATCCTGCGAGATGTCCCGGTTGGATTTGCCCGCACAGATCCCATGCAGCACATCCTTTTCCCGGCGCGTCAGAACCGGCGTGCCGACGGCCTCGCCCTCGGTTTCGGAATGTTTCGCATCCGAATGGGCCACATGGCCGGACAGGATCCGCCTGACACGGGCGACCAAAGCTTTCGGCGACAGCGTCTTGGGCAGATAATCGGCCGCCCCGTCCATGATCGCGCGATGCTCGATCTCCTCCGAGGAGGTCCCGGTCAGCAAGGCAACCGGTCCGGGTCGGTTCGCATCAAGGCAGCGCGTCAGGCCGTTCGGCATGGTCATGCCGGGCATGGTCAGGTCCAGCAAGACAAGATCGAATGCCCCATGGGTGCCGATCTGTTCCAACGCCTCATCCAGATTGCGGCTTTGGCTTACCTCGACGTCAGCGGCAGTGGCCAGATAGGACGCCACAGTCTCACGTACGAGGTCGTGATCATCCGCGATCAGAATTCTGGATTTCACGTTGGTTTTTCCAATTTGCGCAAAGAGGGCAACCTTGTCCTGCAGTTCGTTCGCCTGATCGATCATATAGCGATCCCGGAATTTTTCCACTCAGCTTTTGATAGGGGATCAACCCAAGGATACTGATGAGATTTCGCTCCTGTCCTGCTGCCGACCGACAATAAAGAAATAGTGCTGGATGCATGGGCAAGCGCGTTGCGCCAGATGCTTACCGGCCCTTCAACGCGACGATTGATTTCGGAAACGTGTCGACAGCCGCCTGCAGTTCGGGATGCTCTGCGGCATATTTGCTTATCTCGATCCCCTTGCGGGCAGCATCTGCGGCCTGGCGCAGGGCGATGACACCTGCGGCCGCGCCATGCGGGTGGCTCAGAATGCCCCCCCCAGCGCAGAAGATGAAATCATCATTGCCCAGCAGGCTGCGGGCCGGATCGATCTGCCAGACGGTTTGACCGGAGGAATAGACCGGCATTGCCAGATGCGCAGGGCCACCATCAGCCAAAGGTGTTTGAACCGAGGTTGCGGATTGCGCGACCACATCATCGGTTTCGGTGAATTTGTTCGCCAGCCCGTTCACATGCAAATGGTCGGCCCCACTCAGACGCCAGAGTTTTTGCATGACGGGAAAGCTGATCCCGATGTCAGGAGAGCGGGAATAGATCCCCCAACCAGCGCGGTGTCCGTGGATTGTCATGCGGCTGCGGTTGCGCAGGGCACGCAGGCCCGCAAGGCCGACGGAATTCATGCAGACCATCGCACAGGTGCCGCCATGTGCTTCGAGCAGTTCCAGATTTCGCCACATCCGTTCGATTTCATCGGTAAGATTGAACGCATACATGACCCGCTTGCCTGTCTTGTCGGCATGGGCATTGAGCACGCGCGTGACCTCTTTGACCCGCTCATCGAACGGGCAATGGGGACCGTTTGCCTGCAATTCGTCGTCCTTGATAAAGTCGATACCGGCCTCGACCAGCGTCTGCACGAGGGCGGCCGTTTCCGCAGGGTTCAGCCCGACGCTGGGCTTGATGATCGTGCCGATCACGGGACCCTCATGACCGCCCATGAAGTCCCGCGTGCCCTGCGCGCCAAACTGTGGGCCGGGGTGATCCGTGGCGAAGGCGCGCGGCAACTGCATGTCGACGAGGCGGATGGCTGACAGCTCTGCCAGTTCGAACAGGTTGCCGGCCAATGTGGACAGAAGCGTCGGCAGCGAGGTGCCGAAATTGTCCAGCGACCAGCTGATGGTAACCGTGCCTCTCTCATATTGCTCGGCCGTTTTGCGGCAGGGCAAGGAGGGCTTTTGACGGCTGCCCGTGATCTCGATCTTCTCGATCCGTGCGGCAGAGCGTTCGCGCAACGCGTCTGTTTCTGCGGCCAGTCGGGTGAAGGTGCCGGTGGATTGCTCGCCGGCCAGCACTTCCGCGGCGCGGGCGATGCCGACGGGCGATTCGATGTCATAGGTTGCTGTGATACGGTTCATCGTGGTCCTCCTCCGCTTCGGATCCAGCCGAAGTAATCATGGCTGCCCATCTGGCCGCCCTTGAGCGCAAGCTGAAGGCCGTCCATCGGCCCGTCCGCATGGGCTTGAAACAGTGCGGCCCCCGGAATGGTGGGTGCCAGGGCTGACAGGGCGTGAATGCCCAGTTGCCGTGTCGCATGGCCTGACGTGTCACCGCCCGAAACGACGGCGCGGCGCACGCCGCTGTGACTCAGTGTCTGGTGCAGAACGCGCCCGAGCGCGTCGCCTGTCCGTTGGTTGACCTTGGATAAATCCTGCCCTGCCGCAGCCCTTATGAAAGCCTCGACCGCCGGGTCATCGGGGCCTTCGGCGGTGTAGACCAACGGATCGAGCCCCCGGTCGATGGCATCCAGACAGGCCGCGACAGCGCGGGCGATTTCCTGGTCAAGGTCAGCAGGCTCTCTGCACACGCTGGTTGCATCGAAAGCGATGCCCGCAAAGCCGTTTGCCTTGGCCCATGCGATTTGTGCAGCGGTGGTGGGCGAGACAGACCCGGATACGACAACCATCCTGTCGGCCTTTCCGACACCCTGCGGTGCCGTGACCGCTGCGATCTGGCCCGTGTCTTGCCAGTGACGCACGAGGGCATATTCCACACCCTGCGAACCGACAACGAAGGGGTTGGCGTCACGCCCCTTCCAGATCAGGCGACCAACGGCTGATTCTGTCCGCTCATCCATGCAATCGAGCGTGACGGCGTCGATTCTGCCCGGTGTGGCCGCAATCCTGGGCAAGGTGGCCCCGGCCGCGATATCTTCCAAAGTCAGGCATCGCGCATCGATCCTGTCGGACTGGAGGGCAATGTGCCTGGCCACATCTGCTTCGTTCATCGGCGTGACCGGATGGCGCGACATCACCGGGTGCCGATCGAGCCGGAAGACAGCATCACCGAAGCCTGCGAACAGATGCCCGAAGCATTGATAGCGCCGCATCTGCGGTGCTGCGATCAGGATCGGGACGGCGGCTGGTGAAAACCCGCGCGCACCGATTTCGATCGCCCGCCCGATGGACCCCACCTGCGGCGAGGAATCCAACGTAGAGCAGACCTTGTAGTGCATCAGCGCCGGTTTCAGAGCCGCCAGTTGCGCAAAAATATCCGGCAGTTCGGCATCCATCCATTCCGGCGATTGCGCCCGCGCCGTCGAGGCCACGCCGATCCCTTTGAGGTCGGGGTATCGGGCAAGCTGGGCCTGTGTCGGTGGCGCGAGAAACAGCATCGCGGGCAGCCCGGCGAAGGTCAGCACCTCCATCACTGCGGCGGCACCCGTGAAGTCATCGGCATACCACGCGACGAGAGGCCCGTCAGGCAGCCTGTCAGTCGGTTGCGTCATGGCCCTTTGCCCCCTCGTTGCAGAAAATCATTTGACATGCAGATATGCTTAGATACTGATCATACCAGTTGTCAAATTATTCCCACCCATGTGGTGGGGGCAGGTGGAAGGGAAATTCATGGCAAAGCTGGCTTTGTTTGGTGCAGGCGGAAAAATGGGAATGCGCCTTGGTGCGAATCTCGCCAAGACCGACGAATTCGAAACCATGCATGTCGAGGTGTCCGAGGCTGGTCGGGCGGCAGTGCGCGCAGCCTATGGCGTGGACTGCGTCGATGTGGATCTGGCCCTGGACGGGGCGGACATCATCGTTCTTGCCGTGCCGGATACGCTGATC
This sequence comes from Paracoccaceae bacterium, assembly GCA_030758115.1. GTDB lineage: Bacteria > Pseudomonadota > Alphaproteobacteria > Rhodobacterales > Rhodobacteraceae > Seohaeicola. Next base: position 27,729 of record JANREX010000073.1, on the reverse strand, counting down.
GGCAAAGTCTCGCATGGGATCATCGGCAAGGTGAAATCCGGCGCGATGATCTTTGTTCTCGACGGTGCGGCGCCCTTTGCCGGCCACCTGCCCGAGCGTGAAGACGTCACCTATTTCATGTCTCACCCCTGCCATCCGCCGATCTGGAACAACGACAACACGACCGAAGAACGCCGCGACTACTTTGGCGGCATCTCGGCGGATCAGGGCATCGTCAACGTCCTCATCCAGGGGCCCGAAGAGCACTATGCCCTGGGGGACCGCGTCGGCAGGGCAATCTACGCCCCCGTGGTGCGCTCGCACCGCGTGACGCTCAAGCAGTTTGCCCTGCTGGAGCCTGGCCTGTCCGAGACGGTCAACGGCTCGCTCATGAAGGTGTTGCGCATGGCGATGGACGAAGTCGTCCGCAAAGGCGTGCCCCATGACTGCGCCCGCGATTTCCTGCTGGGGCACATGAACATCATGGGTGCGGTCATGTTCGACCAGCACAAGGGCGTGTTCTCGGACGCGGCCAACAAGGCAATCGAATACGGGATTCCGGTCCTGATGAAAGACGACTGGCTGCGCTGTTTCGACGATGACGAAATCGCGGCGAGCGTTGATCGGATCACCTGACCCCGGAAAATCGGGCCTTTGCCCGATCAAATGAACGCTAAAGGGAGGAAACCAAATGCGTATGTTCAACAAGACACTGACCGGTGTGGCCGTGGTTCTGGGGGTGACTGCGGGCGCAGCCATGGCTCAGGAATTCAATCTGGCTTTCACGCCACCCCTTGAATCCCACTACGGCGACGGCGGCAAGGCCTTTGCCGACACCATGGCACAGCTGTCCGGCGGGTCGATCACGATCAACCTCAAGCCTGCTGGCGCCTTGGGCGGCGAGCGTGACGTGATCGAAGGCATGCAGATCGGCACCGTCGATCTTGCGATTTCGTCGACTGGTCCGATCGGCAACTTCGTTCCCTCGATTTACGCACTCGACTTCCCGTTCCTGTTCAAAGGTTATGATCAGGCGCATGCCGTGCTGGACGGCCCCATCGGCCAAGGCTTGCTGGAGACCTTCCAGGCGCATGAACTTGTCGGTCTGGCCTGGGGCGAAAACGGTTTTCGCAATGTCACCAACAATACGCTGCCGATCAACACGCCCGCAGATCTCAAGGGTCTGAAGCTGCGCACGATGGAAAACCGCGTGCATATCGCCGCCTTTGAGGCCGCGGGCGCATCCCCGACACCGATGAGCTGGACCGAGGTTCTGACATCGCTGGCGCAAGGCACCATCGACGGTCAGGAAAACCCGATCCCGGTTCTGGTTGCCAACAACATGTGGGAAATCCAGAAGCACGTCACGCTGACGCAGCATGTCTATTCCCCTGCTGTCGTGGTGATGTCCAAGATCCGTTGGGATGGCTTGACCGAAGAGCAGCGCGGCTGGTTCGTGGCCGCTGGCAAGGCCGCAGCTGCGGCG
>JANREX010000073.1:0-26164 GCA_030758115.1 Paracoccaceae bacterium | reverse complement strand
GACCGAAGAGCAGCGCGGCTGGTTCGTGGCCGCTGGCAAGGCCGCAGCTGCGGCGACCCGTGCAACCGTGGCCGAGAACGAGACCAACGGCGTCGCGCTGCTGCGCAAGAACGGCATGGAAGTCGTCGAAACCGTCGACAAAGCTGCCTTTGCCGCCGCTGTTCAGCCTGCCTACGAGAAATATGCTGAAGAGATGGGCGTTGCCGACTTGATCGCGCAAATCCAGGCCGCGCAGCAGTAAGCGTTCCCTCAGTCACGCATTCCGGGGGCGCTGGACGAGGGATCGTGCAGCGCCCCTTTTTTCTCAGGGGAGGGGAAGATGAGCGTATTGATCAAGGTCTCGGATATCATCATCCGTCTGACGCATTACCTTGCAGCCGCAATGCTTGCCGTGGCCGCGGCACTGGTCTTTTACCAGGTCCTGACGCGCTTCATCCTGAATGATGCCGCTGTGTGGTCCGAGGTGCTGGCCCGCGCCGTGATTGTCTGGGGCGTGTTCCTGATCATGGGGCCTGCGATCCGCCATGGCAAGATGATCCCCATCGATGTGCTGCGCAGCCTGCTGCCGCAAGACAAGCAGATCTGGATTATCCGGATTGTCACCGCCGCCATTGCCCTCTTTCTGTGCATCCTCATTTGGTACGGCTACAAGATGACCCTGCGCGTGATGAACCAGCAGGTTGCCATGCTGAACGTCTCGGTGGCGTGGTTTTACGTGGCGATCCCCGTTGGCGCTGTCCTGGCCCTGCCGGGCTTGTTCCTTGCCCATGTTGACGCCGAACGCGGCCACCTGAACCACACGGAGGTGTCGGAATGAACGCCGCACTCGCATTTTCGCTGGTCTTCTTCTTTGCCATCACCATCCCCGTTGCGGTGTCCATCGCGCTGGCGTCGATCTTCGGCATCGTTCTCTTCTCGAACCTGCCGCTTTTGGTGGTTCCGCAAAAGATGTTCACGGGCATTGACAGCTTTCCGCTGATGGCTGTGCCCTTCTTCATCCTCGCCGGCAATCTCATGACCAAAGGGGGCGTGTCCCATCGCCTTGTGGATTTCGCGAAATCCCTTGTGGGCGGCACCCAAGGCGGTCTGGCCAGCAGCTGTGTGGTGGCCTGCATGGTCTTTGCGGCCATTTCCGGATCGTCGGTTGCAACCACCTTTGCCATCGGATCGATCCTGATCCCGGCGATGATCAGGCATGGCTATCCGGTCAATATGGCGGCCTCCATCCAGGCGTCCTCGTCCGAACTGGGCGTCATCATACCGCCATCGGTGCCGCTGATCCTTTATGCGGTCTCGACCCAGACATCGATCACGCAGCTTTTCATCGCGGGGATCGGCCCCGGCTTGCTGGTGGCTGCGGCCCTGATCCTGATGGTGCAGATCTGGTGCCGCGTAGCGGGCCACGGAAAGCAGGACGGCGACGACAAAAAGCCTGTCGTCGGCGCATTCATCAGCGCGTTCTGGGCCTTGATGATGCCTGTGATCATTCTGGGCGGCATCTACGGCGGCGTCTTCACGCCAACCGAGGCGGCCGCCGTGGCGGTTGTCTATGCGCTGTTCCTGGGCCTTGTCGTCTACAAGGAAATGACCCTGCGCGACCTGCCGGAACTGTTCAAGAGTGCTGCGATCTCGTCAGGGGCGGTCATGCTGATCATTGCTGCGGCATCGCTGTTCAGCTTCCTGATCAGCCTGTCCGGCATGCCCAACGCGGTGGGCGCATGGGCGCAGAACACCTTTACGCACGCATGGACCTTCCTGCTGGCGGTCAATGCGCTGCTGTTCTTTATCGGCATGTTCATCGAGACCTCGGCCGCCATTCTCGTGCTGGCGCCGATCTTGACGCCGGTTGCGATGGCCTTCGGGATTGATCCGGTCCATTTCGGCATCGTGATCGTTGTCAACCTTGCCTTGGGCATGTTCACACCGCCCCTGGGTGTAAACCTGTTTGCCGCCGCTCAGGTGGCGAACATCCCTGTTCAGAAGATGTTCCGGACACTCGTGATTCCGGTTCTGACGATGATCACAACGTTGATGATCATTACCTATGTGCCGCAGATTTCGCTTTTCCTGCGAGACGTGATGCAATGAGGGTGCGGGTTCTGGGCTGGTCAACTTGTCATACATGTGCAAATGTGGGGTTGAGCTGAAAAAAGAGACAGGAAAACATGACCGTAAAGGTTGATCTTGACAGCATTGACGCCCCGATTGTGCGACAGAAACTGTCTGATCAGGTGTTTGACCGCCTCTGGGCCATGGTGCAGTCGGGTGAACTTTCGCCGGGTGACACCTTGCCCTCCGAACGGGCGCTGATGGAGCGGTTCAACGTGGGCCGGCCCGCCGTGCGTGAGGCGTTGCAATCCATGGCCAACAAGGGGCTGATCACGATCGCCCATGGCGAGCGCAGTCGCGTCAACAAACTGACGCCTGGCATCGCGTTCGATCAGGTCGATGACATCGCGAAGCTGCTGTTGTCGACGGAGCCATCCAACCTTGAGAACCTCAAGCAATTCCGCAAGATCCTTGAGGCCGGGTCGATCCAGATCGCTGCTGGCAACTGCCATGCAAGCAACATCGCCGAGCTTCGCGCCCTCGTTGAAAGCCAACGCAGCAAGCTGGGTCAGGAAAAAGCCTTCATCGAAGCGGACATCGCCTTTCATGTGGGCATTGCAAAATTGACGCAGAACCCGCTGATCCAGGCGGTGACGCAAGCGATGCTCTCGTGGCTCTCGGCCTACTACAAGCCGGTTCTGCATTGGCAAGGCCGCGAAGACACGACCCTTCTCGAACATGCCCGCATCGTGGACCTGCTGGAGGCAGGGGACGCGGCTGGCGCGCAGAAGATGATGCAGGATCACCTCAACCGGTCGGACCCGCTGTACGAGCCGAACTAAGCCGCGTCTTTGCGTGATTGCAAAACGTGACACTGGCGGTGGCAATGTTGGGCCATGCGCCTGACCGAGGCATCCCGATGAGAGCGGAAAGACAAACGGCGCCATATCCGGATCAAGCGCCGCAGCGCCGAATTCTACACTTATGCCAGTGTCTTGGGATATGTCGCTAAGCGCCATAATGGCGGAGAGACAGGGATTCGAACCCTGGGACCCCTTGCAGGATCAACGGTTTTCGAGACCGCCCCGTTCGACCACTCCGGCACCTCTCCGCGGTCTGGTGGCTGCGTTTAATCTCTCCCGCAGGCGGTGGCAAGGGGGCTTTTCGCAAATCTTTCCGCTTGCTTGCAAAGCGTGACGACGGCGGTTTTTCATCATCACCCGGTTTTGCATTGTCTGCCCGGACAAATGGCTTAGGCTCTGGGCGCGGGATGGGTGTTCCGCACCGTTTCATGCATCGTTCCAGGACAAAGGACGCAAGACAGATGATCCGCAGCACAATGCCCCCGTCACGTGTCGGTCTTGGTCCGTTAGGCCTGGCGATGATGTGGCGGATGGTCCTGGCCATGCTGGTTCTTGCGCTTGGCCTGGGCCATGCCGCGCCCCTGCGCGCGCAGGCCGGGCAGGAGCGCGACAGGCTCGAGGCTTTCCTGACCGTCACCGGCTTTGACAAGGCGCTGGAATCGATAGCCCTGTCAGCGGGCGACGCACCGCTCATGCTGGGGCGCGACGTGTCGGAGTTCGGCGGTGACTGGTCCCGCGCCGTGGCCGAGATTTTCGACATCGACCTGATGCATGACATGGCGCTCGGCATTCTTGAGCGTGCGCTGGAAGACGACTTGCTGACCCATGCGGTCGATTTCTATGCATCCGATCTTGGCCAGCGGCTGGTCGTGGTCGAGAACGCGGCGCATCTGTCAGATGACACCGAGGGCGCGCGCGCCAACGGGGAGCGGATCATCGCCGATCTGGTGCGTCAGGGGGCGCCGCGCCTGACAATCCTGCAACGGATGGGGCCGGCCATCGATCCACAGGATACATCCGTGCGCGCCGTCGAGGAGATACAGGTGCGCTTTCTGCTCAGCGCCTCGGCGGCCGGTGTGCTGCCGATGGAGTTGGACGAACCCGCGCTGCGCAGCCTGATGGCCGACCAGCGCGGCGAATTGCGCCAGAGAATGCGTCAAAGCGGTCTTGTCCACGCCGCCCATGTCTACCAGTCTTTTTCGGATGACGACCTCGAGGCCTATGTGGCGGCGCTCGAACATCCCAAGATGCAGCGCGTCTACGAGCTGATGAACGGCATTCAATACGAGATCATGGCGAACCGTTTCGAGGTGCTGGCCCGCCGCATGGCCGATCTGCACCCGGGCGAGGAATTGTGACATGCGCGCCCGCCTGTTGATCCCTGCCACCCGCGCCATGACTGGCCTGTTGCTGCCGCTTGTCCTGTTGCTGGGGCTGCTTGCACCGCTGACCCCGGCGGCGCGGGCCGAAGCTGCGCAGGACAGCGACCGGATCAGCCACCTCATGGATCTGATGGGCATGGACCAGATCATCGCGATCATGCGCGAGGAGGGGCTGACCTATGGCGCGGATCTGGGCCGGGACATGCTGGCGGGGCAGGGCGGGCCGGTCTGGGACCGCCAGGTGGACCGCATCTATGACCAGGCGGCGATGTCCGCCCTGGTGCGCGCGGATTTCCGCAAGGCTTTCGGCGCGGCCGACCCCGAACCACTGATCCGCTTTTTCGAAGGCGAGACCGGCCAGCAGATCGTCGCGCTGGAAATCGCCGCGCGCCGCGCCTTCATGGACGAAGACATCGAAGACACCGCGCGTGAGGCCTTTCGCCGGATCGAGGCCGATCTGGACGCGCCCAGCCCGCGCGGGATCGATCCGCATCTGTCGGCCATCGAAGCCTATGTCGAGGCGAATGACCTGATCGGCTTCAACGTCATGGGCGCGATGAATGCCAACATGCTGTTCTACCGCGGCCTGATCGAGGGGGGCGCGCTGGAGATGACCGAGGGCGAGATCCTGTCCGATGTCTGGGAACAGGAAGACGAGACCCGCGCCGAAACGCGCGAATGGCTCTATGCCTTCCTGATGCTGGCCTATCAGCCCCTCGATGCCGCGCAGATCAGCGGCTATGCCGATCTGTCGCTGACCCCGCCGGGCCGGGCCATGAACCGCGCGCTGTTCACGGCCTTCGATGCGATGTACGGAACCTTGTCGCATGCCCTGGGCCTTGCGATCGCGGCGCAGATGCTGACCGAGGATCTCTGATCGCCCCGCATTCCGCAGGTCGGAAACGGGCTGCGGGAATGCCCGCCAAACCCCTTGACTTCCGGCCCGATGCGCCGCATAAGCCGCCATCTCGGAAGGGGCGCAGTGCCTCTGCCGTGTTGATTATTCACAATCGTCCGCAAGGGCGCGCTGTTCGAGGTGGCTGGCAAACCTTCCAAAGGGGGGATGCGGCCGAAACACCCGCTCGGGGACCACAGGACGCGGAAACAAGGGAAGACAGATATGTTCGCGGTTCTGAAAACCGGCGGCAAACAGTACAAGGTCCAGGCCGGCGATACGCTGCGCGTGGAAAAACTGGCCGCTGACGCAGGTGAAACTGTTCAATTCAACGACGTGCTGATGCTGGGCGGTGAGACCACCGTTCTGGGCGCGCCGATGGTGGCCGGTGCCGCCGTGCAGGCCGAAGTGATCGACCAGATCAAGGGTGAGAAAGTCATCCACTTCGTCAAGCGTCGTCGTAAGCACGGCTCGCAGCGCACCAAGGGTCACCGTCAGAAGCTGACCCTCGTCCGGATCACCGAGATCCTGGCATCGGGTGCCGACAAGACCGGCGTGAAGGCCGCAACCGGACAGGCGCCCGCCGTGGCCGCCGTGGCCGAAGCCGCCCCCGCCAAGAAGGCCGCAAAGGCGAAAGCCCCCGCCGCCACCGAAGGCGAGACTGCCGCGAAACCGAAACGCGCCGCGAAAAAAGCGGCCGAGACCAAGGAGTAATCCCCCATGGCACACAAGAAAGCAGGCGGTTCCTCCCGCAACGGTCGCGACTCTGACGGCCGGCGCCTTGGCGTCAAGCTGTTCGGCGGCCAGGCCGCGATTGCCGGCAACATCATCGTGCGTCAGCGCGGCACCAAGTGGTGGCCGGGCGAGGGCGTGGGCATCGGTCGTGACCACACGATCTTCGCCACGACCGAAGGCAAGGTGACCTTCCACAAGGGCCTCAAGGGCCGCACCTTCATTTCGGTTCTGCCGGTGGCGGAGGCCGCTGAGTAAGCCGTTCTTCAGGTGACATGCATCAGGGGACCGGCAAGACCGCCGGTCCCCTTTTGCTTTTCCGCAGGCCTTGGGCGGGCCTGTGGCACCGGCGGAAGCTGAACCGCTATCTTCACAGAACTGCCATGCAGTGATGTCACAGACAGGTTCAGGCCAAAGCCGGTCCTGCCAGTGTTTCCGGGGAGGGGGCACGGGAGGGCGTAAAGAGTGACAGCACCACAGGGGTCGCGGACCCGGTAGGTATTCGGTACATGGAATTTTCGGAGGAGAAGGCCGATGAAGATCGATCCCATCTACGCCCAGCCGGTGATTGACACCGAACGGTTCGACCTGCGCCCGCTGCGCATGTCCGACAAGGGCCTGATCGAGATGTATGGCGCGGACCGTCGCGTGGCGATGAATACGCGCTCGATCCCCCATCCCCTGCCGCCGGGCGCGATCGAGGCTTTCGTCACGCGCGCGATGGATCCGAATCGGACCGAGGATGTCTGGGCCCTGGATGGCAGCCGGAATGGCGGCCCCGAGGTCATGGGGTTGATCAGCCTTGCGCCGATGGATCGCAACCAGTCCGAGGTCAACTACTGGGTGGCGCCGGCCTACTGGAACTCGGGCGTGGCCTCGGCGGCGGTGGCGGCCCTTGTGGCGGCAAATCCGCGGGCCTGCCGCACGATGTTCGCCGAAGTGTTCCAGGACAACCCGGCCTCGGCCCGTGTCCTGACCAATTGCGGGTTCGAATACCTGGGCGACGCCGAAACCTTTTCGGTCGCACGCGGCGCCAAGGTGGCGACCTGGACCTACAGCCGAAAACTTGATTGAGCAGGGCAGCGCCTTTGCGATAGGGGAAGACCATGAAATTTCTTGATCTCGCAAAGGTCTATATCCGGTCCGGTTCGGGCGGCGGCGGCTCTGTCAGCTTCCGGCGCGAAAAGTTCATCGAATTCGGCGGTCCCGACGGTGGTGACGGCGGCTGTGGCGGCTCGGTCTGGGTCGAGGCGGTGGACGGTCTGAACACGCTGATCGATTTCCGCTACCAGCAGCATTTCTTCGCGCAGAACGGCCAGCACGGCATGGGGCGGCAGCGCACCGGCAAGGATGGGGATGACATCGTGCTGCGCGTGCCCGTCGGCACCGAGATCCTTGACGAGGATGAAGAAACCGTCGTCGCCGACATGACCGAGGTGGGCCAGCGTGTCTTGCTGGCGCGCGGCGGCAATGGCGGCTGGGGCAACCTGCATTTCAAGACCTCGACCAACCAGGCGCCGCGCCGGGCAAACCCCGGCCAGGAAGGCGTCGAACGCACGCTCTGGCTGCGGCTCAAGCTGATCGCGGATGCGGGGCTTCTGGGCCTGCCCAACGCGGGCAAATCCACATTTCTGGCAGCCGTGTCCAATGCGCGGCCCAAGATCGCCGATTATCCCTTCACCACGCTGCATCCGAACCTGGGCGTCGTGGGCATCGACAATGCCGAATTCGTCATGGCCGACATTCCCGGCCTGATCGCGGGCGCGTCGGAAGGCAAGGGGCTGGGCGACCGCTTCCTGGGCCATGTGGAACGCTGTGCCGTGCTGCTGCACCTTGTGGATGGGACATCCGAAACCGTGGCCGAGGATTACCGCGCCATCATCACCGAGCTCGAGCTCTATGGCGGCGATCTTGCCGACAAGCCGCGCGTGACGGCCCTGAACAAGATCGACGCGCTGGATGACGAGGAACGGGCCGAGGCGCGCGCCGCACTCGAGGCCGAGGCGGGCGGGCCGGTCCTGATGCTGTCTGGCGTCACCGGCGAAGGCGTGCCCGAGGTGCTGCGCGCGGTGCGCGCGCAGATCACCGCCGACCGGTTGCGGATGAAACAGGAAGAAGCGGACGAGGATCAGCCGTGGCGCCCCTGAGCGAAGCGATGACATCTTCCATCCGCTTGTCCGCCGCGCGTCGTGTCGTGGTCAAGATCGGCTCGGCCCTCCTGGTGGACCGCGCCACCGGCCATTTGCGCCAGGATTGGCTCGCGGCCCTTGCCCAGGATGTGGTCTGGCTCAAGTCGCTGGGCGTCGACGTGGTGCTGGTCTCTTCCGGTTCGATCGCATTGGGGCGTGGGGTTCTGGGCCTGCCCGCCACGACGCTTGCGCTGGAACAATCGCAAGCCGCCGCCGCCGTCGGACAGATCCGCCTGGCCCGCGCCTATGAGGAAGTGCTTGCACCCCATGGCATCACCACGGGCCAGGTGCTTGTGACGCTTGAGGACAGCACCGACCGGCGTCGTTACCTGAACTCGCGCGCCACGATGGAAATGCTGATCGGCCTTGGCGTGGTGCCCATCGTGAACGAGAACGACACCGTCGCCACCGATGAGATCCGCTATGGCGACAACGACCGGCTGGCCGCACAGGTCGCCGTCACCGTGGGCGCGGATCAACTGGTGCTTCTGTCGGATGTGGACGGGTTCTATTCCGCCAATCCCCAGCAAGACCCGCAGGCGCGGCATTTCCCCGTGATCGACCGCATCACCCCGCAGATCGAGGCGATGGCCGGCGATGCGGGATCGGGCCTGTCCAAGGGCGGCATGAAGACCAAGCTGATGGCCGCGCGCACCGCCACCTCGGCCGGTTGCGCCATGGCGATCACCGAAGGCTCGGTCATGCGGCCGCTGCAGGCCCTGGAACAGGGCGCGCGCGCCACCTGGTTCACCGCCACCGAAGACCCGCAAGCCGCGCGCAAGCGCTGGATCGCCGCCATGAAACCGCGCGGCGAGGTGACACTGGATGCCGGTGCCGCCCGCGCACTGGCAAGCGGCAAAAGCCTGCTGCCCGCCGGTGTGACCGCCGTCGCGGGACGGTTCGGGCGTGGCGATCCCGTGGCCATTCTCGGTCCCGACGGGGCCGCATTGGGCCAGGGGCTGATCCGCTACACCGCCGCCGAAACGAACCTGATCCTTGGCCATCGCAGCGACGAGATCGAGACGCTGCTGGGCTATCCGGGGCGGGCCGCGCTGATTCACCGCGATGACATGGCGCTCTGACCCTGCTTTCTTCTTGCGCCAAATATCCCCGCCGGAGGCATCCGGCCCTTGAACGGACCACTGACCCATGACGCAAAGCCAGGACCTGACAGCCCAGATGAACGACATCGGTCGCCGCGCCCGCGCGGCTGCGGCGGAACTGGCCTTTGCCCCATCGGACGCCAAGGCGCGGGCGCTGATGGCCGCGGCCGATGCGATCGAGGCGCAGACCGATGCGATCATCGCCGCCAATGCGCGCGATCTCGACTATGGTCGCGACAAGGGGCTGAGCCCTGCGATGATGGACCGCCTGATGCTGGACGCAAGCCGCATCATGTCCATCGCGGCAGGGTTGCGCGCCGTGGCCGCGCAAGACGATCCGGTGGGCCGGGTGCTGGCCGAATGGGACCGCCCGAACGGGCTGCATATCCGGCGCGTGGCGACACCGCTGGGCGTGATCGGGGTGATCTATGAAAGCCGGCCCAATGTGACGGCCGATGCGGGGGCGCTTTGCCTCAAGGCGGGCAATGCGGTGATCCTGCGGGGCGGGTCGGAAAGCTTCCACTCCTCCGGCGCGATCCATGCCTGCCTGGTGGCGGGGCTGCGCGCGGCGGGCCTGCCCGAGGATGCGATCCAGCTGGTGCCCACCCGCGACCGCGAGGCGGTGACGGCGATGCTGCGGATGACCGAATGGATCGACGTGATCGTGCCGCGCGGCGGCAAGGGGCTTGTCGGCCTCGTGCAGCGCGAGGCGCGCGTGCCGGTCTTTGCCCATCTGGAAGGGATCGTGCATGTCTATATCGATGCCGCGGCCGATCCAGAGGTCGCGCGCCGCGTCGTGCTGAACGCCAAGACACGCCGCACCGGCATCTGCGGCGCCGCCGAATGCCTGCTGATCCATCGCGACATCGCCGCAAGCCTGGGCGCGGACCTGGTCCGCGACCTCATGGCGGCGGGCGTCGAGGTGCGGGCCGATGAAACGCTGCAGACCATTCCCGGCACCGTGCCCGCCACGGCCGAGGATTGGGGCAGGGAATTTCTGGACATGATCATCGCGGCGCGCGTGGTCGACGATGTGGACGCCGCCATCGCCCATATCCGGCGCTACGGATCGAACCACACCGATTGCATCCTGACCGAAGACCCGCAGGCCGTCGCGCGGTTCTTCGAACGTCTGGACAGTGCGATCCTGATGCACAATGCCTCGACCCAGTTTGCCGATGGTGGCGAATTCGGCATGGGGGCCGAAATCGGGATCGCGACCGGCAAGCTGCATGCGCGCGGCCCCGTGGGGGCCGAACAGCTGACCAGTTTCAAATACCTGGTGACCGGGCAAGGCACGATCCGGTCCTGATCGGGATCAGTAGCGCAGCAGGATATCATGCTCGGTGATGCGCAGGCTGGTCCGGCGGCCGGCCTCCTGCAGCAGGATGGGCAGCAGCGCGAACTGCACCTCCGACGGGCTGACCTCGATCCCGCTGCCCTGCGTCTCCAGCGCCGCCCACAGGTCGGGGGTCTGGCGCAGCTTGTCGGCGCTGCCGCTGATCGCCCAGAGCCCGGCCTCGCGGGTCAGGCTGATGCGCCCGCCATAGGGCATCGCCGTTTCCAGGCATTGCAGGGCCAGAAAGGCCAGACGCACCTCCACGCGCGGCAGGTCCTCAAGCGGTCCCCAGTGATAGCTGACCCGTGCGCCTTGCGCCATCGCCTTGAGAATGCTGACGATTTCGGCACGCCCCATCATCTGCTGCTCGGATGCCATCCCATAGGCCACGCGGAAAAAGCGGATGCGCGCATTGGCATTCTCGACACTGTCCGAGACCAGGGCCAGTTCCGGTGTCAAGGCGGCCCCGGACATCTGCATCAGTTCAAGCCCGTTGGTGATGGCGCCGATCGGGCTGATCAGGTCATGGCAGATACGTGAGCCTATCAAGGCGGCCAGATTGTGGGTACTGTGGCCCAATAATGTCTCCGATACGAGGTTGCGACATGTCTGATCTGAACGCGATACTGGAGCCGGGAATGCTTGTGCGGCACCCGGACCAACCTGACTGGGGGGTGGGGCAGGTGCAATCCAATATCGCAGGTCGGATCACCGTCAATTTTCAAGAGGCCGGCAAGGTTGTCATAGATGGCTCCCGGATCGGCCTTCTGCCCATCTTTGATCACCCAAACTAGTTAACAAAAGGTTACTGAAAGTGGCGCTGCGCCATCTTTTCGTGCCTTGGGAAGGACTTGCCGTGCATGCCTCGACCTGTGGCCGCTGCCGTAACGGTTGCCTTCACCGGGGCAGTTTCCTAGAAACGGTGGACTGCCCTCAATACCTGGCCGCGACATGACCGAAGCCCCGCCGCAATTCGCCGTCAGACTGGCCTCGGATCGGTCGGATCTGCACGCGGCGCAGCGCCTGCGCTACAGGGTCTTCGTGACCGAACTTGGCGGCGGGGGCGACATGGTCGATCACGACAATCGCCGCGAACAGGACAGGTTCGATCCGTTTTTCGATCACCTTCTGTTGCTGGATCAGGCGCGACCGACCGCCGATCAGGTGGTGGGCGTCTACCGCTTGCTGCGCGCCGATCAGGCCGTGGCGGCGGGCCAGTTCTATTCCGAGGATGAATATGACCTTGCCCCCCTCAAGGCCAGCGGGCGGCGCCTGCTGGAACTGGGACGCTCCTGCCTGCATCCCGACTACCGGGGCGGCATGGGGATGTTCCACCTCTGGCATGCGCTGGCAGCCTATGTCGAGGCGCATGGGATCGAGATCCTCTTCGGCGTCGCCAGCTTTCACGGCACCGATCCGCAGGCCTTGGCAGCGCCATTGTCGCTGCTTCATCACCGTCACCTTGCCCCCGCGGACCTGCGCGTGACGGCCCGCCCGCCGGGTGCGACCGCGATGGACCTGATCGCGCCCGACAGTCTGGATCGGCGTGCGGCGATGCTGGCGGTGCCCGCCTTGATCAAGGCCTATCTGCGGCTGGGCGGCTTCGTGGGGCAGGGCGCCTTCATCGACCGGGCCTTCAACACGACAGATGTCTGCCTGATCCTGGATGTGGCACGGATGAACGAAAGCCAGCGCGCCATCTATACCAGGCCGGTCCCGGACCGTGCCGTGCAGCCATGACAGGCACCTGGACCCCGCCCCCGGAACCACCGGCCAAGCCCCTGTCGCCTGCGGACTGGCTGCGGTTGATGTTGCGCGGGGCGGTGCTGGGCAGCCTGACCTTCGGTGGCCTTGGCCTGATGCTGCTGTTGCGCCTGATCGAACGGCCCTTGTTCGGGGTGCATCGGCCCGTCACGCCCTATCTGACGCAGATCGTCTGCCGCGCGGCCTTCGTGATCCTGGGCATGGGGCATGTGGTGCGTGGCAAACCCATGCAAGAGCGCGGCGCCGTTGTCGCCAATCACGTCTCTTGGCTGGATATTTTCGCGCTGAACGCGCGCAAGCGGATCTATTTCGTCTCGAAATCCGAGGTTGCGGGCTGGCCGGGCATCGGCTGGCTGGCGCGGGCGACGGGCACGCTGTTCATCAAGCGCGATCCGCGCGACGCGCGCCGTCAGCAGATCCTGTTCGAGCGTCGTCTTCTGGCAGGCCACAAGCTGCTGTTCTTCCCCGAGGGCACATCGACCGACGGGATGCTGGTGCTGCCCTTCAAGTCCACCCTGTTCCAGGCCTTCTTTTCGGATGAGCTGAAGCATCGGCTGCTGGTTCAGCCTGTCACGCTGCTGTATCTTGCGCCCGAGGGGGAAGATCCCCGTTTTTACGGCTGGTGGGGCGAGATGGGGTTCGGGCCGCATCTGGTCAAGGTGCTGGCCGCCCCGCGCAACGGGCGGGTCGAGGTGATCTATCACACACCTGTCCGCGTCGATGCCTTTCCCAACCGAAAATCGCTGGCCGCCCATGTCGAACAGACCGTCCGGGACGGTCTGCTGCATGGCATGGCGCAGGATTAGCGATTAGCGCAGGATCAGACCTGCATGGCGCCGCTCAGCCGCAGAAGTTCCGCAACCGGATCCGAGGCCGACCAGATCTCGTCACCCAGGGCGATGAAATCGGTGATCGGCGCGAGGGTGCGGATCAGTTCCTCGGTCAGCGCGCCTTCGGCCACGACCGGCACCTCGATGATCTCGGACCACCATTCGAAGATATCCAGACCGGCGCGGCTGCCATCGCCCAGCGGGCTGATCCCGACCGGGCCAAAGCTGATGTAATCCGCCCCGGCCTCACCTGCGGTCATGCCCTCATGGCGTTGCACGCCGCAGAAGGCACCGACGATCGCATCGGGGCCAAGGTCCTTGCGGACCTTGCGCACCGAACGCGCCCCATCGGTCAGATGGACACCGTCCAGCCCAAGCCGTTCCACCATCAGCACATGGCGCTCGATCACCAGCGCTACATCGCGCGCATGGGTCACCTCGCGCAGCGCATCGGCGGCGCGGGCGACATTGTCCTCGTCCTTGCTGGCCAGCGCCAGGCGCACGCAAGCGACCTCTTGCGCGTCCAGCGCGCGGGCCAGCAGATCGGGGAAAACCTCCAGGTCGAAACTGGGCGGCGTGATCAGGTAGAGTTGCGGCTGTTGCGGGGCGTCAGGCGTATCGGCCATTCCGGTCGGGCTCCTTCAAGGTCATGCTGGTGTCATAACGGGGAATTTCGGCTTTGACCATCGGGCAAGACAGGTCGCTTGACGCTTGGAAACCGGGCAGGCTTGGCGTATCACGCGCCAGCCTTGCCGGAGATGCAGATGCCCAGTTCCACGCCTCAACCCGCTTTTGTCCTTGTGCGCCCCCAGATGGGCGAAAACATCGGGGCCGCCGCCCGCGCCATGTGGAATTTCGGACTGGACCGGATGCATGTGGTGGGGCCGCGCGACGGCTGGCCCAACAGCCGTGCCGTGGCCATGGCCAGCGGCGCGGGCCGGCTGCTGGACGAGGCGCAGTTGCATGCGGATCTGCCGGCGGCGCTGGCCGACACGACCTTCACCTTCGCCACCACCGCGCGGGGACGGGGCCTGACCAAGCCGGTCTACAGCCCCGAACGCGCCATGCAGATGGCCGCCGAGATGATCGCGCGCGGCGAAAAGGTTGCCGTGCTGTTCGGACCGGAACGCGCGGGGCTTGAGAACGAGGATGTGGCCCAGGCCAATGCCATCATCTCGGTCCCCGTGAACCCCGACTTTCCCAGCCTGAACCTGGCCCAATGCGTGCTGCTGACCGCCTATGAATGGCGCCGCCACACCGAAGAGGTGCGCCACGAAGCCATCGAGATGGGGCGCACCGACTGGGCCAATGGCACCGAGGTCGAGGCCCTGGCGCGCCATTACGAGGATACGCTGGAGCAGGCGGGTTTCTTCTTTCCCGAGACCAAGGCCGACAGCATGAAGCTGAATCTGCGCAACCTGTGGTCCCGGATGCGCCTGACCCGCGCCGATGTGCAGACCCTGCACGGCATCCTGCGTCAAATGGTGCGGTGGAAAGACAGGGGTTAGGTTCTGGACGAAGGCCGGGTGAGGCCCTAGGTTCGCCACCGACAGGAGACGACGATGACCAAGAAACGCGCGATTTTCGAAGAGGTTGCAACCGACAGGCCGCAGGCCGCAACACCGCAGGGCGGGCTGATCGACAAGGGCACGACAGGCGCGCGCAGCGCGATCCGGGCCTGGCTGATGGTTCTGTTCGCCATGGTGATGGTGATGATCGCCGTGGGCGGTCTGACCCGGCTGACCGACAGCGGCCTCAGCATCACCGAATGGCGCCCCCTGACAGGCGCGATCCCCCCGCTGAACCAGGCGGATTGGGAGGCGGAGTTCGCCAAGTATCAGCAGATCCCCCAGTTCCAGATCCAGAACCGCTGGATGGAGCTTGAGGATTTCAAATTCATCTACTGGTGGGAATGGGGCCACCGCCAATTGGGCCGCGTGATCGGCCTGGTCT
Source organism: Paracoccaceae bacterium (assembly GCA_030758115.1). GTDB lineage: Bacteria > Pseudomonadota > Alphaproteobacteria > Rhodobacterales > Rhodobacteraceae > Seohaeicola. Next base: position 11,065 of record JANREX010000073.1, on the reverse strand, counting down.
GGGGGCTTGGGTTCCTGGGCTTCCTGCTGGCGCGCAAGATCCCGACAGGCTGGACGCCGCGCCTTGTGTTCATCGGCGCGCTTGGCGGGCTGCAGGGCGCTGTCGGCTGGTGGATGGTGGCCTCGGGCCTGACCGGCAGCATGACCAGTGTCGCCAGCTACCGTCTGGCCACGCATCTGGGGCTGGCCTTCATCATCCTGGGCTTCATCGCCTGGTATGTGTTCCAACTGGGCCGCAGCGAACGTGACCTGCTGCAGGCGCGCCGCGCCAAGGAGGACAAGCTGTTCCGCCTCTCCACGGGCTGGATGCATTTTGCCTTTCTGCAGATCATCCTGGGCGCGCTTGTCGCCGGGATCGACGCAGGCCGGTCCTATACCGACTGGCCGCTGATGGGCGGGCAGGTGATTCCGCCCAACCCCTTCATGCTGGAACCGCTCTGGTCCAATTTCTTCGAAAATCCGGGGCTTGTGCAGTTCATCCACCGTGTCAGCGGCTATCTTCTGCTGATCTTCGGGATCGTGGTCTGGCTGCGCGGCCGCAAAAGCGCGCATGAGACGACGCGCAGCGCCTTTACCCTGGCCTTCGTGGCACTGGTGGCCCAGATCGTCCTGGGGATCGCGACCGTGATGACCGGCGCGATCTGGGAGGTCGCCATCGCGCATCAGGTCCTGGCGGTGATCCTCTGGGTGCTGATCCTGCGGGCGCGTCACCTGGCGGCCTATCCTGTCGTCACCTCGATCCGGGGGGCACGGGCATGAGCAACGCGGCCGGCGCCTATGATGCGCTGATGGCGCATGAGCGCACCACCTTCGCCCTGGGCCAGGTGGCCGGACGGCTGGGCTGGGACCAGGAAACCATGATGCCGCGGGGCGCCGCCGATCAGCGGTCCGAGGAAATGGCGGCGATGGAATCCGTCCTGCACGCCCGGCGCACCGATCCGCGGATCGGCGACTGGCTGGCCGCGATCGACGACGGTGCGCTGGATGCCGTGGGGCGCGCTCAGCTGCGCCATGTGCGGCGCAATTTCGACCGCGCGCGCAAGCTGCCCGCCGCCCTGGCCGAGGAACTGGCCCGCGTCACCAGCCGCGCGCAGGGCCAATGGGCCGAGGCCCGCGCCGCCGAGGATGTGGCCGCCTTCCTGCCGGTGCTGGAACGGATCGTGGCCCTGAAACGCGAGGAGGCCGCCGCCCTGGCCGCCGGGGGCGATCCCTATGACGCGCTGCTGGATGACTATGAGCCCGGCGCGAAAGCCGCCGATCTCGAGGCGATGTTCACCGCTCTGCGCGCGCCCCTGGTGGACTTGCGCGCCGCCTGTCTGGGCCGGCCCGCCCCCAAGGGGGTCGAGGGCCGTTTCGACGAGGTGGCGCAGATGCAACTGACCGACCGGCTGGCCCGCGCCTTTGGCTATGACTTCAGCATCGGGCGTCTGGACAAGGCCGTGCATCCCTTTTCCAGCGGATCGGGGCGCGATGTGCGGATCACCACACGCACCAACCCGGTCGATCCCTTCAACTGCTTCTATTCGACCATCCACGAGGTCGGGCATGCCTGCTATGAGCAGGGGATCGACGCGGCCTATGCGCTGACACCGTTGGGGCAGGGCGTGTCGATGGGCGTGCACGAAAGCCAGAGCCGCATCTACGAGAACCAGATCGGCCGCAGCCGGGCCTTCACCGGATGGCTGTTCGGCCAGATGCGCGACGCCTTTGGCGATTTCGGCATCGCGGATGAGGAGGCATTCTTTGCCGCCGTGAACCGGCTGCACAACGGCTTCATCCGCACGGAGGCGGACGAGGTGCAATACAATCTGCATGTGCTTTTGCGTTTCGATCTGGAACGCGCGCTGATCGCGGGCGATCTGGCCGTTACAGAGCTGGAAGCCGCCTGGAATGACCGGTTCCTGGCCGATTTCGGCTTTGCGGTGGACAAGCCTTCGAACGGGTGCCTGCAGGATGTGCATTGGTCCGTGGGGCTGTTCGGCTATTTCCCGACCTACAGCCTTGGCAATGTCTATGCCGGTTGCCTGCATGAGGCGATGCGCCATGCACTGCCGGATCTGGATGCGCAATTGGCCCAAGGTGACACCACGGGCGCGACCGGTTGGCTGCGCGAGAATGTGCAACGCCACGGCGGGCTTTATACCCCGCGCGAGGTGATTGCCCGCGCATCGGGCGCGGCGCCATCGGAAGCGCCGCTGCTGGCCTATCTGAAGGACAAGTTCAGCGGTCTTTACGCCCTGTAAGGCAGGTCAGATCAGCGCCATGCGTTCCGACCGTTCCGGGTCGGGGAAGGGGCGGTAGAGTGCGAAACGCGCCTCGGCCACCAGGGTATTGACGGCCCGGTACAGGCTTGCCACATGGTCGTCATGCCGCCCCAGCATGCGAAACGCCTGGTCAAGCTGGGCAAGATCCCTGACCTCGACCTCCAGCAGGAAGTCGCGGTGGCAATCCGAGGCCAGGTTCAGCTTGCGGCGCAGCAATCGCCAGTCTTCGATCACGCCTTCGCTTTTCAGATGCGTCATCCAGTGATCGACCGCATTGGCGAAGGCCAGCGCCTTGGCGTCATCCTTGAGGTCGATGGAACAGCTGTAGAGGTTCATGTGCAAATCCCGCGTTGCAGAGCCGCCACCCTGCCACAGTCGGCCTTACCACGGCGTTAAGACGCAAAAGGGGGGCTGTCTGCCCCCCTTCCAAACCCTGCGGGTTTGACCCCCCGAGGATATTTCACGCAAGAAGAAGCAGCGGTTTATTCTGCTTCGGTTTCCGCCGCGTCCTCGTCACCCTGGTCGGCGATGCGGGCGACCGAGACCACGAATTCACCCGCGCCGGTATTGAACACCTTGACCCCGCCCGCCGAGCGCGAGCGGAAGGAAATACCTTCGACCGGCACACGGATCGACTGGCCCTTGGAGGTCGCAAGCATCACCTGGTCATCCATCTCGACCGGGAAGGAGGCGACAAGCGCGCCGCCGCGCATCGCCTTGTCCATGGCCGTGACGCCCATGCCGCCGCGTCCGCGCACCGGGTAGTCATGGCTGGACGACAGCTTGCCCGACCCGTTGGCGGTGATGGTGAGGATCAGGTTTTCCGCCGCCGACATCTCGGCATAGCGTTCCTGGCTGATGCCCGCATCGGCATTGCCCTCGTCCTCGTCGCTTTCGGTCTCTTCGGTCACCCCGGCCACAAGGCGGCGCATCTTGAGATAGGCCGCGCGTTCATCGGACCCGGCCTCGAAATGGCGGATCACGGACATCGACACGACGCGATCATCGCCCTGCAGACGGATTCCCCGGACCCCGGTGGAATCGCGGCCCTTGAAGACCCGCACATCGGTGGTGGAAAAGCGGATCGCGCGACCCGAATCCGTGACCAGCATCACGTCGTCATCTTCCGAACAGATCCGCGCATTCACCAGTTCCACGCCCTCGGGCAGTTTCATGGCGATCTTGCCGTTGCGCATCACATTGGTGAAATCCGACAGCGCATTGCGCCGCACATCCCCTGCCGAAGTGGCAAAGACGATCTGCAGATCGTCCCATTCCGTATCGGGCCGGTCCACCGGCATGATCGCCGCAATGGAGACACCTGTCGGGATCGGCAGGATGTTGACGATCGCCTTGCCCTTCGACGTACGCCCGCCCAGCGGCAGCCGCCATGTCTTGAGCTTGTAGACCATGCCGTCTGTCGTGAAGAACAGCAGCTGATCATGGGTATTGGCCACGAAGAGGGTGGTGACCACATCCTCTTCCTTGGTCTGCATGCCGGACAGTCCCTTGCCGCCGCGCTTCTGGGCGCGGAAATCGGCCAGCGGGGTGCGTTTGATGTAGCCGCCCGAGGTGATGGTCACGACCATGTCCTCGCGCTCGATCAGGTCCTCGTCATCCATGTCGCCGGCCCAGTCGACGATCTCGGTGCGGCGCGGTACGGCGAACAGATCCCTCACCTCGCGCAGCTCGTCCGAGATGATGCCCATGATCCGCTCGCGGCTGGCCAGGATTTCAAGGTATTCGCGGATCTTGGCTGCCAGTTCCTGCAACTCGTCCGTGACTTCCTTGACGCCCAGCTGGGTCAGGCGTTGCAGGCGCAGCTCCAGGATGGCGCGGGCCTGGATCTCGGACAGGTAATAGGTGCCGTCCTCGTTCACCGTGTGGGACGGATCGTCGATCAGCCGGATGTATTCGGCAATGTCGCGGGCCGGCCAGGCGCGGCTCATCAGCCGGTCGCGGGCGTCGGCCGCATCGGCCGAGGCGCGGATCGTCGCCACCACCTCGTCGACATTGGTGACGGCCACGGCCAGACCGCAGAGGATATGGCTGCGTTCACGCGCCTTGCGCAGCTCGTAGGCGGTGCGCCGCGCGACCACTTCCTCGCGGAATTCGATGAAGCTGGACAGAAAGCGCAGCAGCGTCAGCTGTTCGGGCCGGCCACCGTTCAGCGCCAGCATGTTGCAGCCGAAATAGGTCTGCATCGGCGTGAAGCGGTAAAGCTGGTTCAGCACCACCTCGGGGGTTGCGTCGCGCTTGAGTTCGATGACCACGCGCACGCCGTTGCGGTCGCTTTCATCCTGCACATGGGCCACGCCTTCGATCTTCTTTTCGCGGACCTGTTCGGCGATCTTCTCGATCATCGCGGCCTTGTTCACCTGATAGGGAATTTCCTCGACGATGATGGCATAACGATCCTTGCGCAGTTCCTCGACCTTGGTCTTGGCGCGGATGATGACGCTGCCGCGCCCCTCCAGATAGGCCTTGCGCGCGCCCGAGCGGCCCAGCATCAGGCCACCTGTCGGGAAATCGGGCCCCGGCACGTATTCGATCAGGTCTTCCGAGGTCAGGTCCGGGTTGTCGATCAGGGCCAGCGTGGCATTCACCACCTCGCCCAGGTTGTGCGGCGGGATGTTGGTGGCCATGCCGACGGCGATACCGCCCGCGCCATTGACCAGCATGTTCGGAAAGCGCGCCGGCAGAACCGTGGGTTCACGGTCCTTGCCGTCATAGTTGTCCTGGAAATTGACCGTGTCCTTGTCGATATCGGCCAGCAGGAAGGCGGCGGGCTTGTCCATCCGCACTTCGGTATAGCGCATGGCGGCGGCGTTATCGCCATCCATGGAGCCGAAGTTGCCCTGACCATCCAGCAGCGGCAGCGACATCGAGAAGTCCTGCGCCATCCGCACCAGCGCGTCATAGATCGCGCTGTCGCCATGGGGGTGGTATTTGCCCATCACGTCACCGACCGGACGGGCCGATTTGCGATAGGGCTTGTCATGGGTATTGCCGACCTCGTGCATCGCATAAAGGATGCGCCGGTGCACGGGTTTCAGGCCATCCCGCAGATCGGGAATCGCGCGGCTGACGATCACGCTCATGGCGTAATCGAGATAGGAGGTCTTCATCTCCTCGGTGATCGAGATGGTGGGCCCGTCGTAGACAACACGTACAGGCGTGTTTTCGTCTTCGTTTTCAGGGGTTTCCGGCGTATCGTTCACGTGATTTGCCCGCTCTGTCCAGTTTCACAATATCTTGTTGGCAGGACTATATCAGAGGCAGGATATGGGGTGCAATGGCGCAAGCCCCCAGGCTTTGGCAGCCAGGCCAATCAATTGCTAACATATTGTTTTCGTTGAAAAGTAAATCAATGCTGGCATGATTTCAGTATCGAGTCGTGACAACAGGTGACAGGATGCAGGTTTCCGATACCGAACTGATGCTCAAGGGCTATGGTCTGACCACGGCCGAATTCTTCTATCGCATGCCCGATTACCGCAATGTGCTGAACAGCTTTGTCTGGCAGGATTACGATCTGGCGCCGGATCATCCGCGCCTGTTCAAGTTCATCGCCTTCTGGCAGGCCGAGATCGAGGGCCCGCTGCATTCGGTGCGCTTCACGCACCGCAAGATGATCTCGCCCGGGGAATGGCGCAATGTCGTGGGGGAGTTCCGGCTGCACTGACGCATATGGACAGATGATGGGGCAGCCCGGCCTGCGGTCTGCCCCGAGATGCCGGATCAGGGAATGATGCGGGTATATTTCACGCCTTCCAGCGTGGCGCCGACCATCAGGCCCGCCTGGCCGAAGATCAACGCGACCACAGGGGCGGTGGAGGTGGTCGTTTCCGCCCGCAGGTTGTCCGCCCGGTCGCTGATCACGTATTCCACATCCGCACCGGCCGCCCAGCCCGACGACCTGCGGAACCGTTGCAGCGCATCATCGGTCATGAAGAACAAGACATGCGCGAATTGCTGCGCGCCGATCTGCAGGCCGAAACTGCCCTTGGTGGCCGAGTAGTAATCGACCGTGGTGCCGCCGATCTGCAGCGCACCGCGCCCATAGCCGCCGCCAAGGCCAAAGCCTGCCTCGGTGATCAGGGGCATGACCAGCTGCCCGACCGATTTGCTCGCAAGGTCGCGGGTGTTGGGATAGGTGGAATAGAGATAGTTCATCGTGGCATCGACACGGTTGTCGATGACGGCCGACCCCGGGCTGCCGATCCCGTTGCCGCAGCCCGCGGTCAGGCCTGCGCCCGCCAATGCCGTCAGGGTGAAGGTCCGTCTGCTCATCTGTGTCATGTGTCTTGCCTGTTCCGTTATGCTGCTGCCACTGTCGCAATTTATGCGCACCGGATGATTGATGTCCCCGGTTCTGCGCTGAATATAGAGGCAATTCAGCGCCCTGTCACCAACTGTTGGGGCATCTGGCAGGCAAGCGGACCGATCTGGCGAGACTTCGCCCAAAGGTGGAGTATCAGCCCCCGGCCAGTTTGCGCGCCACGGCCGGGGCGAAATAGGTCAGGATACCGTCGCATCCGGCGCGCCGGAAGCACATCAGGCTTTCCATCATCGCCCGCTCGCCATCGATCCAGCCGTTCTGCGCGGCGGCCTGGATCATCGCGTATTCGCCCGACACCTGGTAGGCATAGGTCGGCGCGCCAAAGGCATCCTTCACGCGGCGGCAGATGTCCAGATAGGGCATGCCGGGCTTGACCATGACCATGTCGGCGCCCTCGCGCAGGTCACGTTCGACCAGCCGGATCGCCTCGTCTGAATTGGCGGGGTTCATCTGATAGGTGGTCTTGTCGCCCTTCAGCGCGCCGGACGCGCCCACCGCATCGCGGAACGGCCCATAGAAGGCCGAGGCATATTTGGCCGCATAGCTGAGCAGCATCACATTCGTATGGCCCGCGCCCTCAAGCGCCTGGCGGATCGCGCCGATGCGCCCGTCCATCATGTCGGAAGGCCCGATGATATCGGCCCCGGCCTCGGCCTGCGACAGGGCCTGCTTGACCAGCGCCGCGACCGTTTCGTCGTTCAGGATCACGCCGTCGCGCCAGAACCCGTCATGACCGTCCGCATTGTAGGGATCAAGCGCCACATCGGTCATCACGGCGATACCCGGCACCGCCGCCTTGATCGCACGGGTGGCGCGGTTGCTCAGGTTGTCGGGGTTCCAGGCTTCCGCGCAATCGCGGGTCTTCTTGGCCGGATCCGTGTAGGGAAAGAGGCAGATCGCCGGAATGCCAAGGTCTGCAGCCTCGCGCGCGGCCTCGACCACCCGGTCGACCGAGCGGCGCATCACGCCCGGCATCGAGGGTACGGGTTCCTCCACCCCCTCGCCATCGCGGACGAAAACCGGCCAGATCAGATTGCCGACAGACAGCGTGTTCTCCTGCGTCAGGGCGCGGATCGCAGGGGATTGGCGGGTGCGGCGAAAGCGGGTGGCGGGGTAGGCGGCCTGGCTGGGGATCATCGGTGGCTCATCTCATTCTGGTTTTCTCATGGGTGGCATGGATATTGCTTCATCTCAAGGGTAGGAATTGCCGAATTTCGCCGCTATGGAAGCGGTCAAGTTGTAAAGGGCCTCTCAATTGGACTTGTTTTCCACCCTCAGCGAAGCGATCAACCTGCGGTCCTTCTCGAACCTGTGGTACTGGATCATGCTGGCTGTCCTGTGGTCCAGCACCAGCCATTGGGTGCTGGGTGTGCCCTATGACATGGTGGTGCGCGCGGCCTCCCAGGGCGGGCAGGCCGAGATAGACCTGAACGATATCGTCCGCATCAACGTGAACCGTCTTCTCTACATCGCGCATGTGTCCGGTCTCTGGATCATCGGTTTCGGGACCTTTTTCCTGACCTTGCTGGGGCTGACCGGCTTCGTCTACGGCTTTCAGCTGTCGCAGGCGGTGTTCCTGCTGGCGTGTCCCATGTTTTTCGTGGGGCTGCTGTCGATCAGGACCGCGCAGCGCGTGCACCGCGATGCCCCCACCGGCGCGGCGCTGCACAAGATCCTGCACCGGCACCGCCTTGCGGTGCAGGCGATCGGTGTCGTGTCGATTTTTCTCACGGCACTTTGGGGAATGTATCAGAACCTGAGCTATTTGATCCCTGACCACATCATCAGACCGCTTGGATAACCCCCGCCCATGACCGAACAGACCCGCATCACCGTTGGCGGTGCCCCCGAAGGCTTTGACGCGCGCCTGATCCTCAAGGAGATCGAGCGCCGCGCCGCACCCGTTCTGCATGTCGCCCGTGACGACAAGCGGATGGCCGCGATGCAGGCCGCCTTGCGTTTCTTTGCCCCCGACATGCCGGTGATCACCTTCCCGGCCTGGGATTGCCTGCCCTATGACAGGGTCAGCCCCAATGCCGACATTTCGGCGGCACGGATGGCGACACTGGCCGGTCTGGTGCATGGCATGCCCGAGCGGTTCATCCTGCTGACCACGATCAGCGCCGCGATGCAGCGTCTGCCGGCGCGCGGCGTGCTGCGCGAGGCGGCCTTTACCGCCCGTGTCGGCGGCCGTCTGGACGAGGCCGCGTTGCGCGCCTTCCTGGTGCGCATGGGCTTTTCCCAGGCGCCCACGGTGATGGAGCCGGGCGATTACGCGATCCGGGGCGGAATCATCGACATCTTCCCGCCGGGCGAGGGTGGGCCGGTGCGGCTTGACCTTTTCGGCGATGTGCTGGACGGGGCGCGCCGCTTCGATCCGGCGACCCAGCGCACCACCGAAAAGCTTGAGATGATCGAGCTGGCCCCGGTGTCCGAGGTGATCCTCGATCCCGCCGCCATCACCCGGTTCCGCCAGAACTATCGCATCGAATTCGGGGCGGCCGGCACGGATGATCCCCTCTACGAGGCGGTCAGCGCCGGGCGCAAACATGCCGGCATCGAACATTGGCTGCCCTTCTTCCACGAGGGGTTGGAGACGATCTTCGACTATCTGCCCCAGGCCACGATTACCCAGGACGACCAGGTCACGCCCACGCGCCTGTCGCGTTGGGACAGCATCGCCGATCAATACGAGACGCGACGCCTTGCCATGACCCAGAAAGGGCGGATGGACACGGTCTACAAACCCGTGCCACCGGGCCTGCTCTATCTGGATGACACGGCGTGGGATGCGGCCATCGCCGGGCACCGGATGATGCAGTTCAACCCGCTGTCCCAGGCGACAGGGCCCGGTGTCATTGATGCGGGCGGGCGCATCGGGCGCAATTTCGCGCCCGAACGTCAGCAGGAAAACCTGAGCCTTTTCGCGGCTTTGGCCTCTCATGTGAAAGCACGGATGGACAAGGGGCCGGTGCTGATCGCCTCCTATTCCGAGGGCGCGCGGGAACGGCTGGACGGGCTGATCTCCGATGAAGGGCTGATCGGCGCCGTGCATGTGGCCGATGCGCGCGGCATCGGAAAGCACGGTCTGCACCTTGCGGTCTGGCCCCTTGACCAGGGGTTCGAGGCCGAGGGTCTGACGGTCATCAGCGAACAGGATGTGCTGGGCGACAGGCTGATCCGCACGGCCAGGAAACGCCGCCGCGCCGATGAATTCCTGACCGAGGCGCAAAGCCTCAGCCCCGGCGACCTGGTGGTCCATGTCGACCACGGGGTCGGGCGCTACCTTGGCCTTGAGGTGGTGACCGCGCTGGGGGCGGCGCATGAATGCCTGACCCTGGAATATGCCGAAAGCGCAAAGCTTTACCTGCCGGTCGAGAATATCGAACTGCTCAGCCGGTTCGGCCATGAAGAGGGGCTGCTGGACAAGCTGGGCGGCGGCGCATGGCAGGCCAAGAAGGCGCGGCTGAAGGAACGCATCCGCGAGATGGCAGACCGGTTGATCCGGGTGGCCGCCGAACGCGCCCTGCGATCCGCCCCCGTGCTGGAACCGCAGCATCACGCCTGGGAAGCCTTCAGCGCGCGTTTTCCCTATATGGAAACCGATGACCAGCTGCGCGCGATCGAGGATGTGGTGGCCGATCTGTCCTCGGGCAATCCGATGGACCGGCTGATCTGCGGCGATGTGGGTTTCGGCAAGACCGAAGTGGCGATGCGCGCGGCCTTCGTGGCGGCGATGTGCGGCGTGCAGGTGGCGGTGATCGCCCCCACGACCCTGCTGGCGCGGCAGCATTACAAAAGCTTCGCAGAACGGTTCCGGGGCTTCCCGCTGGAGGTGCGCGCCCTGTCACGCTTTGTCAGCGCCAAGGATGCGCAGGCCACGCGCGACGGGATCGCGCGCGGCACGGTCGATATCGTCGTGGGCACGCATGCGCTGCTGGCCAAGGGGGTCAGTTTCAAGAACCTCGGCCTTCTGATCATCGACGAGGAGCAGCATTTCGGCGTCGGCCACAAGGAACGGCTGAAGCAATTGCGCAGCGATATCCATGTCTTGACGCTGACGGCGACACCGATTCCGCGCACCCTGCAACTGTCGCTGTCGGGCGTGCGGGACCTGTCGATCATCGGCACACCGCCGGTCGACCGCCTGTCGATCCGCACCTATGTGTCCGAATTCGACGGCGTCACCATCCGCGAGGCGCTGCTGCGCGAACATTTCCGTGGGGGGCAAAGCTTCTTCGTGGTGCCCCGCATCAGCGACCTGCCCGAGATCGAGGAATTCCTGAAAACCCAGGTACCCGAAGTGTCCTATGTCGTGGCCCATGGGCAGATGGCGGCAGGCGAGCTGGATGACCGGATGAATGCCTTCTACGATGGCAAATATGACGTGCTGCTGGCCACGACGATCGTGGAATCGGGCCTGGATATTCCCACGGCCAACACGATGGTGATCCACCGCG
>JANREX010000072.1 GCA_030758115.1 Paracoccaceae bacterium | reverse complement strand
TTGGTGCGGTCGAGAAGACTCGAACTTCCACGGGAGTTACCCCACAGCGACCTCAACGCTGCGCGTCTACCATTCCGCCACGACCGCACGTGATAAGGTGACGAGGGGCCGTATAGACAAAGCCCGCCCCCTTGTGAAGGGGAGAAATGCAGCAGGGACCATACAGGCCCCTGCCCCCTTGTTTCGCGCCCTGCAAAAGGGTCAATCCAGCTTGAAGGCCGGCAGCGCGGCCTTCTGCGCTTGCGGCAGCGCGGCCCCGCCCAGGCTTGCCGATGCGGCGCGCAGCAGTTCCATCCGTTCAGGTTGGCCAGGGGCAAAGACCGGTGCGGCGCCCTGTGCGACTGAATCGACCGCCACGGCATACCAGTCCTGCGCGCCTTCGGCCGACCGGGTCACGCCAAAGCCCTGCGACAGGTGGTGCCCGACCAATTCCGCGTAAGGTGTCTGGCCGATTCCGACCAGCAGCAAGGCAGAGCCAAGCGCCACCTCCATCCGGTCACGGCGATAGCCGGTATAAAGGCAGATCTCGGCCGTGGACTGCAACTGCTCGACCGTCATCGCGGCCCCCAGCACGAAGGTCTGCATCTCGGCCCGCACCGTGGCGCTGTCGGCGCTGTCCAGCATCGCCACGAAGGGCGCAAGCACCGGACCGAAGGCGTCGCATTGCTGATCGACCTGCGCCTGGGTCAGCCCCTGCACCTTCGCGACCATCCCTTCGCCCTTACCGATCGCATAGGTGCGGGTCAGGCAGAACTGTTCGCTCAGCGCAAGATCCGGATCCGTCATCGACGCCAGCGTCACGAAGCCGCCGTTCGAATTGGTCAGCAGGCTGACCTTGCTGCAATGGCTGGCCAACGAGGGCGCCTGCGCCGGGGCCGCGCCAAAGATGGGCAGCGCCGACAGGCTGCTGGCCGACGGTGCCGGGGCCGCGGCCATCACGGTCGCCGGGGCCTGCGGCGCGGCGGGCGCGGCAGGCTGCGGGGCGGCCGCCATCGCGCCGCCCGCGCCCCCTGCATCGGCCGACATCTGGCAGGCGCCCTGGCGGCAGGTGAACATCGCGGGCGTCGCATTGAAAGCCAGGAAATCGTTGCGCGCATAGCCCTGCGGGGTCGAGGCGAAGACCATCACCGAACAACTGCTGGCCCCGCACCAGAACGAACTGCCGGTGACCGATGTGTCGATCAGGTAATCGGTGCGCCCGTCCCCGTTCAGATCCGCCAACTGGATGAAGCCCGATCGCTGCATCAGCTGTTCGGCGGTGGGTTCGGAGCTTGCCGCGATCTCGTCCACGGCGGCCGACACCTCGGGCGGCATGCCGCCATAGCTGGCGCTGCGCGGACCCGCGCCCGCGCCCATCGCCTCGTTGCGCCAGATCACCAGCAGGCCCTTCACGCCTTGCGGGTTGGTGTTGATCTCGCGCATCACCTGCGGCCCGCCGATCTGCGCGCGGCTGTAGGACGAGATCAGGAAATCCCGCTCATAGGGCGTCAACTGGCCGGTGGCGGGAAAGCCCAGATGCGCCTGGTATTGCGCGGCCGCGGCGCGCGACCGCTGCCCCATCACCCCATCTGCGGTGCCTGCGGGAAAGCCGAAATAATTCAGCGAGCTCTGCACCTGCCGATTCTGTTCACGCGTGGCCGAACTGATGGTGCTGCGCGGCTGGCTGCTGCGCGTGGTCGTGCGCTGGCGATTCTTGTTCGCCTCGTTCACGATGACGCCGCCAAGGATGCCGCCGACGATGGCAGCCCCAAGGTTGTCGGCCACGGATTGCGTTGCGGTTACCGAAAAACAGAGCGCGGCGACAAGACCGGCTTTCATGCGATGACTCGTCATTTCAATAATTCCCCCTAATGCTTAAATAATGTCAAAAAGGGTACCTCAGGACCTGACTTTCCCAAAGATGATATGCATCAAGCGCATACCATAACGGGTAAAGGGTGAAATTAGCGGCGGGATTTTCGCGATATGGTAGAATGGACGACAACTCCCGGCTTCACCGATTACCGTGAAGCCGAAGCGCTGATGGAGCGGCGCGCCGCCGCCATCGCCGCCGGCACCGCGTCCGAGTCGATCTGGCTGCTGGAACATGCGCCACTCTACACGGCCGGGACCAGCGCGCGGATCGAGGATCTGACCGATCCGGATCGCTTTCCGGTCTATCCCAGCAAGCGCGGGGGGCAATACACCTATCATGGCCCCGGCCAGCGGGTGGTCTACGTGATGCTGGACGTGGGCCGTCGCGGCCATGACGTGCGCCGCTTCGTGCAGCAACTCGAGGCCTGGGTGATCGAGACACTGGCCGCCTTTGGCGTCGAGGGGCATATCCGCGAGGGGCGCGTGGGCGTCTGGGTGGAACGCCCCGACAAGCCGCGCGGCCCGGATGGCGCCCTGGCCGAGGACAAGATCGCGGCCATCGGCATCCGCCTGCGCAAATGGATCAGCTTTCACGGGATCTCGATCAACCTTGACCCGGAACTGGAGCATTTTTCCGGCATCGTTCCCTGCGGAATCACCCGGCATGGCGTGACCAGCCTGCGGGATCTGGGGCATGACGTCAGCATGGCCGACCTGGACGCAGCCCTCCAAAAGAGCTTCCGGACAATCTTCGGCGAATAGTTGCAGATGTCCCGCAAAGTTGAAATGACTGTTGCGTGCATTAATTGTAGGCGTATCACTGGTGGCCGGAAAGACTCGACCACACACCAAACCCAAGAGGTCCGACGATGAAATTCCTGATTACCGCTTCTGCCGCCCTGATGGTTCTGTCCGCCCCTGCCTTTGCCGCAGGCGACGCAGCCAAGGGCGAGCGCGAGTTCAACAAGTGCAAGGCCTGCCACATGATCCAGGCAGCCGACGGCACTGACATCGTGAAAGGCGGCAAGACCGGCCCGAACCTTTATGGCGTGATCGGCCGCGCCGCCGGCGCACAGGAAGGCTTCCGTTACGGCCCCAGCCTTGCCGCCGCAGGAGAATCCGGCCTGGTCTGGGACGAAGAGAACCTGGCCACCTATGTGCAGGACCCCAAGGCGTTCCTCGTGGAATTCACCGGCGACGCCAAGGCGCGCTCGTCCATGAGCTTCAAGCTGGCCAAGGGCGCCGAGGATGTGGCCGCCTATCTGGCATCGGTCGCCCCTGCGACCAACTGATCCGGATCACGCGGACAGCCCGCGACACATTGTCAGGAAAGCCCGGCGCCACGCCGGGCTTTTTTCATTTCCATCAATAACTTGCCGCAGGTGTCGCGCCAGGCTGACAGCAAAAGAGGTGCGACAATATACATTGATTCAGATCAAATTCGCGGATTGCCGTTGACGCCAAGCCATTCTAAACAGGGCAGGAACGCCGCGCGGGGAGTCTTCTTCGCGCCAATACACCACTACAGGAGGCAACCGCATGGCCGACGCAGCCATTCACAGCCACGGACACGAGGACCAGCGCGGGTTCTTCACCCGTTGGTTCATGTCCACGAACCACAAGGATATCGGTATCCTTTACCTGATCACATCGGCTTTGGTCGGTCTGATCTCGGTCACCTTCACCATCTACATGCGGATGGAACTGATGGAGCCGGGTGTCCAGTACATGTGCCTTGAAGGCGCACGGTTCATTGCCTCTTCGGCAGAATGCACGCCCAACGGTCACCTCTGGAACGTGATGATCACCTATCACGGCGTCCTGATGATGTTCTTCGTCGTGATTCCCGCTCTCTTCGGCGGTTTCGGCAACTACTTCATGCCGCTGCAGATCGGTGCGCCGGACATGGCCTTCCCGCGCATGAACAACCTGTCCTTCTGGATGTACGTGGCCGGTACCGCGCTGGGCGTCGCCTCGCTCCTGGCGCCGGGCGGCAATGACCAGCTTGGTTCGGGCGTGGGCTGGGTGCTTTACCCGCCGCTGTCCACCAACGAAGGCGGCTTCTCGATGGATCTGGCGATCTTCGCCGTCCACGTGTCGGGTGCCTCGTCGATCCTGGGCGCGATCAACATGATCACCACCTTCCTGAACATGCGTGCCCCCGGCATGACCCTGTTCAAGGTGCCGCTGTTCGCCTGGTCGATTTTCGTTACCTCCTGGCTGATCCTGCTGTCGCTGCCGGTTCTGGCAGGCGCCATCACGATGCTGCTGACCGACCGTAACTTCGGCACGACCTTCTTCGATCCCGCAGGCGGTGGTGACCCGGTTCTCTACCAGCACATCCTGTGGTTCTTCGGTCACCCCGAGGTCTACATCATCATCCTGCCGGGCTTCGGCATCATCAGCCACGTGATCGCGACCTTCTCGCGCAAGCCGGTGTTCGGTTACCTGCCGATGGTCTGGGCGATCATCGCGATCGGCGCGCTGGGCTTCGTCGTCTGGGCGCACCACATGTACACCGTGGGCATGTCGCTGACGCAGCAGTCCTACTTCATGATGGCCACCATGGTCATCGCGGTTCCCACCGGCGTGAAGGTGTTCAGCTGGATCGCCACGATGTGGGGCGGTTCGGTCAGCTTCGAAACCCCGATGCTCTGGGCCTTCGGCTTCCTGTTCCTGTTCACCGTCGGCGGCGTGACCGGCGTGGTGCTCAGCCAGGCCGGCGTGGACCGTGCCTACCATGACACCTACTATGTCGTGGCACATTTCCACTACGTGATGTCGCTGGGTGCGGTCTTTGCGATCTTTGCCGGGGTATATTTCTACTTCGGCAAGATGACGGGCCGTCACTATCCCGAATGGGCCGGCAAGCTGCACTTCTGGATGATGTTCATCGGTTCGAACCTGACCTTCTTCCCGCAGCACTTCCTGGGCCGTCAGGGCATGCCCCGCCGCTACATCGACTATCCCGAGGCCTT
Source organism: Paracoccaceae bacterium (assembly GCA_030758115.1). Lineage (GTDB taxonomy): Bacteria > Pseudomonadota > Alphaproteobacteria > Rhodobacterales > Rhodobacteraceae > Seohaeicola. Next base: position 20,233 of record JANREX010000072.1, on the reverse strand, counting down.
CGCCCTGTGGAACTACTGGTCGTCGATCGGCGCGTTCATCTCCTTCGCCTCGTTCCTGTTCTTCTTCGGCATCATCTTCTACTCGCTGTTCCGTGGCGCCCGCGTCACCCAGAACAACTACTGGAACGAATATGCCGATACGCTGGAATGGACCCTGCCCAGCCCGCCGCCCGAGCACACGTTCGAGCAGCTGCCCAAGCGCGAAGACTGGGACAAGGGCCACGCCCACTAAGGCAAGGCACGACACGACTGACAAAGGGCCTCCGAAACGGGGGCCCTTTTCATTTGTCGCGCCCTCATGGAGCGCCACGTCGGCCCGCGACATCACGTACGGCGCTCCGGGTCTTTACCCTCGACGGAATCGCGTTACTTTCACCCCAATCGCAGCATAGAACGCCCGGACATGCCCTATACCTGGACCGACCCCCAAGACAGCCACCGCACCCTGACACTCTGGCCGCACCGGTCCCTGCCCCGGCGCGGGATGGCCGCCTTCATCCTGGCGACCTTCGTCATGATCCTGCTTCCGCTTTTCGCCGTGATCGGCACGGCGGTGCTCTGGGGGTTGCTGCCCTTCCTGATGGCGGCGGTCGGGGCGGTCTGGTGGGGATTGGAGCGCAGCTATCGCGATGCCAACATCCTCGAGGAATTGACGCTGGATCCGGGGCATATCCATCTGACCCGGACAAACCCCAAGGGCGACCGGCAGGAATGGGATTGCAACTGCTATTGGGCGCGGGCCGAGCTGCACCCGCTGGGCGGACCGGTGCCGAATTATGTCACCCTTACGGGCAACGGCCGCACGGTCGAAATCGGCGCCTTCCTGTCCGAGGACGAGCGCAAGGACCTGTTCAACGAACTCTGCGAGGCATTGCGCCTCTACAAGTCAGAGGCGCCAGCCTGACGCGACTCAGCTCAGCCTTGTCTTGATCATCGGGCCGACGGCGCCGAAATCCATCTGGCCGGTATACTTGCCCTTCAGCTCGCCCATGACCTTGCCCATGTCGCGGATCGATGTGGCGCCGGTCGTGGCGATCGCGTCTGACACGGCCTCCTCGATCTCGGCCGGGGTCAGCTGCCGTGGCAGGAACTCTTCGATCACGGCGATCTCGGCCCGCTCGCGTTCGGCCAGATCGACACGCCCGCCTTCTTCATAGGCGCGCACGCTTTCCATGCGCTGCTTGGACATCTTGCCCAGGATCGCCAGAACCTCGGCATCGCCGACACCGGTGGAATCGGTATCACCGCGCGCCGCGATATCACGGTCCTTGATGGCGGCGTTGATCAGTCGCAGCGTGGACAGGCGGTCAGCCGCCTTGTCCTTCATGGCTTGTTTGAGGGCCGCATTGACCCTGTCGCGCATATCCATTCAGCTCGTCCCCGGCGTTGTCACAGACGAGACACATAATATGTCCCGATCAGAGGGGCAACCGCCATGCCCTGTCACTCTGTTCTGTTTTCCTGCGCGGGGTGGATGACTTTGCGGCAAGCCGGGCTTGACCATGAGCGGTGCTGCCCGTAAACCTCCGCCAATTTGCCCGTGCCCTGCCCGGACGGTTCCCGCAGGCCTGCCCTGCTGCCGCCACCATCCGATACCAGGTCCGCCGCATCTGCTGCCCATAGCCGTTTAGCCGAACCGGAGACATCCCATGCCCCAGACCAACGCCCCCCGCCCCACGGCCTGCCTTGCGCTTGCAGACGGGACGCTGTTCTACGGCCGCGGCTTCGGCGCCACCGGCGAGACACAGGCCGAACTGTGCTTCAACACTGCGATGACCGGCTACCAGGAAATCATGACCGATCCGTCCTACGCGGGCCAGGTCGTGACCTTCACCTTCCCCCATGTCGGAAATGTCGGCGTGAACGCCGACGATGACGAAACCGCTGATCCGGTGGCCGCCGGCATGGTCGTGAAATGGGACCCGACCGAGCCCAGCAACTGGCGCGCAACCGAACATCTGACCACCTGGCTGGAAAAGCGTGGCCGCATCGCGATCGGCGGCGTCGACACCCGCCGCCTGACCCGCGCGATCCGGCAGCAGGGCGCGCCGCATGTGGCGCTGGCCCATAACCCGGACGGCGTCTTCGACATCGAGGCGCTGGTCGCCCGCGCGCGCGCCTTTCCCGGCCTCAAGGGGCTGGATCTGGCCAAGGACGTGACCTGCGCGCAGTCCTATCGCTGGGACGAGATGCGTTGGGCCTGGCCCGAGGGCTACACCCGCCTGGCGGACCCGAAATTCAAGGTCGTGGCCGTGGATTACGGCGCCAAGCGCAACATCCTGCGGTGCCTGGCATCGGTCGGCTGTGACGTGACCGTTCTGCCCGCCACCGCCACCGCGGAAGAGGTGATGGCCCATAAACCCGACGGCGTGTTCCTGTCCAATGGTCCGGGCGATCCGGCCGCGACCGGCGCTTATGCCGTGCCGATGATCCAGGGCGTGCTGAAACATGACGTGCCGGTCTTCGGCATCTGCCTGGGTCACCAGATGCTGGCTCTTGCCCTGGGCGCCGAGACCATCAAGATGAACCACGGCCATCACGGTGCGAACCACCCGGTCAAGGATCTTGAGACCGGCAAGGTGGAAATCACCTCGATGAACCACGGGTTCGCCGTGGACAGCCAGACCCTGCCCAAGGGCGTTCTGGAAACGCATGTCTCGCTTTTCGACGGATCGAACTGCGGGATTCGCATGGCCGACCGTCCGGTGTTTTCGGTGCAATACCACCCCGAGGCCAGCCCCGGACCGCAGGACAGCTTCTACCTGTTCGAACGTTTCGCGGCCCATATGGCGGAACGTGCGGAAAACAGCGTCGCTTAATCACTCGTTAAGTCAGCATTAACCAATAGTTGCGATCCTTTCCTCGGAAGCGCGGGACATTGATGGCCGCGCCACGGCTTGCTTTGGGGAAAGCGCATGTTGTTCTGGACCAGCGGGGGAACGCCCCCCTCGGCACAGGGACCTTCGCCGCGCAACACGATGCTCCGCACGGTCACAAGGCCTGCAGGCGCATCGGGCGTGCCGCGCACCCGCGCGCGGCCAGACCTTGCGCGCTACCTTGTGGACCGCAAACTGGTCAGTGCGGGGCAGATGCTGGGCGTCAGGGCGCAGATGCGCCGCGACAGCAGCAGCCTTGCCACGATCGCCCTGAACGAGGGCTGGCTGACGGCCGAAGACCTGCTGCACGCGCGCGCGGACTGCTTCAACCTCCGGCTGGTCGACCTGGCGGTGCAGCCGCCGGACCCTATCCTGGCGGAAGCGCTTGATCCGGCGACCTGCCTGCGCCTGGGCCTGATGCCATGGCGCGAAACCGAGGATGGCACGCTGCTGATCGCGACCGCCCGCCCCGAGGATTTTGCCGATCAGGCGCCCGACCTGCCGGCCCCGTTTCATCGTGCCCGTCCGGTGCTGGCCGATCCAGCGGATCTGGACGCCGCAATCGCCCGCCAATGGCGCGACGAGATGGCGCAAGCCGCCCTGACCCGTGTGCCGCTGCACGAAAGCTGTCGCGGCTGGGCCGCGCCCTCGATCTGGCGCAAGTTGGCGCTGGCAGGCGGCGCGCTGACCCTGCTGGCGCTGGTGTTGGCCTATCCCGTCGCGGTCTTCGCGGTGCTGGCCGGCTGGGCGGTGGCGACGCTGGGCGTGGCGGCCTTGCACCGGGGCGCGGCCGTCATTGCCTATCTGACCGCGCGCGCGCCCCTGCAGGAGGCCCGAAACCTTCCCGCGCCCGCGGACCCCCTGATAATGCCCGACACATCGATACCGTTCCGCCGCCCTGTCGTCACGATCCTCGTGCCGCTCTACCGCGAGCCCGAAGTCGCGGACATCCTGATCCAGCGGCTGGAAAAATTGCGCTATCCCAGGGCCTTGCTGGATGTTCTTCTGATCCTCGAAGAAGATGACACCGTCACATCCTCGGCGCTGGCGCGGATCACGCTGCCGCCCTGGATGCGCGTCATCCCGGTCCCGGACGGGCGCCCCCGCACGAAACCGCGCGCGATGAATTACGCGCTGGATTTCGCGCGCGGGCAGATCATCGGGATCTATGACGCCGAAGATGCGCCCGATCCCGACCAGATCGACCGCGTCGTCGCCCGCTTTGCGACAGCCCCCCCCGATCTTGTCTGCCTGCAAGGCGTGCTGGATTATTACAACCCGCGCCAGAACTGGCTGGCGCGCTGCTTTACCATCGAATACGCGGCCTGGTTCCGGGTGATGATGCCGGGGATGCAGAGGCTGGGCTTTGCGATACCGCTGGGGGGCACGACCCTGTTTTTCCGGCGCTGCGCGCTGCAGGCCCTGGGCGGCTGGGACGCCCATAACGTGACCGAGGATGCGGATCTGGGGTTTCGGCTGGCCCGGCACGGTTTTCGCACCGAAATGATCGCCACCACCACGGGCGAAGAGGCGAATTGCCACCCCCTGCCCTGGGTCAAGCAACGCTCGCGCTGGCTCAAGGGTTACATGGTCACATATCTGGTGCATATGCGCGCGCCGTTGCTGTTGCTGCGGCAACTGGGGCCCTGGCGGTTCCTGGGATACCAGACCCATTTCATCACCGCGCTGTCGCAGTTCCTGCTGGCGCCGGTGCTGTGGTCCTTCTGGCTTGTGCTGTTGGGCCTGCCCCATCCGCTGGACGGGCTGATCCCCGAGGGGCCGTTGATCGCGATGGCGCGGCTTTTCCTGCTGGTCGAGATCCTGACCATCGCGACCGGGCTTCTGGCGGTGTCAGGCCCGGCGCATCGGCACCTGCTGTTCTGGGTGCCGACGCTGCATTTCTATTTTCCGCTGGGGGTGCTGGCGGTCTACAAGGCGCTCTACGAGCTGATATTCGCGCCCTTTTTCTGGGACAAGACCACGCATGGCCATTCCCTGCTGGCCCGCCCCCGCCGCGGCCTGTGGGCGCAGGCCTTTACTCGACGCTCTTGAGGGTGCCGCTGTCCAGCTTGAGCCGGGTCACAAACGCCTTGGAGATGTGATCCCTCAGCGCCTGGTAGGCGGCCATCTCATCACGGTTCTCGATCGCGGTCACGATGGCGCTATGCTCGGCCAGGGCCACTTCGCCACGCCCTTCGGCCGCAAGCGAGGTCGTGGCCATCAGGGCCATCGACCGATGCACAAGATCAAGCTGCTGCACAAGGTAGCGGTTATGCGAGGCCAGATGGATCTGCTTGTGAAACCGCCGGTTCGCGCGGGCCAGCCCCTTGGGATTGCCCAGAAGCGCCTGATCCGCCTCGACCATGTCGCGCAGCACGCGCGCCTCCTCGGCGGTGGCGTGGCGCGCGGCAAGCCGCGCGGCCAGCCCTTCCAGTTCGGCGCGCACCACGTAAAGCTCGCTCAGCTGGTTGTGATCCAATGAGGCCACGATCAGGCTGCGCCCGTCCCGCGTCAGCAGGGATTGCGTTTCCAGCCGCTGCAGCGCTTCGCGGATGGGGGTGCGCGACACGCCGAAGCGTTCGGCCAGTTCGCTTTCCACAAGACGGTCGCCGGGGCGGTAGATACCGGTGTCGATCGCTTCCAGGATCAGGGTATAGGCGTCTTTTTGCACCGGTTTGAGGTCCTTCATCGGTGGCGTCTCCTTGTTCATCGCGTCAGACTATCGCTGCCCCGCCCCATCAGGCAAGGCGCAACTGTTGCAGCCGCCCCGACTGCGCGATAGCGTCGCGCCATGGCAAAGCAATATTTCACCCATGTGACCGCCTGGGTCTTCGACCTGGACAACACGCTCTACCCACCGCAGGCGCGCCTTTTCGACCAGATCGAGGTGCGCATGACCCAATTCGTCATGGAGGCGCTGGGGGTGGACCAGGCCCGCGCCAACCATCTGCGTCGGCATTACTGGCACACCTACGGCACCACGCTGGCGGGGCTGATGCGCGAACATGACGTGGACCCCGCGCCATACCTGACCCATGTGCATGACATCTCGCTGGATCATCTGGAGGTGGATCACGATCTGGCCGCCCATATCCGCGCCCTGCCCGGTCGCAAGATCGTCTATACCAATGGCTGTGGGCCCTATGCGGAACGGGTCATCGCCGCGCGTGGCCTGTCGGGCCTTTTCGATGCGGTTTACGGCGTGGAACATGCCGGTTTCCTGCCCAAGCCCGAGGCGCAGGCCTTCCAGACGGTGTTTGACGCCGATGGGCTGGACCCAAGACAGGCCGCGATGTTCGAGGATGATCCGCGCAACCTGGCCGCGCCCCATGCCATGGGCATGCGCACCGTCCATGTCGCCCCCGACCCGCATGAGGGCGATCATATCCACCATCATACCGACGATCTGACCGGTTTCCTGTCCCGGCTGGTCTGAGGCCTGCGGCACCTCGCCGCGCTGCGGCAATACGCACATTTGATCCCGGGGCGACATTCCTGTCTGAGCAAGGCGCGCAGAATCGCGCCCATTCCGCAATGCCCAGACACAGGACCCCATTCCATGAGCAAGATCGACCCCACCCTTGTTGCCGACACCGACATCATCGTGGAGCACGCCGCCCATGCCCAGAAGGATGAGGCCGCAAAAAGCCCGGACAACCTGATCCTGGCGATCACGCTGTTCGGTGTCGTCCTGTGGGGTCTGTCCGTGGCGGCCTTCGGCATTCCGGGTCTCTACATCCCCGCGCTGGCCGCCGTGCCGGTGATCTGGACGATGCTGATCGTGATCACCCGGGGATGACGGAATGCCGCTTGGACCTTTGCCCCGACCCTTCTAGATAGGAGTGCAGGAGGCCAGAACATGCGGCAATTCGATTACGATATCCTGGTATCCGGCGGCGGTGTCGCCGGGCTTGCCGCTGCGGCGGTCTTTGGCAGCGCCGGATTTTCCGTGCTCTGCGTCGATCCTGCACCGCCGATCACCGCGCGGGACGCGGAAGGGGCGGACCTGCGCACAACCGCCTTTCTGCAACCCGCGCAGGCCCTGCTGGATCGCGCGGGCCTCTGGTCGCGGCTGGCCCCATATGCGAGCGACCTGCAGATCATGCGGATCGTCGATGCGGGCGGACCCGAACCGGAACCGCGCCTGACGAAGGATTTCAATGCCGCGGACATTTCCGACAAGCCATTCGGCTGGAACCTGCCCAATTGGCTGCTGCGTCGCGAAATGGTGGCGCGCCTGGCCGAGCTGCCGGGGGTCACCTTCCGCCCCGGAATCGGTGTTGCCTCTGTCTTTACCCGCCAGGCCGAGGCCCGCGTGGGGCTGAGCGATGGCACAAGCGCGCGGGTGCGCCTTGTCATCGCAGCCGACGGGCGCCACTCGCCCGTGCGCGAAGCTGCCGGCGTTCCGGTCAAGACCACACGCTACGGGCAAAAGGCGCTGGCCTTCGCGGTGACCCATCCTATTCCGCATGACAACATCTCGACCGAGATCCACCGCTCGGGCGGGCCCTTCACGCTGGTGCCCCTGCCCGATTTCAACGGCATGCCATCTTCGGCCGTGGTCTGGATGGAACAGGGCCCCGAGGTGCTGCGCCTTGCCGCGCTGGAGCAGGAAGCCTTCGAGGCCGAGATGAACACACGCTCCTGCTATCTCTATGGTCCGCTGACACTGGCCTCGCGCCGCACGGTCTGGCCGATCATCAGCCAGATGGCCGAACGGATGTATGCCGAACGCGTGGCCCTTGTGGCCGAGGCCGCGCATGTGGTTCCCCCCATCGGCGCGCAGGGTCTGAACATGAGCCTTGGCGACATGCGGGTTCTGCTGGAACTGGCCGAGGCCGCGCCGGACCGTCTGGGCGATGCGGCCATGCTCGAGACATTCCACAAGCGGCGCCACACCGAGGTGCGTGCCCGCGTGGCAGGCATCGACCTGCTCAACCGCGCCTCGATGATGGCCTCGCAACCCCTGCGCGACCTGCGCGCCACGGGGCTGAACGCGATCTATTCGCTGGCCCCGGTGCGGCGCACGATGATGCAGATGGGCCTTGGCGCCAAAGGCTGAGCTTGGCGCGTGCTGCCCCGTCGGATGCCTCCGGCGGGGATATTTCAGGCAAGAAGAAGCCCCGCGATTACAGAACCTTGTCGATCACGGCCTTGAGGCGCGCCAGTGTCGCGGGCACGTCGTAAAGCTTGTCCAGACCGAACAGCCCCAGCCGGAAGGTGCGGAAGCCCGCAGGCTCGTCGCATTGCAGCGGCACGCCCGCTGCGATCTGCATGCCGAGGGCCGCGAATTTCTTGCCGTTCTGGATATCGGGATCGTCGGTATAGCTGACCACGACGCCCGGCGCGCCAAACCCCTCGGCCGCGACCGAGACCACACCCTTGTCGGCCAGCATCTTGCGCACGCCGTTGCCCAGGTCCCATTGGGCCTGGCGCAGCGCCTCAAAGCCATAGTCACGGGTTTCCAGCATCGTGTCGCGAAACGCGCGCAGGGCATCGGTGGGCATGGTGGCATGATAGGCATGCCCGCCCCCCTCATAGGTCTGCATGATCGTGTACCATTTCTTCAGGTCCACCGCGAAACTGTCGCTGGATGTATGTTCAAGCCGGTCAATGGCGCGCTGCGACAGCATCACGAGCCCCGCCGACGGCGAGGCCGACCAGCCCTTTTGCGGGGCCGAGATCAGGACATCGACGCCGGTCGCCTTCATGTCGACCCAGGCGCAACCGCTGGCGATGCAATCCAGCACCATCAGCGCGCCCACCTCATGCGCGGCGGCAGCCAGCGCCGTGATGTAGTCATCGGGCAGGATCAGGCCTGCGGATGTTTCCACATGGGGGGCAAAGACCACATCGGGCTTTGCCTCGCGGATGGCGGCCGTCACCTCTGCGATCGGTGCGGGGGCGAAGGGCGCGGTTTCGCCATTGCCGGTCTGGCGCGCCTTGAAGACGGTCGTCTGTGCGGTGAAATGCCCCGCATCGAAGATCTGGCTCCAGCGGTAGGAGAACCAGCCGTTGCGCACCACAAGCGCATGGGCGTCATGGGCGAACTGGCGCGCCACGGCCTCCATCGCGTAGGTTCCGCCACCGGGGACAAGGGCCACGCCATCGGCGTTGTAGACCTCTTTCAGCATGCCCGAGATGTCGCACATCACTTGCTGGAAGCTTGCGCTCATGTGATTGAGCGAACGGTCGGTGAAGACGACCGAGAATTCCAGCAACCCGTCCGGGTCCACGGTGTTCAAAAGGGCGGTCATGGGTCTCTCCTTCAGGCGGTGTTTCGACAGGGGTAGCGCGGCGCGCGGCCAAAGGCAAAGCCCCTTTCGTTGCCCCCCTACAAAGGGCCGGGGCGCCGCTCTTCGGACAAAAGCACGTTGGCCTCCACATCGCCCACGCCCGGAAGGGTCATGATGCGCCGGCGCAGCACACGTTCGAAGTCGGAAATGTCCCGTGCGACCACGCGCAGGCGATAGTCGTAGAGCCCCAGGATATGCTCGACCGTCTGCACCTCGGGGATGGCGGTGACGGCGCGTTCGAAATCCTCAAGACTGACGCGCCCCTTGGTGGCCAGCTTCACCCCCAGAAAGACCGTGACGCCAAAGCCCAGCTTTTCATGATCCAGCACAAGGCGACGCCCCTTGATCGCGCCCGCCTCGTGCAGCCGCTTCACCCGCCGCCACGCCGCAGGCTGCGACAGGCCCAGCCTGCGCCCCAGTGCGCCCGCGCTCAGTGTCGCATCGGCCGCCAGCGCCCGCAGGATCGCGCGGTCAGTCTCGTCCAGATCGGCCAGTGACAGCGCGCTCATACCGGCAGCACCTCGTCCGACTTGATCCGCGCCACATGCATCAGCGCTTCGATATCGGCGATATGCGGCAGGGTCAGGATGCGGCTGCGGTAAAGCTGCTGATAATGGGCCATGTCGCGCGCGATCACCGACAGGCGCAGATCGACGCGGCCCAGGAAGGTCTGTATCTCCAGCACCTCGGGTATATCCCGCGCGCTTGCCAGAAAGTCGTCGAAGGCCCGCGTCACCGTCTTGTCGAGCGTGATCCGCAAACTGACCTCGACCGCGTATCCCAAAGCCTGCCAGTCGATCACCGCCTGTTGCCCCTTGAGGATGCCGCGCGCGGCCAGGCGTTCCAGCCGCCGCCAGCATGTGGCCTGCGTGACCCCGGCCCGCTCGGCCAGTTCGGCGGTGCCCAGTTCCGGATCGGCCTGGAAATGGCGCAGGATGCGACGGTCAGTATCATCAAGCATGATTTATGCACCAATTTGTAAAATACGAATGATCTTTCACCGTTCTTCCAAATACTCAATAAAAACGAAAACACAATGAGGAAAGGATCGCTATTGTCGCGATCAGAGCAAGACTCGCCCGATCAACATGAAAGGATCTTCACATGCGCGTTTATTATGACCGCGATTGCGACATCAACCTGATCAAGGACAAGAAAGTGGCCATCCTGGGCTACGGCAGCCAGGGCCATGCCCATGCGCTGAACCTGCGCGATTCCGGCGCCAAGAACCTGGTCGTCGCCCTGCGCGAAGGCTCCCCCTCGGCCAAGAAAGCCGAAGGCGAAGGCCTCAAGGTCATGGGCATCGCAGAAGCCGCCGCATGGGCCGACCTGATCATGTTCACCATGCCCGATGAACTGCAGGCCGAAACATACAAGAAATACGTCCATGACAACATCCGCGAAGGTGCCGCGATTGCCTTTGCCCATGGCTTGAACATCCATTTCGGCCTGATCACGCCCAAGCCCGGCGTGGACGTCATCATGATGGCGCCCAAGGGCCCCGGCCACACCGTGCGTGGCGAATACACCAAAGGCGGCGGCGTGCCCTGCCTGGTCGCGGTGCACAATGACGCATCGGGCAAGGCGCTGGAAATCGGCCTGTCCTATTGCTCGGCCATCGGTGGCGGCCGTTCCGGCATCATCGAGACCAACTTCCGCGAAGAATGCGAAACCGACCTCTTCGGTGAGCAGGCCGTTCTGTGCGGTGGCCTTGTCGAACTGATCCGCATGGGCTTCGAGACCCTGGTGGAAGCCGGCTATGCGCCCGAGATGGCCTATTTCGAGTGTCTGCACGAGGTGAAGCTGATCGTCGACCTGATCTATGAAGGCGGCATCGCGAACATGAACTACTCGATCTCGAACACCGCCGAATATGGCGAATATGTCAGCGGTCCGCGCATCCTGCCCTATGACGAGACCAAGGCCCGCATGAAAGCCGTGCTGCGCGACATCCAGACCGGCAAATTCGTGCGCGACTTCATGCAGGAAAACGCCGTCGGCCAGCCCTTCTTCAAGGGGACGCGCCGCCTGAACGACGAGCACCAGATCGAGCGCGTCGGCGAGCAGCTGCGCGGCATGATGCCCTGGATCTCGGCCGGCAAGATGGTCGACAAATCCAAGAACTGATCCTCGCGCAGAGAATCGGTTTCGCGGCGCAAGTCGCTGAAATCAGGGGCGTTCCGAAACGGGGCGCCCCTTTTCCATGGGGCTTGTGGACATTGCGTGTCCCGCATGGTTAGTGCCGCCTCATGGCACAACATCCTACCCCTGCGAACTGGGCCTCGATCGGCCTTCTGGGCCTTGTCTGGGGCGGCACCTTCATGGTGGTCGCCATCGCATTGCGCGATTACGGCCCGCTGACGGTGGCCTGCGCGCGCACCACATTGGGGGCGCTGGCGCTCATGCTGCTGATGCGGGTGATGGGGCGGCGGTGGCCGACGGGGGATCTTCAGCTCTGGGGGTATCTTGCGGCGATCGGGGTGCTGTCGACCGCGCTGCCGTTCTTCCTGCTCAGTTGGGGCCAGCAACATGTGCCCTCGGCCTTCGCGGGCATCTCGATGGCGGCGCTGCCGCTGTTCGTGCTGCCGCTGGCCCATGTCTTCGCGGATGAGCCGCTGACGTTGCGGCGTACGGCGGGGGTTGTGCTGGGGTTCATCGGCGCGGCCGTGCTGATCGGGCCGGGTGTCTTTGCCATTGGCGGCGACAAGGCGGCGCTGGGGCAACTGGCCTGTGTGGGCGCGGCCCTGTCCTATGCGGTGGCCGCGATCCTGACGCGGCGTTGCCCGCCCATCGACCCGGTGGCCCTGTCGACGATCACGCTGGTGGTGGGGGCGGTGGTGCTGATCCCCGCCATGCTGGCGATCGAGGGGGTGCCTGGCTGGGCCGGGCAGACCTCGGGGTTTGCGATCCTGTTCCTCGGGCTTATGCCGACGGCGCTTGCGGCGCTGCTCAGGGTGCAGGTGATCCGCAGCGCGGGGCCGGTCTTCATGACGCTGGTCAACTACCAGGTTCCGCTGTGGTCCATGGCCTTTGGCGCGTTGATCCTGTCCGAGGCGCTGCCGCTGCGGTTCTTCGTGGCGCTGGGGCTGATCCTCACCGGGCTGGCGCTGAGCCAGTGGGGTGCGCTGATGCGGATGTTCGGGCGGGGTTGAGCGGCCCCTAGTACCGGCCCAGCTTGACCGTGACCTTTTCCAGCACCGCCCCATTCTGGCCGATGGCCTTCACATCGGCGCGGTAATCGTTGCCCCGCCCGCCGGAACAGGGGGGCAGATACCCATCCGACGCATATTGCCCGGTGCTGCGCGCTTTCGCGATCAGGCGGATACCGCCCTGAAACCGGTCCGTCATGCCGGGAACGGAAGGCAGGTCAGCCGAACTGCCCTTGACCGGAAAGCCGATGATCCCGTGACCACCCTTGCTGGACAGGGGCGCATAGCTTTTGTCGTTATATTCGACCACCACCATCGCGGTTCCCGCTGGCAGCCCCGTGATCCGCATGGGTGGGGTTGCACCCTTGCCACCCTGCAGGCTGCAATGCTGGCCCTTGGGCACGCGTTTGCCATCCCATGGCGCGCCCAGTGCGACCTGCATTTCGGCCAAGGCGGCGCCCCCCGACAGGGCAAAAACGAGCACGGACGCAAGCATTCTTTTCATGGGGCACACCTTTAAACCAATAAACGGGTACGATCCGTCAAAGCTTAAAGGCATAAATGGCCGCAGGGCAAGCGCTGTCAGGCCTTCGTTGCGGCCTCGACCTCGGCCACGATGCCTTGAACGAGCTGCACCAGAAGCGCGTCATCCTCGCATTCGGCCATCACCCGCACCAAGGGCTCGGTGCCGGATTTGCGGATCAGCAGGCGGCCCTTGCCGATCAGCGCCGTCTCGGCGGCGGCGATGGCACTCTGCACGGATGCCGCTTCAAGCGGGGTCTGCCCTTCGGCGTAGCGGACATTCTGCAAAAGCTGGGGCACCTTTTCGAAGCTGGCGGTCAGGCTTGAGGCGGGCTGCCCGGTGCGGACCATCTCGGCCAGGAACTGAAGGCCCGCCATCAGCCCGTCGCCGGTGGTGGCATAGTCCGTCATCACGATATGGCCCGACTGCTCACCGCCCAGGTTGAAGCCGCCCGCGCGCATGCGCTCCACCACGTAGCGGTCACCCACGCCCGTACGTTCCAGCCCGACACCGCGCGCGCCCAGAAACCGCTCCAACCCGAGGTTCGACATCACGGTGGCCACAAGGGCATTGCCTTTCAGACGCCCCTCATCGGCCCAGCGGGCCGCCAGCAGCGCCATGATCTGATCGCCATCGGCCACCTGGCCCTTTTCGTCGATCAGGATGACCCGGTCGGCATCACCATCCAGGCAGATACCCAGATCCGCGCCATGGGCCACCACGGTTTCGGCCGCCACGCGCGGCTTGGTCGATCCGCAATCCAGGTTGATGTTGCGCCCGTCGGGGCTGACGCCCACGGGGATCACATCGGCGCCCAGTTCCCACAGCACCTCGGGGGCGGCGCGGTAGGCGGCACCGTTGGCGCAGTCGATCACGACCTTGATCCCGTCAAGGCGCATGCCCGCCGGAAAGGTGGATTTCACCCGCTCGACATAGCGGAAGCGGCCATCGTCGATCCGCTTGGCGCGGCCGATGTTATGCGCCTGCGCCGGTTGGACGCCGTTTTCGATCAGATGCTCGATCTCGGCCTCGACCTCGTCCGACAGCTTGAACCCATCGGGTCCGAAGAACTTGATCCCGTTATCCGAGGCCGGGTTGTGGCTGGCCGAGATCATGACCCCCAGATCGGCGCGCATCGACGGCGTCAGCAATCCCACCGCAGGCGTCGGCACCGGACCCAGCAGCAGAACGTTCATCCCCGTCGAGGTCAGGCCCGCGGTCAGCGCGTTTTCGAACATGTAGCCCGACAGGCGCGTGTCCTTGCCGATCACGACCCGGTGCACGGTACTGCCGCCATCGCGGCGGAAATAGCGCCCCACGGCCGCTCCGATCCGCAGCGCCATTTCGGCGGTCATCGGATGGGTATTGGCGGTGCCGCGCACCCCGTCGGTTCCGAACAGCTTACGCGACATCACTGGCTCCTCTCGTTGCCGCCTGCCACAGGGTCAGGGCCGAGCGGGTGGCAAATACGTCATGAACCCTGATGATTTGCACGCCTTGCGCCACGGCCGCAAGGGCCACGGCGACAGAACCAGGCACGCGGTCCGCAACATCGGGCGCCCGGCCCAGCGTGGCGATGAATTTCTTGCGCGAGGCCCCCAGCAGCACCGGGCAGCCCAGGGCGTGAAACAGGCCGATCCGCGCCAGCAGCGCAAGGTTATGCGCCTGCGTCTTGCCAAAGCCGATGCCGGGATCGGTGATGATCCGCGCGCGCGGAATACCTTGCGCCTCAAGCGCCATGATACGGCCTTCCAGGAAGTCATAGACATCCAGAAGCACATCGTCATAGCGCGGATCGGCCTGCATGGTCTGCGGGTCGCCCTGCGCATGCATCACGCAGACGGGCAGATCGTTGGCGGCGCAATAGGCGGCAAGACTGCTGTCGAAGGTGAAACCCGAGACATCGTTGACCAGATCGGCCCCGGCAGCCACTGCCGCGCGCGCCACGGGCGTCTTGCGGGTGTCGATCGAGACAGGCAGCGCCAGCCCTGCGGCGCGCAGGGCGGCGATGACGGGCGCGGTGCGGGCGATCTCTTCGTCCTGCGGAACCGCAAGGGCACCCGGGCGTGTGGATTCGCCCCCCACATCAATCAGATCCGCGCCTTCGGCCAACATCCGTTGCGCATGGCTCAAAGCCGCCGCGGGCGCGTTGTGCTGCCCGCCATCGGTGAAACTGTCCGGGGTGACGTTCAGGATGCCCATGATGCTGACCCGCCCCATGTCGAGCCCCGCCACGGTCGGGCGCGGCGCGGTCAGCCTGTCCAGCACATCAGCCGGGGCGTCCCGCGCCGGGATCACCTGCGCGGAGGCATGGCGCGACAGGATTTCGACCCGGTCGAACATCAGCGGCCCACCTGCCAGCGGCAAGGCACCATCCGGGCGTTCCGGCCCTGTCAGGACAAGGGGGCGAACATAGGTTTTCATGACAGCGTGAATGGGCGATTGCAGCCCGCTTGGCAAGCGCCCTCACAGGTCGGGTTGATCGGCGCCCAGCGTGCGGATCGGCAGATCGGCGGTTTTTGGCGGCGTGTCGCCGATCACCACGATATCGGCGGCCTGCATGTGCCGGGCGAACCACAGCACCAGCGCCAGGGCATCGCGCGGCTGCGCCGAGGGGCCATCGACCGCATCGAGCACGATCTTGGAGGGCGCCCAGACGCTGATCTGGCCTTGCCGCATGGACCAGTCCAGTTCGGTGCGTGAATTCACCACGACGCAACGCGGATCACGCGCCGCCAGAACCCATGCGTTCTGTTCGATCGCCAGCAGGTCGATGCGGCGCTGCGCCAGCGGATGGTCCGCCTGCGGCGCATCGGCATCGGGGGCGCCCACGCAGAGGATGGTCGGGCGATGCCCGGCCTCAAGCTGGTCGATCCATCCTTTCAGATGCGGCGAGGCGATGGCCGCGTTCGACAGGAAGATCACCTCGGGATGGGGGCGGTCATCGACGGCGCGCAGGGGCTGCGTGGTGGCCGGGCTGTTTGTGGAACGGGCGCGCATGATCTCGACCCCCAGGGCGCCGGGGCCGCGATCCAGTTTCTCGATCCGCACGAAGACGCGCCGCGCCTGCGGTTCCAGCAGGATACGGTCGGCGACGCGCTGCGCCAGCGTTTCCAGCAGGTTCAGACGCTCTGCGCCAAGCTCGTGGGCGATGGCCTCGGTCACCTTGTCATAGGACAGGATGCGGTCGACATCATCGTCCAGATGGCCCTGGGGCGCGACCTCGACCACGACGTTGAAGCAGATGCGCTGCGTCGTGCCCCGTTCGGCCTGAAAGGCGCCGATTTCGACGGTCACCACGTGATCGCGCAGGGAAATGCGGTCCAGCATCTCGGGGCCGGCGGTGCCTTCGGCCCGTTCGGACGGATGCCCGAAGGCCCATTTGATTTCGCTGCTCATGATCGTTTCCCCCTGCCTGTGGCGCGCAGACTAACGCGCCACGTCACCGCTGCAAGGCTGCCTGCGGCACGCGAGAGGCTGGAAACGGCGCGATCAGTTCTGCGCGGTTTCCAGCGGATGACGATAGAAGTGATGCACGCCGATCGTCGCGGTCCGGGGGAATTTGCGCGACCAGTTCGGATTGACCGCGGTGGTGTGATAGTGGGTGGCCCCTTCGGTCAGCGCGCGGGGCGCGCCGCTGGCCATGACAGTTGCCACCTTGGCCGAAATGTCGAAGGCCGCCTTTTCGTTGATCACATCCGGGATGCCGTCACAGGTATAGGTGAACTGGCACTGGTACTTGCGGCCGGTGCCCTGGTGGATCACGCCGCATATCGTATCGGGATAAAGCGCGCTGTCGACGCGGTTCAGGATCACCTCGGCCACGGCGAACTGACCGCGCAGGGTTTCGCCGCGCGCTTCGAAATACAGCGCCTCGGACAGGCAGCGCATTTCCGCATCGGCCAGTTTCGGGCGCGGCATCCGATCCAGCCAGTCGCGGCTATAGCTGACCTGCCCCGGTGCGGGGGCCGTTTTTTGCAGGAAACCGTCCAGCTGGGAGGCCGAAATCCTGTTCAGACCGCGGCGTTCTTCCTTGAGAACGTCGTGAATGGGCGTCTCGCCCACCGCAGGAAGGGCCACAAGAGTGGCCAGCGCAATGGCAGCAAAAAGGCGCATTTTCGTCATCTCCTTGTCAGAATGTACGGGGAGCAGATCCCGGCCCATCCTGCAAAATCAGACGTGTCCATAGCCAAAAAGTGCCGGTCCGTCCACCCAAGGACGATTCGAAGGCCAAACCGGCGATATGTCGCTTAAAAGTGCAAGGGCGATTTTTGCATCGGACCCATGCATTTTTGGCAGATATGGTAGCCTGGACGGCGCCCCCCTACCCTTTCTTGTCCTTCACCGCCAATTGCGCCGCTGCAAGCCTTGCGACGGGTACGCGGAAGGGTGAGCACGACACATAGTTGAATCCGGCATCCCTGCAGAAGGCGATTGATTCGGGGCTGCCGCCATGTTCGCCGCAGATCGACAGGACCAGGTTGGGGCTGCTGGTGCGCCCCCTTTTTGCCGCAATCTGCAACAGCTCACCCACCCCGTCCTGATCCAGCGTGTGGAACGGATCCTCGGGGAAGACGCCCTGCTGCACATAGGTCGACATGAACCGCCCCGCATCGTCGCGCGACAGGCCATAGGTCATCTGGGTCAGGTCGTTGGTTCCGAAGCTGAGGAAGGATGTATAGGGCGCGATCTCGCCGGCGCGCAGCGCCGCGCGCGGTGTTTCGACCATGACCCCCAGGCGATAGGTGAAACTCACGCCCGATTCGTTGCGCACGGCGGCGGCAACCGCATCGACACGGGTCTTGACCAGTTCCACCTCGCGCTTGGCCGAGACCAGCGGGATCATGATCTCGGGCACCACCGGATCGCCATCACGGCTGGCCAGTATCGTCGCCTCGAAGATGGCGCGCGCCTGCATGTCGTAGATTTCGGGCACGGTGATGCCCAGACGCACACCGCGCATCCCCAGCATGGGGTTGTATTCGGCCAGCGCCTCGCACCGCCGGGTCACGTCGGACAGTGGCAGGTCCAGCGCCTCGGCCAGTTCGCGATGACCCGCACGGTCATGGGGCAGGAATTCGTGCAAGGGCGGATCGAACAGGCGGATGCAGACGGGTTGGCCCTGCATGATGCGGAAAAGTTCCGCGAAATCCGCGCGCTGCATCGGCAGCAGGCGGTCCAGCGCGGCCCGGCGGTCCTTGCTGGCATCGGCAAAGATCATCTCGCGCATCACGGTCAGGCGGTCGGCCTCGAAGAACATGTGCTCGGTCCGGCACAGGCCGATCCCCTGCGCCTTGAAGTTGCGGGCGGTCTGGGCATCGGCGGGCGTGTCGGCATTGGCACGCACGCCGATATCGCGCACATCGTCGGCCCATTGCATCAGGGTCTGGAAAGCATCGTCCTGCGTGGCCTCGAGCATGGCAGGTTCACCCGCCAGCACTTCGCCATTGGTGCCGTCGATCGTCAGGATGTCGCCCGCGCGGAATTCGCGCCCGTCAGGTGCTGTCAGGGCGTTCTTGCGCAGGTTGAACTTGATGTCGCTGGCACCCACCACGCACGGAAGACCAAGACCGCGCCCGATCACGGCCGCATGGCTGGTCATGCCGCCCCTTTCGGTCAGCACGGCCACGGCGGCGTGCATGCCGCGAATATCCTCGGGGCTGGTTTCACGGCGCACAAGGATGCAGGGCTCGCCCCTTGCGGCGCTGGCCTGGGCCTCGGCGGCGGTAAAGACAAGCCGCCCGCTGGCGGCACCCGGGCTGGCCGCGATGCCGCGCGCCAGACGGTCGCGCGGGGCGCTGGGGTCGATCTGGCGGTGCAGCAGTTCATTCAGCGCGCGCGGTTCGATCCTGAGCAGCGCCTCATCACGGGTGATGATCTGCTCATCGGCAAGGGCGACCGCGATCCGGACAGCGGCGCGCGCGCTGCGCTGTACCCGGACCCCGTCAAGGATATGGACACGGCCATTCTCGATGGTGAATTCGGCCTGCATCTCTTCACGCAGACGCTGGCGCATCAGCGCGGTATGCGCCTTGAGCGCTTCAAAGGCCTCGGGCGCCAGCTCCTCCAGCGAGGGACCGCGGCTGTCGCGCTCCAGATAGACGGCATTGGTGCCACGTTGCAGCGCATCGCGCCCCTGGCTTTGCGACAGGTAACGCCCGGTGATCTGCTTGTGCCCGGTCTGGGAATTGACCAGCTGGATCACGCCTGATCCGCATTCCCCCTGCCCCAGCCCCAGCGCCATGGCCTGCACGACCAGCCCCAGCCCCGCATCGGCGGGCGCGCCCTTGGCCTGGCGCAGCAGGCGCGCGGTTGTCCCGCTCCAGGCCCGCGCCATGGAGCGCAGCACCTCGGCCAGTTGCACGGCCGGGTCCTGGGGGAAGGCTTCCTCGGTTTCGTCCTCATAGGCGCGCAGCACCTCGGCCAGGCCGTCCGGTCCATCCAGCGCCACATCGTCGAACATGTCCGGATCCAGACGGGCCACATGCATCGCATAGGCCTGCACGAAGCGCAGATAGATCGCCGCTGCCGCCTCCTTGCCAAGCGTGCCGCACATATCCTGGTAGACCCGATCGTTCATCCCGATATTCAGAACGGCCCCCGGACCGCCCCAATCCGGGTCTTCCGAGGATGGGCGCACACAGAGAAGGGGTGTGGCACCAAAGGGTTCCAGCAGCGCGCGCATATCGGGCATCTCGCCTGCCGCGATGCGCTGCACCGCCCCGAAGCTGAGCGCGACGGTCACGGGCACCGGAAGGTCCAGCCGCGCCAGTCGTTGCAGGCACTTCGCCCGCCCGCCATGGGTGGTGGCCTTGATCGGAGCTGTCGGCGTGATGAGGGTCAGGTCGGGGTCGTTATGCTGCACTGCGGCGCCTTTCGTATTCAGATGCAGAATACGCCCGATGCGCCCTAACGCAAGCGCAGCGTTAGGGCGGTGTCAGATTTATTTGACACTTGTGCGGATCAGCCGTCCAGACGGGTCAGGTCGGCCACCGACATGCAGATCGTGCGGATGCGCGACAGCAGGTTCAGGCGGTTGCGCCGGATCACGGGGTTGTCTGTATTGACCTGCACGGCCTCGAAAAAGGCGTCGATGGGGGCGCGCAACCCGGCCATGGCGGTCATGGCGGCGGCGAAATCCTCGGCCTTCATCGCGGGGGTGATGGTGGATTCGGCTTGGTCGAGGGCGTCGAACAGCGCGCGTTCGGCGTCGGTTTCCGCGAATTTGATGTCCGCGCCATAGGAATATTCGACGCCATCCTTTTCTTCGGCTTGGCTAAGGATGTTGGCGGCGCGCTTGAAGCCTTGCAGCAGGTTTTCCCCGTCATCGGTCTTGAGGAAGGCAGCCAGCGCCTCGGCGCGTTTGACCAGCAGGGTCAGGTCGTCGTT
>JANREX010000071.1 GCA_030758115.1 Paracoccaceae bacterium | reverse complement strand
TGCTGGAAATGTTCCCCTATCCCTCGGGGCGCATCCACATGGGCCATGTGCGCAACTACACGATGGGCGACGTGATCGCGCGCTACAAGGTGACCAAAGGCTTCAACGTGCTGCACCCGATGGGCTGGGACGCCTTCGGGATGCCTGCCGAAAACGCGGCAATGGCCATCGGTGGCCACCCCAAGGACTGGACCTATCAGAACATCGCCGACATGCGCGCCCAGATGAAACCGCTGGGCCTGTCGATTGACTGGAGCCGGGAATTCGCCACCTGCGATCCGGAATATTACGGCCAGCAGCAGGCGCTGTTTCTGGACATGCTCAAGGCCGGGCTGGTCTATCGCAAGAACGCTGTCGTGAACTGGGACCCGGTCGACATGACCGTGCTGGCCAATGAACAGGTGATCGACGGCAAGGGCTGGCGCTCGGGTGCCGATGTCGAACGGCGCGAGTTGACGCAGTGGTTCTTCAAGATTTCCGACTATTCCGAAGAACTGCTGACCGCGCTGGACGGGTTGGACAACTGGCCCGCCAAGGTGCGTCTGATGCAATCCAACTGGATCGGCAAATCGCGCGGGCTGCAATTCGCCTTCTCGCTGATCGACGGACCGCATGGCACCGACCGGATCGAGGTGTACACGACCCGCCCCGACACCCTGCTGGGGGCAAGCTTCGTGGGCATCTCGCCAGACCATCCGCTGGCGAAACAGCTTGAGCGGGACAACCCCGAGATCGCCGCCTTCTGCGCCGATTGCCGCAAGGGTGGCACGACCGAGGAAGCGCTGGAGAAGGCCGAGAAGAAGGGCTTCGACACCGGCTTGCGCGTGCGCCATCCCTTTGACACCACATGGGAATTGCCGGTCTATATCGCCAATTTCATCCTGATGGACTACGGCACGGGCGCGATCTTTGGCTGCCCCGCCCATGATCAGCGCGACTTCGACTTCGCCACGAAATACGGCCTGCCGATCATCGCAACCTTCCTGCCGTCCGAGGACAGCACGACAGAGCTGGACGAGGCCTACGTTCCCCTGAAATCCGAAAAGGTTTTCTACAACAAGGGTTTCGCGGGCGACGCATGGCAGACTGGCGAACAGGCCGTCGATGCCGCCATCACCTTCTGCGAAGGCAATGGCGTCGGTCACGGCGTCACCAAGTTCCGCCTGCGCGACTGGGGCCTGTCGCGGCAACGCTACTGGGGTTGCCCGATCCCCGTGGTGCATTGCGACACCTGCGGCGTGGTGCCCGAGGCCAAGGAAAACCTGCCCATCCGTCTGCCTGATGACGTGACATTCGACGTGCCGGGCAACCCGTTGGACCGCCACCCGACATGGCGCGACTGTACCTGCCCCACATGCGGCGCACCCGCGCGGCGCGAGACAGATACGATGGACACATTCGTGGACAGCTCGTGGTATTATGCGCGTTTCACCGCGCCCCATGCCGCAACGCCCACGGATATGGCCGAGGCCGAATACTGGATGAACGTCGATCAGTATATCGGCGGCATCGAACATGCGATCCTCCACCTGCTCTATTCGCGCTTCTTCGCCCGCGCCATGAACATCACCGGCCACCTGCCCGCCAAGGCGCGCGAGCCTTTCGACGCGCTTTTCACCCAAGGCATGGTCACGCATGAGATCTACCAGACCCGCGATACCAACGGCCGCCCGGTCTATCACCTGCCCGAAGAGGTCGAGAATGGCCGCCTGATCGCCACGGGCGAGGCGGTCGAGATCATCCCCTCGGCCAAGATGTCCAAGTCCAAGAAAAACGTGGTCGATCCGGTCAACATCATCTCGGCTTACGGCGCCGATACCGCGCGCTGGTTCGTCCTGTCCGACAGCCCGCCCGAACGCGACGTGGAATGGACAGCCTCGGGCGCCGAGGCGACGTTCAAGCATCTTGCCCGCGTGCACCGCATCGCGACCGATATCGCCGCCTCGGACGAGGCGCCGAATGCGGCGGACGAAGACCTGCTGCGCGCGATGCACAAATGCATCCACGAGGTGACGGGCGGCATCGAATCCTTCGGCTTCAACGCGGCCATCGCCCGGCTTTACGCCTTCACCAACACGCTGGCGAAATCCACCGCCGGAACCGAGGCGCGCCGCACCGCTGCCCGCACGCTGGCGCAGCTCATGTCCCCGATGACCCCGCACCTGTCGGAAGAAATCTGGTCCCTGCTGGGCGGCGAGGGCCTGATCGCCGCCGCACCCTGGCCGGTGGCGGAGGAATCGATGCTGATCGACGATACGGTCGTGCTGCCGATCCAGATCAACGGCAAACGACGCGCGGAAATCAGCGTGCCGCGCGAGATCGACAAGGCAGAGCTTGAAAAGATCGTCCTGGCCCATGATGCTGTGGTCAAGGCGCTGGAAGGGGCCGCGCCCAAAAAGCTTGTCATCGTCCCCGGACGGATCGTGAATGTCGTCATCTGACCGAAGAGCAGTCCTGCGCGGGCTCGGGTTCCTGGGCCTGAGCGGGCTTGCTCTGGGCAGTCTTGCCTTGGGCGGCTGCGGCTTCACGCCGGTCTATGGCCCCTCGGGGCAAGCCAGCCGCTTGCACAACACTATCCTGCCCGATGCCCCGCGTGGGCGGGACGAATTTCTGCTCATCCAGCAATTCGAAACCCGGCTCGGGCGCGGCAGCGACGGGCCATATGCCTTGGGCTATGCCTATGCGATGAGCGGTCAACGCATGGCCGTGACCGCAGAAAACGTGACCACACGCGTCAATCTTGTCGGTCGCGTCGATTTCGTGCTGCGTGACCGTGCCACCGATGCCGTGCTGCTGCGTGACAGCGTCGACGGCTTTACCGGCTTTTCGACCACGGGGTCGACCTCGGCCACCGAAGCGGCCGGGCGCGATGCGCGCGAACGTCTGGCGATTCTGCTGGCCGATCAGATGGTCACCCGCTTGCTCTTTGCGGCTGACAGGCTTGCCCGATGAAACTCGGTCCACGCGATGCGCCGCGCTATTTCGCGCGCCCCGACCCGGACCGGACAGGCCTGCTGATCTATGGCACCGATGCGATGCGCGTGGCGCTCAAGCGGCAAGAGGTGATCGCGGCCCTGATCGGACCCGCCGGCGAGGAAGAGATGCGCCTCGCCCGCCTGCCCGCCGCCGATCTGCGCAAGGATCCCGCCGCCCTTCTGGATGCGGTCAAGGCGATCAGCTTTTTCCCGGGCCCCCGCGTCGCCTTTGTCGAGGATGCGACCGACACGACGACGGATGTGATCAAGGCCGCACTGTCCGACTGGCAGCCGGGCGATGCCCAGATCATCGTGACGGCAGGGGCGCTCGCCGCCAAATCCAAACTGCGGACCCTGTTCGAAGGTCACCCCAACGCCTATGCGGCAGGCATTTACGACAATCCCCCCACGCGCGAGGAGATCGCCGCCGAACTGGCCCGCGCAGGGCTGGCGGATCTGGACAATGCCGCGATGTCCGCGCTCGGCGCCTTGGCGCAAGAGATCGAGCCCGGCGATTTTCGCCAGACCCTTGAAAAGCTGTCACTCTACAAGCTGGGCGATGCCAGCCCCGTCACCGCCGAGGATATTGCCGCCTGCGCGCCCGCCACCTCCGAGGCGGATATGGACGATGTGCTGGACATCGTGGCCGAGGGGCGCGGCGAGATGATCGGCCCCGTGATGCGCAAGCTGCTGGCGCAAGGCGTCCAGCCCGTGACCCTGTGCATCGCCGCCGCGCGCCATTTCCGCACGCTTTACGCTGCGGCCTCCGATCCCGGCGGCCCGGCGCAGGGCATCGGCAAGCTGCGACCCCCGGTCTTCGGCCCGCGCCGCGACAAGATCCTGCGACAGGCACAGGGCTGGCCCGTGCCCCGGCTGGAAATGGCCCTTGGCCTGATCACCGACACCGACCTGCAACTGCGCTCGGCCGGACAGCATGCCCCCGCGATGGCCCTTGTCGAACGCACCCTGATCCGCCTGTCGATGCTGGCGCGTCGCTGACGCGCGCGGCATGAAAAAGCCGCGCGGTTGCTCTGGAATTCCACATCGAAACAGGATCAACATGGCGGCGGAACCGGCGCAGCCGCGCCCATGAGGGAGGATAACCATGTACGAAGTCATCGGCGGCACCCAAAGCCGCGCATTCCGGGTCATGTGGATGCTGGAAGAGCTGGAACAGCCCTACAAGCACATAGCCGCAAAACCTCATAGCCCCGAGGCGCTGGCCGCAAACCCCTCGGGCAAGATCCCGGCGCTGCGTGACGGCGACGCCTGCATCGTCGATTCGACCGCCATCCTGACCTATCTGGCCGACAAGCATGGCAAGCTGACCCATCCCGCAGGCACGATCGCCCGCGCCCGCCAGGACGGCATGACCCACATGGTGCTGGACGAACTGGATGCCGTCCTCTGGACCGCCGCGCGCCACAGCTTCATCCTGCCCGAGGACAAGCGCGTGCCCGAGGTCAAGGACAGCCTCAAATGGGAATTCGCGCGCAACATCGAACGTCTGGCAGACAACATGGAAGGCCCCTTCCTGATGGGTGAGCAGATGACCATCGCCGATATCATCGCCGCGCATTGCCTGAACTGGGCCTATTCCGCCAAGTTCGAGATCGAACAGCCCAAGCTGCTGGCCTATGCCAAGGTCATGCGCAGCCGCGACGCCTTCAAACGGGCCGCCGCGAAGTAAGCCTGCGCTGTCAGGGGGCTGCGGCCCCCTGATCCCGCGCCCAAAGGGCGGCATGCTTGCCTGCCCAAAGGCCGGTCGCAAGGGCCGCCGTGATCAGGTATCCGCCTGTCGGCGCTTCCCAGTCCAGCATCTCGCCTGCCGCGAAAATGCCGGGCATGGTGCGGATCATCAGCCCCGCATCCACCGCATCCAGCCGGATACCGCCTGCCGTGGAAATTGCCTGATCCATGGGCAAGGGGCCCGCATGACGCAGTGGCAGCGCCTTGATCAGGGCGGCCAGCGGATCGGCCTCCTGCGGCAAGGGCTGGCCGAACTCCATCAGCAGCGCCAGCTTGACAGGGTCCAGACGCAGCGCCTTGCGCAGATGGTTGGACAGGCTTGCCTTGCCGCGCGGCCGCGCCAGCCGCGCAACCAGCTGCGACTGCGACAGATCGGGGGCAAGATCCAGATGCAGCGCCGCACCCTCGCGCAGCGCGCGCGATACCGCGTAGATGCCGCCCCCTTCGATCCCGCTGGCGGTCAGCACGATCTCGCCGCGCGATACCTGCGCCCCCGCATGCAGGGCGATCCCCTTCACGGGCTGCCCGAAATGCCGCTGCATATGCGCGGACCAGGCCATGGCAAACCCCATGTTGGCGGGCTGGAACGGCGCCAGCGCCACATCCGGCAAAAGATCGGCCCAGCGCCCGTCCGACCCCAGCCGCACCCAGCTTGCGCCACCGCAGGCCAGCACGGTCACATCCGGGCGCAGCACCTGCACGCCCTCGGGCGTGTCAAAGCGGAAACCGTCCTCAAGACCCATCCAGCGCCAGCGCGTGCGGATCTCCACCCCCAGCCCCGACAGCCGCGCCGCCCAGGCCCGCAACAGGGGCGAGGCTTTCATGACCACCGGGAACACCCGACCCGATGATCCCGTGAACACCGCCTGCCCCAGTCCGCGCGCCCAGTCCTGCGCACCCTCAGGACCGAATGCCTCCAGCGCGGGGCGCAGGAGGGGGGCGGCCTCGGCATAGGCTGCGACAAAGCTTTCAAAGGCCTCATCCTTGGTGATGTTCAGCCCCGACTTGCCCGCCATCAGGAACTTGCGACCGACCGATGGCTTGGCTTCGGTCACCAGAACAGACAATCCTGCCTGCGCCAGTGCCTCTGCCGCCATCAATCCCGCAGGCCCCGCCCCGATCACCAAAGCTTGCCTCATGCCCGCCCTTGCCTTTGCAGCCGCATGTCCCATCCTTGCGCAGCATGGATACCAATCATAGCCCGATCTGCCCGCTCTGCCTGCGCCCGATCCCGCCGGAGGCGCCGCAATCGCTGCATCACCTGATCCCCAAGCTGAAGGGCGGCAAGGGCGGTCCGACCGTTCTGATGCATCACATCTGCCACCGCGAGGTGCACGCCGCCCTGACCGAAACCGAACTGGCCCGCCATTTCAACACGCCCGAGGCCCTGCGCGGCCATCCGCGCCTTGCACGTTTCGCCGCATGGGTCGCGAAACGCCCGCCCGGCTTTCACTCCAAAAGCCCCGGACCACGGCGCAAACGATAGGCGGCGGCCTGTTTCTTCTTGCCCCAAATATCCAATCCGACACCTGCCGCCTCAGCGACACATCGCCTTGATCGCGCTGACGAATTCCGGCTTTGCCGCCAGCGTGTCCGCGGCGATGGCGCGCGCCACCTCCAGCAGGGCCACATCCTCGACGATCCGGTCGATCAGGCCATAGGTCAAGGCCTCATCTGCGGTGATCTTCTGCCCGCCCATCAGGATCAGCTTCGTGCGCGCAGGGCCCATCAGCGCCAACATCCGCGCAGGGTCCGAGGGTTGCGGCAGAAAGCCCAGCTTCATCACCGGATAGAAGAACCGCGCCTCGGGGACGGCGATCCGCAGATCGCAGGCCAGCGCCATGCCCGTGGCGCCACCCGCCAGCGTGCCATTCAGCGCCGCAATGCTCAGCCCCGGCAGTGCCGCGATCGCACCCGACAGACGCTCCCACAGCGGGCTGGTGGCCAGACCAGCGCGCGCCGCCTCAAGATCCGCGCCCGCGCTGAACACACGGCCCTTCCCGGTCAGGATGAAGACCTGCGCCTCCTGCGCGGCCTCGGCGATCTCGCACAGCTCTTCCAGCATCGCGGCTGTGAGGGAATTGGCCTTGTCGGGCCGGTTGATGGTGACGGTCCAGAGGCCGGCGTCCTTCTCCAGCTCGATCATGTCAGACCCACCCGGCGGCGAATGCCCTCATCGCGCAGCGACACCTCGCGTCCCAGCCAGTCATCGGCATCCGGGCTGCACATCCACATCAGCGCCCGCGCGGGCCAGTCGGCGGGAATGTGGTCTTCCCATTCCAGCTGCGCGATCGGTCCCACGCCGCTGGCCTTGATCACGCGCTGCATGTCCGTGGCCACCGTGCCCGGCGACAGGCCCATGATGCGCAAACCCGCGCTACCCGCTTCCAGGTGGGCGCAGGCGGTCAGCATCGCGGCACCCGCCTTTGAGGCGCAATAGCCGCTCCAGCCTTCCAGCGGGTTATGAGCAGCGCCGGAACTGATCGTGATGATCGTGCCATGCCCCTGCGCCTGCATCACCGGCAGCGCCGCGCGCATGCCGTGAAAGACGCCCTTGAGGTTGATGTCGATGGCGCGCGACCATGCCGCCGGATCGGCCGCATCCAGCCGGGCAATCGGCTCTATCACACCGGCATTGCCGATCAGGATATCCAGCCCGCCGAAACGGTCGATGGCCAGATCGACCGCCGCCTGCACCTGCGCAAGGTCGGTCACATCGCAGGCAATCCCGACTGCGGCATCGCCGATCCCGGCCGCGATGCGCGACACGGCATCGCCGTCGCGCGCGGCCAGCACCACATTCCCACCTGCGGCGGCGAAGGCCCGCGCCGCTGCTTCGCCGATCCCGCGGCTTGCGCCGGTGATCAGAACCGTCTTGCCCCTGATTGCGTCCATCTTGTCCTCACCGTGTTTTGTCTGTGGTAAACCGCTCAATTGGCGGGGTCCAGCCGCAAGACACCTTGACGCCCCGCATGCATCGGTCACACTGAGTGAAAATCTCGGAAAGGTATATGACATGGGTATCCGGTCACTCCGCATGGGCAGCAGCGCCATCGCACTCGTCTTGTCGGGCTCTGTCGCCTGGGCAGAGGTCACGGCGGAACAGGTCTGGACTGATTTCAAGAGCTATCTCGAAGGGTTCGGCTATACGGTCAACGGCACCGAACAGCCTGGGTCGGACGGGCTGACCGTCAGCGGCCTGACGCTGACCATGGCCATTCCCGATGACGGCGGCACCGCCAGCCTGGTGATGGACAGCATGCGCTTTACCGAACTTGGCGATGGCCGTGTCCGCGTCCTCATGCCGGAACGCGTGCCCATGGCGATCACCGCCACGCCGCCCGCAGGGCAAGGCGAAGACATCACGATGACGATGGATTACACCCAGAATGGATTTGACCTCGTGGTGTCGGGCGATCCTGAAAACATCATCTATACCTATGCGGCGGCGGAAATGTCCTTTGCCCTCAACAGCCTGTCGATGGGCGATGTCCAGATGGAGATCCGCGATGCGCGCATGACCATGACGGATGTGGCCGGCAATTCCGCCACCACCGGCACCGAGCCGCGTCAGATCGCACAGACCATGACCGCCGGGGCGCTGAGCTATGTGCTGGACATCGTCAATCCCGAGGATCCGACAGGCGTTGTCGATGCCACGGGCAGCGTCGAAAACCTCAGCTTCGATGGCAACATGTCGGTTCCCGCCGATATCGACACATCCGACATGCCCAATGCCCTGAAGGCGGGTTTTGCCGTGTCGGGGGGCTACAGCTATGAAAACGGCACCTCGGAATTCGCGGTCACCGGCCAGGGCCAGAGTTTCGAAGGCAACACAAGCTCGGAAGCGGGCAACCTGACCATCCGGCTGGACGAGACCAGCATTCTCTATGCGGGCCAGGCCACCGGCGTGGCGATGAACTATGCCGGCACCGATATTCCCCTGCCGATCACGCTGACCATGGGGCAGGCCGGCTTCAACATGCTGATGCCGATCGGCCAGACCGAAGAACCCACGGATTTCGGCCTTGGCCTGACCCTTGGGGATGTTGCCGTCTCGGATATGATCTGGGGCATGGTCGACCCGGCGGGCCAGTTGCCGCGCGATCCGGCCACGATCCAGATCGACCTGACGGGCAAGGCGCGGCTGACACAGGATATCATGGATGAGCAGGCGATGATGGCGGCAAGCTCTCCCTTCGGCGAGATCCATGCCCTGACGGTGAATGCGCTGACGCTGGCCATTGCCGGGGCGCGCCTGACCGGCGCCGGTGATTTCACTTTCGACAACGCGGACATGAGCACCTTTCCCGGCATGCCCAGACCCGAAGGCGCGCTGGACCTGCAGCTGACCGGCGGAAACGCCTTGTTGGACACATTGGTAGCCATGGGCCTTCTGCCCGAGGAACAGGCGATGGGTGCCCGCATGATGCTGGGCCTCTTCGCGCGTCCCGGATCGGGACCGGACAGCCTGACCTCGCGGATCGAAGTCACACCGGACGGGCAGCTTCTGGCCAACGGTCAGCGCCTGCGCTGATTGCTGGCTGATCCCGGCGACGACAACGCAGGCAGGGCCGCCGGACATCACCCGCGCGGCCCTGTTTCTTGACGCGGCCCTCTGCGGCGCGCCCATGCCCTTGCGCATCCCCCCGCGTCGGCCTACCTCAGCCCCAGTGCAAGGAGAGCAGCCCATGACCATTCCCCCGCTGGACACACTGACATCGGCCCTGCTGGACGCCGCGCGCCGCGCGGGCGCCGATGCCGCCGATGCCATGGCGGTGCAGGGCACATCCCTGGCCATCGACATGCGTGGCGGTGTGCTGGAACAGGCGGAACGGTCCGAAGGGATCGACCTGGGCCTGCGCGTCATGGTCGGGCAGCGGCAGGCCAATGTCTCGGCCTCGGATGTGAACCCCGCCACGCTTGCGGCGATGGCCGAACGCGCCGTCGCCATGGCGCGCGAGGCACCGCTTGATCCCTATATCGGTCTGGCCGATCCCGCGCAGCTTGCGCGCGATTGGGACATCGCAGCCCTCGAGATGTGCGATCCTGCGCCAGAGCCCGACCCCGCCGCCCTGCAGGATGACGCCGCGCGCGCCGAAGCGGCGGCGCTGGCCGTGCAGGGCGTGACGCAGGTGCAATCGGCCAGCGCGGGCTATGGTCTGCGCCATGTGCACCTTGCGGCCAGCAACGGCTTTTCCGCCGGCTATTCACGATCCGACAGGTCGGTCAGCTGCGTCGCCATCACCGGCAGCGGCACCGGGATGGAGCGGGATTACGATGGTGACATGCGCATCTTTCAGGCCGACCTGCGCAGCCCCGAAGACATCGGTCAAAGCGCGGGGCGCCGCGCCGTGGAACGTCAGGGTGCGCGCAAGCCGAAGACGGGGACCTATCCGGTGCTGTTCGACGAACGCATCTCGTCCTCGCTGATCGGGCATCTGCTGGCGGCGAGCAACGGCAGCGCCATTGCGCGCGGCTCGTCCTGGTTGCTGGGTGCGCTGGGTCAGCCGGTGCTGCCCGACCACCTGTCGCTGATCGAGGATCCGCTGCGCCCGCGCGCCACGGCCTCGCGCCCCTTCGATGCCGAAGGCCTGCCGACGCAGCGCCGTGCCATCGTGCAGGACGGGATTCTGACCGGCTGGACGCTGGACCTTGCCACCGCGCGAAAGCTGGGGATGCAATCCACCGCCAACGCGGCGCGCGGCGCCTCTGCCCCCCCCTCGCCCTCGAACTGGAACGTGGCCCTGACCCAGGGCAGCGCCAGCCGTGACGACCTGATCCGCGATATGGGAACGGGTTTGCTGGTCACTTCGATGATCGGCTCGACCATCAACCCCAATACCGGGGATTATTCGCGCGGCGCATCGGGCCTGTGGATCGAGAACGGGCAGATCGCCTATCCCGTCAACGAATGCACCATCGCGGGCAACCTGCGCGACATGCTGCGCCGGATCATTCCCGCCAACGATGCCCGCCTGCACCTCAGCCGCGTGGTGCCCTCGCTTCTGGTTGAAGGGATGACCCTTGCCGGCGACTGACCTTGACCTGCTGATCGCGGCGGCGCATGCGGCGGGCAAGCTGGCCACGGGGTTCAGCGGGCCCACGGCCAAGCGCTGGGACAAGGACGCAGGCGCTGGCCCCGTGACCGAGGCTGATCTGGCTGTTGACCGTCTGCTGCACGAACATCTGACCGCGCAAAGACCAGATTACGGCTGGCTGTCCGAGGAAACGCCCGACAATGCCGAACGTCTGGACCGCGCGCGCGTCTTCATCGTCGATCCGATCGACGGCACCCGAAGCTTCATCGACGGCAGCGCGACATGGGCGCATTCGCTGGCCGTGGCCGAGCATGGGCAGATCACCGCAGCCGTT
Organism: Paracoccaceae bacterium; assembly: GCA_030758115.1. Classification (GTDB taxonomy): domain Bacteria; phylum Pseudomonadota; class Alphaproteobacteria; order Rhodobacterales; family Rhodobacteraceae; genus Seohaeicola. The sequence goes on along the minus strand of JANREX010000071.1, from coordinate 14,425 downwards.
GTGTTCCTGCCCCTCAAGGACAAGCTTTACACCGCAGCCGCAGGACAGGGCGCCTTTCTGAACGGCAAGCCGATCCGCGCCTCTGCCCCGGATGGCATCGGCGGCGCCTCGATGCTGGCGGCGCGCCCGGTCTATGACCCGGTGAACTGGCGCAACAGCGAGGTCCCCACGATGGAACGGCATCACCGCCCCTCGCTGGCCTACCGGCTGTCCCTTGTGGCGGAAGGGCGATTTGACGCGATGCTGACCCTGCGCCCAAGCTGGGAATGGGACATTGCCGCCGGCGCGCTGATCCTGCAGGAGGCGGGCGCGCGCACCACCGACCGCAGCGGCGCGCCTTTGCGTTTCAACAACCCGCATCCGCAGGTCAACGGCGTGCTGGCCGCGCGCGACAGGCTGCACAGCGCACTGATCGAACGATTGGCGCCATGGCCAGGCTGATACGGCGCTGCGACAGCCCGCGAAAACTTGCGGCCAACCGCCCCAGCGCTTAGGTTGCCTCCAAATGCCTGGATAACCCGACGGGAGAGCCTCATGACCCAGCGCCTGCACCTTGTCTTCGGCGGTGAACTGAACGCGCCCGGCAGCACCGAATTCCGCGATGTGGACAATTTGCATATCGTGGGCATTTTCCCCGACTATGCCAGCGCCTACCGCGCCTGGAAGGCCGAGGCACAGCGCACGGTGGACGATGCGCATATGCGTTACTTCATCACCCATCTTCACCGCATGCTGGACGAAGGCAGGGAAACCTCCCCCACACAGGAGATCGGCTGAGGCGTCATGGCGCGATCCATCAGCCTTTCCGCATACCTGAGCCTGTCACGGCGGCGCAGTGGCCCTGCGCAGCCTTCCGCCAACCTGTCCGATCAGAAGGTCACCCGCCCCGAAGGCGAATTGATCTGGGCGCATGCCACCAGCGAAACGCGCGCGGCGACCCTGATCCAGATCACGGCGCGTCTGCGCGCGCAGCGGCCAGGCCTGCATCTGCTGCTGACGCTTGCGCCGGATCTGGCCTTGCCGCAGCACCCCAGGGATTTCGTGATCCCTGTCAGCCCGCCCGAAGAAAACCCCGAACTGGTCGATGTCTTCCTTGACCGGTGGCGGCCCGATCTCTGCCTCTGGACCGGGGGGAAATTGCGGCACGCCCTGCTTGATGCCACGGCCGGGCGGCAGGTGCCCATGTTCCTGATCGATGCGGATGAAACCGGCTTTGATGCAGGGCGCTGGCGCTGGCTGCCGGATCTGTCCAAGGGCAGCTTGCGCCATTTCGACAGGATCCTGGCCAGCACGGGCAATTCGGCCAACCGTTTGCTGAAACTGGGCGTGCCTGCCGATTCGATCACCATCACCGGCCCCCTGATGGAAGGCTGCGCGGCTCTGCCCTGCAATGAAAAGGCGCGCGACCGCATGGCCCGTGTCCTGGATGGTCGCCCGGTCTGGCTGGCTGCGATGGCGCAGCCCGGCGAGGTGCAGATGATCCAGGCCGCCCATCGCGCAGCCCTGCGCAGCGCGCACCGCCGCCTGCTGATCCTTGTGCCCGATGACCCGGCCGAGGGCGATGCCTTCACCCAAAGCCTGCGCAACGATGGCTGGCGCATCGCGCAGTGGTCCCGCGATGAATACCCCGAAGAGACGACCCAGATCCTCGTCGCCGATACCCGTGGGGATATGGGGCTGTGGTATCGCCTTGCGCCCATCAGCTTCATGGCAAGCTCGCTTGAACCCGGACATGGCGGTCAGGACCCGTTCGAACCGGCCGGTCTTGGCTCCGCGATCCTTTACGGTCCCAATGTCAGCCGCCACATGGCCGCCTATACACGCCTGTCCAGCGCCGGAGCGGCAAGGCTGGTGCGCGATGCCGATACATTGGCCGCGGCCATCACCCTGCTGACCGCGCCCGATCAGGCAGCGGCCATGGCCCATACCGCATGGGAGGTGGCGACCGCCGGGGCAGAGGTGACGGACCGGGTGATGGAACTGATCCAGGACACCCTCGACCTCAGGGCGGCCTCCTGATGCGCGCGCCCGGCTTCTGGTTCACGCCGCCGGACAAGCCCGGCATGGCCGCGCGATTGCTGGCCCCGCTTGGCGCGATCTACGCGCGGGGAACCGCCCGCCGCCTGGCGCAAGGATCACCTTGCAAGCTGAACGTGCCGGTCATCTGTGTGGGCAACCTGAACGCGGGCGGCACCGGGAAAACCCCCACCGTGATCGCCTTGATCCAGCTGCTGCGCTCATTTCACGTCGAACCGCATGTCGTCTCGCGCGGGTATGGCGGCAGCCTGTCCGGACCGGTCGAGGTGGACCCAAGGCTGCACAGCGCGGCCCAGACAGGGGACGAGCCCCTTTTGCTGGCAGCCTTCGCCCATACATGGATCGCCCGCGACCGCGTGGCGGGGGCGCAGGCCGCGCGGGCGGCCGGGGCGGATGTGATCCTGCTGGATGACGGGTTTCAGGATCCCGCCCTGCACAAGGACCTGTCGATCGTCGTGGTCGATGCCGCCAAGGGCTTCGGCAATGGCCGCTGCCTGCCGGCGGGTCCGCTGCGCGAACCCGTGCAGACCGGTCTTGCCCGCGCCGATCTGCTGCTGTCCATCGGCGCGGCCCCAGCACAGGCATCCTTTGCCGGACAATGGCGCCACGCCATCACGATCCCGCACTTCACCGGGAGCCTGGAACCCTTGCAGACGGGCATGATCTGGACCGATACGCCCTTTCTGGCCTTCGCGGGCATAGGTCATCCGGAAAAGTTCTTCGCGACGCTGCGCGGGCTTGGCGCAAACCTCGTCCGCGCCGAGGCGCTGGAGGATCACCAACCCCTGACAACCGCCCTGATGACCCGGCTCGAAAACGAGGCCAGGCTGCGCGGCGCACAGCTTGTCACGACCGAGAAGGATGCCGTGCGCCTGCCTGCGGCCTTTCGCCAGAAAGTCATCACCCTGCCCGTGCGGTTGACACTTGATCAGCCCGACATGCTGCGCGAACGCCTGCAAACGGTCATGCCTTGATGCTTCCGGCAGGCGGCCTTTGATGCCATCCTGCTTTGGTGATGACGCAACACTCGGCATCGCCGGACCGTGCAACCCGCAAGAGTGAGGTTGTTTATTTGCAAGACCAAGGTTAACACACTTTTGTAATTTGCCTGCTGTATCAGTTGCCTATGGTCAAAATCTGTCTCGCGATGGGACAACCTGCCTTCGCGCTATTTCGGGTTATCCTGCCCCAGCTTCGGCGCAGGACGTTCCAGCGCCAGATCCGCATCCGAAAACCGGATCGGCCCCCGCACACCGGGAATGCCGCCCGGTGCGATCTTCATGCCCCGCGCGATGACCTGCGGGTCGGCAAAGACCTCGGCCATGTCATTGATCGGTCCCGCCGGAATACCGCTGGCCTCGCATCCGGCCAGAAGCTCGGCCTTGCTGCGCTTGGCCGTCTCGGCGCTCAGCAGCCCGATCATCTCGGGCCGGTTCGCGACCCGGTCGGCATTCTTCAGGAACTTCGGATCGGTTGTCATCCAGTCCAGACCCAGAAGCTGACACAGCCGCTGATACTGCGCGTCATTGCCGGTGGCGATGATGATATGACCGTCGGCACAATCGAACACCTGGTAGGGGGTCAGATTGGGGTGATAATTCCCCGTGCGCCCTGGCGGGGTGCCGGTGGTCAGGTAGTTCATCGCCTGGTTGGCGGTCACCGACACGGCCACATCCATCAGCGCCATGTCGATCTGCTGCCCCCGTCCGGTACGGCTGCGCTGGTAAAGCGCGGCAAGGATGCCCGCCACCGAATAGACGCCCGTAAAGATATCCGTGACCGCCACGCCAACGCGCTGCGGTTGCCCGTCAGGTTCGCCCGTGATCGACATCAGCCCCGACATGCCCTGGATGATATAGTCATAGCCCGCGCGATGCGCATAGGGTCCGGTCTGCCCGAAACCGGTGATCGAGCAATAGATGAGGCCCGGATTGACCTTGGACAGGCTGTCGTAGTCCAGCCCGTATTTGACAAGGCCGCCCAGCTTGAAATTCTCGATCAGGATGTCGGCATCGCGCACCAGGTCGCGCACCGTTTCCTGCCCCTCGGGCGTGCGGAAATCGACCGTGACGCTGGATTTGCCACGGTTGCAGGAATGGAAATACGAGGCTGATCTGTCCCCGTCGCGTTCGATGAAGGGGGGGCCCCACTGCCGGGTGTCGTCGCCCTCGGGCGCCTCGACCTTGATGACCTCGGCGCCCAGATCGGCCAGCGTCTGACCGGCCCAGGGGCCGGCCAGAATGCGCGCCAGTTCAACGACCTTCAGGCCGGCAAGCGGTGCTTCGGTCATTCGCCCAGTTTCTCGTCCAGGATTGCCTTGAGGTCGGCATAGGCCATGTTCGAATGCTTTTCGCCGTCGATGATCAGCGTCGGCGTGGAATTCACATCATCCGCCTGGGCATTGGCCTGATACCAGGCGACCAGCGCCTGTGCATTCGCGTTGTCGGCCAGGCAGGCTTCAAGCTGATCGTTCTCGAGACCGGCCACACGACCGATGCGGCGCAGGTTTTCCGCGATCAGCGCCGGATCACCGCCGCCTGCGATCCATTCGGACTGCTGCTCATAGAGCAGGTCGGCAATGCCGAAGAACTTGGACGCATCGCAGCGCGCAACCATCGCCGCCCAAAGCCCGAAACGGTCGAAATAGACATCGCGATAGATGAAGCGCACCTTTCCGGTATCGACATATTCCGCCTTGAGTTGCTTCAGCGGGCCATTGTGGAAACTGGCGCAATGCGGGCAGGTGAACGAGGCATATTCGACCAGCGTGACCGGCGCATCCTCGGAGCCCATCACCATCTCGACAACACCGGAGGTATCGATGTCGGCGGTTTGGGCATTGGCGACGCCAAGATCCGGCATGCCGCCGGTCGTCGTGCGGGTCAGCGACCAGCCGCCAGCGGCCAAGGCCAGTGCGGAGATGCCGATCAGGGCGGTTCTGCGATTCATTTATGTCACCTTTCCTTCAGGGATTGCAGGGGCGTGGTGCCGGCAACCTCAGTGTTTCGACTTGGATAGAACGTTCCGCGCGAGGGATTCAATCGCCGCACGCAGTTTTTCGTCGCCCACCCCTTCGGCCACCGCCGCGGCGGTGCTGGTCACCACGGGGTCATGCACGGGTGCGCTGAATGGTTTGGGGGCATGGCTGAAGTCAGCTTGCCCTTCGGCAAATCCGGTGGGGGCGGTCTGCGTGATCCGGATCCGCGCAATGGCGTTGTAGCCATAGACCGCGTTCACCTTTTCGCGCAGACGTTCCTTCTGCATCTCCAGCATCGGGGCCTGCGCACCCGTGGTCAGCACCGACAGGGTGGCGCCCATGCCTTGCCGCCCGTAGGACACATCGACCGGCCGTGCGATGCGGGCGATATCCTCGCCCACGATCTCGGGCCAGTGGGTCAGCAGACGGGTCACCGCAAAACCGCGCGATTCACCGGCACGGCGGATCTGCCCCTGAAGCAGGGTTGCCGCGCGTGTGAATTGCTGTGCAGTCGGTCGCCGTGCGGCCATGTCTTGCATCCTTTGATCTGGCCCTATTCTAGTGGGCATATACACCGATGCCAGCCAATAAGCGGATCAAGAGGTATAAACATTGCGTGACGCGTCACAGCCGAACAACCGGGCAGAGGCCCTGCCTGCCAGCTTGCTGGACTGGTACGATCGCCATGCGCGCGCATTGCCCTGGCGCGTCCCGCCCGAAGACAGCCGCGCAGGCCTCAGACCCGATCCCTACCGGGTCTGGCTGTCCGAGGTCATGTTGCAGCAGACGACCGTGGCGGCGGTCAAGGACTACTTCCACCGCTTCACCACCCGCTGGCCCACAGTGGCCGATCTGGCCGCCGCCGAGGATGGCGAGGTCATGGGCGAATGGGCGGGTCTTGGCTATTACGCGCGGGCGCGCAACCTGCTGAAATGCGCGCGTGCGGTGGTGGCGGATCACGGCGGCGTCTTTCCCGACACCCGCGATGCCCTGCTGACGCTGCCCGGCATCGGACCCTATACCGCATCGGCCATCGCGGCGATCGCATTCGGCCGGCCTGAAACCGTGGTGGATGGCAATGTCGAGCGCGTCATGGCGCGGCTGCATGACATCCATACGCCACTGCCCGCCGCAAAACCGGAACTGACAGAAGCGGCCGCAGCGCTGACACCCCAAGCCCGGCCCGGCGACTATGCCCAGGCGGTGATGGACCTGGGCGCCACCATCTGCACCCCGCGCAGCCCGGCCTGCGGCATCTGTCCGTGGCGCGATCCCTGCCGCGCGCGGGTCGCAGGCACCGCCGCCGATCTGCCACGCAAGACCCCGAAGAAGGCGCAACCCGTCCGGCGCGGCATCGCCTATGTCGTGCGCCGCGCGGATGGGGCCTGGCTGCTGGAACGCCGCCCGGATCGTGGCCTGCTTGGCGGGATGCTGGGCTGGCCGGGGTCCGACTGGATCGAAGGTGCGCCACCCGAGGCACCGCCCGTTGCCGCGGACTGGACGGTGCTGGACGCCGAAGCGCGCCACACCTTCACCCATTTCCACCTGCTGCTGGAGGTCCGTATCGCGACCCTTCCCCAGGGCGCGCAGCCGGAACGCGGCGAATTCCTTGATACCGCCGCCTTTCGGCCATCGGATCTGCCCACGGTCATGCGCAAGGTCTTTGATCTTGCAAGACCCGCCTTCGACGCTGTTATGTAACCCGTGAACCCTTTGACAGAGCCGCACATGTCCCAGTTCATCCCCAACGATCAGGTTGCACGCATCACGCGCGCCCTTCCTTTCTGGATGTCGCTGATGTTGATCCCCGTTGCATGGCTGGGGGCGATGCAGGGCGGCTGGACGGTTGTCCTGCTGCCGATCATCACGTGGTATTTCTTCACCTTTCTGGATGCGCTGCTGGGCCTGAACACCGAAAACGCTGACCCGCAGACCGAGGAGGGCAAGCTGACATGGTACCGGGCGATCACCCTGATCTGGGCCCCGGCCCAGTTCGTGACGCTCTTCGGGCTGATCTGGTACGTGACCCATACCGGCCACCTGTCGAGCCTGGAAAAGATCGTTCTGTTCTTTGGCGTGGGGGTGATCACCGGGACCGTGGGCATCAACTACAGCCATGAACTGATGCATCAGAAGAACAAGACCGAGCGGACGCTGGGCGATCTGCTGCTGGCCATGGTGCTCTATTCGCATTTCCGGTCCGAACACCTGCTGGTGCATCACCGCTATGTCGGTACGCCGCGCGATCCGGTGACCGCGCGCTACAACGAGGGCTTCCACCGTTTCTTTCCGCGCGTCTTGCGGCAATCGCTGACATCCGCCTTCAAGGCGGAACGCGAGATGCTGGCGCGGCGCGATCTGCCATGGACAGACCTGTCCAACCCGTTCTTCCGCTATTGGGCGCTTCAGGGCGCGATGCTGCTTCTGGCCGTGATGCTGGGCGGTTGGGCCGGCCTTGCGCTGTTTCTGTGGCAGGCCTGGATCGCGGTCTGGCAGCTGGAACTGGTCAATTACATCGAACACTATGGCCTGACCCGCAAACATCTGGGCGATGGCAAATACGAGCATGTCAAACCGCAGCATTCCTGGAACGCCGCGCACAAGGCCTCGAACTGGCTGCTGATCAACCTGCAACGCCATTCGGATCATCATTACAAACCCGACCGGCGATTTCCCCTGCTGCAGAACTATACCGATGCCGAAGCGCCGCAGCTGCCGCATGGCTACCCGCTGATGACCATGGCGGCGATGGTGCCGCCGGTCTGGCGCCGCATCATGAATCCGCGCGTCCGCCGCTGGCGCGAGATGTATTACCCCGAGATCACCGACTGGAAGCCCTACAACAAGGCGCTGAACCCGCCCCCGCGCTGAAGGTCGCGCGGCAGAAGCCACCGCAGCTGATATAAAAAAGCTCCGCCGAAATATGGCGGAGCAGTGTGGTGTTCATGAAGTCAGGCCATGAACACCGGCGGTGTTCGGTAAAGCCCTTGGATCAGCTGGGGCCGTTTTCCATCTCGGCCCGGATCTGCTGCCGCAGAAGGTCGATCGGGATGGTCTGGCCATCGCGCCGGAAGCACCAGTAGGTCCAGCCGTTGCAACTTGGCGCGCCCTCAAGATGGGCGCCGACCTGGTGGATCGATCCCTTGATGTCGTCGCCGATCAGCGTGCCATCGGCGCGCACCTTGGCCTTGAAGCGACCGTTCATCGACCACAGCTCCTCGCCGGGGCGCAGCATGCCACGCTCGACCAGCTGGCCGAAGGGGATGCGCGGTTCTGCCCGCTTGGACGCGGAAACCTGCAAGGCCTCACGGTCGAATTTACGGGTATTGGCCAGACGCTTCTCGGCCACGCGGCGATAGGCCTCTTCGCGTTCGATCCCGATGAATTCGCGCCCCAGCATCTTGGCGACAGCCCCTGTCGTCCCGGTGCCGAAGAACGGGTCCAGCACCACATCGCCCGGATTGGTCGACCCGACCAGCACCCGGTGCAGCAGGCTTTCGGGTTTCTGTGTCGGATGGGCCTTGTCGCCGTTGTCATCCTTCAGACGCTCATGCCCGGTGCAGATCGGCAGCACCCAATCGCTGCGCATCTGCACGCCGTCGTTCAGCGATTTCAGCGCCTCATAGTTGAAGGTGTATTTCGCGCCTTCCGACTTGCTGGCCCAGATCATCGTTTCATGCGCATTGGTAAAGCGCTTGCCCCGGAAATTCGGCATCGGGTTCGACTTGCGCCAGACCACATCGTTCAGCAGCCAGAACCCTGCATTCTGCATCGCCGCACCGACGCGGAAGATGTTGTGATAGGATCCGATCACCCAGATCGCACCGTTCGGCTTGAGCAGGCGGCGCGCCGCCGCCAGCCAATCCTGTGTGAAACGGTCATAGGCGGCGAAGCTGTCGAACTGGTCCCAGTGGTCATCCACGGCATCGACACGGGAATTGTCCGGGCGGTGCAGATCGCCTTTGAGCTGCAGGTTATAGGGGGGATCCGCGAAGATCAGGTCGATGGAGCCTTCGGGAAGGCTGTTCATCACCTCGATGCAGTCGCCCGCGATGATCGTGTTGAGCGGCAGCATTGCTGCGCCCTTCGTATCTGTCTTTGTCGTCATTCTCTGCCTCTGCCCCGGCGCTTTTTGCGCTCTGTGGTTGGGTCAAAGATGAGTCAAAGGCGATTCGCGGTCAATTTCTTTTTTGAATCAGTCACTTACATTTTTATGTTGATACAAGATATTGTGCACGGGCTTGAAGGAACGCCTATGGTGAGGGGTCACACCAAGATCTTGCAGCGCCAACCTGTGGCTTTTTGACGGATAGCCCGCATTTGTCTCCCAGCCGTAGCCGGGGAACTGTTGCGCCAAATCCCACATGATCGCATCGCGTGTGATTTTCGCCACGATCGAGGCCGCCGCGATGGACAGGCTGCGGGCGTCCCCCTTCACGATGGCCGTCGCAGGAAGGGCCAGGCCGCGCGGGATCAGGTTGCCGTCGATCAGCACATGATCGGGTGGCCGCGCCAATCCGGCAATCGCGCGCTCCATCGCAAGGTGGCTGGCGCGCAGGATGTTGATCTCATCGATCTCGGCCACGCTGGCATGGGCGATGGACACCTCGGCGCTGGTCATGATCGCCTCCAGCAAGGCCTCGCGCCGCCTTGCGGTCAACACCTTGGAATCGTTCAACCCTTCCGGCAGCCGCGCCGGGTCAAGCACCACGGCCGCCGCTGTCACGGGCCCGGCCAGCGGGCCGCGCCCGACCTCGTCGACACCGGCGATCCGGGTCAGGCCCTGCGCGATCAGCGCGTCTTCAAAACTGAAATCCGGTCCGTTCATGACCTGTCAGAAACCGCAGATCGGCCAGATTGGCAATGGAAAAGGGGGCCATGCGAATGGCCCCCCTTCCTTGCACCGCCATGGCGCCCGGATGAACCGGGTCAGCGCCGGGCGATGGAATAGCCCGCGCGCGACAGGCATCTTGCGTCATACCCGCTGCGCCAGCCGCGATGCGACTGGAAATCGACAGCGCAGGATTGCGGCAGATACTGCGCGCCCCGGAAGTTGTTCTGCAGGCAGCGCTGCCCCAGCACATTGACGGCACGGCCGCGCCGGTCTTCGACCGTTTGCAGGCAGACCGCAGGCAGGCTCTTGCGCGCCACGCGATCCGGCAGCGGGCGCGGGGCCAGGTGACGATCGCCATGCCATTGCTGTTGCGGCTGCACATAACCGTGTTGCGGCTTGACATAGCCATGTTGCCGGCCGTGGTCATAGCCCGTATTGCGGCTGCCCAAATGCGATTCATCCTTCTTGCGCTTGTCGTTCAGCGCATTCGCGATGATGGCGACCGCCGCGATTCCGGCGATGGCCTGTGCAAGCTCGCGCCCGTCTGCCCGCGCCGGGGCCGCGTTGAAGCCGGTGATGACGATCGCCGCTGTGAGAACCGAGGCGATGAATTTCCGTGCCATGCGTATTCCTTTCCGTGTCTGTGATCTCCATCCGGATGATCGTGAGAGGGGATGGCGCTCCGGCAAACTGGCGGATCGCATGGCCAAGACTGGGCTGGTCGGCCACAGACAGGCAATATCGCCGCCCGGTTATCCGATAACAGGCCGCCCTGGCGCGCCACGTTATTGAATATCCGGACGTGTCGGCGCATCTTCATCGCATGAAAAACGCACGCTTTCCCCTGATCGCCGCCCTTCTGCTGGGATATGCTTCCAGCGCAAGCGCCGCTGACTGCTATGCCGACTACAAGGCCAAGCGCGACAATCCGCTGCGGTTGCACTACGGTGTTGCGCAGATCGACGGGACCTGTTCACAGGATCAGGCGCGGGCCGAGATCGCCGCGCGCCTTGAAAGGAATGGCTGGACATTGCTGAACGTTCTGTCCCTGTTCGATGCCTCTGGTCTGGAAGAAAGAAAGCGCAGTGCAGGACAATATTACCTCCGCTTCTGAGGCCCGGCGCGCGGGCAACCGCATCGTGACCCTGGGCCTTGCCGGGATCGTCGCGATCCTTGGCGTCACTGCCGTCCTGCTGTTTTTCAACCTGCCGGATGCCGACGCATTCAACCGAAAGGTCGAGGCGCTGTTCGTCGCGAATGACGACCTGACCACCGAGGCCGAGATCAAGCTGCTGGAAATCCTGGCCCAAAGCGGCACGGCCTTCTCGGAAACGCTGGCCTCCTACCGGGTGGCGATCTTCGTGCTGCTGGTCTTCGCCAGCGCGCTTCTGATCGCGGCCCTGGCACTGCTTGCAATGCTGGTGGGGTTGAACCGCCGCATGGCGCAGATCGAAAGCTCGGGGATCCAGGTTTCATCCCTGCTGATCAGCCGCGAGGAGAACACGGTCTATCTGAACAACATGGGTTTCAAGCTGACCGATGCGGCGATGGAAACCCTTTCGGTGCTGGCCGAGGCGCGGCTGGACGATGATGTGCTCAGCGGGGCCGAGATCGAGGCGATCGTATCGGGGCGCAGCGCCGCCGATTGCGACGAGGCGGCGGGCGCGACCCGCATCAAGCGGCTGCGCGATACGCTGGGCAACCAGATGGTCAGCGAACTGCTGGTCAAGAACATCGCGCGGCGCGGCTACATGCTGGCGGTGGACAAGGACGTGATCAAGGTTCTGTAACCACGGCCCCTGTTTCTTCTTGCCTCAAATATCCATGAAGACCCGCACCGCCGAGCGCGCGGTCAGACCGCCTCGCGCCGCCAGCCATCCAGCCATTCCACGCGGTCACACCCCGCAAAGCGGGCAAGACGATCCAGCTCGGCCTCAAGGCGCGCCTGCCGGCCCTTGCCCCAGGCGATACCCGGCTCTGGCCACAGGGCCGTCACGCGCAAGACGCCTTCGGCGCGATGCGCCTTCATGTCGATTCGGCCCACAAGACGATCCGCTTCGAGCAGGGGAAAGACGTAATACCCATAGATGCGTTTCGCGGCCGGGGTGAACACCTCGATCCTGTAGTGGAACCCGAACAGCCGTTCCGCCCGCTTGCGATCACGCAGGGCCGGATCGAAAGGGCTGAGTACCCGCAACCGCCCCGTGGGAACGGGCGCGGCCGCGGCGGCCTGCATCACATCCGGCCTTGCGAAGGCGCGGCGGCGGCCGCCATCCATGGTTCCGACCTCGATTTCGATCAATTCGCCCTTGCGCAACTGGTCATGGCACCATGCCCGTGCCTCGGCCGGGGTGACGGTGGCCCAGAACGCCGCCAGCTCACCTGTCGTGGCAAAGCCCAGACGATCCATCGCGGCGGCACAGCACCAATCGATGGTTTCCGCCGGATCGGGATGCTGACACCGCTGGGCCGCGGGGATAACGCGTTCGGCGAGGTCATAGTATTTCTGAAAACCCGACCGGCCCGTCACCGCAAGTTCGCCACTTCGCCAAAGGTATTCCAGCGCGGTCTTGTCCGGGTGCCAGTCCCACCAGCCTGTCGTCTTGCGCGGCGCTTCACCGCGCAGATCGGCGGAACAGACCGGGCCATGTCGGTGGATATGTGCAAGAACCGCCTCTGTGCGCGCGATGAAATCGTGGCGGTGCCACCTTTGCCAACGTCCGCGCAAGGCGTCGGCATCGCGCGCAAAGCGCAAGTGCCAATGCGGATAGAACGCGGTCGGAATCACGGCGGCATCATGGGTCCAGTGTTCGAAAAGCTGCCGCTCCTTGCCCAGCAGGCGATCCAGATCCGCGGTCCTGTAGGCGGGACAGCGGGCAAACAGGATCATGTGATGGGCACGCTCCACCGTGGCGATACTGTCCAGCTGAACGAATCCCAGGCGCGCGACAAGGTCTGACAGGCCTGCAAGACCACGCCCCGGCACAGGCGCAGACAGCGCGTGGCGTTCCAGGAAAAGACGCCTTGCCAGGTCATTTGCAAGATGCGGTGTGGCCATGGGTCAGGGCCGGCGCAGCGTGTCACCGTAGCTGATCTGCGGCTTGAGCACGACCGAGGTTTCGACCTCTTCGTCGCGGGTGCGCGCAACGATGATTTCGGCAGCGCGGCGCCCGATCTCGGCGCGGCAGGCATCCATCGTGGCAAGGCGGCGCGGCAGACCTTGCAGCAATTCCACACCATTGAAGCCGGCCAGACCGATCCGGTTCGGGACGTCATAGCCCTGTTCCAGCAACCAAAGCAGACCGCCCGCGCCGATCATGTCATTGGAAAAATACAGAAAATCCAGATCAGGCGTGCGCGTCAGCATCGCTTGCGTCATCTCGCGCCCCTTGGCCAGGGCAGATCCACCGGAATAGAACTCGTGATCAGCCATCTCGACCCCGCCCTTGGCCAGCGCCTGGGTAAAGCCCTCGAACCGTTTGCGCGCCCGGTGATCCAGCGGCATCTGCGTGCCCAGGAACCCGATCCGCCGGTATCCACCCGCCAGGATCGCCTCAGCCATTTCGCGCCCGGCACGGCGATGCGAGATGCCCACCATCGCGTCCACCGGCGTGCCGTCGGTATCCATGATCTCGACCACAGGAATGCCTGAGGCGCGCATCATGGCGCGTGAGGCATCTGAATGCTCCAGCCCTGCGATTATCACACCCGAAGGCCGCCATGACAGCATCTCGTAGAGGACTTTCTCCTCTTTCTCGGGCAGGTAATCCGTCACGCCGACCACCGGCTGCAAATCCGTCCCCTCAAGCACACGGCTGATCCCGGTCATGACTTCGGGAAAGACCATGTTGGACAATGACGGGATGATCACGGCCACCAGATTGACCCGCTGGCTGGCCAGCGCGCCTGCGATCTTGTTGGGAACGTAACCCAGTGCCTTGGCGGCGCGCAGCACCTTGTCGCGCGTCGCGTCGGACACATCGCCACGATTGCGCAGAACACGGCTGACGGTCATTTCAGAAACGCCGGACGCCTCGGACACGTCGCGCAGGGTCAGCGGGCGGTGATCGTTGCGGCTCAAGCTGGCTTTTCCTGAATGATCTCTTGAACCAACCTTGCGACAAGCGCCGGCCTTGTTCAAGCACGCAAGCCGGGGTAAAGCACTTTTGCGTGGCCCCGTGGCTCAACAGGATAGAGCAGCCCCCTCCTAAGGGGCAGGTTGCAGGTTCGAATCCTGCCGGGGTCACCAGCGTCACTATGACATCATGTATGCTTCCGTCACATCTTTGGCGCGAATGCCGCAGGTGCGGCCGCGAGTAACCGGACCCGGATGGCTACTTGCTGCTGCCCATTCAACGCCTCAAGGGCAAAGCCACTGCGGAAAACGATCAAACGGCTTCAAGCAGATCGGTCTAAATCCGGCCTTGATGATCACAGTCGCTCACCGGGCAGTCCGCAGGCGGATGTCCCAATTCCGCAACATTTCAGGCGGACAACCGGTTTCTACTGCTGTTGTGCCAGCAACCTTCTTATCGCAACTACCGCGCTGGTCGCCACCGCTGGTGTTGCTGTCGCAG
>JANREX010000070.1:9723-26207 GCA_030758115.1 Paracoccaceae bacterium | reverse complement strand
CTCGAAATTGTCGTATTGGTCGAAACTCGCCGCCGCAGGGGCCAGCAGGACCACGTCGCCGGGCTCTGCCTCGGCCATGGCGCGGGCGACGGCCACATCCATCGTGGTGCAGATTTCCGTCTCGACCTCGGGCAGTTGCATCGCGAAACCCGCGGCCTCGCGTCCGATCACATAGGCCTTGACCACGGACCCCAGAGAGGCGCGCAAGCCGTCCAGCCCGCCCTCCTTCTCCAGCCCGCCGCAGATCCAGCGCACCTTGTCGAAAGCCGCCAGCGCCTTGGCCGCGCTGTCCACATTGGTGGCCTTGCTGTCGTTGACGTATCGCACGCCATGCGCCTCGGCGATGGTCTGGCTGCGATGCGGCAGACCCGGATAACTGGCCAGCCCCGCTTCGATCACGCGCGGCGCCAGACCCAATGTGCGGCAGGCGGCATAGGCGGCGCAGGCGTTCTGGTGGTTATGCGCGCCGGGCAGGCCCTGCATGGGGCGCAGGTCGATGGCCGCCACCTGCTTGCCCTTGCGCCATTCGGCCAGAAACCCCTTGCGGGCAAAGACATCCCAACCCGGCCCCGACAATTTGCGCGCGGCAGAGACACGGATCACCCGGTCATCGGCAGGCCCTTCCGACAGCTGATTGGCCAGATACAGGCCTTCGACCTCATCCACACCGATCACCGCACGATCCGGCCCGCCTTCGGCAAACAGACGCCGCTTGGCCGCGAAATAGCCGCCCATCCCGGCGTGCCGGTCCAGATGATCGGGGCTGAGATTGGTGAACACCGCCACATCCGGCGTCAGCGCGCGGGCCAGATCGGTCTGGTAGCTGGACAGCTCCAGCACCACCACGCCGCCATCGCCCGGCGGGTCGATATCCAGCACCCCGCGGCCGATATTGCCCGCAAGCTGCGCCTCGCGCCCCGCCTCTTCAAGGATGTGATGGATCAGCGCCGAGGTGGTGGATTTCCCGTTCGATCCGGTGATCGCCACGACACGCGGCACCGTGTCGAAATCATCCCATTCCGAAACGGCCAGCGAGCGGAAGAAGAGCCCGATATCGTTGTCGACGGGCACTCCCGCCTCATAGGCGGCGCGGATCACGCGGTTGGGTTCGGGATAGAGATGCGGAATGCCGGGGCTGACGATCAGGCTGGCGATATCGTCGAAGGCACCCGCGCGGGTCAGGTCGCGGATCTCGAAACCTTCGGCCTCGGCCTTGTCGCGGGCGCTGGCGTTGTCATCCCAGCAGATCGGCGTGGCCCCGCCTGCCACAAGGCTGCGCGCCGTCGCCAGCCCCGACCGGCCAAGGCCCAGTACGGCCAGCTTCTGCCCCTCATGTCCGCGCACCGGAATCATCTGTCACCCCTGCCGATTGATTGCGCCCGACAATGCGACGCGGCCCCAAGGACCGCAAGACCACGCGAAAGATTGACGGCCCGGCATGATCCGATGCGGAAGGCCCTGCCCCCGGTCATGAAGGGGACAGGGCCTTTGCACGGGCTTGGTGCATGAAGCCCGGGTAGCGCCTCATTGCATGGGGGTCACGCTCGGCCGAGAGCATCCTCGAGGGATGCCATGTCTGCCGATGCGGCGGCGGGCTGCGCCTGCGCCGGACCCGCCGCGCCATCCAGCACGAAACGCGCCACGTCGGGGCGGAAATAGTGACCCGCAGGATCGGCAAAGATCTTGGCCGCTTCGATCATGCCCAGATCGATCTCGGCCTCGGCGAAACCATCGGTGAACTCGTCGATCGGATCGGTCAGCCTGTAGCCATCGGGGCCGAACACCGCCGCGGCACCGCCACCGGCAAAGACCACCTGCCGCAGCGCCTCGTTGCCCATGGTGATGCGGTCAAGGCTGGCCTCGTCGATGATGGAATTGGCCGAAAGCACGAAACATCCGCCTTCCATCGCATAGCTGGCGCTTTCGGTCAGATTGGCCTCGGCCGACAGGCAATAGGCCTGCCGCATTCCCTTGAACATCCCGAAGGACGGCCAGCTGGCCACATGGATCTGCTCGCCCAGCTGGTACATGCCCTGGCGATTGATCGGCTGGATATTCTCCCAGCAGTTCAACCCGCCGACCTTGCCGAACGGTGTGTCGACCACCTTGATATCGGTCACCGGCCCTTCGCCCCAGACCGTGCGTTCCATGTGGGTGGGGCGCAGCTTGCGGCGGGTCATCACGACCTCGCCACGATCATCCAGCAGCGCCTGGCTGCAATAGATGCTGCCCCGGTCGCGTTCGGCAAAGCCCAGCATCACCCAGGTACCCGCGCGTTTCGCCGCCTCGCCCACGGCCCGCATTTCGGGGCCGTCCACGGTGATGGCATTGGCGCGATGGGCCATCACGATCTCCATCGAGACCATGGGCGGTTGCAGCCAAATGGTGAAGGGATAGCCCGGCAGCCAGACTTCGCCAAAGGCAAGAAGCTCGATATCGCGGCGGCCAGCATCCTCGATCAGGGCAATGGTCTTGTCCAGCGTGCCCTTGGCATCCATCCAGACCGGCGCGGCCTGTACTGCGGCAACTTTCGTCATGTCATCCTCCTGTTGATGTCCGTTGTGACAGGAGTGTGCCTTGTCGCGCCGCCCGCGCGCAGTCCCCGAACGGGGACCGTCAATTACCCGGCTGATCGCGCCAGGCAGCGGCCAGCGCGGTGCGCGTATGGGTGCCGAAATGGCGATGCAGCACCTTGAGATGCTTGTGAACCGCCGCCTCGCCCGTGCCCAGACGGGCCGCGATCTGACGGTTCGTCAGCCCCTCTGCCGCAAGCCGGATCACGTCGTTCTGGCGCGGCGTCAGTTGCGCCACGCGCTTTGGCAGGCGCAGCATCCGCGTGGCGCAGCTTGTGGCATGGGCGGACATGCCGCAAAGCCCCTCGTAGTCCAGCCGCCGGGCATTGGCCTCGGTCTTGGCCCCAAGATAGAGCACGCCGGTCAGCTGATCCTCGGTGTAGAGCGGGAAGGTGGCGAAACCGGTCAGCCCGAAGCGCCCCGAGACACGTTGGTAAAGATGCGACGAGGTCCAGCGCGCGCCAAGGGCGACCACGGTCGAACAAGGCGTTCCGTTTGCGCGCACATGTCCCAGAACCGGGTCTATGGGGATGCCCTGGGTCTCATAGGCCAGGACGAATGCATCGGGCATGCCCAGAATGACACCCTGCATCTGGCCTTTGTCGTCCAGAACGTAAAGCCCGACACTGTCCATGCCTGCGCCACGCAGCGCATGCTCTGCCACCGGAACAAGGGTCTCACGCATCTGGTTACTCATGATGCGCCGAAGGGTAACGGGCAGTCTGGACCTGTCAACATGTTTGCGGCCCGACATGGAAATGCCCGGCACCTGGCCGGGCATATGCCGCTTGCATGACCTGTCCGGGTGCGCTCAGCGCACCTTCAGCGTGGCCAGACCGATCATCGCCAGGATCAGCGAGATGATCCAGAAGCGGATCACGATGGTCGATTCCGCCCAGCCCTTTTTCTCGTAGTGGTGATGGATCGGGGCCATCAGGAACACCCGCTTTCCGGTGCGCTTGAAATAGAGGACCTGGATGATCACGCTCAAGGCCTCGACCACGAACAGACCGCCGACGATGGCCAGCACGATCTCGTGCTTGGTGGAGACCGCAATCGCGCCCAGCGCGCCGCCCAGCGCAAGCGAGCCCGTATCGCCCATGAACACGGCCGCGGGCGGCGCGTTATACCACAGAAAACCAAGACCGCCGCCGATCAGCCCGGCCACGAAGACCAGGATCTCGCCCGTGCCCGGCACGTAATGCACATCGAGGTATTCGGTGAAATCGACACGCCCCACCGCATAGGCGATCACGCCCAGCGTGCCTGACGCGATCATCACCGGCATGATGGCCAGCCCGTCCAGACCGTCGGTCAGGTTGACCGCATTGGCCGCGCCCACGATCACGATCATCGCGAAGGGCACGAAGAGGAACCCGAGGTTCAGCAGCGTTTCCTTGAAGACCGGAAAGGCCAGCTTGTTGGTCAGCGCCTCGGGGTGGTACTGCGCCGCCCAATAGCCCGCGATGGCGGCCACCAGCAGGCCCAGCGCCATGCGCACCTTGCCCGGCACGCCGCGCGTATTCTGCTTGGACACCTTGGCGTAATCATCGGCAAAGCCGATGGCGGCAAAGGACATGGTGACGAAAAGCACGATCCAGACGAAAGGGTTGTCCAGCCGCGCCCAGAGCAGCGTCGAGGTCAGCAGCGCGCCCACGATCAGCAAGCCCCCCATGGTGGGCGTGCCCGCCTTGACGAAATGGCCCTGCGGTCCGTCCTCGCGGATCGGCTGCCCCTTGCCTTGCCGCCGTCTGAGCACGTTGATCAGCGGCCGGCCGAACAGAAAGCCGAAGATCAGCGCCGTCATGAAGGCCCCGCCGGCCCGGAAGGTGATATAGCGAAAGAGGTTGAAGAAATCCCCCCCGTCCGAGAGCGCGGTCAACCAATACAGCATTACTCTGTCCCCTTGTCTGATTGCGGCGCGGGATGGCCCAGTTTGCGCAGCGCGTCAACCACAAGGCTGACCTTGCTGCCCTTGGACCCTTTCACCAGCAGGATATCCCCCGCATCGACCAGACGGTGCGCGCGCGCGGCCAGCGTGTCGGCGCTTTCGGCCCATTCGCCGCGCTTGGCCTGCGGCAGCGCCTCCCACAGGTGGTGCATGCGCGGGCCGACGCAATGGATCAGCGACAGCTTGGACATCTGCGGCAGATCCGCCAGCGCCCGGTGCATCGCCGCCTCGCCCTCGCCCAGCTCCAGCATGTCGCCCAGCACGGCAATGCGCCGCCCCTGCCGCACACGGCCCAGGCCATCGCGGGGTGCCGCGGCGGCCAGCACGTCAAGCGAGGCCGCCATCGAGGTGGGATTGGCGTTGAAAGCATCGTCGATCAGGTCGAAATAGAGATCGTCACTCAGCGGATCGAGCATGTAGCGCTCGCGCGTGCCGCGACCGGCGGGCGGCTCCCATTGACCCAGGTCATTGGCCGCCATCACCGGGTCAAGACCCAGCGCATAGGCCACGGCCAGCACGCCCATGCCATTGACCGCGAAATGCCGCCCCGGCGCCTGCACCTTGAACAGGACCGGCCGACGCCAGGCGCGGCCATGCACGACGCTGGTCTGATCGCATAGCGTGATGTCGGTCACCCGGTGATGCACGCGCGGCGCCTCGCCGAAGGTGATGGCGCGCGCGGCGTAACGCCTGGCCCAGTCCAGCAGGATCGGCGATGTGTCCAGATCGCCGTTCAGCACCGCCACGCCCCCCGGCTCCAGCCCGGTCAGGATCGAGGCTTTCTCATGGGCGATCCCCTCGAGGTTCTCGAACGCTTCAAGATGCGCGGCGGCCACGATGGTCACCATGGCCACATGGGGCCGGGCCATCTGCGCCAGCGGCGCGATCTCGCCGGGATGGTTCATCCCGATCTCGATCACCGCGAATTCGGTATCCGCAGGCATCCGCGCCAATGTCAGCGGCACGCCCCAATGGTTGTTGTAGCTGGCCTCGGCCGCATGGGTGCGCCCCTGCCCCGACAGCACGCAGCGCAGCATCTCCTTGGTCGATGTCTTGCCGACCGATCCGGTCACCGCCACCACGCGCGCCTTGGTGCGCGCACGGGCAGCGCGGCCCAGATCCTCCAGCGCGCGCAGCACGTCGGGCACGATCAAGAGCGGCGCATCGGGCGCCACATCGTCGGGCCGGTGCGTGACCAGTGCCGCCGCCGCCCCCTTGGCCAGCGCCTGCGCCACGAAATCATGCCCGTCCCGCGCCGCCTTGAGCGCGACGAACAGATCGCCCGCCCGGATCGTGCGCGTGTCGATGGACACGCCATCGGCTGTCCAGTCGGCGCTGCTTTGGCCACCCGTGGCGGCCACCGCCTCGGCTGCGGTCCACAGGGTCATGCCAGCCTCCCGTCCAGCGCGGCCACCGCCATGCTGGCCTGTTCCACATCGTCGAAAGGCAGCACCATGTCGCCCACGGTCTGCCCGGTCTCATGCCCCTTGCCCGCGATCAGCAGCGCGTCACCCGGCCCAAGGGCTGCGACCCCGCGCAGGATCGCCTCGGCCCGGTCGCCGACCTCTTGCACACGGGCACGCGCATCCTCGGGGATGCCGGACAGAACGGCCGCGCGAATGGCCGCCGGATCCTCGGAGCGCGGGTTGTCATCGGTCACGATCACCGCATCGGCATGCGCCGCCGCCGCCGCCCCCATCAGGGGCCGCTTGGTGGTATCACGGTCGCCGCCCGCGCCGACGATGGCGATCAGCCGGCCCATCACATGCGGGCGCATCGCCGTGAGGGCGGTGGCGACCGCATCGGGCGTATGGGCGTAATCGACAAAGACCGCCGCCCCATTGGCGCGCGTCGCCGCAAGCTGCATCCGCCCGCGCACCGTGCCCATATGCGGCAGCGTCTCGAACACCCGGTCGGGATCGGCCCCGCAGGCGATGACCAGACCCACCGCGACCAGGACATTCTCTGCCTGGAACCCGCCCAGCAGCGCCAGGTCGGCGCTGTAGCTCTTGCCGCGAAACCGGCACAGGATCGTCTGCCCCGTCGCATCGAAGCGTTGCGAGACCAGTTGCAGGTCCGCGCCTTCGCGACGGCCGACGGTGATGACCTCCTGCCCGCGGGTGCGTGCCACATTGGCCATATCCATGCCACGGCTGTCATCGACATTGATCACGGCCGTGCCATCCACCCCGAGGACACGGGCGAAAAGCCCTGCCTTGGCGTTGAAATAATCCGCAAAATCAGCGTGATAATCCAGATGATCCTGGGTCAGGTTGGTAAAGCCCGCAGCCCGCAGCTGCACCCCGTCCAGACGCCGCTGGGCCAGACCATGGCTTGAGGCCTCCATCGCCGCATGGGTCACGCCGGCGGCGGCCGCCTGCGCCAGCACACGGTGCAGGGTGATCGGCTCGGGCGTGGTGTGGCGCAGCGGGGCCTCGTATGCGCCCTCGACGCCCGTCGTGCCCAGGTTGACGGCGGGCAGGTCCAGCTCCTCCCAGATCTGGCGGGTGAAGGTCGCCACGGAAGTCTTGCCGTTGGTGCCGGTCACGGCCACCATCGTGGCGGGCTGCGCCCCGAACCACAGGGCCGCGGCACAGGCCAGCGCCTGCCGGGGATCCTCGGCCACGACCAGCGCCGCATCGGCGTCCGCCAGCGCATCGGCGGCAAGACGCGCACCTTCCGCATCGGTCAGGATCGCCGCCGCGCCCTGCGCCAGCGCCGTCGCGATGAAAGACGCGCCATGCACGCGTGTGCCTGGAAGGGCCGCGAAAAGGGTGCCCGCGCGCACCTCGCGGCTGTCCACGGCCAATCCCGTGATCTGCGCGTCGCGCCCGGATTTGGCGGTCAGGCCAAGCTGCGCCAATGATTTTGCCTGCCCCACCCGATACCCCTGCGCGTCGCGTCTCAGTTTGATGTCAGCGTTATACCAGTCAATTCGGCCGGTTCAATCTCGGGGCGCAGGCCCAGCAAGGGGGCGACGCGGCGGATCACCTCGGCGGCCACGGGCACGGCGGTCCAGCCCGCTGTGCGGCGCGGCTCTGACCCCGAGGTTTCAACCGCCTCGTCCAGGGTCACGATCAGCACATACTTGGGATCATGCGCGGGAAAGGTCGCGGCGAAGGTCGCCAGAACCTTGTCCGTCTCATAGCCGCGCCCGTCGATGCGCGGCTTGTCGGCGCTGCCGGTCTTGCCGCCCACCGCATAGCCCGGCACCTCGCCAAAGCTGGCGGTGCCCTGGCTGACCGTCAGGCGCAGCATGCGGCGCAGCTGTTCGGATGTCTTTTCCGAGATGACGCGCGGCCCGAATTGCGGACCGTCCTGCTTCAGCAGCGTCGGTTCCACCCGTGTGCCGCCATTGACCATCGTGGCATAGGCCGCGGCCAGGTGCAGCGGCGTGGCCGAGATGCCGTGACCATAGGAAATGGTCATCGTCGACAGTTCCGACCAGCGTGGCGGCAACAGCGGACGACCGCCACGGGCCTCGACCATCTCGAACTTTGTGGTCTCCAGCAGGCCAAGCTGGCCCAGGAAATCGCGCTGACGCTCGGCACCGATCTCGATCGCGATGCGCGCGGTGCCCACGTTCGAGGATTTCTCGATCACCTTGGACACGGACAGTTCCGGGCCATAGTTGCGGAAATCGCTGATCCGGTGGCGGCCCCATGTCATCGGGGATTTGGTGTTGATGATCGTATCGGGTGTGACCATCCCCAGCTCAAGCGCCTGGGCCACGGTGAATATCTTGAAGGTCGATCCCAGCTCGTAGACCCCCTGCACCACGCGGTTGAACAGCGGGCTGTCATCGGGGCGGCCCTGCGTGGGCGGCGCGGGGCGGTCGTTGGGGTCGAAATCGGGCAATGAGGCGATCGAGATCACCTCGCCGGTATGCACATCCATCAGCACGGCGGCGGCACCCTTGGCGTTCAGCAGGCGCATGCCGCCCGACAGCACCTCTTCGGTGGCGGCCTGAATGGTCAGGTCCAGCGACAGTTCCAGCGGCTTGCCCGCCCGCGCGGGATCGCGCAGCTGCTCGTCGAACTGCCGCTCCACGCCCGCCACGCCGATCACCTCGGCGGCATGAACGCCCTCGCGGCCGAACCCGGCCCCGCCCAGCACATGCGCGGCCAGCGTGCCATTGGGATAAAGCCGCATGTCGCGCGGCCCGAACAAAAGACCCGGATCGCCGATATCATGCACGGCCTGGCGCTGTTCGGGGCTGAGGCGGCGCTTGATCCACAGGAACTTGCGCGTGCCGGTGAAATCCTGGATCAGCCTGTCGCGGTCCAGATCGGGGAAGATGCGCGCCAGTTCGGTCGCGGCATGTTCGGGGTCGATCATCTGCGGCGGCTGGGCATAGAGCGAATAGGTTTCAAGGTTGGTGGCCAGCACCCGGCCCTGCCGGTCGACGATATCGGCGCGCAGCGCCTCGATCTCGGCGCCGGCGGCACTGGCGCGCGGCTCCGACGGCTCGGAGGCGGCCAGAAGACCCATGCGCGCGCCCACCATCGTGAAGGCACAGATGAACAGCACACCCAGCACCAGCAACCGCCCCTCGGCGCGGCTGCGGGCGCGGTCGCGCATTTCCTCGTGGCGCAGGCGCAGGTTCTCGCGCTCGATCGCATCGGGGTTTTCCCCCTTGGCGCGGGCGTCAAGGACGCGGGCCAGCGGGCGCAGCGGGGTGCGGATCATGGCCGTGACTCCATGTTGGACACTTCGATCGGATCGGTGATCGGCAGGAACCCTTCCTCGGCGATGGGAAAGGCCACCTGGTCGATCCGCCCGAATTGTTCGGGCGCCATCGGCATCAGGCCCAGGCTGTCAAAGTTCAGATCCGCCAGGTCGCGCAGCCGTTCGGGACGGTTCAGATAGGCCCATTCGGCGCGCAGCACCGACAGGCGCGCGCGCGAGTCGCGGATTTCGCGCTGCAACTGTTCGGTCATGTCCAGGGCCTGCTGGGTGCGGTAATTCTCGCGGTAGGCCCAGAACGCCAGCCCGATCACGGCACAGGCGGTCAGCACGAACAGGACGGAACGCATCTCAGAACTCTCCCTTGATCATCGGCATCCCCAGCGCGGCGGGGTCGGTGGCCCCGGCGGGGGCATCGGTACGGATCGCAACACGCAGCTTGGCGCTGCGCGAACGCGGATTTTCGGCCAGCTCCTGATCATCGGGGCCGATGGCCTTTCGCGTTGCCTGGGTGAATTGCGCTGCGGTTTCAGCCTCTTGCGGGGCATAGCGGTTTGCGCGTCCGGCGGTGCCGCTGCGCGCCTGCAAGAAGCGCTTGACCATCCGGTCCTCGATCGAGTGAAACGTCACGACCGCCAGCTTGCCACCGGGCTTGAGCGCGCGTTCGGCAGCGGCCAGACCGTTCGCCAATTCGCGGTATTCGTCGTTCACGGCGATGCGCAGCGCCTGGAAACTGCGGGTCGCGGGATGCGATTGCCCCGGCTTGGCGCGTGGCAGGCATTTCTCGATCAGGCCCGCCAGTTGCAGCGTGGTCGTGATCGGCGCCTCGGCACGCGCCTTGAGGATCGCGCGCGCGATGCGGCGGCTGGCGCGTTCCTCGCCATAATGAAACAGGATATCGGCGATCACGCCCTCATCGGCGGTGTTCACGATATCGGCCGCTGACGGGCCGGACTGGCTCATGCGCATGTCCAGCGGGCCGTCCCTCATGAAGGAAAAGCCGCGCTCGGCCATGTCCAGCTGCATCGACGAGACACCCAGATCCAGCACAACGCCGTCCAGATCCTGCGCATAGTCGTCCATGCGGGAAAACACGCCCTCGACCATCTCGATCCGGTCGCCGTAAGCGCTGGCCCAGCTTGCTGCCATCTGAAACGCCAGCGGATCGCGATCCACGGCGATGACGCGCGCGGCCCCCGCCTCGAGCAGGCCGCGCGTATAGCCACCGGCACCAAAGGTGCCGTCCAGCCAGACGCCGGTGACAGGTGCGACCGCCTTCAGCAGCGGACGCAACAGAACCGGGATATGGGGGGCATCGGACGGGGTTGGCGCGGCAGCGGCCATGGCTCAATCCCCTTTCGCATTATCCAGATAGATGAGCGGATCGAAATCCTCGGGCAACTCGTCAAGCCAGGCCTCGGCGCGGGCCAGTTCCTCGGTCTCGTAGGTTTCGGGCTTCCAGATCTGGAAAGTGTCACCCGCGGCGATGAAGAACGCCTCGTCCTCGATCCCGATCTTGGCCCGCAGCTTGGCGGGCAGCACGATGCGGCCGGTCTCGTCGACGGAGGTGGGATAGGATTGGCCGTGGAACATCCGCTCCAGCATCTTGCGCTGCATCCCGCCGCGCGGCAGGGCTGCGATCTTGGCGTCGACCTCGGCAATCGCCTCCATCGTGTAGCATTCCAGGAACTTGCGGCGGTGATCGCCATAGACGATGACCAGCTCGGGGTTCAGCCCTTCGGTCCAGTTCGGATCGCCAGCCTCCAGCACACGACGAAACAGGGCCGGGATAGACACCCGCCCCTTTCCATCAACCTTGTGCTGGCTCTCGCCTCTGAACCTGCGAACCACTGTCCCGTGATCCCTCTGACCTGTCCCCCCGGAAAAAATCTGCCCCTGGAACGGAAAACGGCGGATTGAGCTGCTGCCACTGCCCAATCCGCCGCCCTCGTCCCGCCTTGCGGGGTGTCCGACTGCGCGCGCCACCTGGGGGGATGTCTGCTCGCTCGCGCGCCGGATCTCTTGGTTCGATGAAAGCGGGGCCTGTATGAAACCTGACTTGGGATTTGGTTCGGGGTCTTGGGTGCCCCTTGTTTTATCCCGTCCTCATCGTGATTTCATGGATAGTATGGGAAATCATGGTACGCAACAAAAATCTTGCGCCAAGACCCACATGATCTTGTTCATCCGGCCTTTGAAAAACAACATCTTGCGGCAAACCCACCAGATGCGACACATCTTGTAGAGGCAGAGCCAAAACCACCCACTAAATGTTGATACCGCACAGCTTCGAGCGTTCGGCCCATGATTTCCCGGAAAAATTCGACCAAAGCGTCCCCTGCCGCAAAATCCATGTGCCAGAGTGGGCCACGAAGACCTGGACCATGGGGATTTACCCCAAAATTGCAGGGAAAACACAGAAGTTTTCACCAAAGTGATTCGTTTTGCTCGGAAGCGACCCGTGCCAAACCGCGACGACTGACAATCACGTCCCATCAATTCCCATGAGACACCTCATGCCGCCACGGACCCGGCATTGGACAGGACACCGAAGGCGCCATTTCGCCCTGCACCCTTTGCCCTGTCACCCGGGCCACGATTGCGCTATACATTCCGCACCGAAGGCAGTAAGGCCCAGCGCTTGACCAACCCTTCCCACACCAATGACACGGGCGCCCCCGGTCGCGGAACCTTCCGTCCCGCTGCCCGCGCCCAATGACCCGAGTGATTGCATGACCCTGCCCTACCCGACCACGAAACCTCTGGCCGACGCGCTGGAGCGGCGCGGCTATGCGGAGATGACCCCCGTCCAGATCGAAATGATGCGCCCCGACCTGGTCGAGGCCGATCTGCTGGTGTCCGCGCAGACCGGATCGGGCAAGACCGTGGGCTTTGGCCTGGCCATCGCACCCACCCTTCTGGGCGAAAGCCATGTGTTGCCCCCCGCCGCAGCCCCCCTGGCGCTGATCATCGCGCCGACGCGCGAACTGGCGCTGCAGGTGAAACGCGAGTTCCAGTGGCTCTATCAGGATGCGGGCGTCGTCATGGCCTCCTGCGTGGGTGGCATGGACATGCGCGACGAACGCCGCGCGCTGGACCGTGGCGCGCATATCGTTGTCGCCACGCCCGGCCGCTTGCGCGACCATATCATGCGCGGCTCGATCGACCTGGGCCAGATCCGCGCCGTCGTTCTGGACGAGGCCGACGAGATGCTGGATCTCGGCTTCAAGGACGATCTGGAATTCATCCTGTCCGAGGCGCCCGAGACGCGGCGCACCCTGATGTTCTCGGCCACCGTGCCGCGCGGCATCGCGGAACTGTCCAAGACATATCTCAAGGACAATGCCGTGCGCGTCGCCACCACCACCGGGGCCACGCAGCATGCCGACATCGAATACCGCGCGCTGACCGCCGCCTATGACGGCACCGAAGGCGCGATCATCAACCTGCTGCGCTATTACGAGGCGCAGAATGCCATCGTCTTCTGCAACACCCGCGCCACCGTGGCGCGGCTGGTCGCCCGTTTCGCCAATCGCGGCTTTTCCGTCGTGGCCCTGTCGGGCGAACTCAGCCAGGCGGAACGCACCCACGCCCTGCAAGCCATGCGCGACGGCCGCGCGCGTGTCTGCGTGGCCACCGACGTGGCCGCACGCGGCATCGACCTGCCGAACCTGGAACTGGTGATCCATGCCGAACTGCCCAGCAATTCGGAAACGCTGATGCATCGCTCGGGCCGCACGGGCCGGGCCGGTCGCAAGGGTGTCTCGGCCCTCGTGGTCACGCCCAAGACCCGCGCCAAGGCGGAACGGCTGCTGAAATTCGCCAAGATCACCGCCGAATGGGCGCTGCCGCCATCCGCGGACGAGGTCCGCGCCAAGGATGAGGAACGCCTGATCAACGATCCGGTCTGGCTGGAGCCGCTGAACGAGGGCGAAGAGGATTTCGTCGCGCGCATCACGGCCACCTACAGCGCCGAACAGATCGCGGGCGCTTACCTGCGTCTGTTCTACAGCAAACATTCCGCGCCCGAGGAACTGCCTGATCCCGATGTCCGCCCCGAACGCAAGCGCGATGCGTCTCCGCGCAAGACATTCGGCCCCTCAAGCTGGCTGAAACTGTCGGTGGGTGCCAATGAACGGGCCGAGGCGCGCTGGCTGCTGCCCACGCTCTGCAAGGCCGGCGACATCACCCGCGACGATATCGGCGCGATCCGCGTGCAGGCCGATGAAACCTATGTCGAGCTGCTCTCCGCGGCCCTGCCCGGCTTCCTCAAGGCGCTTGGCCCCGATGCCGCGCTGGATGGCGGCGCCAAGGTCGTGGTGATGGACAAGGCCCCCGATCTGGCCGCGATGCCCCGCGTGGCCCCACCCCCGCGCGAAGACCGTGGCGAGCGCAAACCCCATCGCGGCGCGGATCGCCCCGAGCGGCCCGAACGCAGTGAACGTCCCGCGCCCGCACGCCGCGCGCCGCCCCCGGCCGAGGCAGCAGCCTGGGCCGATGTGCCCGACCGTCTGCCCCCCGCAGAGGCCGCGCCGAAATCCGAGGGCATGAAATCCCATCGCCCGAAACCCGCCCGCGCGGCCGAGGATCGCCCCGCGAAACCCGAAGGCTTCAAATCGACAGGTTTCAAATCCCATGGCGGCGGTGCGAAACCGGCCCGCTCGGAAGGGATGAAGTCCCACAGCGCCAAACCGCGCAGCGACAAGCCGCGCGAAATGGACCCCGAGGTGCATCGCGGCTTCGACAGCCCCAAGCCGCGCGGCGACAAGCCCGCGGGCAAGCCCGGCGCGAAACCCTATGGCAAACCCTCCGGCAAACCGGGTGACAAGCCTTACGGCAAACCTGCCGGCAAGGCGGGCGACAAGCCTTACGGCAAACCGGGCGGGAAGCCGGCCGGCAAGCCCGGCGACAAACCCTTCGGCAAGCCCGGCGACAAGCCCTATGGCAAGCCGGGCGCCAAGCCCTTCGGCAAGCCGGGCGGCAAACCCTGGGAAAAATCAGGCGACAAGCCCGCAGGCGATGGTCCGGCCAAGCCCGCGCGCAACGCCGCGGCCAATACCTCGGCGCGCTTGGGACCCGGCGGCAAGCCCCTGCCCGCGGGCAAGGGTGGCAAACCGCGCGCCGGGGCCGCGCGCGGCCCCAATGCCGTGCCGCGCCGCAAGCCCTGACAGATCGAAAGGCGCGCGACATCCGCCGCGCGCCTTTCTTCTTGCCTCAAATATCCAGGATCCGACGGATCAGGCCATCCCGCCGTCGATCAGGCGACGCGCCAGCGCCGCATAGCTCTGCGCCGCCGCCGTCTCGCCCGCCGCGATCGGCGTGCCGCCATCCCCCGCCAGACGTGTCTCCAGGTCGATCGGCAGCTCCGCCAGCAGCGGCACGCCCATCTTCTCGGCCTCGGCCTTGACCCCGCCATGGCCGAAGATCGCCGTCTCATGCCCGCATTTGGGGCAGCAGAAGACCGACATGTTCTCGATCAGGCCCAGAACGGGCGTTTTCAGCGTGTTGAACATGTCGATGGCCTTGCGCGCATCCAGCAGCGCCACATCCTGCGGGGTGGACACGACAATGGCGCCCGTCAATTGCGTGCGCTGGCACAGCGTCAGCTGCACATCGCCCGTGCCCGGCGGCAGATCGACCAGCAGCACGTCAAGCTCCCCCCAGGCGACCTGCCCCAGCATCTGCTGCAGCGCGCCCATCAGCATCGGACCGCGCCAGACCACGGCCTTGTCGGGGTCCAGCATCAGCCCGATCGACATCATCGTGACGCCATGCGCGTGCAAGGGCGTGATCGTCTTGCCATCCGGGCTGGCCGGCCGCTTGCTGACGCCCATCATGCGTGGCTGGCTGGGACCATAGATATCGGCATCCAGCAGCCCCACGCGCCGCCCCTGCCGGGCCAGGGCCACCGCCAGGTTCGATGACACGGTGGATTTGCCCACCCCGCCCTTGCCTGACCCGATCGCCAGGATCCTGTCCACGCCCGAGGGTTTCGTGGGCCCCGCCTGCGGGGTCGGATGCCCGCCGATCTTGAGGCTGGGCGCGGGCGGCTTTTCCGCCGGACCATGCGCGGTCAGCGCGACACTGACGCTGTCGACGCCGGGAATGCGCGCCACGATCTGTTCGGCGGCCGCGCGCAGCGGCTCCATCTGGCGGGCGATCTCGGGGCTGGGTGCCTCGATCACGAATCGCACAGCGCCCTCCGAAAGGGTCAGGGCGCGCACCATATCGCGGCTGATCAGGTCGCCACCATCCGGCAGGGCCAATTGGCGCAGGGCCTGTTCGATCATCTCTCGGGTGACTGCCATGCCATATTCTCCATTTTCGCTCCGCCATAGGTGGCAGCTTTCTCGGCCGAGGCAAGACCCGCACGAAATTCGCACATTTCGTAAGCGTCCCGCCCAAATAATAGGTCAGTCTTTCATATGCATTTGCTGCATGGCAGCATTGCATCAATGGCTATTGTGCAGACGCAGCATCGACGTATCTTGAATGCAACCGGGCGACACATACATCGCCTCCGAGCATAAACGAAAGTGACCGAAAAATGGCTTATACATCGGATCTTCGCCTTGCACAGCCCCGCGCCGCTGAAACCGGGCTGGTTGGCAAGCTGCAGGCGATCAGGACCGACCTGTCCCAGCGCTATGCCCGCTACCGGGTGTTCCGCGACACCGTCAACGATCTGGCCATCCTGCCGGACAGCGTTCTGGCCGACATGGGCCTGAACCGTTCGCAGATCCGCTCGGTCGCCTATGAATACGCCTACGGGACGAAAAAGTAACACCGGGATCAGATGACCCTCTCCTCCTCCCTGGGTCATCTGTGAACTTGCGGCGGCATCCTCTCCTCCTCCCTGGATGCCGCCGCACCTTGAATAGAATACGGAAGACTTCCTCCTCCTCCCTGAGGTCTTTCGTTACCAAGAGCGGCGACACTCTCTCCTCCTCCCTGGGTGTCGCCGCGCCTTGACTGGATTGCGAAGGCCTCTCTCCTCCTCCCTGAGGTCCTTCGTATGCAAGAGCGGCGGTATCCTCTCCTCCTCCCTGGATACCGCCGTACCTTGCCGAATACGCTGGCTCTCCTCCTCCTCCCTGAGGGCCACGTTGCAAGAGCGGCGGCACCCTCTCCTCCTCCCTGGGTGTCGCCGTTTTCTTTTTAGGGTTGGGGATCCGGATCAGGACAGGATTGGCGCAAAGCATCGTGACCCCGGCGCGTGTCGCGCGGGGTTCAATGTCGCTGATCAACGGAAAGCGCGTCAGACCGGCCCGTCA